>JAQXUQ010000006.1 GCA_029224465.1 Bacillota bacterium | reverse complement strand
GGGTTAGTAGTTTCCCCGAATCCGGCTTCCTTCAGATTCCACCTCACGATGGACACCCTTGCCTTCAGCTATGTCCTTCCCACTACCGGGCGGACTCCGGACTTGCACCGGTTAGAAAACGTGCGCCGCCGGGCGCACCTGCAAGAGCGCCGCGAAATTCTGCTGCATAACAGAACTCCGCGGCGCTTGATGGTCCGGTCCGCCGGGCGGTCGGTTCAGGCATTTTTGAGCTTGCTGTAGCTTTCTACATAAACCCTTCTGTCCAATGCGGCTTCTTCTTTTGCAAGCGGTCTTGCGCCGTCTGTAAAACCTGCGAGAATGGTCGCGATACAGCCTTTTTCAAGAACGATCGCGGCAGCAGTAAGATCATCCCGGCTGCTTCCTGTCAGGATGCCGCAGCTGTCTGAAGGGGAATCACCAGAGCACAGGATTCCATTGCGTTCGCGCAGCAGGCTGCGGATGCGGGATGCATCTTCCGCATTTGTACTACCATCCTCATTCCTTCCGCCAATATGAACGCATGGCAGATCGGCGCCGATACACTGCGCCTGATCATCAATATACGGACGCAGAAATAAGGTTTCTTCGGGCGATGTGCCTGCCCGGCGGCACGCCTCCAGAATGAACGGCGAGCGGATCTGCGCGCGCAAAAGGCAGGATGATCCGTCAGGTGAAAAAGCTGTGTCTGTCATGGAAAGAGATGTCAGATCAATTCCGCCGCGGAATGTCTTCCGGACAGCCTGACGCAGCGGGGCGGAATCGTTTGCTGCTGCCATCTGCAGATAAAAGAGGCAGGCCGAAGTTTCAAGGCTGGAAGCCAGACGGAACGCGTGTTCGAATGATGTTCCGGCGCAGAGAACACCATGATTCTGCATCAGGACAGTGTCGGCAGAAGGGCAGCCCAGCAAAGCCCTGAAAACATTGTTCATCAGCTGTATGGATCCGTTGCTGCCGTATTCTGCGCAGGGAACTTCATCGCCAAGAACAGAGCGGAGACCATCGGCGTTGGCCACGTCGGGCAGAAGTTCGGCGGCAGAAGAAGCAAGCTCGCCGATCTGCCTGATAGGGCGGCCGAGAATACTGACGGCTGACGCAAAATTCTGGTGCGTATGGATAATGAACTGCGCATGCGGCCGCGCTTTATATGCTGCCGCATGAACCAGCTTTTCGCTGGAAGGCTTTATATCCCCCTCATAGGAACAGTCGCTGATGTTGACAATGACAATCTGCTCCGGTGTCAGCGTGTCATAGGACCTTCCGCTTGGCGTAATGACAAACTGGGTATCTGAAATCCTGGCGGAAATATTGCCCCAGGTGCGCGCGATCAGGCCGAGCTGCTGCAGCTTTAGGCCTGCCTGAATCACCAGTTTACGGGCTGTTTCAAGGTCATACAGTGCCATCGTTTTCGTCCTCCCTGAGCTTTACGATATTCGCCGCTTTTCTTCTGCGGTCTTCCTCGATCGCGGCATAGTGCCGTCTGGTTGTATTAACATCTTTGTGTCCCAGTACATCCGCGACCAGATAGATGTCTCCGGTTTCACGGTAGAGTGAGGTGCCGTAGGTGCTGCGAAGTTTGTGCGGCGTGATCTTTTTGAGTGTCGTTACAGTCTGCGCGTATTTCTTGACGAGTTTTTCAACTGCCCGGACTGTAATCCGTTTATTCTGCAGCGACAGGAAAAGGGCATTTTCGCTGCCTTCTGCCGCGGCAATATTCTTCCTCTCAGAAAGATAGGCTTTGAGCGCGGCTTCCACTTCCTCCCCGAAGTATACGATGGCATCGTACCCGCCCTTACGATGGACCTTGATGCCACCTTCATCGAAATTGACATCATTCAAGTCAAGGCCGACGCATTCGGAAACACGGATGCCGGTCCCCAGAAGGAGGGTCAGAAGAGCAGTATCCCGCACTTTTGTTTTCTCATGGAATCGCAGCTGTGATTTTGTAAGACCGGTTCCGTCCTCAACCTGATCGAGGAGCTTTGCAACTTCATTCGGCTCAAGACGTATAATTGCCTTCTCATGCCGCTTGGGCATGGGAATCAGGGCGGCGACATCTTTGTCTATCAGTTCGGAATTAAAGAAATAATGATACATACTCCGGATCGCCGAAAGTTTCCTTGATTTTCCAAGCTCATCGTTTGTATAGATTTTGCCGTCCTTTTCGTAATAGGTTACGTATTCGAGAAACTCCTCGATATCTTCCTTGCCGATCTGATCCAGAACGGGGATCTGAAAATCACGGATATTTATTTTGGAAAGCTCGCTGTTATGATCGTGCATGTACTCGAAGAACAGCCGGAGATCATAGGCGTATGCAAGCCTTGTACGGCTGCCGGTCGTTTCCGCGATTCCGCGGAAGAACATGTGGCAGAAACGCGGAAGATCTTCGAGAATTTCCCGCATTTTAACAGTATTATGAATGTCAACTTCCTCCGAATAGGTTTCGGAAGGAGAACCGTTACGGTTTCGCTGCATCAGAATCACTCCCTGAACATTTCGTTAAAACATTTTATCTTATATTTTATCATAATCCGCCGCCTCTTGTGTGATAGAATGATGCCATGGTATTCTCAGAAACAATACAGAGACAGAATTGAGGCAGCATGTATGAAATTCAGACCGGATAAGAATCAGATCAAGTGGGGAATTACAATTTTTCTGACCGCGGCGTGCATTCTGCTTTTTTCTTTTATCGTTTATAAAGGCAGCGTGATTGTCCATGGACTGTCAGGTCTTATGGGAAAACTGATGGCAATCATCGCCGGTATTATCATTGCCTTTATCCTTTCACCGGTATTGAATTTCATTGAGCGGTATATACTGGCCCCGATCTACAGGCACTACGGTTTCGATGTCTTCAGTGACGGATATTATGACAAGAACCGGCAGATGCGTAAGATTTCGATCTTCATTACAATGACAATCTTTGTACTGGCACTGTATGCTTTGATTATCATCATCGTTCCGCAGGTTGTCGAAAGTATGAAGACCATCATCCGGAATCTGCCTGTATACGGACAGAATATCGAGGATTTTCTGCGGAACCTTTTCAAGAATGACCCGCAGATGCAGAAGAGCGCGAATGATATTTTTGATAAAGTGCAGTCCGAGCTGCAGCTTTTCACAAAGAACAAAATACTTCCGGAGATCGGGAGCATCATGCAGAAGATTTCGCAGTTCGCGGTTCGAATTGTCACTGGAATTCTGAATTTCATCATCGGAGCGATTGTGTCCGTATATCTGATGTACCAGAAAGAGAATCTCTCCGGGCAGTTCAAGAAAATCTGCTATGCCTTTTTCAGTGAACGGATCGCCAATGAGGCGGTAGGCGAATGCCGTTTCATTTATTATACATTTATCGGTTTCATCACGGGGAAGCTGCTGGATTCTCTGATTATCGGTGTCTTATGCTTTTTCGGTACCAAGATAATCGGCACACCGTTCCCGATGCTGGTATCTTTCATCGTCGGCGTAACAAACATCATACCGTTCTTCGGACCGTACCTCGGCGCTTTCTTCGGCTGTATCCTTGTGTTTATGATTGATCCTCTGCAGGCTCTGTTTCTGCTGATTTTCATCATCATTCTGCAGCAGTTTGATGGCAATATCCTCGGCCCGAAGATTCTGGGCGACTCGACAGGACTTTCCAGTTTCTGGGTCATCTTCGCGATTATGTTCTTCGGCGCGGTGTGGGGGCTTGTCGGATGGATTATCGGTGTTCCGGTATTCGCGGTTCTGTATCACCTGCTGGCGCGAATTGTGAATCATTTCCTGCGGGTGAAGAAGCTGCCGGATTCACTCATGACATTCCGGAGCACCGCTTACATCGAGAATGGAAAGATTCACTCCGCAAAAGATCCGTCCAGCACCAGATACTTTTCACAGAAGCGTCCGTCCGCATGGACAAAATTTTTCCGAAAATAGCCGGATGCAGACGTACAGGCCAAGAAGCTTGAATTATCAGATAATTATTGAACTTTTGTAGGGTGAATGACAGTGAAATTTACAATTCAGAGAGTTACACATGCATCCGTTACGGTAGATGGACAGGTCATCGGACAGATCGGAAAAGGTTTTCTTGTTCTTGTCGGAATTTCAGATGAAGATTCCGAGGCGGTCGCGGATAAAATGGTCACAAAGATGGTCCGGCTGCGGATCTTTGACGACGAAAACGGCAAGACGAACCTGGACCTTGAGGCTGTGAACGGAAGTCTGCTGATTGTTTCCCAGTTTACGCTGTACGCGGATGTACATCATGGTAACAGACCATCGTTCATACGCGCAGGCGCGCCGGACAAAGCCAATGAATTATATGAATACATCATCCGCAAATGCCGTGAGAATATTCCGGTAGTGGAACACGGGATATTTGGCGCGTCCATGCAGGTGGAACTTTGCAACGACGGGCCGTTTACAATTCTGATGGATTCGGGTGAACTCGGTTACGATCAATAAAAAAGCTTCCAACTATTCGTAAAAGCTGCCTTTTGCGAATAGTTGGAAACGAGCTCCCAGGTACTCTTCTCCGGATTTTTCTACCTGTATCAGGAGTTACGGTCGTTTCTGAATGTTCCCGTCCGCATCAATCATCACATCCTGCGACATTGCCTGCATCTTTTGCAGGAGCTGCTGTTTGTCATCACCGGTTAGCAGATGCAGCGCCGTGTTTTCCTGACGCATTGGAATGAACCGGACATTGGAAATCTTTTTAGCCTTTGTATCCAGTGTAATACTTGCAAGTCCGGTATCTGTTTTGTAGGAAGTAAAAAGAAAGTTCCCCATGCTGTAAAACACCGGCATCTCATTGATAAAGCTTACCGGCTGCAAAACATGCGGATGGTCCCCGATCACGAGATCCGCGCCGGCGGCTTCCAGCTCTTTGGCACTGTCTGTCTGCGCGGCGACAGGCAAACTTTCTTTTTCGTTGCCCCAGTGAATATATACGATTACAAAATCCGCGGTTTGTCTGACCTCACGCACTTTATCATAGAGCGGTGTCATGTCATACACTCGGAATACACCCGGAGAATCCGCGGTTGCGCCCTTCGTATCGGGAACCGGATATCGTTCAATCTGTGTCGCGCAAAGAATCGCGATTTTCATCCCTCCGGTTTCCAGAATATAAGGTCTTGCAGCTTCGTCAATATTGCGGCCGGCGCCAACGTAAGGCATACCGATGCTTTCCAGCGTATGCAGCGTATTCAGAAGTCCGTCTTCTCCATAATCATAAACATGATTGTTCGCGATGGAAACAAGATCTGCGCCGATGTCTTCCAGCCACACAGCCGTATCTGTCTTTGCGTGTAAGGTATATTGCTTATCCGGCAGCGGAGTTCCTTCGTCCATATAGCAGAACTCGTTGTTGACCATGAACAGATCGGCGCTCCGCATGACATCGAGCGCCGCTTCGTCGAAACAGCCCGTGACGCCGCGGCTTCGCAGCGCGGTACCTGCAGCGTAATTTTCATCGAACAGCAGATCACCTGCAAAGGCGAGCGTAACAGAGACGGTATCTTCCGCTGCAGATACGGTTTTCCCGGTATCCGCAGTACCGGCTGTTGAAAGATCATCTCCGGCAGAGTCAGGCAGACCGGCTGAAGGCACACTGCCTTCGGGAATTTTTTCCGCTATAGTAAGAGGCTGCGCCTCCCCGGCCGGCACAGCCGGCGAAGAAGACGCAGCGGATAGAACAAATAGTGTAAGCAGGCCGGCAAACAGCACGGCAGACAGCGTCAGCAGGAATACCGTGACATAGTTTGTCCGTTTCTTCATCTTGGAATTCTGTAATTATTGCTCATCCGAGAGCCTCAAAATCATCCACTATCTGGCAGATCAGCTTCACGGAACCGTCCACGCCAAGCAGTGCTGTGTTGATGGTCGCGTCATAGGTGTCCGCCCGACCCCAGCGCTTCGAAGAATAATAATTGTAATAAGACTGTCTCTGACGATCCTTCTTGGTCATGAAATCACGGGCCTTCTGCGCTGTTGTAATATCCGGATAGCGGCGCATGATCTCTTTAATCCTGTATTCTTCGCTTGCGTGAATGAAGAAATTGATAACGTCGGTGCGGCCGGAAAGTGCGCTGTCCGCGCAGCGTCCGATGAATACACAGGGACCTTCTTCCGCTATTTTCTTGATCGTATCATACTGCGCAAGAAACACCTTCTGGCTGATAGGCATATCAACGAAGCTCGATGCGTTGTAGCCGAAGGAATAGGTGTCCATGACGAGATTGTAAAGAAAAGAATTGGTTGGCCGCTCGTCCTGCTGGCGGATCATCTCCTGACAGAAACCGCTGTTGCTGGCTACCTTGGCAATCAATTCCTTATCATAGCATTTGATCCCGTAGTGCTGCGCGACCTTCTCTCCGATCTCGCGCCCGCCTGAACCGAATTGTCTGCCGATTGTAATGATAGTCTTCATACCCTTCCCTCCTGCAGCTGCCGGTAATGAAAGACAATGAGGATACTGTCTTCCGTTCTGGTTTTGTTTTGCAGATAATAATGCTGATTACAGTATTATTATAAAACAGTTTCGGAGTTTTGGGAAATTATAATGGCATGATTTCCAGGAGACGTTCGAAATACGAAGGGAGCGGTGCCACAGTTTCGATGTACTGTCCGGTTACCGGGTGGCGGAAACCAAGAATCATCGCGTGAAGACATTGTCCCTCCAGATGGTACGGGCTTGTTCTTCCTGCGGCATAGGTTTCATCTCCCAGCAGCGGATGATGGATATACGCCATATGCACTCTGATCTGGTGCGTTCTTCCGGTCTCCAGACGGCATTCCACATAGGTATAATCCCGGTATCTTGCAAGCACATGGACATGTGTCACCGCGGATTTTCCGTCCGGCGTAACGGCCATTTTTTTGCGGTCTTTCGGGTCCCTGCCGATCGGAGCGTCAATGGTCAGATCGTCTTCCGGGATTCTTCCGTAAGCAATTGCCCTGTAGCTTCGTACAATACTGTGCTCTTTCAGCTGGGCTGCGATGGACTGATGCGCTATATCGTTCTTGCAGATAATAACAGACCCAGTCGTATCTTTGTCAATCCGGTGAACAATACCGGGACGCAGTACGCCGTTGATGCCGGAAAGAGAAGTCCCGCAGTGATACATGACCGCATTGACAAGTGTGCCGCTATAATGGCCGGGCGCCGGATGAACGACCATGTTTTTCGGTTTGTTGACAACCAGCACGTCTTCATCTTCATACAGTATGTCAAGTGGAATATCTTCCGGAAGGATATCCGGCAGGATCTTTTCCGGAATGGAAAAACAGATGACATCCCCGCTGTTCACACGATAGGAAGCTTTTACCGGTTTCCCCAAGACAAGCACCCGCTGCTCCTTGAACAGCTTCTGCAGAAAGCTGCGGGAGCGGCCCTGAACAACGAAGGTCAGCAGTTTATCCAGCCGTTCTCCGTCTTCATCCTCGGATACCGTATAGGTGTTGAACTGTTCCATAACCAGTCAGTCTCCCGCGATTCAGTGCTTTCCGCTCTTTTGAAGAAAGGAAAAATCTTCCTCTTTATAATAAAAGAGAATCAGAATAATCAGCAGGGCGACCGCGCAGGTAACATAGATGTCCGCGACATTGAACACAGGATAATTAATCAGGGAAAAATAGATGAAATCCCGGACATAACCAAGAAAAAACCGGTCAATCAGATTTCCGGCAGCACCTGCGCCGATCAATATCAGGATAATCCGGAGCGGCTGCAGCTTTTTATTCGCCGGCATTTTCAGAAGCAGCACTCCGATCGCAATGATGGCCGCACTGGCAATGATAATGAACAGCCACTGCGCGTTGCGCAGCAGGCTGAATGCGGCGCCGGTATTCTCCAGATAATATAATTCCAGAACGCCTTTGATCAGAACGGCGGGTGCTTTTCCTTTGAGGGCATTGACCGCTGCTGTTTTTGTCAGCTGGTCCAGAATAACCAGCACCGCAAAAAGCAGGATGCCGGCAGCCGTTCTTTTATTGTTCAGCTTTTCATTCACTTGGCGTACTCTCCTGTTTTTCTTGAAAAATCAAGCTCTTCAATTGCGGAAATAATTTCGTTGTCGTTGACGGTCATATCCGTAAACGCGTGTCCGATCCCTTGCAGCAGGACAAAGCGGATCCGGCCGTCTGCCGCTTTTTTATCCGATTTTGTGAGAGCAAGAACCTTCTGTGCATCGACCTGCGCAAGGCTGATCGGAAGGCCGAAAGGAACAAACATATCACGGATCTCGTAGTATTCTTCCCATGAAAGAAGGTTTCTCTTATAGGAAATGAATGCCGCGGCTACACAGCCGAGCGCAACGCATTCGCCATGTGTGAGCGTAAAGTTCTCGTACTTTTCGATTGCATGTCCCACGGTATGACCGAAGTTTAGCAGCGTGCGGCTGCCATTTTCAAAAGGATCCTCTTCAACGATTTCTTTCTTGATCTCATTGCTCCGGTAAAGCATCTGCGTCAGAGTCTCTGGATCCCGGTCCATGATCTGCTCCATGTGTTCGATCAGCCAGACATAATATGCTTCGTCCCGGATCAGGCCGTGCTTCATGATTTCCGCAAAGCCGCTTGAAAACTGCCGCCCGTCCAGTGTCTGCAAAAAGTCTGTATCCGCGAAAACCAGCTTCGGCATATGGAATGCACCGACCATGTTTTTGTACCCTTCAAAGTCTACACCGGTTTTTCCGCCGATACTCGAGTCCGCCTGCGACAGGAGGGTTGTCGGGATCTGCACAAATCCGATTCCGCGAAGATAGGTTGCGGCAGCAAATCCGGTCATATCTCCGACTACACCGCCGCCGAGCGCAATCAGACAGCTCTTTCTGTCATAGCGGTTTTCAATCAGATACCGGTAAATATTCTGAATCTGCTGCAGGTTCTTGTTCTCTTCACCGGCGGGCAGCGTGTAAACCGGCGCGCCGCCGCAGGCAGCCGCGATCTGATCCGCGTACAGCGGTCCGACATTGGAATCGGTAACAATCAGAATTTTATGCTCCATAAGTCCAAGCTGCTTTATAGCCTGTGTAAGCTCGTTGATATCATGGGAATACAGAATGTCATAGCAAGGACGGTTGTCTTTGCAGATTGTTAATTTCCGCGATGTATGCATAGTTGTCTCCGATTTATACAATAAAATCGCACCAACCACAGATTGGTGCGATCCGCTTACTGATAAATGAATTAATTCGCGCTCTGCTGGAACGGCTGCTCGACAAACGGGTTGGCGCCCATGCCTCCGACGCCGCCGGCACCGCCAAGTCCGGCGATACCGCCGAGTGTCTCCATATCTGCCATATCGCCGGCAATATCAACTTCTTCCGGTGTAATCACAATGATATAATGACTGATCTTACTGAAATTGCCGTTGAGAGCATAACAGGAACCGGAAGCGAAGTCCACAATTCTCTGCGCGGTATTTACATCCAGGCCCTCCAGATTCAAAAGAACCGTACGATGGGCAAGCAGCGTGTCGGTAATCTGCTTAGCCTGATCGAAGGAACTCGGCTTTATGATGCGGACCTGCATGCCGCTGTCCGGCTTTGCGCCGCCTGTCGGCCGGGATGCGGCTCCGGCCGGAGTCTGCGGACGGGACTGGGGACGAGGCTGTCTTCTCGGCGCTTCCTGATATTCGTCATCTTCCTCCCGGTCCTGATTCCTGCGGCCCTGGGAAAAGCGAAGCGGAGGCTTGCGATACTCTCTCTCTTCCTCGAGACTGTCATCATAGCCTTCATCGATATCCATATCATCATCGACACCGTCGCCGGGAATCTTTACATTATTGATCAGATCTTTAATAAAACCCATCTTACCTGTTCTCCATTTATTCAAGCGTAATGCCGCTCGCCAAAAATTGCGGAACCTACCCGGACGATTGTAGCGCCTTCTTCAATGGCAACTTCAAAATCGCCTGACATACCCATTGATAGCTCACACATATTCACATTATCAATATTTTCACCAATAATGTCAATGCTTAATTGTCTAAGTTTACTGAAATATATACGATTTGTTTCCGGATTGTCGGTCAAGGGCGCACTGGTCATCAGGCCGCGGATATTGATCGCGGGAAGCTTTGCAGCTTCCTTTACGAAGGAGAGACAGTCCTCCGGCATCACACCGAATTTTGTGGGTTCCTTAGCGGCATTGACTTCAATGAGAACAGGCATGACAATACCTGCCGCGCCAGCGCGCCTGCTGATCTCCTCTGCCAGATGCAATGAATCCATACTGTGAATCATGACTGTCTGTCCGATAATCTGCCGGACCTTATTGGTCTGCAGATGGCCGATCATATGCCAGCGGATGTCCGGCGGCAGCTGCGGTTTTTTGGCGAGAATCTCCTGCACCTTATTCTCGCCAAAATCTCTCTGTCCGTCTTCATAGGCTTCCTGAAGAAGCGGCAGAGGCTTTGTCTTGGTTACGCAGACCAGCTTCACTTCCTTGCGGTCCCGGCCCGCCCGGTCGCATGCTGCCTGAATACGCTCTTCCACACTTTCTAGATTTTCCGTTACCAAATTCCATTCCTTCTTTCTCCGGACGCCGATGTCCGTATCCGCGCTATCTGGAATAAACAAATTCATTAGGATTTACATCCTTCGCGTTCAATACAATGAAGTCATATTCGCGGAGACCGTACAGATCATCTGGTTTAACAATCGCGTACGCGTCATTCTCTTCGATCTTCGTGACCGTGCGGAAATCCGCGTAGCCTTTATTGATATTATATACACCTGTCAGATCTTTGGTTTCACCGATTGTAAAAGTTTCACTGGAATCTGTCATCTGCAGGACATCTCCGCTTCGAAGCGCGGACTGGTCCACATAGACATCTTCGCCTTTTTCGTCCTGTCCGTACAAAGAGACAGATACGAATTCGGTTGTTTTCTCTCCGTCATCGTTTACCGTGCTTCGAAGTACACCCTGTTTGTCGCCGGTTCCCTTTGTCACGAACCTCGAGGGAATGACGAAGAACTTACCATCCACAAGAGCGGATTTGGGAATCTTGAGTCCGCTGCTGGCTGTTGTCAGCAGCTCGACATCGATGAATCTGTCTCCCGCGAACGTAATCATGGAATTTGTGAATGCCAGATTCGCGTACCAGCCGTTTTTGTCGTCTCCTCTTGTCGTAATGGCTGCCCAGGATTCGTCCTGATTTTTCAGAAAACGGACCTTTACAACCTTCATGTCTTCGAGCTCTTTCGCTGACTTTTCATCGGGGAGCCGGATCGCGACGGACCAGTCCTCGGCTGTTTCAATCTTACAGGCGGGATCTCCTTTCGCAACGAGGGAATTGCTCTTGATAATATTCTTTGTATAACCGGAGGAATCAAAATCCGACAGCTTCAGTTTATCGAAGGTTTTATCTTCATAGCCGTCTGTATAATAGTAAATATCACCGGTAGCATTCGTGTTGCAGAAATGGACGGAGGAGGAACTGCTGATTTTCTGAATATCACTCAGAATACTGTTATTTGTGACCTTGACAAGTTCGCTGTCCAGCGAGCTCTTGAAATCATACACCTGCCGGAAATATCCGGGACGAAATTTCGCAGTAAAGGAAGCAATGTCACTCTGCATCTTCGCGTAGTCGTCCTTTGTGAACAGTTCGTCATTGGCTTCTCCGGAATTGAGCTGTTCGGCGATTTCGCCGGTCTCATCGATTGTATAAGCCAGTTTTCCGGCGGCGAGTCTGGTTCCTTCCTGCGAATAATAATTGATATGCCCTGCGTATTCGCTCTTCATAATCTCTTCGCTGCGAAGAGCGATACCCTGATAAACATTCGAGGAAGAGAGGGACCCGGTGCGCACCTCATATCCCACAATATGTTTCGCGGTCGCGTAGCGAAGGATACTGATGGCCATATAGATGAGGATCACGAAAAATATGATCGCGCCTACATTGGGATTCAGCGGCCTTCTGTATGCAGTTACTTTAGACGATTTAGTGTTCTTGCTCAAAACAAACGCAACCCGGATATTATAATATAAAGCCTTGGAAAACAAGATCCAAGGCTTTATGAAAACATACTATGTTATTGAAAGATGCTTCCGCAGCGCCGTACGGAAATACGATCCGTCAGAGGGAAATGGCAATCAGAGGTTTCACGGCCTCCGGCAGATCCACCTCATCCATGGATACGCTGAGTACAAAATCAACATTAAACGTCTTGCTGTACGCTTCCAGCTTCCTGATTGCAGGGGTGATATCTTTGCCTCTTAAATGAGCGATATCAAGGAAACCGTCAAAGTACATCTGCTGAAGATCGTGATCCTGCGAAATGATACCCGCGACAAAACCAAGAAACTGGTCCGTGTTCTCAACGCTGTAGCTGCTGACATCAATCAGACGGATCTTATTGTTCAGCTCGTACATATGCTGTGTGCTCTTGTCGAGATAGCAGATATCGCCGAGAATATTCTTGACGTCCGTATTGACCTTATCCAATAAGCACTTTGTCTTGCCTTTCCCTTTATTGCCTACAATCAGCTGAACCATTGGACATTGCCCTCCTAAAATACTTGTGATGCGGGCAGCGGCGCTGCCCTTCTTTAAGGTTAATTATAGTTTAACGGTTTGTAAAAAACAACAATGAAACGAAGGAGTTGGTATTCTATGACTGTGGAATCAGGGACAGCAGTTCGTTCATATCCTGATACAGTTCATCATTGTCTCTGGCGCGCATAACGACTGCAATATAAGGATTGCCGGAGGTGTCTTTCGCGAGCAGAATGAGGCAGTGGCCGGCTGCGGTTGTCGTGCCTGTTTTGCCTCCGATCACGGTGATGCCTGTCGGTGCTTCGGCCACGGACATATTCTGCATATAATAATTGGTCGAGCTGACCGAAATGTCTTTGGAAGCCCCGGAAGCGTCATGATAAGCGGTTTTATAAACCGGCATATTGATGATTTCCTGAAATGTGCTGTACTGCATGGCAGCATTGAAAATCAGATACATATCATAGGCGGTCGTATAGTGATTCTGATCCGAAAGACCGTTGGAATTGATGAAATTAGTGTTGGTTGCTCCTAGAGACTTTGCCTCTTCATTCATCATTTGAATGAAATGACTGGTGCTGCCGCCGATATTCTCCGCGATCAGAATCGCCACGTCATTCGCGGAATAGATAAGAAGAATATGCAGTGCCTGATCCAGCGTCATGGTATCACCCTTTTTCAGGCCTGCTACCTGTGCATTTGCTTCCGTAACCGTCACATTCCCGGAGGCGGTCAGAACAGTATCGAGTTTCGCGTTCTTAAGAGCAACCAGCGCAGTCATGATTTTTGTCAGGCTTGCGGGATACAGTCTTGTATACACATCTTTTGCATACAAAGTCTTCCGGTTATTGACATCAAAAAGAGCGGCCGCCGCCCCTGCGTTCATAGAAGAAAGTGCGTCGGAATTCTGGTCCTTGCCGGTGACGCACAGATTCTGTGCAAAAGCAGAGGCGACTTCCGCTGAACCGGATTCGCCGATCATGAAATTGAAGTTGCTGTAGGAAGCGTTGTCCTGAAACGAAAGCGCAGGCGTCTTTCCGCAGCCTTCGAGTGAAATACAAACAACAAATATGGACAGAAGGAAAGAGATAATGCGAATGATCTTTCCGTTACTTGTACATTTCACGCCACTCCAGATCTCCTCTGTCTAACGATTTAATCAGCAGTTCTGCTGTAGCCACATTGGTTGCAAGCGGAATATTATGAATATCGCAGAGTCTTACAATGTTGTTGACGTCAGGCTCATGCTTCTTGCTGTCGCTGAACGGATCCCGCAGGAAAATTACAAGGTCGATTTCATTGTTCTCAATCTGCGCGCCGATCTGCTGCTCGCCGCCAAGATGCCCCGCGAGAAGCTTGTGAATATTCAGATTCGTAACTTCTTCAATCAGCCTTCCGGTGGTGCCGGTTGCGTACAGCTCGTTCTTGCATAATATGCCACGGTAGGCAATGCAGAAGTTCTGCATCAGTTTCTTCTTCGCGTCATGAGCGATAAGCGCTATATTCATATACTCTCCCAAATTCTGTGCTGTTAACTGTGCTGCCTTTTCGCCGGTTCTGCATCCGCACGTTCAAAACAAAGCCTATAGCGATATACAGGCAGATCAGACTCGTGAGACCGTAACTGACAAAAGGAAGAGGAATACCTGTGTTCGGGAGCACTCCCGTCGCCACGCCGATATTGAGGAACCCCTGAAATCCGACCCATGCACCGGTGCCGGCCGCAATAATCGAACCGGACATATCACTGCAGGTCCTTGCAATAGACAGACATCGGAGTGCGATGAGCATCAGAAGGATGACGACCACGCACGAGCCGATGAATCCGAACTCCTCTCCCACAACGGTGAAAATAAAGTCCGTCTGGGACTCCGAAATATAGCCGCTTTTCAGTAGTGATGTAAAAGAGCTGGCATTACCGCTCTTTCCCGAAAGCTGTCCGGATCCGATGGCCATGATCGAATTCATCGTCTGATACGCGGTTGTCGTTGCAAAATCCTCCGGATGAAGCCATGCAAGGATACGGTCCCTTTGATACTCGTTCAGCAGCGTGGTGCCCTCCTGCGCAACCAGATTGATGAAGATAATCACGGAAGGGACCGCGATGATCAGCACCGTTCCGACCAGTTTGTAGCTCAGTCCTCCGACAAACATCATGACCGCGAAGATGACCATAATCATGATACTCGTTGAAAGATCCGGCTGACTGTATACCAAAAGTACCGGAATTACGGCCAGAACCGCACAGACAGCCACCATACCAAATGTCTGTATTCTGTTCTTATACTTCATGATAAACTTGGCAAAGAATAAAATCAATAATATTTTGGCGGCTTCCGAAGGCTGAAATCTGATTCCGGCGATGCTGACCCAGCGCTGCGCGCCTTTGCTGGATGAACCTACGGCAAGTACCAGCGTGAGCAGTACAAGATTGAGGCCGTAAAACACCCAGTAGAATTTCAGTACATGTTTGTAATCTGCCGCGCTGACAAGAAACATGACAGCCAGGCTCAAAATGGAGCCCGCAATCTGCCGTTTCTGCAGCTGCGGTGCCGCGTCGCCTACGGCAATGATACCGATGACATTGAGCGTGACGACGAGCGCGATCAGAATGAAATCAATGTTTTTCAAAGAAAAGGTACGGAATAAATTTCTCATATGCCGCTCTCTTTTGTCGTTAGGTTCAGGTCTGCCATACCCCGCATGACTTCCTGTATTTCTTCCGGCTTCGCCGTGATCCGCACGGAGCTGCCCGAAAGATACGCAATGCCGGACAATGGCTTAGGTTTCTCAAACAGCTTTCGTTTCGGCGCCGTGTCTTCGAAGCGGACGCCGTCAATCAGCATTTTCCTCGGCTTGAAGGAAAGCGCGTAGACGAAATGTTTTCCGCCCGCGCCGTCTCCCGCGTGGACAACGCCAAGGACAGAGCCGAGCACGATAACAGAACGTTCGCTGATCAGAGCGGCGCCCTCCTCGATGTCTCCGTAGATTATAATATTGTCCTTGCATTTACGGATTTCACCGGCTTTTACATTGCCGATAAACGTGCGCATCGGCGCCACATCCGGCACAATCTTCAGTGCTTCCTTCGCTTCCTGCTCCATCTGCTGCAGATCTTCCAGTTTGTTCGCGGCGCGGACAAACACGCTGTCCCGTTCCTCATCCTCGACGAATATACAGAGAATCCGGATGTCGGAAGACTGCTCGATGACGCCGATCACGGCATTTTCCTGTTCCGGCGTCAGCTTTCTTCCCTCAAAGGTGAGAGTAAGATCCGACCGGCCGAAGAACTTTCTGGATTTTTCGAACTTCTCCTGTATCTCCCGCAGCAGTGTCCCGAACGGCGCGGTATCGTCCAGCTTCAGCGAAATGCCGTATTTCTGGTTTTTAATGATTACCTTATCCAAATCAGTCTCCTGTTGTGGTATGCACCACGCTGCTCTCCGCACTCAGAAGCTCTTCCTTATCGGAAACATGGAAGTAGTATTCCAGTACTTTCTCCATCGTCTGTGCGGCGTAACTGGAAGTATAACCGTTGGCAATCCGGATCGCGAACGCGATTTGCGGTTTTTCATACGGAGCAAAACCGACAAACAGTGCGTGGTTGGGACGAAGCTCGGATTCCTGCGCGGTACCTGTTTTGCCGGCAACCTCTACATTCATGCCACCAAAGAACGTCATGTTCTGAACAACCTTTCGCATACCAAGATGAATCGCGTCCCAGTTCGACTGGTCCATACTGATGACGTTTCGGACTCCGGCTTTGTTTGTCTGAAGAACATTTCCTTTAATATCCGTGACTTTATCGACCAGCGTCAGATCATAAACTGTGCCTTCATTTGCGACCGCGGAAACGTAACGCGCGAGTCCCGCTGTTGTATAGTTGGAATTGCCCTGACCGATGGCAGAACGAACCGCGTCCTCTGAGGAAATCAAAGGGGCCGCTTCCTCGATTTCAACACCGCTCTTGTCACCCAGGCCGTACATCTGTGCGTATTTACGGAGCTTATCAATGCCGAGTTCGGACTGATAACTGCCATCCGTATCCGTCGCCAGACGGTAGCCCATTTCATAGAAGAAAACGTTGCAGGAGTGCTCAATGCCGCCGACAACATCCAGCGTTCCGTGCCCCGCAGGATAGATCCAGCATTTCGGCGCTGGATTCCCGAGCTTTGTGAAGATGCCGGTGCAGGTTACGGTACTGTTCAGATCGATGACACCTTCCGACAATGCCGCGGTGGCAGTTACCGGCTTGAATGTCGAGCCGGGTGCCGTCCGCTGCTGCGTCGCGTAATTGATGAGCGGCTTCGAGCGGTCTTCCCGCAGGCTTTCGTAATAATCCGCGTCAACGCCGTTCGCCATCTTGTTATTGTCAAACGAAGGGTACGATACCATCGCGAGAACCTGACCGTTGTTCGGATCCGTGATGACGATTGAACCGGAGTACGGATCCAGATTCAGCTGCGCCGGGGTAAGATCTCTGTTTTCAATGCGCTTGATCATAAACGTATACGAAGACTCCGCGCCGGACGCAAGGTCCTGTTTTTCCGACTCGGGCACAGTCACGCAGTTCTGTTCCAGAAGAAGCTGGCAGACCTGTGTTCCGGTGACGATGTCCTGCAGAATCATGTAATGATACAGGTGCTTGGTGAATTCCAGATCGCCCGAAAGGTTTTTATTTAACCAGCTGTAGAGCGCGTCATAGACAGCTTCGGAATCCGCGTACTGCTGCTGCATATCCAGCTGCGAAACATTGATCCAGCCTTTGGCGATACAGTATTTGAGAAATGCCTCCATGGAAATGGTCTCGTCCTTTGCCCACGCGGTGTAAGTCTCATCATCCTTATCCACTTTCGCTTTATCGAGAACCTCTTCGGAATACAGGAACTGAATGATATAGCTTTCATAGTCCTTGTACTCGTCACTGAGATCCTTGTACGGTGTCTTCGTGTCGAACATCTCTGTATGAAGACGATCCATGGTTGTGTTCAGGTAAGAAGAATATGCCGAATAGACGGCCTTTTCGGTCGGACCGGCATCCGCTTCCTGAAAATGACTGATATCAACGATGTTGTTGTCCAGCACATGAAAATAAACGGTATAGATCGGTATCAGGATGCTGGCGCTCGACGCGTTTTCCTTGGCCTTATATTCCTTGATCGGCCGGATCTTGTCCAGAATAATATCAGCGAGCTTCTTTTCAAGGATATCGTAAGCTGCCTCCTGCAGATCTTTATCGATTGTCAGGTAGACGTTGCTGCCGGCGCTCGGGTTCACAACATCCGTGGTTTCCAGCTCGTTACCGAGGTTGTCCACATAGACGGTCTTCTTGCCCTTCGTGCCCTGCAGAACAGACTCCAGAGACCTTTCAAGTCCCGATTTGCCTACGACATCCGAGGCGTCATAGGACGGATCTGTTTTCTGAAGATCTTCGAGCTCATCTGTCGAAACCTGACCGGTGTATCCCAGAATCTGGGCAAAATATTTGCTGTCTACATACCTGCGGACCGTTGTATCTTCAATATTGATACCTTCCAGATTATCTGTGTTTTCCAGAAGCGTCGCAACGGTCTGACCGCTGACATCCGAAGCAATTGTCGTGGGAACGTAGCGCTTGAAAGCATTCAGGCTTAAAAGATACCGGATCGTGACCATCTGCAGAAGCTTTTTCGGCTTATAGCCTTCTTCCGGCACGAAGGAAGACGACGGATCTCCCGCCTTCTCGTATTTTCCGATTTCAAACCGTTTGCAGAGCATGAGAATCACGTCGTCTGCGGAGCTTTCCGCCTCTTCGGGCTTTAAATCCGCCGTATCGGCGTAGCCGTAGACATCCGCAAGGAAACGGGTCAGCTGCCTGCCGTCGACCGTGAATTCATAAGACGCTGTTGTTTTATTGTATGAAATTTTAAAATCGGAAGTTACCGTGTCGCCGTTGCTCTCGATGATATCAATCGATTTGGCGATCGTGTCATTCAGATCCATGTCGTGATGGGAGGATTCTTCCGCGGTATCCCGCAGCACAACCGAATAAGCCAGCTCATTATACGCGAGCAGCTGGCCGTTGCGGTCGTAAATATTCCCGCGGGTACCGGGAATGCTGATTTCTCTTTTGATGCGGAGCTGGAAATTGTTCATGTAGCTCTCGCCGTTAACGATCTGAAGATTGAAAAGCCGTACAATCATAACGCCTGCCGAAGCGACAACGGCCGCGCCGACAAGCAGTACACGCAGATTGATTCTTTTGAACCAGGCGGTCAGATCATCCCCGCCGAAATGAATTCCACCAAACAAAGCTGACTCCTCTTCTTACGGAAAACAAAGCAGGCCGGACGCGGCATTTACCACTTCCGGCCGATATTCTGCGGGATGACGCTGCTTCCCGGCGCCGTATGGTGACTTTCCTTCATATAGCGGTTATACAAAAGCGTCAGGAACGGATAGAAGAATATTGAAAACAACGCCGTGTATATCATTTCCGGGAAGGCGATCTGCAGAAGAAAAGTTCCCAGAAACAGACGGTTTCTTAAAAGGAACAGGAATACGAAATTCAGAAAACAATAAATAAAATCTGAAACGGCAGTGATCAGGACCGGAAAAGCCAGATCCTCCACATACAGATACTTCTTGAATTTGCCGCATAAAAAGCCGATCAGTCCGTAGACAAATGCTTCAAATCCCAGCATCGGGCCGAAGAAAACATCGCACAGAAGACCGCCGGCGAAACCGATGAAAAGCCCCCGCCTCTCTCCCAGAAGAAAGCCGTACGACACGGTGATGATCAGCATGATATTCGGCTTGATACCGGCGAGCGAAATGTGCGGAAGTACCGTTGATTCCAGTATGAAACCGGCAAGGATCGTCAGCGCGGCGACCAGAAATGTAACAAATTTTTTCATTGCGCATCCGCCGGCGCTTTCTGCTTGAGCTGCTTGATGATGAGCACTCTGTCGAGGTGCGCAAAATCAACGGCAGGCGTAATCTGGCCGGACTTTGTAATGTTGTTCGCATCCTGCTGGATGCTTGTAATCGTGCCGATTAAGATATCCGGCAGATATTTGTCGCTGATATTGGCGGTAACGATTTTGTCACCGACCTTGACATTGTTCTCGGGGTCCTGCAGCCGCATGAACTGGATGGTTCCGTCCGCGTACAGCTGGAGACTACCGGACACAACAAGGTTGTCTCCGGTCGACAAAACAGCCCCGGCCACATTGATATTGTCGTCAATAATTGTTTCGACACGCGCCCAGTCGCTGCCGATTGCCGTGATTCTTCCAACCAGCCCGGACCCGGCGAGTACGTTCATATCTAGCGAAAGGCCATCCGAAGTTCCCTTGTCGATAATGAAAGAGTGATACCAGTTTCCGGTGTCTTTCGCGATAATCCGCGCCCCGGTTTTCTCGTATCCCGCATAGTCCTGGTCCAGTTCATACAGGCGCTCGAGCTCGCGCAGCGCGTATCTGCTCTGGGAGAGCGAGGTGTTCTCCGCCGCAAGCTCTTCGTTCTTCTGTTTCAGTTCCTTGTTCTCCTTCCGGAGCGATGACATATCCTCCAGAAGTTCCTGTCTGTCCAGAATCCAGCCACCGATTCTGCTAATGCCGTTCTGGAAAGGCACAACCAGATAGCCTGCAGTATTCTCCATGGGACCGGAAACTGCATCCGAATAAAATGTCAGAAAAATCAGTCCGATACAGGCAAGCGAGACAATCAGAAGCAGATATCTTCCCGGGATATGCAAATGGAATTCTCTCGGATTCTTTTTCGGAGTAGAACTCATCATTTATTACCAAGTCCTTCAATTGTATACGCGAGCGATCTGTACTGCGCCTTCTTGATCACCTGGGCAAGGCCCTGCGCTACCGTATTGACAGGAGAATCCGCCATGTTGACGTCCAGATGGATTTCTTCCTTGAGCCTGTCTGCGAGGCCTTCTTCCTGGCTTGCGCCGCCCGTCACGAACATTCCGTGACGGTAGATGTCCGCGGACAGTTCCGGAGGCGTCCTCTCGAGAATGACCTTCACGTTGTCCACGATCACACGGAAATTTTCCTTTAAAGATTCCGCGACAAAATCATGTGTCAGTGTCCGCTCCATCGGAAGACCGGTAACGATATCTCTGCCGTAAACCGTGCATTCTCCGCCGTTGGAGGAAATGTCATTGAAAGACATACGGACCGCCTCCGCGGTTTTCATGCCGATGACAAGGCTGTATTCCCTTCTGACCGCGCTTACAATTGACGCATCAAAAACATGCCCGCCGACCTTGACAAGCTTCGAAAGAACAATGCCGCCCAGAGAAAGAATCGAAATCTCCGTCGTGTCGAAACCAACGTCAACAACCAGAACGCCCTGGGAATTCTTGATATCAATGCCAAGGCCGAGCCCGTCTGCGATTGCCTTCTCCACCGCGAGAATACGCTTCGCCTTAATTCCGGAATCTTTGACGAGATCATAGAAGGCGCGGCGCTCGACTTCGGTAACGTCTGTCGGAATTGCGATGAAAAAATCGCCCGGATGCAGTGTCCCGTTCTGCTCCTGCGTCATAAAAGCCTTCATTAAAAGCTCCATGTTGTTGATGTCAGCGATGACACCGCTCCCGATCGGATATGACACGCGGATATTGCTCGGAGCCTTTTCGAACATCTCATAAGCTTCATCGCCGTAGGCAATCATGCGCTTTTTATTCTGCACGGCGATCAGATTCTTCTGCACCATGATTTTGTCGGTCGAAGCATTGTAGATCTTGATATTGCAGGTGCCAAGATCAATGCCGTAAGAATTCGAAGATACGCCCGGATCCTTGAATTTCTGTTCCGGCCGCACGTCTGTGTTCAGATTTGTCTTTTTCTTTCCGAAAATCATAAAAATCCTGCTTCCTTCATGCTGGTATAGCATAGATCCCCGATGATGATATGATCCACCAGAGGAATTTCCAGTTCTGCGCCAAGGTCCCGGATCCTTCTGGTAACGCTGATGTCCGCTTCGCTGGGGGAAGCGATGCCGCTCGGATGGTTATGCAGCAAAAGAATGTTCACCGCGCCGCCTCCAAGCGCCCGCAGAAACACTTCCCGCGGAGACAGAAGGGAACAGTTGACGGTTCCGACGCTGAGTTTTTCTTCCCGCAGAAGCCGCAGCTGATTGTCCAGAAGAAGCAGCAGCACAATCTCTCTTTCTTCGTGCCGCAGCGATTCCATATAGTAGTCAGCTACGCTTTTCGGATCCGTAAAAACAAGCTTTTCCTCCGCCTTGGCCAGAGACAGCCGTCTTGAGAGTTCTGTCAGGCAAAGGAGTCTGACAGCTTTCACTTCACCGACACCGCGGACCGACAGAAGATCCCGCAGCGATAGGTGATACAGCGCCAGAAGATTTTCTTCTTTCCCGCCTTCGTTTTTCAGGCACAGAATATGATGCGCCAGATCCAGAGCCGAATCGCCGGAGCTTCCCGTGCGAAGCATGATCGCGAGAAGCTCGGCGTTCGACAGAGATCCGCCGCCGTATTTCAGAAAACGTTCATAGGGCATTTCCGCCCTTCCGGAAGGTTCCGGTTTTTTCATTCTGCTTCCTTTCCGGGCCTCTCCCGGTCAGAAGTTATTCTTTATTTTAATTGTTTGCATCCAGTTTCGCAAGACCGCGGTCTTTCATATTCTGCAGGGTCTTCAGAATACCGAACTTGGCATGCGGCCAGGTAAGTCCGCCCTGGAAGTATACGTTGTAGGGCGGCTTGATCGGCCCGTCCGCGGAAAGCTCGATCGACGAGCCGGATACAAAGGCGCCTGCCGCCATGATGACATCGCTGTCATATCCGGGCATCGGCGCCGGTTCACAGGCGACGAAACTGTCTACCGGCGAGGCGGACTGAATACCCTGACAGAACGCGATGACGCCTTCCGGGCTTCCGAACGTGATTGCCTGGATAATATCGTGCCGCTGTTCATCTGCACCCGGCAGAACGGAAAATCCGAGTTTTTCATAAGCGCTTGCCGCGAATATCGCTCCTTTCAAAGCGCTTGCCGTTACAATGGGGCCCATAAAGAACCCCTGGAAGAACTGCGGAAGAATATCCAGAGACGCACCGACTTCTTTGCCAAGTCCGGGACTTGTGAGGCGGACGGCGGCGTTTGCAACGCACTCTTTCTTTCCTGCGATATAACCGCCGATCGGCGCAAGTCCGCCGCCGGGATTTTTGATCAGAGAACCGACAACCATGTCCGCGCCGACATCTGAAGGCTCTCTGTCTTCGGTGAATTCGCCGTAGCAGTTGTCAACCATGCAGAGGATGTCAGGGCGGTATGTTTTGACGAAGCGGATAGCCTCTCCGATCTGATCGACCGAAAATGTGTGCCGGGTCTGATATCCCTTGGAACGCTGGATGGTAACAAGATGGATTTTATGCTCTGTGTCGTCCTCCAGCGCCTTGCGGATTCTGTCAAAATCAAAGGAATCATCCGGCAGCAGATCAACCTGCCGGTACGAGATCCCGTATTCCGCAAGGCTCCCGCGGGAAGGCCGGATGCCGATCACTTCTTCGAGCGTATCATACGGTTTGCCGGCGATGCTCATCAGGGTCTGTCCGGGACGGAGACTGCTCATCAGCGCAAGGGCGAGCGCATGCGTTCCGCAGGTGATCTGCGGCCGCACAAGCGCATCTTCCGTGTGAAAGTACAGCGAATAGACCTTCTCGAGGCCGTCACGGCCGATATCGTCGTAGCCGTAGCCGGTTGTGCCTTTCAGACTCGCCTCTCCGATGTGGGCATCCTGAAACGCCTTGATGATGCGGAGCTGATTATACTCCGCGAGATCATCGATTCTCTGGAAACGTTCTTTCAAGCTCTCAAGAATCGGTTCGGCAAATTCGAGCACATCGTTCGAAATACCGAGGGCGTTCAGTGCAGCGTTATCTTCCTTCTGCAATGTATCACTTATCATAATGTTTCTTTGTACTTCCTCTCCATATGGTAATGTTCTTCGATCATCTCTTCCATGCGGCCGGCCAGAGCTGCTTCTTCGGAAAATTCGCAAGGGTCAAGCCGGATCACACCCTGCTCTCTGTGAAACCAGGTGAGCTGGCGTTTCGCGAAATGTCTGGTCTGGATTTTAATCTGCAGGACGGCCTCTTCCAGTGTATCCCTGCCGTCAAGATACCGGATCAGCTGCCGGTAGCCAAGGCCCTGCATGCTGACGTCCTCTTCTCGTAGCCCCTCGTCGTAGAGACCCCGCACCTCTTCCAGAAGTCCGTCCCGCATCATCCGGTCAACGCGTTCGTCAATTCTCCTGTAAAGTACCTCCCGCGGCGGCACCAAAACAAAAAAGACCGCGTCATATACCGGGCGCTTCTGATGTTCGGTCTCATTATGCACAGAGATGCACTGCCCGGTCTGTCTCTTGAACTCGAGCGCGCGGATGACCCGCTTGATATTGTTCGGGTGAATCTGCCGCGCCGCTTCCGGATCTTCCCTCTGCAGCAGCGCATGCAGGGCAAGCGGACCGTTCGAACGCGCGAAGGCTTCCATCTCCTGCCGGAAAGAACTGTCCTCTTCGGTCTTTGTAAAATCAATGCCGTAAAGCAGCGCCTGAATATAAAATCCGGTCCCGCCGACCAGGAAAGGGAGCTTCCCTCTTCCGGAAATTTCCGAAGCAGCGGCTTCGGCCTTCTTCTGGAATAAAACAACGTTCCACGGATCTTTGGGGTCCAGGATGTCAATCAGATGGTGCGGGACTCCGTTCATCTCGTCTTTCCGCACTTTCGCGGAACCGATATCCATGCCGCGGTAAACCTGCATGGAATCGGCGGAAATGATTTCTCCGTCAAGCCGCTTTGCCAGTTCAATGCTGACAGCGGTTTTGCCGGAAGCGGTGGGCCCGGCGATAATGATCAGTTTCTTCATACGTTCCAAACGGCGCGTCAGACGATGCGCCCGAATTTCTTTTCGACTTCGTCCTTTGTCATGATGATCATGGTCGGCCGTCCGTGCGGACAGTGATACGGATTATCCAGTGTCAGGAGTTCCCGGATCAGCGCACGCGCCTCTTCTTCGGAGATGCGCATATTGCCTTTCACGGCTGCCTTACAGGACATGGAGGCGATTTTATACAGAATGGCAGACGGCGTTCCGCTCAGCCTGGAGTCCGCAATTTCGTCGAGTATTTCAAGGAGCAGGGCATCGGGCGCGTTGGCGTACAGCTCAAGAGGAACCGCACGGATCGCGTAGCTGCCGTCGCCGAACGGTTCGACCTCATATCCCATTTTTGTGAAATAATCCGCGTACTCCCGGAGCACTGCTTCTTCCCTGCCGGTGAGTGTAATAATCAGAGGAGGTGCAAGCAGCTGGGAAGCGGCGGCTTCTCCCTGTTTTGCGGACAGCCGTTTCATCAGCCGCTCGAAGCCCACTTTTTCATGGGCGGCATGCTGGTCAATCAGAAGAAGCTTGTTTTCAAATTCCACCAGCCAGTACGTCTTGAAAACCTGACCGATGATCCGGTACCGCAAAGCGTTCTGCGCTGTGAAAACCGGCTCATCCGGAGAAGCAGACTGTCCGGCGAAGGCAGTCTCTGCAGCAGCCATGTTTGAAGCTTCTCTGTCTGCCGGTTTATCTTCCGCCGGCTTTTCGTGCGGCAGAGGCACCGGCTTTGGAAACAGCTCCTGCTGTTCAAAGCGGAAGGCCTGTCCCTCTGCCGCTTCCCTGCTCTCTTCCGTAAAGGTAAAACTCTCTGAAACAAACTTTTGCGGCTCTTCCCTGACTGCATTTTCCGGGTTCCTGCCGGGTACTTCGAACTGTTCGATGTGTGGCGTTTTTTTCAGTTCTTCTTCACGGGCTTTGTTTTCCGCGCGAAGTCTGTCACTCTCTTCTTTTCTGGTTTCCAGCGTCACAGACGGAATCAGCTCAACTCTGTGCAGCGCCGCGTGAACGGATTCATTTATGAAATCATAAACAGCTCTGGCATCGGAAAAGCGGACTTCCATTTTGGATGGATGCACATTGACATCAATTTCCTGCGGGTCGGCGGTCAGATAAAGAACGGCGAACGGAAATCTGTGCTGCATCAGATCTGTCCGGTATCCCTCTTCCAGCCCTTTGGAAAGAATGTCGCTTCTCAAAACTCTTCCGTTTACAAAAAAAATCTCATAGGCTCTTGTAGACCTTGAATATTCGGGCCTTCCCAGAAATCCGCGAAGCCGCACGGGACCGTTCTGCGCGTCCACAGGGATCACCGAACCCGCGATTTCCCTGCCGTAAATCCGGTAGATCAGCTCTTTCTCATTGCCGCTGCCGGTTGTATGGAGCTTTTCCTGCTGATTTACCCTGTAATGAAAAGAGATGTCAGGATGGGAAAGCGCGAGATGTTCCATGAGATCCGTGATGTAACCGGCTTCCGTCTGCGGAGCCCGCAGAAATTTCCTGCGCACAGGCACATTGTAAAAGAGATTCCGTACGATGACCGTTGTGCCGTCAGGAGCACCGACCTCGGTGATATCAAGGGGTATGACATCGGATGCAGCCTGCGCGGGAGAGCCGGAAGGTGTAAATGACCGGTTCCTCGCCCGTATGCCGATCATGTTGTCCTTTGTCTTTGTAATCATTTCGACTTCGGAAACCGCGGCAATACTGGAAAGTGCCTCGCCTCGGAAACCGAGGCTGTGCAGATGCGAAAGGTCGCGCTCATCCGATATCTTGCTGGTCGCATGGCGCCGGAATGCCTTCGTCAGCTGTGACGGCTCGATGCCGCAGCCGTTGTCGGTTACCCGGATCAGGTCGATACCGCCCTGCCTGATTTCAACTGTAACCGCGTCCGCGCCGGCGTCGATCGAATTTTCAACCAGTTCTTTGACAACATTCACCGGCCGTTCCACTACTTCGCCTGCGGCGATGCGGTTGATTGTTTCGCTGGATAATATATGGATTTCAGCCATCCTGCTGCTCCTTTAAACTGCCGGAAGAAGCCGGCATATGTATCCGCACTACGAACTCCACCTGTTGTTCAGCTCCGACTGCAGCCTGTACAGCGTATTCAGCGCGTCCATCGGCGTCATATTTGTAATGTCGATTTCCTTCAGCTGCTTTAAAACATCACTGTCCGTCACCGTTTCAAACAAAGACATCTGACCGAGATCGACATCGTCATAGTGCTGCACTTTCTGCGGCGTGCCGCCAGCGCTGTCCGTGCGGACCTCGATGCTGTGAATTTTCTCCGTGATATCGTTGTCCGAAAGCTGCGCGGCGATTTCCTTTGCCCTGTCAATCACAAGGTCCGGAATGCCGGCAAGGCGCGCGACCTGAATGCCGTAGCTTCTGTCCGCGCCGCCTTTTACGATCTTTCGAAGGAAGATTATGTCATCACCCTTTTCTCTTACGGCGACGCAGTAGTTGCTGACATTGTCGATTTTGCCTTCGAGCTCTGTCAGCTCATGGTAATGGGTCGCGAACAGTGTCTTGGCGCCAAGATATTTCTTGTTGCTGATATATTCAACAACAGCCCAGGCGATGGATAGCCCGTCAAATGTGGAAGTTCCGCGGCCGATCTCATCGAGAATCAGAAGGGATCTGGGCGTCGCGTTCCGGAGGATATTCGCCACTTCATTCATTTCAACCATGAATGTCGACTGGCCGCTGCCAAGATCATCCGAAGCGCCGACCCGCGTGAAGATCCGGTCCACAACGCAAAGATCCGCCGCCTTTGCGGGAACAAAGCTGCCGATCTGATTTAACAGGACAATCAGCGCAACCTGCCGCATATACGTCGATTTGCCGGCCATGTTCGGGCCGGTGATGATCGCGATGCAGTTCTTTTTATTGTCAAGAAGTGTATCGTTCCGGACAAAATCGCCCTGCATCATCTGCTCTACGACCGGATGTCTGCCGTCTGAAATTTTGATGACGCCTTTGTCATTGAGTTTCGGCCGAACATACCCGTTTCGTTCGGCAGTAACCGAAAGCGAGCAGTAGACATCCAGAAGAGCAACCGCCTTTGCGGATTTCTGCAGCTGCGCGACGCGCTGTGCAATCCTGTCTCTGCATTTGCAGAACTCTTCATATTCCAGATCGCCGAGTTTATCCTGTGCGTTCAGAATCGTGTCTTCGAGCTCTTTGAGCCTCTTCGTCGTGTAGCGCTCTGCACCGACCAGTGTCTGCTTTCTGTCCCAGTCTGCAGGTACCTGATCTTTGAAGGCGTTCGTCACCTCGAGAAAATAGCCGAAGACGTTGTTGTATTTCACGCGCAGCGTTTTGATGCCGGTCTGCTCTCTGGCCTCCTCTTCAAGAGAAGCAAGCCACTGCTTTCCCTGTGTTTTAGCTTCCCGGAAGTGATCGATATCTTCGTTGTATCCGGTTTTTATGATGCCGCCGCCCTTCATCGCAAGCGGCGGATCATCGACGATTGCGGCGTCCAGAAGCCGGATCAGATCCGCATAATCGCCGAGCGCGCTGCGGATCTCTGTCAGTTCGCTTTCCGTGAAAGAGGAAAGTACCTGCCGGATCGGCCCCAGCATTTTCAGGGATTCCCGGAAAGCCAGAACATCCTTTGGATTGGCGCTGCCGTAGCTGATTTTGGTTAACAGGCGTTCGAGATCATAGACCGGCTGAAGATATTCTCTGATTTCATCCCGGTCCACGGGATTTGCACAAAGGGCAGCAACAGCGTCCTGCCGCTTTTCAATCATTTCCCTGTCGATCAGCGGCTGCTCGAGGAACTGGTGCAGGAGTCTCGCACCCATCGCTGTTTTGGTTTTATCAAGAACCCACAGGAGCGAACCGCGGACCTTCTTCTCCCGCATGGTTTCCGTAAGCTCCAGGTTTCTTCGGGTCGCGCTGTCCAGCAGCATGTACTTCCCGGAAGCGTATGCTTCAAGCCGCGTAATATTGGCGAGGTCATTGAGCTGTGTCGCGTAAAGATACTGCAGAAGAGCCCCGGAAGCTGTCTGCGCGTATCGCAGGTCTTCAATGCCCAGAGCGATCATGCTGGAAACCTTGAAATGCGAGAGCAAAGTCTCTGTGCATTCTCTCTGGCCAAAATAATGCGCGTCCAGTGAATTGACCGCGATCCCCTGCCGGCCCTTTAAGTCATCGATGTCAATGCCGGAAAGAAGAAAAGCGTCGTTGCAGATGATCTCCGCCGGCGCGTATTTCATGATTTCATCTAGAATCTTCCGGTTCCCGCTGACTTCGGTCGTGTAAAAGTCACCGGTTGAGACATCGGCTGCCGCAATGCCGCAAAGATTCGTATCGTAGAAGACACTGAGCAGATAGTTGTTGCGATGTTCGTCCAGTGTCTCCGGACTTGTGTTGGTGCCCGGCGTGACAATGCGGATGACCGCGCGCTTTACAAGACCCTTCGCGAGCTTCGGATCTTCCATCTGTTCGCAGACCGCGACTTTATATCCTTTTTCGACAAGCTTCGCAATGTAGATATCAACCGCGTGATACGGTATGCCGCACATGGGTGCGCGCTCTTTGAGACCGCAGGATTTACCGGTCAGTGTGAGCTCGAGCTCCCTGGCAGCTGTCTTTGCGTCGTCAAAGAACATTTCATAGAAATCGCCGAGGCGGTAAAACAAAAGACAGTCTTTGTACTGCTCCTTTGTCCGCAGGTATTCCTGCATCATTGGTGAAACTTCATTTATATTGGGTGTGGACAAAACGGATTCCTCTGCTGCTGTTAAAAGCCGCGCTCATTTTCCCGGAGAGCTTTTCCGAAATAATAAAAGCCTTTATTGTCATCCAGGGACACATCGTAAAATTTTCCGATCATCGCTTCGTCTCCCGGAAAATGCACGAGTGTATTGTTAGAAAGCCGGCCTGTAATATAGCCGGCCATCTGCTGGTTTTTCTCTTCGGCAAGCGCTGTCATGACGCGGCCCTGCAGCGCCGCCGTACTGCTCCTTGCAGATTCCTGTACAGCGGAAAGGATCCGGTCGAATCCTTCCTTTACCACTTCTTCCGGAACCTGCGGCATGGCAGCAGCCGGCGTTCCCGTACGTTTCGAATAGATGAACGTATATGCGTTATCAAAATGCACCCTTTTAATGACGTCAATCGTCTCATCCACATCTTCGGGTTCTTCTCCGGGGAACCCCGCGATGATATCGGTTGTTATGGCTGCGTCCGGGATCATCTCGCGGATTTTGAGCGCACGCTCGATATACTGTTCTTTTGTATACCGGCGGTTCATCTTCTTTAAGATCTTATCAGAACCCGACTGCAGCGGAAAATGCACATGTCTTGCGATGTTCGGATGAGAAGCGATGACTTCCAGAAGATCCGAACTGATATCCTTCGGGTGCGGCGTCATAAAACGGACGCGCCTGATTCCGTCTATTTCCGCGACTTCCCGGAGAAGATCCGCAAACGGCACCGGATGCTCCAGATCCTTTCCGTAGGAATTTACGTTCTGTCCAAGCAGCATGACTTCCACGACGCCGTCCTGTGCAAGCTTTTCAACTTCACGGATGATCTCCTTCGGCTCGCGGCTCCGTTCCCTTCCTCTTACATACGGAACGATGCAGTAGCTGCAGAAATTGTTGCAGCCGAACATGATATTGATGCCGGATTTATAGCGGAACTTTCGCTCGACAGGCAGATCTTCCACGATCAGGTCCGTGGATTCCCATACATCCACAACGCGCCTTGCAGAAGCCGAAGCGCTGTATTTCTGTGAGTTTTCAAAGACTTCGCAAAGGTATTCTGGAAAGCGGAACAGGTTATGCGTTCCGAAAATCAGGTCGACATACGGGTAGCTTCTGCGGAGCCTGTCTACGTTGGACTTTTCCTGCATCATGCAGCCGCAGACCGCGATTTTCATCGAGGGATTGGATTTCTTGTAATGGCTGGCACGTCCGAGCCTTCCGTAAAAATGCTGGTCGGCATTGTCGCGCACCGTACAGGTGTTGAAGATGACAAAATCCGCGCTCTCGTCCGGTGCTTCCACAAAACCGGCTTCCGAAAGCACACCGGAGAGTTTCTCGGCGTCTCTTGCGTTCATCTGACAGCCGAAATTGGTGACGTGGTACGTCGGTGTGCGGCCGAGCTGCGCTTCCAGTTCCTTTGTGTACTCTCTGTCTCTTTGCAGAAATTCCTTCTGCCGCGCCAGCTCCTTTTCGTCAGCGATTAATTTCAAATTCTGCATATTTGTTCAGTATCCTCAAAAGTATTTCGGCGCCGGTCTCCATCTGCTGCGCCGAGACATATTCATAGCGGCTGTGATAATTGAACGCGCCGGTTCCCAGGTTCGGGCAGGGTATCCCCTCGAAGCTGAGCTTGCAGCCGTCCGTACCGCCGCGGATCGGCTGTGTTACGGGTGTAACGCCAAGCTCCCGCATGGCTTCCTTTGCGTTGTCGATCAGGTGTCTGTGCGGAAGAATCTTTTCCGCCATGTTGTAATAAGAATCTTCGATCCTGAGCGTAACTGTGGCTTCGCCGTACACCTTATTCAGCTGCTGTGCCGCTTCCCTGACCTTCTGCTTCTTTTCTTCGAATTTGGCGCGGTCATGATCGCGCAGTATATATTCCATGTGCGCGTGGTCTGTCGTGCCGCTCATTTCATCCAGATGGTAGAAGCCCTCATACCCTTCGGTGCGGGCGGGAATTTCGTCTGCCGGAAGCAGCGCGTTGAATTCCATTGCGATCAGCAGCGCGTTTTTCATTTTGTCCTTGGCATCGCCGGGATGTGTGGACAACCCCTGTATCTCAACCGACGCCGAAGCAGCATTAAAGTTTTCGTATTCGAGCTCGCCGACGGCGCTTCCATCAACGGTATACGCGTAATCAACGGCAAAACGGCTTCTGTCGACATGCATCGTGCCGTTTCCTACTTCTTCATCCGGTGTGAACATCAGGCGGATGGTTCCGTGCGCGTATTCGGGGTGCTGCAGATAAAAGCGGAACACTTCCATAATCTGCGTGACGCCGGCCTTGTCGTCGCCGCCAAGGACGGAAGTGCCGTCCGTTACGATCAGCGTATTCCCTTTCATCTCTGAGAGTTCCGGAAAGTCCGCGGGATCGAGAATATAAGACGGGTTCTTCGAAAGCACCACCGCTCTTCCGTCGTAGTTTTCAATGAGTCTGGGATGAATCTCCTTTGCGTCTACGGCATCCGAAGTGTCCATGTGGGCAACAAGACCGATGATAGGCGCTGTGTTTTCCCGACGCTTTGCTCCTGCATCCGGAAGGAGTGCCGTTCTATCCGGATCTGCCGGAATATTGCCCGGCACACTCGCATATACGTAGCATTTCTCCTCGTCGTAAAAGACATCGGAAGCTCCCATCGAAAGAAGCTCCTCATACAGGAGCTTCGCAAGATCTCTCTGACAGGGTGTGGAAGGCGTATCGGCAACACCTTCCTTCGACTGTGTATAAACGGATGCGTAGCGGATGAATCTGTCCGCAATTTCTCTGGTGTTAAAATGTGACATGGAATTACCTCCGCTTGCGGCCGCAGCGGCCGCTTTTCATCTATTTGTGCAGATGCCGTTTTATGTAGGCAAATGTTTTTTCTTCTCCTTCATCCCGGAGCATGTACAGGAGCTTTTCAAGAAGCGCCCTGGTCTCTGGATGCAGGAATTTCCAGGTGCAGCCCCGCATATAATATGCCAGAGGATCTGCGTCGGTATATGCCTTTCCCCGGTAAACCTTGCTCGCGGCAATCCGGTCCATGAACATTTCAATGACATACCTGCCGGGCATTTTCGCGGGAATGATGCCGCAGGGGCTGCCTTCTTCGGCGCCGGTCGAATAATCCAGCCAGTACTCATAGTGATGCTTGTTGCGCCCTTTGTGATGCAGCCAGGCGCTCGAATAGCCTTTATCCTCGCGTTCCGCGTTGTTGGGACTGCGGTCTCCCTGATAATATCTCGCGCCGACAAAAAACTCCGAAGGGCTGTATTTGGACAGATCGTGCGTCAGCCCCTGCCGGTACAGGCCTACCTTGAAACATTCTTCCGCCACATAAGCCTTATGCTTCGAGATGGTCAGAAGATGCAGCACAGTCTTTTTCAGTGTGATCTTTTTCTTCATTTTCTTCCTTCTTTGCGGCCGCTTCCTTTTTATGTGCTTTCTGCGGCTTCGGCTCGGGTTCGAATTCTTTCACTGCGCGCAGAATGCAGATGGAACGGCCGCGCACGCTGATATGATGCTGGTCCGCAAGAAGCGGCGGATCCTGATAAAATGCGTCTTCCTCAGCCGCGGTATCCGCGATTACACGCCAGACAAAACCGTCCCACGGCGCCGGAACTGCCAGCATCTGCGCGTGCCAGTGCATGTTTACAGCGAGATAAATCAGGGCGTCCGCAGGGTTCTCCTCCGCGTATTTTTCGTTCAGAAGAATACCGATTGTATGACTGTATCCGCCGAAATCCGGTTTCCAGGCATCCGCGCCATGAAACGAAACATCCGGATATCCGTAAACCTTGTAGTCGCTCATACGGAACGGATGCCGCATCCGGAAAATGGCGTGCTCCTTACGGAATGCGATGATTTTCTTCGTGAAATCATATTGTTTTCCGGACGCGGCAGTTTCCTTCCAGCTGGTCCAGCCGGTTTCATTGTCCTGACAGTACGGGTTATTGTTGCCATCCTGTGAGTTGCAGCGCTCGTCACCGGCGTAAATTAAAGGGGTGCCCTGTGAAAGAATCGTCAGCGTCATCAGGTTCCGGAGCTGGCGCTGGCGCAGAGCCCGGACGTCCTTCCGGCTGCTCTGACCTTCAACGCCGCAGTTCCAGCTGTCATTTTCATCGGTTCCGTCCCGGTTTTCTTCGCCGTTCGCTTCATTGTGTTTCCAGTTGTAGGAAACCGTGTCATTCAGCGTGAATCCTTCGTAATTGGCGGCATAGTGCACATTTCCGTGTCTTTCCGGAACCTCGATAAATGCCTTGCAGAATTCCCGCAGCATTTGATTGTCACTTTTGACAAAACAGCGGACAAGATGCTGAAAGCTGCCTGTATATTCGCAAAGGTGCCGGACAGAAGGTCTGCCGACAGCCGGATTCTCGGTGTTTTCTCTTGTAAGTTCCTCATACGGAAACGAATAATAGAAGACCGACGTATCCGACAGCATCGGATCGGACGCGATCGTCATCAGTCCGCTGTCACTGCCCTTCAAATGAAAGCCGTCAATTTGATAATGCGTGACATAAAATCTGCAGGTCTCCAGCTGTGTCTGGATCGTTACTGTGTCCGGGAAAAACAGCTGCAGATAAACTTCTATCCCCTCCTTGTGAAACGCGCCTACCATGGCCTTGAATTCGGTCTGCGGGCTTTTGCTCTTCGCGTACGCGCGTTTTGGCGCAAAATAACAGCCTTCACCGAAATTCCAGTAATTGACCTTCTGGCGCGGCTGATCGTCCGAGCTCTTTCCGGGAATACTCAGAGAATACTTGTCACTCGTATGAAAATCGGACGGCTCGCCGACAATCATGCCCAGCTGCTCCGGCCGCAGCTCATAAACGGGAAGCAGCTCCACAGCTGTAATTCCAAGCTCTTTCAAATACGGAATCTTATGGATGACGCCCTGAAAGGTTCCCTTATCCGGTACCTTTGACGATCTCGACGCGGTAAACCCACGCGCGTGCATGCAGTAAATCAAACGGTCCGGCCATGGCGCAGTTCTCCGGTTGCCATAAGAAGGAAGTCCGTCTTCGGCGGAAGGAAACAGACGGCATGCCGCGAACTCTTCGCCGTCCTTTTTGAGCAGAATGAGTTCCCGCGCGTAAGGATCCTCGAACGAATAATCGTCGCGGTAGTACCTGTACGCCCAGCGCGCCGGATCAAGACCTTTCATCCGCACCGAATACAGGCTGCCATAGCGGTATTCGTCCGTAAACGGGACCCTGACTTCCGTAAGGTCCGGCAGATGGTACAGCAGCAGTCCGCAGTTACGGCAGTCGTGAAAAACCATGCTGAAGATGACGCTGTCTGCTGTGACCGTTGTACCCGGCAAAACCGTATGCGCAGGAAATGTCTCAAAATTTGTAGTCATGGCTGTCTCCGTTTTCCCGTAATTCTGATAAGCTCATTTTACAATGTGCACAATGCACCGTAATTTTATCATAAATTGTCAGTAATCACCAATCTTTTACGCCCAGAACATGCAGGAACCTTGAAGGGCGCTGCGGACTTTCCTTTGTGCCGCTGACATAGAACAGTTTCAGCTCCTTTTTCGCCCGTGTCATGGCGACATAGAAAAGACGCCGTTCTTCTTCGATTTCTTCTGCGGAAACGGATTTTCTGGACGGCACAAGACCTTCATTCAGATCCGGCAGGATGACACAGTCGAATTCGAGTCCTTTGCAGGCGTGCATTGTCATGACGCGGATATCGGCGGGAAGCCTGATCTCTTCCTTCTCCGAAGAATCCTTTCCGGCTGTCTCCTGCAGAAGTTTTTCAAGTGACGACAGGGAGGCGGCTCCCTTGGAAATCTTTAACAGACCGTTCAGAAATGACCGTATTCCGTCCGCCATGTCCTTACCGCACTGTACGGCAAAAGATGCGTAATCCATGCTGTAAAACAGATACTGCAGAGCATAAAACGGCTGCATCGAAGAAAGTCGGAGAAGGTCCTCATACAGCTCCGCAAATGCTGTGCGGCCGGAAGAAAGCCGGGAAAGAAGCGCCGGGATATTTCCGGTTTTAATGACTTCGTCCGGAAAATCCTGCCGAATCAGAAATCTCTGCGGGCGGTTCATGATCATATAGAAGTCACTGCGTAAAAGTTCCCCTCCTGCCGCCCCTGCGGCAAGTCGCATATAAGCGGAGATCTCCGATAGAAGCCGGGCCCGCTCTTCTTTGGATAGCGCTGCGCCGTTGCTCGTTGTGAAGCCCTCCTTTTCAAGAAACCGCAGAAATGTTTTTACCTGCAGATTTGTGCGGAAAATAACCGCAGTAGTTCCCTGTCCTCTGCCGCTGCGGCTTTGCAGCTCTGCGAGCACGCAGCGAAGCTGCCCGGTTTTCGTGCAGAAGCTTTTGATTTCCGGCGCTGTCCTGTCTTTCGCCGCGGCAGTCTGCTGTTTTGCAAGACGGTTCCTGTTCTCCCGGATAACGCGCTGCGCAAAGAAAAGGATGCCGGCGCTGCTTCGGTAATTGACCCGGAGTTTCACGATGTGCGCGCCGGGATAGTCTTTTTGAAAATTTCGCAGAAATCCGGGAGATGAACCCCGAAAACCGTAAATCGACTGGTCATCGTCGCCGACCGCAAAAAGATTCCCCGTATCAAGGCAGGAAAGTGTTTCTTCCTGCAGTCTGTTGATATCCTGAAATTCATCGACAAGAACGAAGCGGAACCGTTCATACCAGATCCTGCGGATCTTGCTGTTGTTTTGCAGAAGCTCTCTGCAAAGAAGGATCATGTCGTCAAAATCCAGCAGGTGATTTTCCTTCAGGTACTGCTGATAAGCGGAAAAAGCCCCGCCGTACGCCGCGTTATCATTGGAGCCTGCCGGAAAGGCGCATTTTCTGCGTGTGATGTACGCGTCCAGAAGACGAATAAATTCTTCTTTGTCCTCTATGGGCTCTGCCGGATTCTGCCGCTGCGGATAAAGTGAGGAAAGAAGCACCGTGCGTTTGCGCGCGTCAATCAGACGCCGGCTCACAGGGGCTGACTCCTGCAGAATATGATAGAAAACCGAGTGAAATGTTCCGAAGACAACCGGAGGGACGCCGCCGTAACGATCATGGCAGCCGCTGATGAAGCGTTCCCGCATCTGTACCGCCGCCTTTCTGGAGAAGGTCAGCACAAGAATACAGGAAGGATCGATATGATGGTATGTGAGCAGATAATGAATATGTTCGGTAAGGACGAACGTCTTGCCGCTCCCCGGGCCTGCGAGCACAAGGCAGGGCCCTTCGAAGTGACAGATCGCTTCCCGCTGCTCTTTGTTGCCGGGAAGAAACGATCCTTCCCCATGCCTGCCGCGGGGCGTGGAGGCGGAAGAAGGATCGTCTGAAAAATGACAGAGGTTACGCGTGAAGAAGGCCGATGGCTTTCCGGATTCTGCACAGAGATTCCTCCTTACCAAGAATCTCCATGATCTGCGTAGCGCCGGCAGGAGTGACTTCCTTTCCGGAAACCGCGATGCGGACAGCCCAGATAACGGTCTTGTTCTTGAAGCCGTGCGCTTCGGCATACGCCGCGATAATCTCGAAGAGTGCGTCATTTGTAAAGCTTTCCGCGGACTCGAACAAGGGAAGAAGCTCCTTCAGAATCTGCAGAGAGTTCTCCTTTGTTGCTTTCTGCTTCTTGTTCTCGAACAGATCGGCGCTGTATTCCGGCAGCTCGTCAAAGAAAGAAACCATTTCTTCAAGATCCGGGAAAATCTCGATTCTGGTGCGGACAAGCTCCGCGATGGTTCTCAGGTCAAGGCTGTCCTTGTGAATGACCTTCTGCAGATACGGCAGCGCCTTTTCATAAAATTTCTCCGGGGACATGCGGCGAAGATACTCTCCGTTCATCCAGCGCAGCTTTGTGTAATCAAATACCGCAGGCGACTTGCCGATTCTGTGATAATCAAACTCTTTGACAAGCTCGTCCAGAGAGAAAATTTCGTTGTCGTTTTCCGGCGACCAGCCAAGAAGCGCGATGAAATTGACTACTGCTTCCGGCAGAAAGCCCTGTTCGATCAGGTCCTCATAAGAAGAGTATCCGGATCGTTTGGAAAGCTTCTTGTGGTCAGCATCTGTAATCAGAGGACAGTGGATGTATTTCGGGACTTCCCAGCCGAACGCGTCATAAAGACGATTGTATTTAGGGGAAGAAGAAATATACTCATTGCCGCGGACTACATGGGTTATTCCCATCAGGTGATCGTCGACGACATTCGCGAAGTTGTAGGTGGGATATCCGTCCGACTTGATCAGGATCATATCGTCCAGTTCTTTGTTCTCGACCGTGATATCACCGTAAAGCTCATCGTGAAATGTCGTCGTGCCTGTCTGCGGATTATTCTGCCGGATGACGAAGGGTTTTCCGGCCGCAAGATTCGCTTCTACCTCTTCCTTTGAAAGATGCAGACAATGCTTGTCATAGACGCTGATCTCCTTCCCGTCCACGACCTGTTTGAGAGAATCGAGCCGCTCCTGCGTACAGAAGCAGTAATACGCCTCGCCTTTCTCAACGAGCATCTTCGCGTATTTCATATAAAGGCCGCTCTTCACCCGTTCGGACTGCACGTACGGACCGACGGGGCCGCCAAGCTCCGGACTCTCGTCAGGAATCAAACCGGTCTCCTGCATGGTGTGTTTAATGATTTCAACCGCGCCTTCCATCTCCCGCTTCTGATCGGTGTCTTCGATGCGGAGAATAAAATCTCCGCCTTCATGTTTCGCGATCAGGTACGCGTAAAGCGCGGTTCTGAGATTGCCGACATGCATTCTGCCTGTCGGTGAAGGTGCGTATCTTGTTCTGATTTTCTCTGCCATTCTTCTTCCTTTCCGATGAGAGGCACGTGGAAAAGCCCTCATAATACCGGTTCAGTATATGCCCGAACCCCGTCCATTACAAGCCGCCGGCCTGCTTCAGTTTCTTCCGGTCGAGCCGAAACCGCCGCTGCCGCGCGCTGTGTCCGAAAGTTCGGAGGCTTCTTTGAATTCGACAGACAGAAACGGGATAACAACCATCTGTGCGATCCGTTCGCCGGGCGTTACGGTCCTTGTCTCTTCCGAATCGTTATGCAGCGGAATCATCCACGGCCCCCTGTAATCGCTGTCAACGACGCCGACACAATTGCCCGGCCGGAGCTGTTCCTTTGCGGCAAGGCCGCTCCTTGCGAAAATGGCACCGAAATATCCTTCCGGAATTTCCATCGCAAGCCCCGATGATATCATGACGGTCTGATGCGGCGGAATCACTGTATCCTGTTCGACATCGGCGTACAGATCATATCCTGCGGCGCTGCTGCTTCCCCTGCTGGGAATTCTGGCTGTCGGCGTAAGACGCCGGAATTTAATTTCCATATTTTCTTGATACTCCTTACGTATGCTACAGAATCTCCAGGTTGGGGTTTTTCTGCGTCTGCGCGTCCGCGGCCGATGTGGCCAGCCTGTCGCAGCGTTCATTCCCCTCATGGCCGTTATGTCCTTTTACCCAGTGAAAAACAACTTCATGCGGTCCCATGGCGGTAAGAAGCCTGCGCCACAGATCCTGATTTTTCACGCGCTGTCCGGAGGATGTTTTCCAGCCGTTTTTCATCCATCCGTTGATCCAGTGATTGTTGAACGCATTGACCAGATAGCTGGAATCGGAATACAGATCCACGTGGCAGGGAAAACGCAGGGCTTCAAGTCCTGCGATTGCGCCAAGGAGCTCCATTCTGTTGTTGGTCGTCGGATTAAAACCCCCGGAAAGCTCCTTTTCATGCAGCGTTCCGGCGGTATCCGTGTACTGGATAACCGTCCCGTAACCTCCGGGGCCGTTCGGATTGCCTCTGGCAGATCCGTCGCTATAGATTATGACATTCTGCATTGTTTTTATCTCCGGTTTGCATATTCAGCCAGCTTCCGGTCTTTTCAAAGTGTCCGGCCATTTCCGCCGCGCCGTCCGTTACAGATTCCGGGAAGCCTGCCGCGCGAAGAAGCCGGATCGCATTTCGCGTATCCGCGGGACCGCGCCGCAGCTTATGGGAGAACACGACATCGTTTCCGTCCAGCTCCTCTTCAAAATGATAGTTATCATACCCTTCCAGCAGGGTTGTCAGCTCTATATCGTGCGTCGCGGCAAAACATAGAACGCGAAATTCTGAAAAGCGTTCGAGTATTTTCGTTGAAGCGGCAATCCGTTCGATTGTGTTGGTTCCCCGGAGGACTTCATCGATGCAGCAAAGAACCGGTCTGCCGGCCGGATCCTGCGCCGCATCCTCTATCCGTTTCAGTGAATGGATTTCGGCGGTAAAATAACTCCGGCCGTCCTGTATGCTGTCCCGGAGAGCCATCGAGGTCATGATTGTGTAATCCGGCGCCCGGTAAGAAGCTGCAGGACAGGTATCCAGAGCCTGTCCCAAAAGCGCACAAAGAGCAGCCGCTTTCAGAAACGTTGACTTGCCGCTCGCGTTCGAGCCTGTCAGGAGAACATCTCTGTCCGTCAGCAGATCATTCGGCACCGCCTTTGCAAGAAGCGGATGGAAGAGTCCCTTTACATCCATAAAAACAGATCCTGCCCCGTTATCTGCAGGAAAATCCGGATGGCACCAGTACGGGAGACTCTTCCGGAAAGAAGCCGTGCTGACCAGCATGTCCAGGCTGCCTGTCAATGTGATCAGCCGGTCGATGTCTTTCTCGTGGCCTTTGACGCCGCGCATCATAGCTGAAAATTTGATCAGATCCAGGTGAAACAGGATCCGCAGGTAATCCAGTACAAAGTCGGCAGGTCCTGCTGCGCCTGCAGGAGACATCAGCAGGAAAGAACCCCTGTGAAGCGACGAAAGCGGCGCTGTCGCCTGTCCTATCTCTACCGCCATTGCCTGCAGCTGCGGGCTCTTTGATGTTTTGCCGGCAGCGGAAAGCCTTTCTCCGCAGGAAGAAAGGCGCAGAATATACTGCAGGCAGGTAATATAGGGCAGGATCTCTGCTTTGTCCCGGAAATAAGTAACGGTGCTGAACAGAAAAGACAGCAGCAGGCACAGGACACCCGCGGGAACATTTACAAACATCAGTGCAATACTTGCAAACGGAAACAGGATTGCGGGAAGATCTCGCAAAGAGCCTCTTCGCGGTGCGTCCTTTAGTTTCTCCAGATAATCATACAGCGAATAATGCCCTGTATTTCCAAGCTTCGATAGAAAAAACTGCAGCTTGGTCCTTTCAGAAGAAGACGCGCTGCCTGTCAGATAATCCAGTACCGCACAGTCCCTGGAAGACAATCTCCGGGCTGCCCGAAGAGCATAATAAAGATACTCTTCTCCGGCAGAGCTTCTCGTCGAATCGATTCTGCGCAGTAGAAATGAAAGCTCCAGATCATTCCAGGTGATATCGTCGATCCCCTGCGGAACCGGTTCAGGATGTGCTCTATAATAGCCGTCCAGATTGCGCCCTCGATCTTCCGGCATCTTTTTGTCCGGCAGCTTTCCAAAAGAAGCCGCAAGCTTTTTTATCAGGGCGTCATCTTCTCTTTTGCGGTTCGCACGGCCGACGGCGTAAGCGGCTGCAATAACACCGGCCAGCACGCAGAGAAATACCACAGCCGGCTGCATACGGCTCAATCTCCGGCGAAGATCCGGTTCCGGATTTTCGCGCAGTTTTCATAAATTTCTTCCGGCTGCCATCTGGTATGGAAGGTCTGTTTTCCGCCAAAACAATCGTAAAGAATCTTCCCGGCAACCATGGTCATCCTGACATTCTGTTTGCTGCCGCTGTAGACAATGTTGCTTGCGATATGATTGACAGGCTGCATGTTCGGCTGCTGCAGATCCAGGAGGATCAGATCTGCCTGTTTTCCCTCCGCGATGCAGTCGGTTTCCGGAAGTCCCATGATTCTGGCGCCATTGGTCGTTGCCATCTTCAGAACTTCGTAAGCCGGTACGGCGGCAGCGTCTCCAACAGAAAGCTTGGCAAGACCGGTTACAAGAAACATTTCGCGGAACATATCAAGGCAGTTATTGCTTGCCGGGCCGTCCGTACCGATACCGACCGGAATGCCTAGCCTTAAGTATTCCGGAATCGGCGCGATGCCGCTCGCAAGCTTTGTGTTGGAGCCGGGATTGGTCACGACACAGATTTTCTTCTGCAGCAGGATCTCCCGGTCCTCCTCGGTTGTATGCACAAGATGATACCCGGCGCCGCCGTAATCAAAGATTCCCTTGTCCGCAAGGAAAGCGACTGGTGTTTTACCGTAGCGGTCCATACAGCCTTTCGTCTCCGCGTCTGTCTCGCTGATATGCGTGTAAACGGGTGCCTTGTACTTGTGCGCGAGCGCAGCGATCTGCTCGATAAGCTCTTCGCTGCAGGTATATTCCGCATGGAAACCAAGCCGGAAGGAGGTCAGCGGATCCCTGCCGTTCAGTTCGTTGTACCATTTTTCAAGCAGAGCCGGCGACTGGCTGAAGTTGTTGACGCCGCCGACCTGCACCAGCCGCATTCCCATCTCCCGGAACGCCTCCGCAATTGTTTCCGGCGTAAGATACATTTCCATCGCGCAGGTGATGCCGCTGGTCAGATACTCGAGAATGGCAATCTTTGAAAGTTCCCGGATATCTTCGGGCAGGAGCTTTGCTTCATACGGAAAGACCTGTTCGTTCAGCCAGGACTGCAGCGGCATATCGTCCGCGGAAGAGCGCAGAAACGTCATTGCGGAATGCGTATGCGCGTCCTTGAATCCGGGCATCAGAAGATTCCCGCCGCAGTCAATGCCGGTCAGCGTATTCTGAAGCCGCGCCTGTCCGATCTTATTACGAACCTGAACCGACAGGCTTTCTTCACTGTCATCGCGCACTACGGCAAGGATTTTATCATCCTGCACATACACAGTTCCCATGAAGATATCCGGTTCGGCCGGGTTGGTCATTGTCAGGATTCTTGCGTTATAAAACTGATACATAATTCAAACTTCCTTTCCGGGAAGGTTCCTAAATATTCTTCATTCCCTTGATGGATTCTGAAACAAGCTTTGTAAACAGCGGTTCCGCAGCTTTTCCTGCCGCCTCGACCTCTTCCGATGTCAGATTGTTTCCGGAGATGCCTGCCGCAAGGTTGGACACCAGGGAGATACAGCAGACCTTCATTCCCATGTGTCTTGCGGCAATGGCTTCCTGTACAGTGCTCATTCCGAATAATGTTACACCAAGCTGCGAAAGCAGGCGGATCTCGGAAGGCGTTTCAAACGAAGGCCCGCTGAGCTGGACATAGACGCCGGTGTCGAGCGGAATCGAGAGCTCCTTCGCCGTCTTCTGAATAATTTCCCTCAGCTGCGCATCATACACCTGTGTCATATCAGGAAAACGCACACCCTCTTCGTCATCATTGGGCCCGATCAGAGGATTCCTGATAAACAGGGAGATATGATCGGTTACAAGCGCCAGAGTTCCCGGATGATAGGTGCTCTTGGAGCCGCCGGCCGCATTTGTCAGAAACAGAATCTGCGCACCCATGGCCTGCATGACTCTTGCCGGTGCGCACACCTGCGCGGGCGTATAACCTTCATAACTGTGAACGCGGCCTTTCATGCAGATGACCGGAACATCGCCGATCATTCCCATGATGAATTTACCTTCATGGCCGGGCGCTGTGGAAACCGGGAAGCCGGGCAGGTCCGCATAAGGAATCACGATGGGATTCTGAATGGTATCGGCGAATCCGCCAAGGCCGGAGCCGAGCGTGAGCGCGACCTTCGGTACGAAATCCGTCCTTTCTCTGATAATCGCAAGATATTTTCTGGTTTCTTCGGTCATTGTGTTATCTCCTTCTCTTCACTTCCCATATCCTCTGTCTGGTCTTCTGTAACCAGAACAGCGTCTTCCACCGGTTCAATAGACCGCTGTGTTGCGTCCCTGATAAGAAGCGGCGAGACTCTTGTGAGTAGATTCCCGACAATCGGATTCACATTACCACTGCCCGTCGTGATCATTTCGAGCGTATCGGAAATAATGATATCGCCCGGCGTCTCGCTCCAGTACAGCCGGATATGTTCCGGATCCGTGAAAACAATTTTGAGCTTCCGTTCGGTCGCCTCTTCGATGAAGGCGATCCGGAGTGTCAGAACAGCAAGTCCGTCTTCATTCCGCCCGAATCTTCCGGTCGTGCCGACAAGATATTCCTCGCCGTTTAAATTGACAGCGGTATGTCTTCCCCGGCCGAATCCGACAGGTATCCGGTGCAGGTCGCTTCCTTCCTGAAAGAGCAGATACAGAACACCCTTCTGCACGGAAAAGGCAAGATATCGGATGCCGTGCGTATAATTGTTATGAACAACCTGCATAATCAGAGGCGCGAGGCCGATGCCCTTGGAGTGCATCTCATATTTGCAGCCATCCAGCGCCTGTAAAAACGATAGGTCTTTCCTCCGAACGCAGCCCTTTCTTCCCCATCCGCCGTGCATGATCTGCGGAAATTCCTGTCCCGAATGCTCGCTGATGCGCTTTTCATTCATAAGAAGAGAAAAGCCGGCCGGGTCCTTCGGGAGTGATTCCTCCTGCGGCCGGTAGCTTTCCGGCAGAAACTCACGGATAATCCGTGTCATTGTGCCGCCCGCGAAAACCTCATCATTGCCTGCGTTCACAACGACAACCATATCCTTGTCCGGATAGATGTAGACATTCTGACCCAGCATTCCGTTGTACATAAAACTGCCCGGGACATCGTTCATCCAGATATGATACCCGTATTCGGGATTATCTTCCCGGCCGGTGTTGATCTGCGGAGAAACACTAGCCTGCACCCATTCCTTCGAGATCAGCTGTCTTCCGTTCCAGACGCCTCCCTGCAGATACAGCTGGCCAAGCTTCGCAGCATCTTCCTGTGTGATGAACATTCCCCAGCCCGCCTTGGTGATGCCGGTCGGAGATACTTCCCAGAAAACCTTCCGGATGCCCATGGGTTCGAACAGTTTTTCCGAAAGATACTCGAACATGGTTTTTCCTGTGATGCGCGTGACAATTGCGGACAGGATAAAGCTGTTCATGCTGTTATATTCGAAATGATCTCCCGGCGGGAACTTCGCCTGTGATTCAAAAAATCCCTTAACCCAGTCGTTACCGGAAATTGCGCCGACTTCATTGAAAGACGCGCCGGAACTCATGGTAAGAAGATGCCGCACTTTCAGCCCGGAATAGCGGACCCTCGAAAGGAGCGAGAGCGGCGAAAGCTCATCGGACAAAAGTTCCACGACATGATCTTCGAGTGACAATCTGCCTTCGTCAATCAGAAGACCGACTGCCATGCCGGTAAAACTTTTGCACATGGAATAAGTTACATGCCAGACGCCCTGCATATACGGATTGAATCCGCATTTGAAAATGACATGCCCGTGCCGCAGGATCATCAGTTCATGCAGTGCCACATGCTCCGATGTACGAAGCTTACGGACAAAATGCGCAAGATACGCGGAGCTTACACCCTCTTCTTCCGGTGTGCTGCGGGGAAATGCCTGCTCTATCGGCGCATACAGGTCAAAGGAAGGTTTCTGCGGATGAAATTCAACTTTGCCCAGCTCTCCGGTTTTGCGGTTCATCAGATCCCAGAACAGCTGTATAAACGCAAGATCAAGGTTGGCCATAACAGTACCTCAGTCAGTAATGCCGGAATCGGTCATTTTCTCGACCACATGATCGCGGTCCTTGTAGATATGCCATGCCGGAACACAGCCGCGGACCATGGACAGGGGATAAACATTGCTATGCGCGCCGATCATCGTCCCCGGATTCAGAACCGAATTGCAGCCGACCTCGACATAGTCGCCGAGCATGGCACCCATCTTGCGGAGCCCCGTTTCCAGCATTTCGGTTCCGTCATGAATGACGACATTGGTCCTGTCGGATTTAATGTTGGATGTAATGGAGCCGGCACCCATATGCGCGTGGAAACCAAGGACCGAATCTCCGACATAATTATAGTGCGGAACCTCACATTTGTTGAAAAGGACGACGTTCTTAAGTTCACAGGAATTGCCGACAACGCAGCCTTTTCCGACAATTGCCTTTCCGCGGATGAACGCGCACTGCCGCAGCTCCGCGCCCTCATCAATGATGCAGGGACCCGCGATATACGCGCTCTCGAAAATATGCGCACTGCGCGCGACCCAGACATTCTCCCCACGTTTTTCATAGATTTCTTCAGGAAGCGTATTGCCAAGCCGTATGATGAACTCCTCAATGGAAGGCAGCACCTCGTAAGGATAGGTAACGCCGGAGAATAGCTCTTTCGCGATCGTCTCCTCCATGCAAAACAGCTTCGCCGCTGTAAAATCACTGACTGCCATTTTTGTCTCCTTTCTTTGGCCCTGCTGTGTTCTTCTTTCCTGCCGCGCTTCCCTTTCCCCGGCGCGCGCCGGAATTAGAATACTTCGTCTTGAAATGCATCGGTTTCGGATAATACTGCGCGCCCCTCTGATACATCTGCTGCAGTGTATCCCTGAAATCGCTCTGCTTAATATAATTTGTCCGCCGCGTCACATAGCTGTTCAGCTTGTCCCGGTACTCTTCTTCACTGGTCGTTCCCTCGCAGACCCTGGTAAGACCCATTTCCCAGCTTGCGGTAAGCCGCGGATCCAGCATTGGCCGGAGCGCGAGAAAGACGGCGTCGTAAATCATCTCTCCCAGCTGTGTCGGCGTGTAAATCTGCGTTTTACTGTTCAGATTGATATACTGATTATCGACAAGCTTCGTCAGAATCCCCGCTCTGGTCGCACTGGTTCCGATTCCGCTTCCCTTGATCTGTTCTCGCAGCTCGTCATCTTCAATGAACTGCCCGGCGTTTTCCATCGTAAGGATCATGCTGCCGGAATTATAGCGCTTGGGCGGTGATGTTTTCCCTTCCTTGATGGAATAACGAAGCGCGCGCAGCCGGTCACCCTTTTTCAGGTTAAGGAGGATCTTCTCAAGCGCGGGATTGTTCTCCTGCTGTCCCTTTAAAGAATCCTCTTCGCCTTTTGAATCCTCTCTGGCGGAAGAAGGCTTCTGAAACGAATACCGCAGTACGTTCAGATAGCCCGGCTCACGGAGAACACGCGTAGATGCCTGAAATAGTTCGGAACGGACGGACACCTGCAAAGACATTTTATCAAAAACAGCCCCCGGATAAAAGATCGCCAGAAACCGGCGTACGATCAGCTCATAAACTTTCTGACAGGTCTGGTCAAGGCTTCCGAGCGCCTGAAATCCCTGTCCTGTCGGAATAATCGCGTAGTGGTCAGTAATTGCCTTGTCGTTCGTGTATCTGGTTTTTCCGATTGTCTTCCAACTGCCAAGATCGATGATACCCTGAATCAAAGGGCGGTACATCGGGACCGTCGAAAGTCCTTTCAGATTATTCTGAATTTCCTTCGCGACCGCGCTGGACAAAACACGCGCGTCTGTCCGGGGATAGGTGGTCAGCTTCTTTTCGTACAGCGTCTGCGCGGCATCAAGTGCCTGATCCGGACTGATTTTGAAAAATCTCGAGCAGTCGTTCTGGAGCTCTGCGAGATTGTACAGAAGCGGCGGATTCTTTGTCTCCTTTTTACGGGAGACCGCGCGGACAACCGGCGCTCCTTCTCCTTCCTCCGGCGCTTCCTGCAGAAAGCGGATCAGCTCTTCCGCGCTTTCCCGTTTCAGGAAACCGTTCTCCTTGTACAGAAGAGGCGAATCCTGATACCGGCTTCCTCCGGTCACATTCCATTCCGCTTCGAAAAAGGTGTCGTCCGCTGCGCGCTCATCCTTCGTGAAGCTGCCGATAACCCTGTAAAACGGCGTTTCCACAAACTTCCGGATCTCCCTTTCTCTTCTGACAATGATGCCGAGGACGCAGGTCATGACTCTGCCAACCGCGATGACGCAGTGGTCCATCGAAAGAAAGTCGCGGATGCCGGGGCCGTAGCGAAGCGACATCGCCCTCGAGAAATTGATTCCCATCAGGTAGTCTTCCTTCGCGCGCAGATACGCTGCAGCGCCCATGTTATCGTATGCGCTGTCGTCTTTCGCCTCACGGATGCCGCGCAGAATTTCTTCCTTCGTAAAGGAATCAATCCAGACGCGCAGCTGTTTCTTGTCTTTGACACCTGCCTGCGCGGCCACAAGGCGGTAGATATATTCTCCCTCACGCCCCGAGTCCGTGCAGATATAGATCGTATCTACGTCCTTATCTGTCAGAAGCTTTTTAACGGTATTAAATTGTTTCTTCGTACTGGCGGAATCGATCACCTGATAGCGATATTCATCAGGTATGAAGGGGATAGTATCGAGGGACCATCTCTTCATCTTGGGATCATATGCGTCCGGGTAGCACATTGTGACGAGGTGCCCGAAGCACCAGGTCACAATGGTATTCTCCGCTTCCTGATACCCGTCTCTGGATGTGAATTTCAGATTTAAAGCCTTCGCGAAATCCTGCGCCACACTGGGCTTTTCAGCGATAAAAACTACTTTCCCCATGCATCACTTCTTGGTGATATACCCCTGTGCGGTCAGAAGCTCGGCACATTCGACAGCGCCGCCAGCTGCTCCCCGCAGCGTGTTGTGAGACAGGCCGACGAATTTCCAGTCAAAAAGAACATCTTTCCGGAGCCTTCCGATCGAAACGCCCATGCCGTTCTCGTAGTTTACATCTTTTGTCACCTGCGGACGGTCATCTTCTTCGCAGTACTGGATGAAGTGCTCCGGCGCGCTCGGAAGTTTCAGATCCTGCGGAACCCCTCGGAATTCACGGAGTTTTTCGATCAGTTCCTCTTTGGACGGATCTTTCTTCAGACGGACAAAAACAGTTGCCGTATGACCATACAGAACAGGGATCCGGATGCACTGGCAGTCAATAACCGGACTTTCGGCAGGTACAATCTGACCGTCCTCAATATGTCCGAAGATCCGGAGCGGTTCCTTCTCCGACTTTTCCTCCTCGCCTGCAATATACGGGATAACATTGCCGTTCATTTCCGGCCAGTCGCGGAAGGTCTTGCCGGCGCCGGAAATTGCCTGATAAGTAGAGGCGACAACTTCATAGGGCTCGAACTCCTTCCATGCGGCAAGCGCCGGCGTATAGGACTGAATCGAGCAGTTGGGTTTCACCGCGATGAAGCCTCTCTTTGTTCCAAGACGCCTTCTCTGATATTCGATGACAGCCGCGTGCTCCGGATTGATTTCCGGAATGATCATCGGTACGTCCGGCGTCCAGCGATGCGCACTGTTGTTGGAGACAACCGGCGTCTCGGTCTTTGCGTAAGCCTCCTCGATCTTGCGGATTTCCTCTTTCGACATGTTGACGGCGGACAAAACAAAATCCACATCCTTTGTCATACCCTCAATGTCGTTAATATCGCGGATGACGATATCCTTGACGCAGTCCGGCACCGGCTCGTCAAGCTTCCAGCGGCCTTCTACTGCCTCCGCATATGTCTTTCCGGCGCTTCGTGCGCTCGCGGCGATCTCCTTAACCTCGAACCACGGGTGGTTCTCCAGAATCTGTATAAAACGCTGGCCGACCATTCCGGTTCCGCCAAGTACTCCGACTTTTAATTTTTCCATATCCTACCTCCATTGCCGGCCGGTAAGCCAGGCTTTCGCGTTTCTGATTTCCTCTTCCATAGCCTGCGCCCCGGGAGCACCTTTTGTCAGCCGTTTATCCACGCAGGTTTTCAGGGAAACCGCGTTGTAGATATCGTTGTCAAAAGCTTCCGAGAAGCTGTGGAACTCATCCATCGAAAGGTCATCAATCGCCTTTTTGTGATCGATGCAGTAAAGAACCATTCTGCCGATAACCGCATGTGCGTCGCGGAATGCGATCCCTTTACCAACGAGATAATCGGCAGCGTCGGTCGCGTTCGTAAATCCGTGGCGCGCGCTTGTCTCCATTATGGCACGATTGAACGTCATCGTCGAGAGCATTCCGCTCATCAGATGTACACAGTGACATACGGTGTCAAAACTGTCAAAGACCGGTTCCTTGTCTTCCTGCATGTCCTTGTCATATGCAAGAGGGATCGCCTTCATCGTTGTCAATAAAGACGCGAGATCTCCATAGACGCGTCCTGTTTTACCCCGGATTAATTCCGCGACATCCGGATTCTTCTTCTGCGGCATAATCGAGCTTCCGGTCGAATACGCATCATCAATCTCGACAAAGCGGTATTCATTGGAATTCCACAGAATGATTTCCTCGGACAGCCTCGACAGATGCATCTGAATCAGCGAAAGCGCGGACAGGAACTCTGCTGCATAGTCTCTGTCGGATACGGAGTCCATGGAGTTGGCGGTCGGTCTGTCAAAACCAAGCTGCTGCGCCGTATAATCACGGTCGAGAGGATAGGTTGTTCCCGCGAGCGCGCCCGCGCCCAAGGGACACTCATTAAGACGCTTTCTACAGTCTTCGATTCTAAGCACATCCCTTCGGAACATTTCAAAATAAGCACCGAAATGATGCGCGAGCGTAACCGGCTGCGCCTTCTGCAGGTGGGTGAATCCCGGCATAAACGTCTCTGTATTCTGCTCCATAATGGAGAGAATTGTCTCCAGAAGACCTTTGAGCTCGCGGTTCACCGTATCGCAGGCGCTGCGGACAAAGAGCCGCATATCCAGCGCGACCTGATCATTTCTCGAGCGGCCGGTATGCAGTCTTTTGCCGTCTTCTCCGATTCTCTCGATCAGCTTTGCCTCGACAAAACTGTGAATATCTTCATATTCATCTGTAAACCGCAGATTTCCGCTTTCGATATCATCAGCGATTTCATGGAGTCCCTGCACAATGCGGGAAGTTTCCTCTCCTGTGAGAATGCCCTGTTTCCCGAGCATCTGCGCGTGCGCGATGCTCCCTTCTATATCTTCTCTCCACAGCCTCTGATCAAACGGCAGAGAATCATTGAATTTTTTAACCAGCGTATCGGTTTCCTTGGTAAACCGTCCGCCCCAGAGCTGCGCCATGCAAAACCTCCTTGCCTGTTTGTTATTCCTGCTCTATGTGCATCCTGAAAGTAAAAAAGAGATCTCCGACATTCGTCAGAGATCTCCGCCAAGCTGGAAAAGGGACTTGAACCCTCGACCTACTGATTACGAATCAGTTGCGCTACCAACTGCGCTATTCCAGCATATATGATTCGTGTCACGTGACACTGAATTGTATTATACAGGAGCATGCGCTGTTTGGCAAGCTGTAATTTATTAATTTTGCCGCTGCCGATACCGGACCGGTATATACCGGCATTCAGATCGGATGAATAAAAAGTCCCGAAAGGAGCTTCGGTTCAAACCAGGTCGATTTGGGCGGCATCAGACGCCCGGCGTCAGCAACCGCAAACAGCTCGCGGATGCTTGTCGGATACATGGCGAACGCGCAGCCTTTCGAGCCGGCAGTCATTTCCTCCAGAACCTTTGTTCCCTTGATTCCGCCTACAAAAGCGATCGACGGATCTGTTCTAGGGTCCGTTATGTGAAATACCGGCTCCAGAATATTCTTCTGCAGGATTTCCACGTCCAGTGATTCGACGGGATCCGCGGGTATACGGAACTTCGGCGTCAGCATATACCAGCGCCTGCCGATGAACATGCCGATTTCGCCTTTCCGCGTCGGTTTTGCTGCTGCATTATAGGGAACCGCCTGGAAGCGTTCGCGGATCTTTCCAAGAACTTCACTCTTGTCAAGACCGCAAAGTCCCAGAACGACACGGTTATAATCCAGAATCTGCAGCTGATCATCCGGGAAAATGACGCTGAGAATGTAGTTGAACGGTTCGTCTCCGGTGTAATCCGGATGTTCTTTTCTCTTCTGACAGGCAACCTTTACCGCGGATGCGCAGCGGTGATGTCCATCCGCGATGTAGAGCCTTGGAATCTTCGCAAAACAGGACCGTACCGCCGCCTGCTGCCCCTCGTCCGAAATGAGGAAGACACGGTTTCTTACGTCTCCGTCGGACACAAAGTCGTAAACCGGTGAAGAAGCAGTGACATCTCGCAGCAGCTGATCCAGTTCTGTCTGATGTCTGTACGCGAGAAAAACAGGTCCGGTCTGCGCGCCGCAGGCATCGACATGGCGGATTCTGTCCTTTTCCTTTACTTCCACCGTGTTTTCATGTCTTCGGATCACGCCTGTCAGATAGTCGTCAACACTGGCGCAGGCCACAATTCCGGTCTGCGTACGCCCCATGAAGGTCTGCTCGTAAACATAGAAGCATGGCTTGTCTTCCTGAATAAAATCACCCTTCTGCATGCGGGCGCGCAGCAGCTCCGCTGCCTTTTTATAAACTCTGTCGTCGTATGTATCAACGTCAGAGGGAAAAGCGGTCTCCGCGCGGTCAATCGCAAGAAAGGAATCCGGATGTTCCGCAACATAAGCCGCAGCTTCCTGTCTTGTATAAACGTCATAAGGCAGCGCTGCAATTGTCTGTGCCATCCCCTGCGCGGGGCGGTACGCCTGAAAAGGTCTGATATCAGCCATAAGTGAAATTTCTCCGATTTTATAAATCGCCGGCAGGTTTTCCCTGCCGGCGCGGCAAAACAGCGGACGCTTTATTATTTGATGACGCGGACACGGAAAACGCCTTCAATGGCACCGAGCTTTTCTATCGCTTCCTCCGACGGCTTTGAATCCAGATCAAGGACAGTGATCGCGACATTACCCTTGGACTTGTTCGTCATCTCCGCAACGTTGATGCCTTCTTCACCGGTAATCTTCGTGAACTTTGTGATCATGTTCGGAATATTCTTATGGAAGAGGGCAATTCTCGAAGCATGCTGGCAGACGCCGACATCAATGTTCGGATAGTTCACGGAATGCGTAATATTGCCGTTTTCCAGATAATCCTGCAGCTCGTCTGCTGCCATCACCGCGCAGTTGGTTTCGGACTCTTCGGTCGAAGCGCCAAGGTGCGGTGTTGTGATGCAGCCTCTGTGACCGGCAACTGTCGGATTCGGAAAATCGGAAACATATCTTCTGACCTTGCCTTCATCGATTGCCTCGATCATGGCCTTTTCATCAACGAGTACATCTCTTGCCATGTTGATAAAGATGACGCCCTTTTTCATCATGGCGATGGCTTCTCTGCTGATGTATCCCCTGGTCGAATCCATCGCCGGAACATGAATTGTAATAATATCACAGTTTCTGTAGATCTCGTTAATGTCCGTCACATGGGTGACTTTTCTGGACAGATGCCATGCGTTTTCGACAACGACATAAGGATCGTAGCCGTAAACGTCCATACCCATGTAGACAGCGGCGTTCGCAACACGCACGCCGATCGCGCCAAGACCGATAATACCAAGCTTTTTGCCTTCGATCTCCGTGCCGGCAAATTGTTTTTTCTGCTTCTCGACATCAGATGTAATGTCGGGATTATTCCAGTTGGACCGCACCCAGTCAATGCCTTCCGTTATATCGCGGGAAGCAAGAAGCATGCCTGCGATGACAAGTTCCTTGACACCGTTGGCATTCGCGCCCGGCGTGTTGAAAACAACGACGCCCTTTTCTGCAAGCCTGTCGAGAGGAATGTTGTTGACACCGGCGCCGGCTCTGGCCACAGCAAGGAGCTTATCGGAAAACTCCATGTCGTGCATTTTCGCACTGCGTACTAAAATACCCTGCGCCTCATGAATGTCATCGGTCTTTTCAAAATTTTCATCGAAGCGGGTAAGCCCCGCCTCCGCAATATTATTTAATGTCGCGTATTTGAACATGACTCTATCGCTCCCTCAGTGTCTGGCTTCAAAATCCTTCATGAATTCCACGAGCTTTTCAACGCCTTCCACCGGCATTGCATTGTACATGGACGCTCTCATACCGCCAACCGTGCGGTGTCCCTTTAAAGATACAAAGCCCTGCGCTTCAGCTTCCCTGACGAACTCCGCGTCAAGATCCTTGTCACCGGTTACAAACGGCGCGTTCATATAAGAACGGTCCTTCGGCTCAACGGTTCCTTTGAAGAGGGAGGAAGAATCCAGATAATCATAGAAGATCTTTGCCTTCGCCTTGTTTCTCTGATCCATGGCTTCGAGGCCGCCCTGTTTCTTCAGCCACTTGAAAACAAGACCGCAGATATAGATATTGTAGCAGGGCGGTGTGTTGTAGAGGGAATCTTTGTCCGCGTGCGTCTTGTAGCGGAGCATGGTCGGAACATATTCCGGCAGATCCTCACGAATGAGATCATCCCTGATAACAGCGATGGTTACGCCTGCGGGACCTACATTCTTCTGTACACCGCCGAAGAACATTCCGTACTTTGTTACGTCAATCGGGCGGGAAAGGAAGTTGGAACTGACATCCGCGACAAGAAGATGCCCCTTTGTATCGGGCAGTTCCTTATATTCGGTACCGTAAATTGTGTTGTTTTCGCAGATATACAGATAATCCGCGTCCTCCGGAATATCCAGATCACTGCAGTCCGGAATATAGGTGTAATTTCTGTCCGCGGAAGAAGCAACGCGTACAACCTTCGTATAACGCTCTGCCTCTTCTGCCGCTTTCTTCGCCCAGTTGCCGGTGATGACATATGCTGCCGTGCCGTTCTTTGTAAGGTTCATGGGAACCATCGCGAACTGCGTGGAGCCGCCGCCCTGCAGGAACAGAACGCGGTAATTGTCCGGGACACCGACCAGCTCGCGGAAATCCTTCTCGGCTTCCTTGATGATCTTGTCGTAAACTTTACCGCGGTGGCTCATTTCCATCACGGACATCCCTGATCCATGGTAATCCAGCATCTCATCCGCTGCCTGCCGGAGCACTTCTTCCGGCAGCATGGCGGGCCCTGCAGAAAAGTTATAAACACGTCCCATAATACTTCACTCCTCTTTTCTATTTACTGGAAAACAACTACGGTTGTTCCCCGTTTTACCATCGGAAACAGATCTTTCATTACAGAAGGCGGCACGTTGATGCAGCCGTGTGATCCGTTTGTCAGATAGATGCTTCCGCCGAATTTACTTCTCCAGGATGCGTCATGAATACCGATGCTGTTGCCGACAATCGGCATCCAGTAGGTTACGAAGGACACATAGTCTTTGCCGACAAGATTTACATTGGTTTGTTTGGCCCGGACTTTGAACACACCGGTCGGCGTATCTCTGTGCAGACGGTGATTCCCGGTAACAATGTCGGTTGCCGCGCGGCAGACGCCGTTCTCATAATAGTACAGCTTCTGGTTCGTGATATCAATTTCGATATAGGTTCCACCCGCCGTCATCTGCGGTTTATGATTCTCCTTCTTCTGCAGCATAATGGCATTCGAAAGATAATTTTTCTCCGCTTCTGTGTCCAGATATCCGTACTGCTGAATACCGCTGAGCTGCAGGACATCCCCGCTTGTCGTGCGGAACGCAGGCGAGCTTTTCCCCGCGGCCGGATAAAGATACGAAAGCCCCGAGAAAAACGCGTCCATCTTGTTCAGATCGACGACATAGTATCCTGTTGCGGGGTCAATGTAATACGAACCGTCCGGATTTGTCATCATCATGGTCATGGCCAGATCCGGCCCGATCGTATAGGCACCGCCGTTTTCAAACTGATAAGTAATGCGGCAGTCCGGTTTTGCGGGAAGTACGGCAGCATCCGCGCGGATACCGGTTAATGACATCGCACCTGTCATAAGAAACAGTGCCAGCAGAAAAGCCGTTATTTGGAAGGAGTGTCTGTTCATTGTGCCTCCGGATGCTTAATTTTTATTGTTAAGGTCCTTCTCATCAAAAACATCTTCGATGGAAGTTCCCGGCGAAACCATCGGGAACACCTTGTCATCTTCTTCAATGACGCAGTCAACGAGCACCGGTCCGTCCGCCCTCAGTGCCTTTACAAGAGCAGGCTCCAGCTCTTCCTTTGTTTTCACGCGCAGAGCCATGCAGCCGAGTGCTTCTGCCACTTTACAGTAATCGACCTTATCATGCAAAACAGTTGCCGAATAGCGCTTTCCATAGTAGAGTGTCTGCCACTGTCTGACCATGCCGAGGACCTGATTGTTGATGACGACCTCGATCACTTTAATGCCATAGCGCGACGCTGTCGCAAGCTCGTTCATGTTCATGCGGAAGCACCCGTCTCCCGCGATGTTAATAACCGTTTTATCGGGTGCCGCGGTCTTCGCGCCGATCGCGGCACCGAGTCCGTATCCCATCGTACCGAGTCCGCCGCTTGTAATGAAGGTACGCGGCCGTGAATAGGTATAATACTGTGCTGCCCACATCTGATGCTGACCGACATCGGTTGTGATGATTGCCTGCCCTTTTGTCAGTTCATCCAGCTTTTCGATGACCATCGGGCAGGTCAGCCTGTCCTTCGCGTAGCACAGAGGATATTTCTTTTTAAGCTCCTGAATATGCCGCATCCATTCTACATGGACCGAGGGAGAAATCTCCGGCAGGAGCTTTTCCAGAATTTCCTTAAGGTCCCCTACGAGGGCTTTGTCAACATGTATGTTCTTATTGACTTCCGCGTCGTCGATATCAATCTGCAGGATCTTCGCGTTCTGCGCAAAGGTTCTGGGACTGCCGATCTGACGGTCGGAAAAGCGCGATCCCAGTACAATCAGAAGATCACAGGCGGATACGCCGAGATTCGAAGCCTTCGTCCCGTGCATGCCGATCATTCCGGTATAATGCGGGTCATGGCCGTCAATCACGCCCTTTCCCATCAGTGTGTCACAGACAGGCGCGTCGATTCTGGAAACGAGTTCCCGGATCTCCTGGTCTGCGCCGGAAATGACACCGCCTCCGCCGACATAGACAAACGGCTTCTTCGCTTCGCGGATCATGCGCGCAGCCCGGCTGATATCTTCCTCCGTATACTGAGACGCCGGATTCTCCAGATAAAGTGCAGGCTGCTGCGGCTCAAAATCCGTGACAGCTGCCGTGACATCTTTTGTAATGTCAATGAGAACCGGCCCCGGACGGCCGCTCCGCGCGATACGAAAGGCAGAGCGGACGGTTTCCGCAAGCTTCGTCACATCCTTTACAATAAATCCGTGCTTGGTAATCGGCATTGTGATGCCGGCAATGTCCACTTCCTGAAAGGAATCCTTGCCCAGCAGAGGAAGCGTAACATTGCAGGTAATCGCGACCATGGGAACAGAATCCATAAATGCGGTCGCAATACCGGTTACCAGATTTGTTGCTCCGGGACCGGAAGTGGCCATGCATACCCCCACCTTGCCGGAGGCTCTCGCGTACCCGTCGGCCGCGTGGGCTGCCCCCTGCTCGTGGCTGGTCAGAATATGCCTGATCTTGTCGCTGTACTTATAAAGTGCGTCATAGACATTCAGGATCGCGCCGCCGGGATAACCGAAGACCGTGTCCACTCCCTGCTCCAGCAGGCACTGCATGAGAATTTCCGATCCGTTTAACTGCACGTTAGATGCTCCTTAAAATTAAAAGGTTCTGAGTTCTTCGGGAAGTTCCAGTACCGCTCCCCTGTTGCCGCTTGTAACCAGTGCCTGATATCTTAAAAGATACCCGTCGGTAATTCTGGGCTTTCTGGGCTTCCACTGCGCGCGTCTTGCCGCAAGTTCTTCATCCGGCACCTTCAGCTCCAGTTTATTCGCAGGGATATCAATCGAGATGATATCTCCTTCGTGTACAAGAGCGATCGGTCCTCCGACCGCGGCTTCCGGTGAAACGTGTCCGATCGCGGCGCCTCTGGATGCCCCGGAGAAACGGCCGTCTGTGATCAGAGCGACCGTGGAACCAAGGCCCATGCCTATGATTGCCGAGGTGGGATTGAGCATTTCTCTCATGCCCGGGCCGCCCTTGGGGCCTTCATAGCGTATGACAACGACATCTCCTTCATGGATTTGTCCGGTTGTGATCGCCTTGATCGCGTCTTCTTCGCAGTCAAAGACGCGTGCCGGTCCCTCGTGCTTCATCATTTCGGGCGCGACCGCGCTTCTCTTCACGATACCGGTATCCGGAGCGAGGTTGCCTTTGAGCACCGCGATGCCGCCGTTTGGCATGAACGGATTGTCTATGGGACGAATCACTTCCGGGTCCCTGTTCACCGCCTTTTCGATATTCTCACCGGTGGTTCTGCCGGTGACGGTTAAGCCGTCCAGATACAGAAGGTTCTTTTTCGTGAGCTCTTTCATGACCGCGTAAATGCCGCCGGCTTCGTTCAGATCTTCCATGTATGTCGGGCCCGCGGGTGCCAGATGGCAGAGGTTCGGTGTCTTGTCCGAAATCTTGTTCGCAAACTCCATGTTCAGCTCGATGCCGCATTCGTGGGCGATTGCCGGCAGATGCAGCATTGTGTTTGTGGAGCATCCAAGCGCCATATCAACGGTAAGCGCGTTGGTAAACGCTTCTTTTGTCATGATGTCTCTGGGACGGATATTATTCCGGACACAGTCCATCACGGCGTAGCCGGCTTCCTTGGCAAGGCGGATTCTTGCCGAATAAACAGCCGGAATGGTTCCGTTTCCGCGAAGTCCCATGCCGATGGCCTCTGTCAGGCAGTTCATCGAATTTGCCGTGTACATGCCGGAGCAGGAGCCGCAGGTCGGGCAGACATTCTCCTCAAAATTCGTAAGCTCCTCTCTTGTGATCTTACCGGCGTCGTATGCGCCGACCGCTTCGAACATCGAGGACAGCGATCTCTTCCTTCCGCCGACATGTCCCGCAAGCATAGGACCGCCGGAAACAAAGACAGTCGGAATATTAATTCTGGCTGCGGCCATTAAAAGGCCGGGAACATTCTTGTCACAGTTGGGAATCATGACAAGTCCGTCGAACTGATGCGCCTTGGCCATGCACTCGGTGGAATCGGCAATCAGCTCTCTTGTAACAAGCGAATATTTCATGCCGACATGCCCCATGGCAATACCGTCGCAGACGGCAATTGCCGGAAACATGACGGGCATGCCGCCGGCTTCCGCAATGCCGAGTTTGACTGCCTGCGCGATTTTATCGAGGTTCATATGACCGGGAATAATTTCATTGTAAGAGCAGACAATGCCGATCATCGGCTTCTTCATTTCTTCCTTTGTGAAACCAAGCGCGTTGAAGAGGCTTCTGTGCGGAGCCTGCTGTACGCCTTCCTTTACGTTGTCACTTAACATATCGGTTACCTCCAAAGACCGCGGCTTCTTTTCCGCTTTATCTGAAATACGCTTATTCTATCATTTATGCTCGGGGCGATACAAGTCTTGCGGCGATTTCATCGCCCATACTGCTGCAGCTGAGAGCACGCAGGTCCTTTGCCTTTTCCTTCTCCCGCGGCATCAGGTCCGCGCTGCGGATGCCGTCCTCCAGCGTTCTTTTTACCGCGTTCTCAACCGCATCCGCCTCGGCGGAAAGGCCGAATGAATAGCGCAGCATCATCGCTGCCGAAAGGATGGTCGCGATCGGGTTTGCGATGTTTTTACCGGCAATATCCGGTGCGGAGCCGTGCGAAGGCTCATACAGGCCGAAGCTCGTTTCATTCAAGGACGCGCTCGGCAGCATGCCGATCGAACCGGTGATCATGCTTGCCTCATCCGAGAGAATATCGCCGAACATATTCTCGGTCAGAATGACATCGAACTGAGCGGGATTGTGGACCAGCTGCATGGCGCAGTTGTCAACCAGCATGTCTTCTACCGTCACATCCGGATACTCGTTTGAAAGCGCATGCACGACCTGCCGCCAGAGTCTTGATGTGTCGAGGACATTTGCCTTGTCGACGCTGGTGACCTTCTTTCTTCTTACACGCGCGATCTCAAAAGCCTTTCTCGCGACTCTTTCGATTTCCTTTTCACTATAGCGCAGCGTATCCACGGCAGTCCGCACGCCGTCTATGGTTTCTGTCTTTCGTTCGCCGAAATACAGTCCTCCGGTCAGCTCTCTTACGATCACAAGATCGAAAGAACGCGTCCCGTCTCTTACAGAAAGCGGGCAGGCATCCTGCAGCTGCTCGAAAAGATAAGCAGGCCGGAGGTTTGCGAACAGGCCAAGCGACTTCCGGAGAGCCAGAAGACCCGCCTCCGGACGCTTTTCCGGCGCAAGCTGATACCACGGGGAAACAGCAGGATTGCCGCCGATGGATCCCATCAGAACCGCGTCCTGTGCCTTGCAGATATCTACGGTTTCCTGCGTGAGGGGAACACCGAAAGCATCAATGGAGCACCCGCCCATTAAAACATCATGATAATGAATCGTATGACCGTAAACCGCGCAGACCCGGTCCAGTACCTTTCTGGCCTGACTTACGATTTCCGGGCCGATTCCGTCTCCTGCAATGCAGGCTATGTTAAGTTCCATGTTTTCCCCTCTCTCTGACGCTTTACTTCACTACTGCTTCAACGCCATAAATTCAGATGTTTAAACAAAAAGAAGGCCGGAAAGCCTTCTTTCTGGAAAATGCAGGTCCGTTATCCTCCGGACTGCATACGTATTACTGTGCGGACGACTTGTCATCAGATGCGTCTTCCGGCTTCTCGATCTGTACGATTGCCGCCTTCTGCATCGGAATGCGGCAGTTTTTGTTGTTGCCGAATTCTACAATGACTGTATCGTCACTGATGTCAATGACAATGCCGTAAAATCCCGACGAGGTCAGGACGCTGTCTCCGACAGCCAGCTGCGCGAGCATCTCGTTCTTCTTGCGCTCTTCCTTGCGCTGCGGACGGATAAAGAAAAACCAGAAGAAAGCGACAATGACAACCAGATATACAATCATCAGCATCGTGCTTCCCTGTGTGCTTGTAAGCAGTAATGAGTTCATAAGATCCTCCAATCAAATGCATTTCGTTTACTATACAACAAAGTGCGCAGGCGTTGCAAGTCTAATCCGCACAGTCCTGCGACAGGTCAAAGAGCTTTCTTCTCTTATAATCTTCGAAAATTCCCGCGTCCAGAGCGTCCCGGATCTCCTGCATCAGATGATTGTAAAAATACAGATTGTGCATAACGCACAGCCGCAGTCCCAGTGTTTCATCGGCTTTTAAAAGATGCCGGATATAAGCCCTTGAATAACGGCGGCAGACAGGACAGCCGCAGTCCGGGTCAACCGGCCGCATGTCTTTTTCAAATCGGGCATTACGGATGCGCAGCGTTCCGTGATTCGTATACAGGTTTCCATGCCGTCCGTTACGGCTCGGATAAACGCAGTCGAAAAAGTCGATACCTCTTGCCACACCTTCGAGAATGTTCTGCGGCGTGCCCACACCCATCAGGTACGTAGGCTTGTTTACGGGCAGATACGGTGTGACGGCTTCGAGAACCGAATACATCTGTTCGTGGGTTTCACCGACCGCAAGCCCGCCGACCGCGTAGCCGTCAAGGTCCATATCCGCGATGCGTTTGGCGTTTTCTATGCGGATGTCATGAAAAATCGCGCCCTGATTGATGCCGAATAAAAGCTGGTGCGGATTGACCGCTCCTTGCTGCTCCTTGAGCTCCCGCATCTTCGCCTGGCTGCGAAGGAGCCACCGCTCCGTTCTCGCTACGGAATTTACAACATAATCTCTCTCCGCAAGCGCCGGCGGGCACTCGTCGAAAGCCATCGCGATCGTGGAGCCGAGATTTGCCTGAATCTGCATGGACTCTTCCGGTCCCATAAATATAATTCGCCCGTCAACATGGGAATGAAAGCGTACACCCTCTTCCTTGATTTTTCGCAGGTCCGTCAGGGAAAACACCTGAAACCCGCCGGAATCCGTCAGAATCGGATGACTCCAGGTCGTGAACCGGTGCAGGCCGCCGAGTTCCTTAATAATTTCATCTCCGGTCCGCACATGCAGGTGGTACGTGTTGCAGAGCATGACCTGCGTGTCTATGGTCTCAAGATCTTTCGCGGAAAGACCGCCCTTGATCGCACCGGCAGTCGCTACATTCATAAAAACGGGGGTCTCGATCACGCCGTGTACGGTCGTCACTCTGGCGCGTTTGGCCATTCCCTCGGTCTTCAGCAGTTCGTAGCGGTAATCCGGTGTCTGTGTGATATTGTTTTGTGTCATTGATTGTCTCCAAGATAAAAGCGTCGCACGCTTTGCGCGCGGGCGCTCATGTTCATCAGCATGGCATCGAGAATTGTAAGAGCGCTCATGCATTCGCAGACGACAACCGCGCGCGGCACAATGCAGGGATCATGTCTTCCGCGGATGATAAGCTCCGATACGGTGCCGTCTCTTCCAAGCGCCGGCTGCGCTTTCGCGATCGACGCGGTCGGCTTGATATAAGCACTGACTACGATTTCATCACCGTCGGAAATTCCGCCGTAGATGCCGCCCCCATGATTGGAGACTTTGACTGCGCGTCCGTCCTCGTCCAGTGTATAAACGTCATTGTTCTGCGAGCCTGTCCGGTAGGAGCAGAACATACCGTCGCCGATCCCCGCGGCCTTTACGGCGCCGATTGACATCAGTGCCCCGCAAAGCCGCGCGTCCAGTTTGTTAAAAACAGGATCTCCGATGCCCGCAGGGACGCCGATAATTCTTCCTTCGATCATGCCGCCGACCGAATCCAGGCTGCTCTTCATCTCTTCGATAAGGGCGACTGCCCTTGCATTTGCCTGATCATCCGGCATCGCGGTCGCGCAACGCAGAATTTCATCCCGGTCAAAATTCTTCCGGCTGATGACAACGTCGCCGATCGCTGCGGTGTAAAAACAAAAGTCGATGCCCAGCTCTTTCTTCAAAAAGACTTCCGCAATCGCGCCTGCCGCGACACGGGCTGCGGTTTCCCGGCCGGAAGATCTGCCGCCGCCTCTGTAGTCGCGGAAGCCGTACTTGGCGTCATATGTAAAATCCGCGTGTCCCGGCCGGTACATGGACTGCATTTCCGCGTAGTCTGAAGAGTGCTGATCGTTGTTTTCTATGAGAAGAGCAATCGGCGTGCCGGTTGTTTTGCCTTCAAAGATACCGGAGACGATCCGTACTTTGTCCTCTTCTTTTCTTGCCGTTGTAACGCTCGATTTTCCGGGGCGGCGCCTGTCAAGATAAGGCTGTATATCGTCTTCCGACAGCGCCATGCCCGCGGGGATGCCATCCAGCACGGCGCCGATGCACGGACCATGGGATTCCCCGAAAGTTGTAAGCTTCACTATGTTTCCGATTGTAGAACCAGCCATGCAGACCCCTCCCTGTTCCTGCGTTCCGGCTTCGCGCCACCTGCGGACAAAGCAGCTTCTGCCGGAGCCTCCTTAATCCTGCTGATCCGGCGTCAGCCTGTGGATAATAACACAGTTGGGCTGCTCAACCGGAATTTCCTTTCCGTTCATAATGATCAGCCCCTTTTCCAGATCGACCGTAAAGAATGTCATGGTCATCGACTCATGATTGAGCGATACAAGATGACGGTTGTCCGGGAAGAGCGCCGCATCTTTCGGGTAGTCACCGCTGACCGGAAGACAGAGAATTTTTGTCAGAAGCCCGGTGCTCTTGTCGATATGGAAAATCGCCACCGAATTGTCTCCCGCATTCGAGCTGACAAGATAATTGAAGTCATCCGAAAGGTTCAAAGCACTCGCGGCTGCGTCCTGCGAATGATAATTATTGAGCGTTGAGATCGTCTGGATCTTTTCGAAGTCCGGTTCATTATCCTGAACCGTATAGCGGTACACATCAATCGTACATTTCTGCTCGTTTACAAGATACATGAAACGGCCGTCCTGTGAAAACTTGATATGCCGCGGCGCGGACTCCAGTTCGCCGTGAATAATGTCCACCTGCTTGATTTTGCCGGCCTGTGGATTGAACTTGTAGACATTGACATGGTCCAGTCCGAGATCTGCGGCGCACAGGAACTGATTGTCCCTTGTCATCTTGACACACTGCACATGCGGCCTGAAATTTCTGTCGGCAATGCTGCCCATGCCGCGGTGGTAAACTTCATCTGTAATCTGTCCGATGGAACCGTCTTCCAGAAGACGAAGCACCGTGATCTTGCCGTCATGATATCCCGCGACAAACAGCCAGCGGTCCGTATAGTCCGTGGAAAGGTAGGAGCCGCGCATGCCGTTGATGGATGCTTTATTCAGAAACGAAAGGTTTCCGCCTTTTGTGATTCTGTAGCTTTCCACGCCGAAGTCGGTAATCGAATACAGATACTTCTGGTTATGTGAAATCGTCACATAAGAGGAATTGGTGATTTCGACCTGATCTTTCTCTGTAAAACGCCCGTGCTCCATATCTACATCGTAGACGCGGATGCCGAAATTATTGTCTGTTGCCGTAGTATATGAAGAAACATAGGCTACATACTGCTGCTTTGCTCCCATTTGTTTTCCTCCTTTACAAGTTCCGGAAATATGTCAGCCGCGGATCTGCAGAAGATCCGTATCCCGCTCCTGCGTTTCGATGATTCTTTCTACGCGAAGAGAGTCTGCGCCGTCCGGGCCTTCGTATGAGCCGATTTGTATGACCGCGCAGTTTCCGATTTTCTGTTTCCAGATATCTTTCAGATCAAGATACGAAAGAAAGACAAGGAGTGTCCGCATCGCACAGCCGTGGCAGCCGACAAGAATGCTCTCCCCCGGCCGCTCCTTAGCAAGCTCCGTAAAAAAGCTCCCGATTCTGTCGATCACCTGCGGGAAGCTTTCCGACCCCGGAACCGGCTGATAAGACGGCGGATCTTTGAAAAGACTGCCGCAGGCCGGTGAATTCCTGTCAAAAGGCTGCCCTTCCAGTACGCCGAAATTCATTTCGAGCAGCCGGTCATCCGTTTTGATTTCGCTGCTGTCTTTTCCGGTGATGATTTCTACGGTTTCAACCGCTCTTTGAAGAGGACTGCTGTAAACGCAGTCAAAAGAAAGGCCCATGGTACGGATTTTCTCCGCGGCAGCTCCTGCCTGCGCCCTTCCCGTGTCATTCAGGTCCGTATTGATCTGTCCCTGGAACAGCCGGCGGACATTATAATCGGTTTCTCCATGCCTGATTACATAAATTTTCATGTATCTTAGATCTTCTCCTGCTCTTTGATCCTGTCTATCATAGCATGTTTTAGGTTCCGGTCAAAGAATCTATGGGAGAGAGTCATTTCCGGATCTGCCCGTTTCCCGTGATCAGATACTTGTAACTTGTCAGCTCCGGAAGTCCCATCGGCCCTCTTGCGTGAAGCTTCTGCGTGCTGATTCCGATTTCGGCTCCGAAGCCGAATTCATAACCGTCCGTAAATCTTGTGGACGCGTTGACATACACGCAGGCACTGTCAATCTCACGCAAAAACAGATCCGCCGCCTCCTGATTTTCCGTAATAATGCAGTCGGAATGCCTGGTATGGTAACGGTTGATATGCGCGATCGCTTCCTGCAGACTCCGGATTGTCTTGACGGACATCATAAGAGCCAGATATTCCTTCGCGAAGTCCTCCTCCGAAGCCCTCTCCGCATACGGAAGGAAGGCTCTGGAAGCATCATCCGCGCGGAGGGTGACGCCGGCTTCTTTCATCCTCTCTGACAGGATTGGAAGAAAGCTCTGCAGAATATCCTCATGTACAACCAGCGATTCCGCGGCGTTGCAGACGCCGGTCCGCTGCGTCTTGGCGTTCAGAATGATCGGAACCGCTTTCTCAAAATCCGCGTCCTTGTCTACATAGATGTGGCAGTTTCCGCTTCCGGTTTCAATGACCGGTATTTTGCTGTTTTCGACAACGGCCCGGATAAGTCCCGCACTGCCTCTTGGGATCAGTACATCCACGTACCGGCGCATCTTCATAAACTCGTTCGTATCCTCACGGTCTTTCGAGGCGATGAGAGAAAGTGCGTCCTGTGTTACGCCGCAGGCGCGCAGCGCTTCCCGCAGGATATCCGTGATCGCAATATTGGATTCGAGCGCGTCGCTTCCGCCTTTGAGGATAACGGCGTTTCCTGCCTTGAACGCAATCGCGAACGCGTCCGCCGTGACGTTCGGACGGGATTCATAGATAATGCCGATAACACCGAAAGGAACTCTGACTTTGCGGATATGAATACCGCTGGGGCGGTCCCATTCGGCAAGCGTTTCACCGCAGGGGTCCGGAAGCGCCGCCACCTCTTTGAGTCCGTCCGCCATCCCTTGAATGCGTTCCTGCGTAAGCCGCAGGCGGTCGAGCATACTGTCCGGCATGCCGGCAGCCGCTGCCGCTTCTTCATCCTTCCTGTTGGCTTCCAGTATCCCTGCGCTTTTTTCTGTCAGCATCTGCGCTGCTTTTTGCAGCACCTGATTCTTTTTATCCGAAGAAAGGCTCTGTACCTCAAATCCCGCTTCACTTGCCCTGCGGCAGATTTCCTCTACATTCATGGCAGCTTCCTTTCCTAAAAATAAGCGCGCTCGGGTGTTACAACCAGATCCAGCGGTTCATCGTAGCCGGCACAGGGGATGCTGTCAACAATCTGCTCTTTGAACGAAAGGCCGACCGCCATCCGCTTCTGGAACGCCCCGAGAAAACGGTCGTAGTATCCACCGCCGTAACCGATCCTTTTAAGAGACGCATCAAAAGCAAGGCCGGGAACGAGAACAACGCATTCTTCCTTCCTGTCAAGGCTGATATGATTCATATACGGGAAGACTCTCGCGGGATCCGGTTCCGGCTCCGGGATGCCCATGGTTCCCTTTTGCAGCCCATCCGGTGAATCAATTTCGAAGAACTGCATTGTTTTGCCGGTGACTGCGGGAACAAAGACCCTTTTCTGGTCTTTCAGCGCCTTCGTAATCAGAGCACCGGTATCCACTTCGCTGCCAAAACTGACATAACTTAAAATAAAGCGGGCACCCGCATACAGCTCGGTGGAAAGGATCATATCGGTAATCGACCTGCTCTGTGCCTGCCGCTCTTCCTCCGGGATGGCATCCCGAAGCTGTTTCATCCGTGTTCTTAAATCTTTTTTGCTTTCGATCAGTCTGTCAAGATCACTCATCATTTATCTCCTTTATCAGTCGGCACCGGCAGTATAGTCTGACAGGCGGAAATCGGCTTTTTTGTCCGCGCGGAAGAGCGTTCCGATGTTCTCACCGCACATAATATTGTGAATGACATGCATACCGTTTCCGCTGCCTGCGATCACCATGTCGCATCCGCTGTCCACAGCGATTCTGGCGGCGTGCAGTTTGGTTGACATGCCGCCGGTCCCGGCGCCGCTCCCTGTCGATTCTCTGCCCATTGCCTCATATTCACGGGAAAGCTCCGGAACATATTCGATAAAAGAAGCGTCTTTGTTCACTCTCGGGTCGTCGGAATAAAGACCTTCGACATCGGAGAGCAGAATCAGAAGATCCGCGTGAACCGCTGCTGCGACCATTGCCGATAGGTTGTCGTTGTCTCCGACGCTGAATTCCGCGGTCGCGACCGAGTCATTTTCGTTTACAATCGGGATGACCTGAAGATGAAGCAGTTCTTCGAAGGTGTTCTGCAGGTTGTAGAAGCTGTGTTCGTTCGATACCGTAGCCCGTGACATCAGAACCTGGGCAGCCAGCTGATTATAGTCCTCAAAGAACTTCTGATAGATCATGATCAGTCTTGCCTGACCGACAGCCGCGCAGGCCTGTTTGATGTTCATCGGGCTTTCCTGATGGTAGACATCAAGGTTTATACCGAGCGCTTCTCTGCCGGCAGCGGCCGCGCCGGAGCTGACGAGAATGACATCTTTTCCCTGATTTTTGAGGTCGGTCAGTTCCCGTGCCAGCGTATCGATTTTATGATAGTCCAGGCGCTGCGTCTGTTCGTGCAGCAGTGAGGAGGAGCCGACTTTGACGACAATCCTGCGCCTGCCGGAAAGCTCTGCCCTGTATTCCATATTCTGTGATATTTTCATCTGTTTCCCCGATTCTCCATGGGCCGCCACCTGCGCGCAACCGCCTCCGCTGTTTTGATGCCGTCAACTGCCGCGGAAGTAATGCCGCCTGCGTATCCCGCGCCTTCACCGCACGGATACAATCCCGGGACCATGGACTCCATGTTTTCATCCCGCAGGATTCTGACCGGCGAAGAAGTTCTGCTTTCGACGCCGCAGACATAAGTCTCCTCTCCCGTAAAACCGGGGATCATACGGTCAAAAGTCTCCATCCCTTCGACAATGTCCTGATGCAGCGACTCCGGAAGTATCCTGTGTACCGGTGCAAAAACAGCCTGCCCTTTGATGCACAGCTTCTGATCGTCCGCCTTCTGCAGCTTTGTATCCGCGCGGTCCCTGAAATCTTTGTACGACTGCACGGGAACACGGCCGCCGCCTGCCTGAAAAGCGCTTTCTTCCAGCTTTTCCTGAAAAACAAGCCCTGCCAGCGTATCTCCGCTTCCGAACTCTTCCGCTCCGACAGTTACAACGATAGCGCTGTTCGCACGCCTTGAATCCCTCGCGTAATCGCTCATGCCGTTGACCGCAAGCCTTCCGGGTTCACTCGAAGCATTGACGATATAGCCGCCCGGGCACATGCAGAAGCTGTATACGCCTCTTCCGGAAGAAGCGTGGGTAACAAGTTTATAGCTGCAGGCCGGCAGATGCTTCTTCGCGAGGGCAGCCTGATCACGGATGCCGTACTGCTGCTGATTGATCAGCTGCTGCGGGTGGGAAACCCGCACGCCGACCGCGAACGCCTTCTGTTCCATCGGAACTTTCTGTGCATAAAGCGTACGGATAGTATCCCGCGCGCTGTGGCCTGTCGCAAGGACCAGAACCTTTGCGGGGATCACTTTGTCTCCATCCTTTGTCAGAACGTGCACACCGCAGAGCGCCCCGTTTTCGGTAACCAGCGCTCCCGCCTTCGTCTCAAATAGGAATTCTCCGCCGAGCCGGATAATCTCCTCCCGCATACGTACAACAACGCCGCGAAGAATATCCGTCCCGATGTGCGGATGAAACTCGTATAGAATATCCGGCGGCGCGCCAAACTTGACGAACGTCTGCAGGACGAAATCTGTCCTGCCGCTGTGGTCCTTCACGTTGGAGTTCAGCTTTCCGTCGGAGAAGGTTCCGGCACCGCCCTCCCCGAACTGCGCGTTTCCGGACGGGTCCAGTGTCCCGTCCTGCCACAGCCTTTCAACTGCGGCGACGCGCTCTTCCATCGCAAGTCCCCGCTCCAGAACAAGAGGCCGGTATCCGCTTACCGCAAGCAGATACGCGCAGAACAAGCCGGCAGGTCCGCTTCCTGCGATGAGAGGCCTGCATGAAAGGCGAAGCGCGTTCTCTGAAGGCTCCGGAAAAACATATGTCTTCGGATTCTTCACGCAGATATCCTTGTTTTTCAGACTGCGGACAAGGGCACCCTCCTGTTTCTCATTCAGATCCGTAGTAAGAAGGACGCTGTATATATCATACAGCTCCGGCTTGTGTCTTGCGTCAACCGAATGTCTGACAATCCGGAAACTCTGTATCCTGTGCCCTTTGGGAAGCCGCAGAAGCTTTCGGATTTTCGCTTCGAGCTGCGGGTGAGACACACTGCCCGGCCCTCCGTCACTGCCGCATGGAAGTTTTATCTGACTGATCTGTATCATCTTTTATCCTTTATGTAAGAGCCGCGCTCCTCCCCGCGCGCATGCCGGAATACATCGCAAACGTCAGGTTGTATCCGCCGCAGATGCCGTCCAGGTCCAGCACTTCTCCCGCAAGGAAGAGGCCCTTCCGGCGGACAGCTTCGTAATTCTCTGTTATTTCCAAAAGACTGACACCGCCGGATGTTACCTGTGCGCGTTCAAACCCTGCTGTCCCTGTTATACCTATTTCCGTATGCAGCAGTCCGCAGAGGAGCTTCCGGCAGACACATTCCCGATCATCCAGATTACGGATCTTTTTCTCATCGGAGAAGCCGTTTCTGCGGATGATATAGGAAGCGATGCCGGAAGGGACGATTCCGTCAAATAAAGCGTGCAGCGTTGCATCCGGATCTTCATAGCAAAGCTGCTCGTGACGGTGGAAAATGGCAAGTGCCTGCCTGGAATTATATTCCGGAAGAAAGCTGATGACCGCGGCCGTTTGTCTGCCGGATAACAGCTGCCTCGCTGCCACCGCGCTGAGCTGAAAGACAGGTATTCCGGAGATGCTGTTTTCGGTGAACTGCACTTCTCCGGTTTCACAGATATCCCCGATCCGAACCTGCGCGGTCGTGCGCACACCCTTTGCCGCTTTGATTGCCGGATCGTCTGTCAGAAGAGGAACAAGCGCCGGCACTTCAGGAACGCAGGCAAGGCCGAAACTTTTCGCGAGAGCCGCGCCGTCTCCGGTACAGCCGAACGCTCTGCTCACTTTTCCGCCGCAGGCAATAATCAGCCGGTCAAACGGCTGTATTCCGGTGTTTGTCTGCAGCAGGAACTGATTTTCTTCATATGCGGCGGAGCAGATTCTTGTATCCGGAACGCAGTGAACGCCGCTCCGGCGCATTCTTTTCAGGAGCGTTTCCGCAATCGTCTCTGCCTTATCTGTTCTGGGATATACATAGCCGGCCCTGTCATGGAGAAGCACGCCTTCCGAGTCGAAAAATGCCATGACCGCATCCGATGCCTGTCCGTCCCACAGCGCGTGGAAACGATCCGCGCATTCGACGTCCGCCTGTGTATGGTAGGCTTCTCTGAACTGGCGCAGATTCGTCAGATTGCATCTTCCGTTTCCGGTGGCATGAATCTTTCGCGCGCATTTGTCCTGCCGCTCGAACACTGTAACCTGCGCGCCGTTTTCAGCTGCCGCGCAGGCCGCAGTACAACCCGCTGCGCCGCCCCCGATGATTGCAACTCGTTTCATGTTTTGCACCCTATTCCTCGATCAGCCGCATTGCCTTCGCCGCAAGATAAATCAGTCTTCCGAAAGGAACCTTCGTAATGTTCCGCAGGTCCGCCGCGTGTACCAGAAGGCTCAGGACGACATACAGGACGACGTAGATGAATCCGAGAATGAGAATCGCGGGGACGGCAGCAGCCTGATTCGGCATGAAATTATTCATGAGTACGATTGGAACAGCAGCTGCGGCACCAGAGAACGTGATCAGAAGAACGTCCGGGAGCCAGCCGCCTTTCAGTCCGCGGAGCAGTCCTCTTCTGCTGAAAACTGACAGAAAAACAGCCGCCGCGAACGCTCCCGCGTCAATCGGCAAGATGACGGCGTACGCTCCGGCGCCGGGCATGCTCAGTATAAACGCGGAAAGCAGGCAGAATACACTGCCGGCCGTAAGAGAAATCAAAACCTGCAGTTTCCCGTTTCTGTTCCACAGGAACAGGATCAGCAGAATGCAGAGCGACAGAAGAAATACCAGAGGACTCAGGCTCCGCATCGCGGAAACGCAGGTCTTCTTCTCGGCCGTTGTCATTCCGCCGTAGAAAAGCCGTACGATCGGTTTTCCGGCCGCGAAGGTAAAGACCGCCGCCGGAATTGCCGCGTAAGCATACAGGCGGACGAACATGGAGAAATGTGCCTGCAGGCGGCTGCTTTTGCCTTTTGCGCTATCTGCGATGCAGACAGTGATCAATTTCGTGTGGCAGATGGCGACAAACAGGGAAAGGCATCCGGTTACGGGAATCGCTACGGAAACAGCTGCCTTGAAGGAAGCTGTATTCTCGTTCCCTGCCGCAATTCTGTACAGCAGAAGCATAGTCAGCTGCGGCATAAAAGCCGAAACACCTGCCGGCAGCATTTTTACAAAGACATATCTGGCAGCCTCGAAAAATTTCTCGTCGTTATCGATGGCAAGCGAATCCATCTGTCTTTCCATCTGCCGGTAAACAAGGATATTCAGGATCAGTAATAGGAGAAAATACAGAAGCTGCGCGGCGAGAAGTCCCGCAAGCATCCCTGCGGCCGCATAGATCGGCTGATACTGCGTATTGCGAAGAAGCCTGCCGACGCTGATGCCGCTCCTGTTTCCGAGCCGCGCTCCCGCGGTCATGAGAACGAACGAAAGTACGCCGTGAACAGTCATTGCCGCGCTGGAAACAGAGATGAATCCGGTCCCCTGCAGAAAACCGTGCATGACCGAGAGAACGGAGCCGAGAAGACAGACAGCGCCCGCCAGATACAGCAGCAGATAGGCATGAATTCCGGTAAAAAGATCCGCCGCGATGCTTCTTGCGAAAACCGAAAGAACAGCCGCCGTCAGAAGTCCTGTTACAGCAGAAGCTGCCAGAGACGATCTGTAAAAAAGCGAAGCATCGTTATAATGAGATCTGGAAAGTCTTGCACCGATCTGCTGCGCGGTGAACGAGGAACCCGCAAACAAAATCGCGGCAAGATAAGCAAGACAGACAGATAATGGGAAAAAGACATAATAAACCGTGTCCGTTCCCATAAAACGCGAAACTGCCGCGGCCGATACGAGAACGCACAGAAAGAAAAACAGACCGGCTGCTTTTCCTGGATCAATTTTTCGGCTCTTCCGATTCCTTTCCGCCACGTCAGACCTCTCTGGTTATTCCAAGCTGATTCAGTACGCTCGTCTGGCGGCTTTCCATATCTTTCGCTTCCTCTTCCGTCATATGGTCATAGCCGCACAGATGGAGCGTGGAATGCGCAATCAGAAACGCGAATTCCCGCAGCTCACTGTGTCCGTATTCTGCAGCCTGTGACTTCACACGGCCCGCGTTAATCACAATGTCGCCCAATACGAGCCTGCCGGTTTCCGGATCAAACAAATCAGGAGCGTCATCCTCCACTCTCGAGAAATCAGACGGTGTATCAAAGGTAAGGCCCGGGAAAGACAAAACATCGGTCACCCTGTCAATGCCGCGGAAATCCCTGTTCAGTTCCCGGATCTTATCGTTCCCGACAACAGACAGAGATACCTCCACGTCATACGGGCACTTTTCGAGAAGGAGAACTTCCCGGATCACCCTGCGCGCGGTGACCCGGATGGAAAAATCAAATTTTTCCCGGCTTGCTACGTCGGTGATCAGCGTGACTTTGCTCATAATCCTCATACGCCTTTACAATTTTCTGAACGATCGGATGCCGTACAACATCTCTTGCGTCCAGTGTAATAAACGAAATGCCATCGATCCGCCTTTTTGAAAGGACCCGCGTCGCTACATCCAGTCCTGAAACGCTTGCGGGCGCAAGGTCTTTCTGGGTCGCATCACCCGTAATGACCGCATGCGAACCGAAGCCGAAACGTGTCAGGAACATCTTCATCTGCTCCGGCGTCGTGTTCTGCGCTTCATCGAGAATGATATAGGCGTTGTCGAGTGTTCGGCCGCGCATATAGGCAAGAGGCGCAACCTCAATCAGCCCTTTTTCCATATTTGCCTGAAATTTTTCGGCGCCCATGATCTGATACAGCGCATCGTACAAAGGACGCAGATACGGATCGACCTTGCTCTGCAGATCGCCGGGCAGGAACCCCAGCTTTTCACCGGCTTCGATCGCGGGACGGGTCAGAATAATCCTTTCGACTTCTTTGTTCTGGAAAGCCGTGATCGCCATGGCCATCGCGAGAAATGTTTTGCCGGTACCGGCGGGCCCGTTCGCGAATACAATCAGATTGTCCCGAATCGCGTCCACATACTTCTGCTGACCGACAGTCTTGGGCCGGACAGGTCTCCCGTTAATCGTGTGACAGATGATTTCTCCGTCCATCGAAGAGAGGGCAGCCGCGTCCTTCTCATCCTTCATTTCCAGCGAATAATCCACATTCTGTTCCTCTAATTCAAAACCGCCGCGCACAATACCGGCGAGCCGGTCCAGCACCGCGACCGCGCTGCTGACCTGACTGCTCTCTCCGGAAACCTTGACCGCGCCGTCCCGCGGGATAATCGCAACATGCAGATCGTTTTCGATCTTCCGGACATAACCGTCATGATTGCAGAAAATTTCCCGCTGTATATCTGCCGAATAATCCAGTGTTACTGTCATAGAAGCTTTACGCTCTGTTCTTTAAATATCTGTCGATTTCCCTGGCCGCTTCCTTGCCGGCACCCATCGCGAGAATGACGGTTGCGGCACCGGTTACGGCATCACCTCCCGCAAAAACACCGTCTTTGGTCGTTTCCTCGCTGCCGTCCCGTACAATAAGGCAGCCTTTTTTGTTGACTTCGAGTCCCGGCGTCGTTATGTGGAGCAGAGGGTTCGGGCTCGTTCCAAGCGCCATGATGACACAGTCGCAGTCAATATGGAATTCACTGCCCGGAATCTCTTCCGGCCTTCTTCTTCCCGAAGCGTCCGGCTCGCCGAGCTGCATGCGGACACAGGTAATGCCATTGACCCAGCCGTCTTCGGAAGTCGTGATTTCCACTGGATTTGTCAGAAGGTCAAAGATGATCCCCTCCTCCTTCGCATGACCGACTTCCTCTTTTCTGGCAGGCAGCTCCTGCTCGCTTCTTCTGTATACGATATGTGTTTCCGCGCCAAGTCGGAGGGCTGTTCTCGCTGCGTCCATCGCGACATTTCCGCCGCCGACAACGACCGCTTTCTTGGCCCGCATGATCGGTGTTCTCGCATCGTCCCTGTACGCATGCATGAGGTTGGATCTTGTCAGATACTCATTGGCGGAAAAGACGCCGAGTGCCTGCTCTCCGGGAATGTTCATGAATCTGGGAAGTCCCGCGCCGGAACCGATAAAGACAGCATCGAAGCCCTCTTTCTCCAGAAGATCATCAATCGTAGCCGAGCGGCCGATAACGACGTCCGTCTCGATTTTAACTCCAAGGGATTTCACGTTCTCGATTTCCTTGGCAACAACTCTTTCCTTGGGAAGACGGAATTCGGGAATACCGTAGACAAGAACGCCGCCGGCTTTATGCAGCGCTTCGAAAATCGTGACGCTGTACCCGAGCTTTGCGAGATCGCCCGCACAGGTAAGTCCGGAAGGGCCGGCGCCGATGACAGCTACCTTCTTTCCGTTCGGTTTCGCACTGTTTACGGGACGGATGCCGAGTTCTTTTGCCTTATCCGCGGTATACCGCTCCAGCTTGCCGATGGAAACCGGCTCCCCCTTGATGCCGCGGATGCACTGTCCTTCGCACTGCGTTTCCTGCGGACAGACACGGCCGCAGACAGCAGGCAGAGACGAACTCTCGCTGATGATCTCATATGCCTTTGCGGGATTTCCGTTTTTGACTTCCTGAATAAAAGCGGGGATATTGATAGATACAGGGCAGCCCTGCACGCACCTCGGATTCTTGCAGTCGAGGCATCTTGTCGCCTCGGCCATTGCCTCTTCATCGTCATATCCGAGGCATACTTCTTCAAAATTCTTCGCCCGGACAGCCGGCTCCTGCTCGCGGACCGGAACCTTTTTCATCATATCTACTGAAATTGCCATTTTACCCTCCGTTATCTGCAGACACCGCAGCCGCCTTCGTGTGTTTCACCCTCCTGCTCTTTCAGGAGGAGCCTTCCCTCTTCGGTTTTATAGAGCTTTGAACGCTGCATTGCCTGATCATAATCCACCGCAAAGCCGTCAAACTCCGGACCGTCCACGCAGGCAAAGCGGACCTTTCCGCCGACCAGCAGTCTGCAGGCGCCGCACATACCCGTGCCGTCCACCATGACCGTGTTCATCGAAACAACGGTCGGAATACCGAGCTTTTTCGTGAGCATCGAGGTAAACTTCATCATGATCATAGGTCCGATAATGACACAGTGATCATATCGTTTCCCCTCATCGTAAAGCTGCTGCAGCGCCGTGCTGCCGGTGCCGTGCACGCCGTATGAACCATCGTCTGTCGCGCAGTAGAGGTTCCCGCAGACCTCTTTCATTTCATCAAGTAAAATCAACAGATCTTTCGATCTCGCGCCCTGAATGCAGTCCGCGGAAACGCCGTGCTCATGAAGCCACTTCAGCTGGTGATAGACCGGCGCCGTTCCGACGCCGCCCGCGATGAACAGAATTTTCATCTTCCGGAGCTGTTCAAGCGGAATGTGCACCAGATCCGAAGGATTGCCCAGAGGTCCTACAACATCGGCAAAATGATCCCCTTCTTCAAGCTGCGCCATCCGGTAGGTTTCCGCGCCGACCGTCTGAAAGACAATCGTAATCGTTCCGTTCTCTTTATCATCGTCACAGATTGTAAGTGGAATCCGCTCTCCTTCGCTGTCAACACGGACAATCAGAAACTGTCCCGGCAGCGCCCTCTGTGCCACTCTCGGAGCCCTGACCTCCATCAGGTATTCCTTCGGTCCTATGAGCTTCTTGCGTAAGATCTCAAACATGTTCTACTTCCTCTCCATCCTGCTGTTCTTTATTCAATAGGGGCAAGGGCCCCTCCACTGTAGAGATTGACCGTCCCGTTGCTGATATTGACCGCAAACTCCCGCCCCGTCGAAACCGTGTTCCCCGCATTATCTACCAGAGACTCTGCAAAAATGTAAAAATTACCATAACCCTTGATCTCCTGAAGGCTTTCATACGTATAGGAAAAACGCGCGCTTCCTCCCGCAATCGTTCCGTCCGCGCTGACGACTTCCCCTCGTTTTATCAGCGCTATCAGAATATAGTTCGGCGCATCGGATGCCGGAAATGATGCCTTGACGCCGCTCGTATAGTGGACCTGCGCGACAGCGCTCTTCTTTCCATCCTGCGTAATCACGATAAACCGGAAAACGGAATTTCCGTCCGGCACCGGAATCGGCTTTTCATACTTCTTCGACGCTGCCGATGGATCTGTGCCGTCATCAGTGTAGTATATCGTACCTTGCGTACCTTTGTGAAGTACCGCGGTGATCTGCGTACCCGGCTGCACTGTTCCTGCCGCCGGCGTAATCTCCGGCGCCTCCGGCAGGGAGGAACGGATGATATAGGATCTTGCGATTGTTTTGCCGGCAACACCGTAATGATTCACATAAACCGCGCGGATGCGGTATCTGCCTGTGGCAAGCCGGATCGGTTCACTGTAAAGAAGTCCGGACTTTAAAGGGTCCGAGCCGTCCATCGAATAAAAGACCGCGCCGTTTCCTTTACTTGTAAGCTCGATCGCAAGGTCGTCCTCATACTCTCCTGTCGGCTTGCTGAAAACAGGCTCGTAAGCCATATATTCGGAAAAATGTTCTCTGACCCTTTCGCTGCTGCACGCCGCAAGGCTCTCCGCGATGCGGTCATAATCTCCAAGTTCCGTATAAATCGCGATAATCGTGCTGTATGCACTGATTCTGTCGTCATCTGTGGCATCTTCTGCGTTCACGGCCTTGAGCGACGAGTCGAGCGCCGATGCAATATCTCCGCTCTTCTGCAGATAACCCGCTCTGGTGATCAGAAGCGGTGCGCTGTCTTCCCCCTTTTTGCAGATCGCTTCGTCGATCTTCCTTGCCGCGCCTTTATAATCTCCTTCCGATGCCAGTTGATATGCCTGACCGACGTAGTAGGAAGGGTTCTGTGCGCGGATCGAATGGATGACAAGAAGCGTCAGCATGGACAGCGATATGACACCCAGGACAATCACAGCCCCGGTAAGGAGCCTGCGGTGCCATTCCTGCCTATGCCGTTTTTCTCTTTCCCGCTGCTCCTTCTCCCGGCTGTCCGCGTCAAGATCTTTGCGGATTGTATCCATCGTCTCGCTGATCTTCTGCTCAACCTTCGCGTCGTAGGTCGGAACGATTTTAATATCGGCAAAACAGTACTCGCAGAAAAGAGAGCCGTCTTTAATCTCTCTTCCGCATTTCGGACATTTCATTTTCTCTGCAGGTCCACGGCGTCCGCGCAGTTTTTCATCAGCATGGCAACCGTCATCGGCCCGACGCCGCCCGGTACCGGTGTAATGCTGCCAGCCGTAGGAAAGACATCGTCAAAATCAACATCGCCGCAGAGCTTCCCGTTTTCGTCTCTGTCCATGCCGCAGTCAATTACGACCGCCCCCTGTTTTACATATTCTTTTGTGAAAAGCTTCGGTTTTCCGACCGCTGTGATCAGAATATCCGCCCGTCTTGTTACTTCCTGAAGGTTTACGGTTCTCGAGTGCGCGACGGTTACCGTTGCGTTTTCACGCAGCATAAGCACAGCCATCGGCTTGCCTACGATATTGCTTCTTCCGACAATCACGCACTCTTTTCCTTCCGCGCGGATGCCGTTTCGCCGGAGGAGCTCGATGATACCGGAGGGAGTGCAGGGAAGAAAGCATGGTAGTCCGATGGAAAGCGCGCCGACGTTCTGCGGATGAAAACCATCCACATCTTTGAGCGGTGAAATTGCCCGGATCACCGCGTCGGGATCGATCTGGCGGGGAACCGGAAGCTGTACGAGAATCCCGTTTACGGAAGGGTCCGCGTTCAGCTCCTCCACTTTGGCAATCAGCTCCTCCTGCGTTGTTTTCTCCGGAAGCAGGATCTCCCTGGAGATGATACCACAGTATTCACAGGCACGCTTTTTGTTGCGGACATAAACCAGACTTGCAGGATCGCTGCCGACAAGAATGACAGCAAGCGTAACCTTGACGCCGCTCTCCGAGAGCGCCTGCACTTTCTGTTTTACTTCGTCCCTGATCTGCGCCGATATTTTCTTTCCGTCAATGATCGCTGCCATCAATGGCTCCTTTCTCAGGCTTTATTCTGTGCAAGATATGTCTCAAATTCTCCTTCGTCCATCAGAATCATTCTGGCTTTGGTACCCTCGGAATCCGCCACGACACCTGCTTCGCAGAGCTGGTCCATGATTCTGGCCGCTCTGTTAAAGCCGATGCGGAAGCGTCTCTGCAGAAGACCGATCGAAGCCGAATTCTTCTCGATAATAAATCTGCCGGCGTCCGCGAACAGTTCATCCGTGGACGCGTCCGGCGCCGCCGTCTCCGGCGGAGCGCTTTCCTGCTGCATTGCCTGCATCTGCGCGTCGATTTCCTTGGAATGGTCTGTGGTGACGGAATTGTTTTTACGGATAAAATCAACGACGTCCGTCACTTCATCATCCGTTACAAACGCGCCCTGGATACGCACGGGATTGGATAGTCCCTGCGGGAAAAACAGCATGTCACCCTTACCGAGAAGCCTTTCCGCGCCGTTCTGATCGAGAATCGTACGGGAATCCGTGCCCGAAGTTACGGCAAAAGCAATCCGGCTGGGCATGTTCGCCTTGATAAGGCCGGTAATGACATCGACCGAAGGCCGCTGCGTCGCGATAATCAGATGAATGCCGGCGGCACGCGCGAGCTGCGCGATTCTGCAGATCGCGGTTTCGACATCATTCCTTGCAACCATCATCAGGTCCGCAAGTTCGTCTACGATAATGACAACCTGTGCCATGGGTTTCAGCGGATTGCCGTCCGGCCCTGTTGTAATTCCGTTTGCCAGCTGTGTCCGCACATATTCATTATACCCCTGAATGTTGCGGACGCCTGCCTTCGGAAACAGCTGGTAGCGCTTTTCCATAAGGCCGACACACCAGTTCAGCGTCTGCGCCGCCTTCTGCGGGTCGGTTACAACCGGATACAGAAGATGCGGAATTCCGTTATAAACGGACAGCTCGACAACCTTCGGGTCGATCATGATCAGCTGAACTTCTTCGGGAGAAGCATGATACAGAATACTCATGATGATCGTATTGATGCAGACCGATTTACCGGAACCGGTCGCACCCGCGATCAGCACATGCGGCATCTTCGCGATATCGTGGACGACGACTTTTCCGGCGATGTCTTTTCCTACGCCGAAAGCCAGCCTGCTCTTGAAGCCGCGGAATTCCGGTGTGTCCAGAATATCCCGCAGCTTGACTGTGGAAATGACTTTGTTCGGCACTTCGATGCCGACCGCGCTCTTTCCGGGAATCGGTGCCTCTATCCGGATATCGGTAGCCGCAAGCGCGAGTTTGATGTCGTCGGAAAGATTCACGATCCGGCTGACTTTAAGCCCGACTTCGGGCTGCATTTCGTACCTGGTAACCGCTGGGCCCTGTGAAATATTTGTGATCCTGACATGCGCGCCGAACGTATCCAGCGTTTTCTGCAGAAGCATTGCCGTATTCCGGAGTTCTTCATCGCTGCCCGACTGCTGACCGAAAGTGCCGGGGGACAGAAGATCCAGTGGCGGGTAGACATACGGCCTCGGTTTTGCGGGTTTCCTGCTATCTTCCTCATTCTCATCTGCGGTTGTCTTCGCGATATGCGGGACAGACACTGTATTGTCGGCGGACGCGGCCGAGAGCCCCGCGCATTTTTCAGAAGGGTCAGCTCTTGTAATTTCCACCTGCGGCGCGCCGGCGGCCGGCTCTGTGTCTTTGACTTTCGGAGAAATTTCGGTCATCGAGGGCTCTGAAGATGAATCTTCTTCCTCCTTCTCCTTCGCAGATACTGCCGCGGCGGCTGAATCGAAGCCTGCGTCCTTTGTGTCTGCAGAAAGACCCGCGGATACCGGCTGATCTTCCGGAAGTGCATACGGAGTATCATACTCCGGCGGCTGCGGTGCATCGTCCGTATCCGGATCCATATATTCGGTAAATGAAATATGCGGCGCTGACGAAGGCACAAACGGATCTTCGTCCGTGTGATCTTTTGAAAGTGCCGGAGCAGGAGTCTTACAATATTCCGCAGTTTCCGCCGCATCGTCTGCTGCATGTACTATGGCCGCGGTTTCAATATCAGGCTGCGCTGTATGTACAGAGGCCGCTGTCCCGATCACTGAACCGGCTGCCGCCGCCTGCGCGGCAGAGGCAGCAGACGCGGAAAGCGGTTCCTCCGGCTGCGGATAGATCTCATAAATATCCTCCTGCGGCCAAGACGTCTGCGGTACTTCCTGCTGCGCTGATACATTTTCAGGCTCCGTATCCGGTTCCACCGCGAATTTTTGTGCCTGCACCGCGGCACTCACGTACGAGGAGGACGAATTCCCGGGAGATTCCGCGTCCTGCCGCCGGTCAGCCTGCGCGGCATACGCGGAAGAGTCCTGACGAATCATATCGCTTTCGCCGGAAATTGCTGTCTGTTCCTGCGGAGCGCCCTGAAAGGCTTCCTGATCAAGGAGCGTACTGCCTACAATGCCGCGGATCGGGTGAAATCCCTTCTCGGATGAAGAAGCTTCTTCGCTCTTCTCACGGGCTGTATATTCCTTTCGCGGAAAATCATTGTATTTATCAAGGTCGTCATAGTCATCCCGCGCGTCATCGTACCTGTCGTCCTGCGACTGTAAATACCGCTCCTGCTCCCTGCGCACGCGGTAATCTTCGTAGCGGTTCCTTGCGGATTTCGCTTCGTCCTCCATCATTGACAGAAGAGACTTTCTCGAAATCAGGATAATACAGACCGTGGAAGCCGCGATGAGTACAAGGATCGTTCCGGGGAGCCGCAGCGCCTTGTACAGAAAATACGCGGGCAGACCGAAAACAATTCCCCCTCCGGTCCCGGTTTTTCGACTGCTGTCAAAAAGCAGTGCGGCGTCAAGAGATGTCATGGTTCTGACAGACCCGGCGGCGAGTGCACAGATAATTCCGAGAATGATAAAAAGACCTGCGGCGCCGCCGATCTTCGTCCCGGCAAACGGATCATCTTCTTCCGCTATGTAATAAAGAACGCAGAAAAGAACAGCTGCGGGCAGAATATACGAAAGCAGCCCGAACAGCCCGAACATGACATCCCGGAAGAAATTTCCGAATGGTCCGAGTATGCCGAAATTTGCAAGGAACAGAAAAACAACGGCAGCAAAAAGAAGAATGACCCGGATATCCCTGCGGATGATCTCCTGTTCCTGCGACTTTCTGCGGCTTTCATACTGCTGCCGCCCTCTCGAAGAAGAGGCTCTTCCGGAGGAAGCCCTCGAAGAAGAGGCAGAACCCGCACTCCTTCCGGACGCACGTCCCGAAGAGCGCGGCGCCGCAGAAGAAGTGCGTTTCCCGGAAGAACGCGCTCCGGCGGTGCTTCTTCCTGCACCGTTTCCTGCGCCGGATGAACGCCGCGGTGCCCCCTGCGGGCTTCTTGTTTGTGTTCTGCTCCCTGCACTTGTTTTCTTTACTGCCATGTAACCTTCTTACCTGAAATTGTCCCCGGCTCAATATAAAACAGACGAACACGCATAGGGAGCCGGCAGAATGCGGCTGCTCCCCTGTATGTTCGTACAAAAATCAGATATCAAAATCATCGCCGTCAAAGATCGTGATATCAAAATCATCTTCACTTGTCGTCTGCGCCCGCGCATCCTCTTCCTCTGCGTCCTGAATGTCAAACTCCATTCTGCGGTGCGGTTTCAATACGGGTTCCGGAAGCGGACTTTTGAGTTTTCTGACAGACATCAGTCTTCGTTCTCTGCTCCTGACCAGTTATGATAAACGTTCTTGACATCATCGCTGTCATTCAGACGGTCCAGAATGATGTTCAGCCCTTTTACCGTATCCGGGTCCGTTACATCGACATAATTCTGCGGAATTTTGGTGATTTCCGAGGAAGCTACCGGGATCTTCTCCGCAAGAAGCGCCTTCTCGACCGCTTCAAAATCGGAGGGTTCTGTCGTGATGACAAAATCATCGTCTTCTTCCTGAATGTCCTCAGCCCCGGCATCGAGCACAACCATCATGAGGTCATCTGCAGTTCCGTCATACTCTTCCTTATCGATGACAATCTGTCCCTTGTCGTCAAACATAAACGAAACGCAGCCGGTCGTACCCATGTTTCCGTTGCCTTTGGAAAAAGCGGCTCTTACGTCCGATGCTGTCCGGTTCGGATTATCCGTCAGTGTCTCGACAATAATCGCAACACCTCCCGGGCCGTAGCCTTCGTAGGTATTGCTCAGATAGTTGACGCCGTCCACATCGCCGGCCGCCTTCTTGATGCCGCGTTCGATCGTATCGTTGGGCATGTTGTTGGCTTTTGCCTTCGCGACAACCTGCGCCAGCTTGAAGTTGTTGCTGGGATCCGGGCCGCCTTCCTTCACGGCAACCGCGATTTCACGGCCGATAATCGTGAAAATCTTGCCCTTTGCGGCGTCATTCGCCTCTTTCTTGTGCTTGATGTTGGCAAACTTAGAATGTCCTGACATATTTCCTCCTGAATAACCAAAGTTTCACTATGAAACGGTAATAAGCTTTACTTCTTTGCGGCTGTGGCAGCGCTTCCGCTTCCGGCCGCCGTCCGTAGTTTTGTCATCATGACTCTCTGGATCTGCATATCCGCAACCGAGAGCACCCGGAACCGGTATCCGCCGTATTCCGTCATAAATTTATCGTCCGGCAGAGGGACCCTGTCCATTCTGGACATCATGAACCCGTTCAGCGTCTCGTACTCGCAGCCGCTGAAGTCGATTCCGAACCGGTCTTCGAGCTCTTCCAGCGGCGTTCTGCCGTCGATGATGAATTCGTTTGTATTCCCTGTAGCAGTGATATGATTCTCGTCTATATCATATTCGTCCATGATGTTGCCAACGATTTCTTCGAGAATGTCTTCCATTGCAACGAGTCCCGAAGTCTGGCCGTACTCATCGATGATGATCACCATCTGAGCCTTCGCGCTCTGCATCTGACGGAAAAGGTCATCAATGCTCTTGGTCTCGGGGACATAAATCGCGTCACGCAGGACCTCTCCGAGAGTGCCGATCGGTTTACCGGCGTCCTTCGGATGCAGTTCTTTATACTTCACCGCGTCCCGAAGATGCACGATTCCCTTGATGTTATCAATATTGCTGACATAGACGGGAAATCTCGAGTTATGCTTCTTGAGCATAAACATGATCGCGTCGCAAAGCGGCGTATCCGCGTCAATCGCGATCATGTCGTTTCTGTGCGTCATGATATCCTTGGCTTCCTTGTCGGAAAACTCGAAGATATTCGTGATCATCTCCGCTTCGGTCTGCTGGATGACGCCCTGCTCGTGGCCCTCGTTCACCATGGAACGGATTTCTTCCTCGGTCACATCGCCGGAAAGCGGCTTACCTCTGACGCCGAACACAAACAGGATTCCCTTTGACACAGCGCCGATCACGCGGATCAGCGGAAGAAGTATCACCAGAAGCAGGCGGAATATGCCGCCATAGCGCCGGATCCATTTATCCGGCGACGCCGCCGCGAGCCTTTTCGGAAGCTGTACGCCGAAGACTTCAATAACGATGAGAAGAGCGCAGATCGTAAGAACGAAACAGAGCAGATACGGCCATCCTGCATCTGCTGCAAGTTTCTCTGCCGCAGCAGGGACAAAACAAGCTCCTGCCGTCAGATTGATCAGAGCGGTTATTGAAGACACCGTGTCCACATAATCCGACTGGTCTTTCAGCACCTTCCGGATGACGCTTCTGTCCTTCGTCCGCTCGCCGCCGGGCCCCTCTTCCTGCGAAGCAATCTCCGGACGGAGCGCGCGAAGCGCCGCGCCGAAGCCGTAGACGACGATATCCAGCAATAATAAAACCGCGAATAATATGATATAACCGCCGGGACTGCTGCTGTCCATACGGGACTGATCACCTCCTGCATCTTTGTGTGTATGCGGAAAAGGCAGCGTAAAGCCTTCTGCCCATAATATATTGATTATGCTACAAAATCATGTGTTTTACAAGTTTGTGTGCGGAACCTGCCGCAAAACCGTTTATCTGTAGATTCTCGGCACACGGGGATTGATGTCACATACCAGTTCATAGTTGAATCTGCCGGAAAGATTCCCCAGCTCTTCGGCGGTAATGGTCTCCGCACCGTCTGTACCGATCAGCGTAACCGGATCGCCCTCGCCCGCTTCCGGGATGCCGTCGATATTGACCATGAACTGATCCATGCAGACACGTCCTATGATTGGCGCGCGTTTTCCGCAGATCAGCACATATCCTTTGCCGGAGAGGCTTCTCGGATATCCGTCGCCATAACCCACGGGGATTGTCGCAACTCTTGTCGTGTGGTCCGCGACATAGGTTCCTCCATAGCTGACAGGCGTCCCTGCTTCAATTTCCTTGACATACGCGATATGGGAATGCAGGGAAAGTGCGGGCTCCAGACGGATGACATCTTTGGGAACTTCCTCCGAAGGCCACAAGCCGTACATTGTGATTCCGGCCCGTACCATATCCATATTGTAATCCGGATAGGATACAATTCCGGCGCTGTTCGAGCAGTGGCGGATCGGTACGCGGTAACCCAGCTCCTTTTCGATGCGGTCCGTAAACGTCCGGAACAGCGTATACTGCTTCTTTGTGGCTTCGGCGCCGTTCTCCTCATCCGCTCGCGCGAAATGCGTAAAAATTCCCTCGACGACAAGATTCGGATAAGACAAAGCGCGTTTTACAAATTCCAGTCCCGTGTCATCCGGACGAATGCCGATCCGGCTCATACCGGTGTCCACCGCGATATGAATATTGAGTTTTTCTCCGACTCTGCCGGCCGCGCTGTTGAGCTGAGCCAGCATATCCCTGCGGAATACGACGGGTCGGATCTGCAGCTTTACAAGGCTTTCATAACAGTACGGAAAAACATACCCGAGGATCAGAACCGGTTTGCGGATCCATTTCTCACGGAGCTGCTTGGCCTCTTCATAAGTCGCCGCGCAGTAACCCCAAAGATAATCCAGGGACTCCAGCTTTTCCGCAATCGCGGCGGCGCCGTGTCCGTAGCCGTCCGCCTTGATAACCGCTGCCATTTTTGTTCCCGGCAGCAGATTCTGATGCATGCTGTCCATATTCCTGCGGATCGCGTCCAGGTCAACCCGCGCGTAAACTCTCATATTATTATCCAATGCTGCTTCCTCCTCCTGAAAGTCCTAAGCGGCGCACTCCGCGGAACAGATCAGACGCGAGAACAGAGCGTTCGCCCTCCTGCGCGGAAAGGGACTCCGCCCTGCGGCCATGCAGCCACGATGCCGCGCAGACCGCCGCGAACGGATCTTCCATGACGGCTGCGAAGGCCGTTGTCATGCCGGCCAGCACATCGCCGCTGCCCGCGGTTGAAAGGCCGCTGTTTCCGGACACATTGAGATATATTTTATCACGATTGCAGGAAACTGCCACAGATCTCGCGCTTTTGCACAGAATTGTGCAGTGATGGCTGTCCGCGTATTGTTTTAGAAGCCGGAAAAGATCGTCCGAAAGCGTCTTTATGGAAACGTGAAGAAGATCTGCGCATTCCGCAAGATGCGGCGTCAGGATCACGTTGCAGGCTCCTGCGGCAGCCGTCATCTGCTCTTCCATTTCCTGTGAAGCAGCGATCAGCCGGAGCGCGTCCGCATCCAGGACAAGCGCACGGAACCGGCCTTTGCTCTCCGCGCACACGCGAAGTATTTCCGACAGCATGATGCCGGCGGCCTCTGTCCTTCCGATCCCGGGACCCGCGCAGAGCGTATCCGCAAACGAAACTGCAGCATGCACAGCCCGCCGGATACTCTCCGGATCTGCCGGAACATAGGTTGTAAGGAGCGCTTCCGGCAGAGAACTCTGCACAATGACACGGTTTGCTTCATCGGTCACAACGCGCACCATGCCGCACCCGTTTCTGTAGGCCGCTTCCGAACATAACAAAGCCGCGCCGCTCATACAATTGGACCCTGCGAAAACAGACAGCTTTCCGAAAGTGCCTTTATTTCCGTCAGGACGGCGGGCCGGCAGAAGATCCGCCTCTGATTCGGTGTCATAGCAAAACAGCAGCGGCTCTCCGCACAGGCTCCGCTTTGGAATCCCGATATCCGCACGGACGATTTTTCCGCAGTACCGGGCTCCCGGATAGAGCATTTCACCCCGTTTTATGAATCCCATACAGACGGTGATATCCGCGCAGACGGGGCAGCACCCGCCCATCGGTCTCCCTGTGTCCGCGTTCAGCCCGGAAGGAATGTCGCAGCTGATGACCTTCGCGCCCAGTTCCCGCATCCGGTTTACCGCGGAAATCGCACCGGCAAATTGACCCTCCGGCTCTCTGGAAAGCCCGATGCCGAAAATCGAGTCGACAATGATATCCGGTGTTTCGCCGCCGGAAGAAGACAGCTCTTCCAGTGGATGGGCCTTATATCCGTACGCACGCAGGATCGAAAGCTGTGTCTTCATGGATTCCGTTGTTTTGCGTGAAGACACCGTCCCGTCCCCCTGCACAAGGCTGCAGTAAAACCGGACATGCATTCCCCGCTCGCAGAGAATCCGGCCTGCCGCAAGACCGTCGGCTCCGTTATTGCCGCTGCCCGCGGCAATAATAATGTCCGCGTCCGGCGCGGCATTTTTCATGACCTCGTCCGCAAGCGAAAGAGCCGCGCGTTCCATCAGAACAATCGGCGGAACCCCGAATCTCTCACTTGTGGCTGTGTCGGCTGCCCGCATCTGTTCTGCCGTGAGTAAATACTGCATATGCATCTCCCTGCCTGAAAGTGAAATCAGCCGGACCTGCCGGCCCGGCTGATGAATCGTCCCCGAGGAACCCACGGTGAATCAGTTCTTCTCTCCCTGCGCCGCGCCGGTCTCCTCCGACTTCCCCTCTTCATAACGGTGGATTTCGTAAGACAGCCGCATCAGCGAATCGGAAAGGTGCACGTTCTCCACCTTGATCCTGTCCGGCAGATGCAGATCCGTATGCGCAAAGTTCCAGATCGCCTTGATCGGACATCCGGAAAGAACCTCCGCAACCTTGACGGCCTGCGCCTTTGGTATCGTCAATACGGCAATATCAATCGAATTATCCAGAATATACGAAGCCATGCGGTTCATCGGATAAACGTCAATTCCGGCAATCTGTTTGCCGTACAGCGCCTCATTGATGTCAAATGCCGCCTTGAAATAAAACCCGCGGTTTCGGAAATTCATATATTTGATCAGCGCAGAGCCGAGATTGCCGGCGCCGACAAGGATCATGTTGTGCTTGTGGTCCAGCCCCAGAATCTTGCCGATTTCCGCATACAAGTACTCTGTATTATAGCCATATCCTTGCTGGCCGAACCCGCCGAAATGATTGAAATCCTGACGGATCTGCGATGCGGTCACATTCATCATGCGGCTCAGTTCCAGAGACGATATGCGCTCGACCCCGTTGTCACGCAGGTCTCCGAGATACCGGTAATACCTTGGAAGTCTCGCGATTACTGCCGATGAAATTTCTTTCTGCTTAGTCATTATGAAACTTTCTTTGCTATTATGCTGAAAATGTATTAAGTTAAGAATGCTGACTATATATATTATAGTTTTATGTTAAAAATGTGTCAATGTAATAAGGAGTACGCAGATGATTCTCTCTTGTCATCATATATCGAAATCTTTTCTCGAGGTTCCTGTTCTGACCGATGTCACGTTCCACCTCGAGAAAGGAGAAAAGGCCGCGATTGTCGGGATCAACGGCGCCGGCAAATCAACGCTTTTAAAAATCATTACCGGTGAAATGAAAAGCGACGAAGGCACGGTGTCCGTTTCGAGGGACGCTGCTGTGGGATATCTCGCGCAGAATCAGAATCTTTCTTCCGACCGGACAATCTACGAAGAGCTGCTGGACGTGCGAAGAGATATTGTCGAGATGGAGGATAAAATTGCCCGCGATGAGGTATTAATGACGCAGCTGCAGGGCGATGAACTGTCAAAACTTCTAGATGAATACAATCAGCTGGTGACGCGGTTCCGGGATCTGGACGGCTACGCCTACAAGGGAGAAATCACCGGCATTCTGCGAGGTCTGGGGTTTACCGAAAGCGAATTCAGCCAGAGCATCTCTACCCTTTCGGGCGGTCAGAAAACCCGTGCGGCGCTCGCGAAGCTCCTTCTGGAAAAGCCGGATATTATGCTGCTTGACGAGCCGACGAACCATCTGGACATCCGCTCCATCCGCTGGCTGGAAACGTATCTATCCAATTATAAGGGAACGGTTCTGATTGTATCCCATGACCGCTATTTTCTGGATAAAACAGTCACAAAGATCATCGAAATCGAGAATACGAAGGCGATTGTTTTTCCCGGAAACTACTCCTGGTACGCGGCGCGCAAAGAGGCTATGCGGAAGGAGGCATGGCATCAGTATCTGAACAATCAGGCGGAAATCCGGCATCAGGAAGAAGTCATCGCCAAGCTCCGGCAGTTCAACCGTGAGAAATCCATCAAGCGGGCGGAAAGCAGGCAGAAGCTCCTCGATAAAAAGGAGGTCGTCGAAAAGCCTGTGGAGCTGCGTGACGATATGCGCCTTGTACTGCGCCCCTGTATCCGTTCCGGAAATGATGTCATGGCTGTCCGGCATCTGACGAAGAAGTTTGAGACGAAGCTCCTCTTTACGGATGTAACCTTTGATGTCCGAAGAGGCGAACATGTCGCGCTCCTCGGCGATAACGGGACCGGCAAATCAACGCTCCTCAAGATCATCATCGGTCAGCTTTCACCGGATGCGGGAACGGTCCGTTTCGGCACCAACGTGCATATCGGTTACTACGATCAGGAGCATCATGTGCTTACAGACACGAACACGGTGTTTGACGAGATTGCCGAAGCGCATCCGGATATGACGAACACCGAGATCCGGAACCTGCTCGCGTCGTTTCTGTTTACGGGCGATGATGTTTTCAAGAAAATCGGCGATCTTTCCGGCGGTGAGAAGGGCCGCGTGTCTCTTGCGAAGCTCATGCTCTCGGAGGCAAATTTTCTGCTTCTGGACGAGCCGACCAACCATCTGGACATGGTGTCGAAGGAAATTCTCGAAAACGCGCTCAACAGCTACGAGGGAACCGTCTTCTACGTCTCGCATGACCGGTATTTCATCAATCACACCGCGAGCAGGATCATGCATCTGACACAGAACCTTCTTTTGGATTATAAAGGCAGCGGCGAGCAGGCAGTCCCGGATAAATATACCGGCAATTATGATCGTTTCCTGCAGAAACAGCCGGAGCTCGAGGAAAAACTGATCCGGGATGAGCTGCGGGCGATGCAAAGCGATGGCAGTCAGAGTCTGCCGCAGCCATCTGCCGCGGATTCTCCGCTGCAGCAGGAAGAGAACGGACGCAGTGCCGGCGCCGAGGATTACAAACGGCAGAAGGAAGAACAGGCGCGGCTGCGGAAAAAACAGAATGACCTTGCAAAGTGTGAAGCCGCCATTTCTGCTCTCGAAGACAGGAACAGCAAAATCACCCTGGAAATGGCGCTTCCGGAAAACTGCTGCGACATCGCGAAGCTGAATCTTCTGCAGAAAGAACAGACCGAAAACGAGGCAAAGCTGGAAGAGCTCTATGAAACATGGGAGTCTCTGCAATAAAACAGAGCTGCTGTATAAGCTTTATGATCGGCTTATACAGCAGCCCCTTTGTATCAGGCAAGTTTTGCAGTCAATGTATCGCGGATCGCGAGAATAAATTCTTCTGTGTTCAGAGTAGTTACATTCGGAAGCGTTGTAATCGCCGCGAGATCACCGGTCATTTTTCCGCTCTCAATGGTCTCGATCGTGGCTTCTTCCAGAGACTTCGCGAAATGAACAAGCGCTTCATTTCCATCCAGTTCCCCTCTCTTCTTGAGCGCGCCGGTCCACGCGAAAATCGTAGCGACAGAGTTCGTGGATTCCTTTTCGCCCTTGAGATATTTGTAGTAATGACGCTGCACGGTTCCGTGCGCGGCTTCGTATTCGTAGGCACCGCGCGGCGAGACGAGCGTCGAAGTCATCATCGCAAGCGATCCGAAAGCGGTTGCGAGCATATCACTCATGACATCGCCGTCATAATTCTTGAGAGCCCAGACAAAACCGCCTTCCGAGCGGATGACACGCGCGACCGCATCGTCAATCAGCGTATAGAAATAGGTGATGCCTGCCGCATCATACTTTTCTTTGTATTCCTTTTTGTAGACCTCTTCGAAAATCTCCTTGAAGGTTCCGTCATAGGTTTTGGAGATTGTGTCTTTTGTGGAAAACCACAGATCCATCTTCTGATCGAGTGCGTACTGGAAACAGGTTCTGGCAAAGCTCCTGATCGAGCGGTCCGTGTTGTGAATGCCCTGCACAATGCCGGGTCCCGCGAAATCGTGGATCAGCTGTCTGTGCTCGATGCCGGTATCTTTTTCTGTATATACCAGTTCTGCCTTCCCGGCATCGCCGATCTTGATCTCCGAGTTCTTGTAGACATCTCCATAAGCGTGTCTCGCAAGCATGATCGGCTTTTTCCATGTGCGTACATACGGGTCGATACCGCGGACAATGATCGGTCCGCGGAAAACCGTGCCGTCCAAAGCCGAACGCAGCGTCGCGTTCGGGCTCTTGTAGAGCGCCTTCAGGTGATACTCTTCCATTCTCGCGCGGTTCGGTGTGATGGTCGCACACTTGACGGCGACCCCGTACTGCTCCGTCGCCTTCGCAGCCTCAAGCGTTACCTGATCACCGGTAGCATCACGGTTTTTCAGTCCAAGATCATAATAAATTGTCTGCAGGTCGATAAACGGAAGCAGCAGATCATCTTTGATCATTTTCCAGATGATTCTGGTCATTTCATCGCCGTCCATTTCGATAATCGGCGTTGTCATTCGGATCTTTTCCATGATGATGTTATCCCCCTAGTTTTTGTATAGATCATACAGGCCGTTTTTGACCATATTATCATAAGCGTTCCGCATATGCTCGGCAGCAAGAGCTTCGGCTCTCTCCGGATCTTTTGCCTTGATTGCTTCCATAATCGCGCGGTGCTCCGCGTTCGAAGCCAGCGCCCTGTCGAGCGTGGAGAGTGTCTTTCTGCGGATCCGCAGAACATACTGGTGATAGTCAATCAGAAGGTGCTCGAGCATTTTGGAATTGCCTGCCGCGTACAGGATCATATGGAAATTATTGTCGAGCTGCGCCATCTGTTCCATATTGCCCTTTTTCGCGTGGAAGTCCGCCAGATACAGATTTTCTTCCATATCGTCCATCTGCTCTTTGGTGATATAATCACAGGCCCAGCGCGCGCACAATCCCTCCAGTCTGGAGCGGATCATATAGATGTCATGCACATCCTTCGCCTGAATTCCCGTGACAAACGCGCCGCGGTTGGGAATGATCTCCACAAGGCCTTCCAGTTCCAGCTGCCGCAGCGCTTCCCTGACGGGTGTTCTTGATACCCCGAGTTCCTGCCCGATCGTGACCTCCTTGAGCTCTTCGTTCTCTTTATAGTTGCCGTTGAGAATGTCCTCTCTGATTTTATGAAAAACACGCCCGCGCAGTGAATACTTGTCGCTCACGTCATGCCGGACATCGTAGTCATTCATTTCGTTCCGCCTCCTGTTATTTCTTTGTGCCGCGCCCTTTTACGAAAGTCTTCCGTGCGCGGGATCCAGCCCGAGATCCGCGGCCACTTTGTCAATTTCGGCAAGAAGCTCTTCGTCGGTCATGACAGTAACACGGCCGCCGGCGTATTGTTCGTCGACCCATGTTTTGACGGCTTCAACCAGAGGACTCTTCTTGTCCACCTGCCTGTCCTTCGGCAGGCGGAAATAGTGGTTGATCCACAGAGCGATGCCGGCAAGACCGGAGGTATTGGAAATTGCCGCAACCGGAGGCCTTCCGAGGAACTTTCCGGTATCAAAGATATTGTAGATTTCCTCGTTCTTTAAAAGGCCGTCCGCATGGATACCTGCGCGCGTGACGTTGAAGTTGCGTCCGACAAACGGTGTCCGCGGCGGAATCTGATAACCGATTTCCTTTTCGTAATAATCGGCGAGGTCTGTGATGACCGTTGTATCCATACCGTCCAGCGTCCCCCGCAGCTGCGCGTACTCGAAGACCATCGCCTCTGTCGGTGTATTGCCGGTCCGCTCTCCAATACCGAACAGGGAGCAGTTTACGCCGCTGCAGCCGTAAAGCCATGCGGTGCTCGCGTTGACGACGGCTTTATAAAAATCATTGTGTCCGTGCCATTCGAGCTGTTCGCAGGGAACGCCGGCGTGCGTATGAATCGCGTAAATGATACCGGGAACCGAGCGGGGAATAACCGCGCCGCTGTAATTGACGCCGTATCCCATCGTGTCGCAGCAGCGGATTTTGATCGGAATCCCGTACTCTTTCTGCAGCTTCATAAGCTCGAGGCAGAAAGGTACGACATACCCGTAGATATCGGCTCTGGTAATGTCTTCGAGATGACACCGCGGGCTGATCCCCTGTTCGAGGCAGTCCCTGACAACCGAAAGGTAATGTTCCATGGCTTCTCTTCGGGTCATCCGGAGTTTTAAAAAGATATGGTAATCGGAACAGGATACCAGGATGCCGGTCTCCTTCATGCCCATTTCCCGGACCAGTTTGAAATCCTCATGACTTGCTCTGATCCAGCTCGTAACCTGCGGGAATTCATATCCCCGCTCCATGCATTTATATACGGCGTCTCTGTCCTGTTTGCTGTACAGGAAAAACTCGCATGCCCGGATCAGTCCGTTGGGACCGCCGAGTTTATGGAATTCATCATAGATGTGAACAATCTGATCCGTAGTGTAAGGAGCGCGTGACTGCTGTCCGTCGCGAAACGTAGTGTCTGTAATCCAGATATCCTTCGGCATGCATTTGGGTACGGTTCTGTCATTAAACGGAATTTTGGGAACTTCCGAATAAGGAAACATCTGGCGGAAGACATTCGGCTTCTTCACATCATCCAGAATGTACATGTGCTCTTCGATCTGGAGCAGATTGTTATGGCCGTTCATTGAAACCGGCCGGTTTTCAAACGTCTCGGTAACCATTGCTGTCCTCTTTCTACCGCGAATCTTTCGACGGACTTTTTGTAAATGTATGTATTATTGTATACACATGGTACATCAAAGTCAATCCAAGATCCGAAAACCGGAAACGGAGGAAAGCGGCAGCCGGGCGGTCAGTCTTTCGGCTGCATATAGAAATTTCCCCGCAGTTCGCTGGTCTTGATGGAATTGATAAAGGCGTCCGGATCAACACTGTGGATGGCCTGAATGGCTTTCTTTTCATCGGTTCCGGAAACGACCGAATAAACCAGCTCTCTGGATGTATGTTGATAAGAGCCTTTCGCGTCCAGTATCGTGGCGCCATGGTGACAGACATCATACATGGCGTGGCACACTTCGTCCGGTTTTTCGGTGATGATGAACAATGTCTGCTGCTGGTAGTTGCGGTACAGAAGATGCAGCGTCTGTGTCGAAACATATTGGAAAACGATCGAGTACAGTGCCTTGTCCCAGCCGAAAATCAGGCCGGCGGCAGCCAGTATCACGACGTTGACGCCCAGAATGATATTGAAGGAATCCACGCCCTTTTTCTGGGAAAGGTAGATCGCGATAAAGTCCGTCCCGCCGCTGGTCGCGTCTACCGAAAGGCACATGCTGATTGCGACACCGTTGATGATGCCGCCGAAAATGCTGATCAGCAGCGTGTCGTAAGTGATCGCATACGCCGGCAGAAAGTCAACGAAAAACCCGTTCAAAAGAATCATGAACAGAGAATACAGCGTAAATTTCCTGCCGATAAAACGGAAGCCGATATAAACGGGAACCGCGTTGGTCAGAATATTAATCAGCGTATACGGAAGCTCGACGTGCAGATAAAGCTCGACGACTCTCTGAATCAGAATCGTAAGTCCTGTTGCGCCGCCCGGGTAAAGACCGCCGGTCCGCACGAAAGTGCGGATGTTGACAGACATCAGTAATGCCGCCAGAATCACGACAATCAGCCTTTTCAGTTCTTTGATAATTTTCGGGGACATTGCTCCTGCTCCTTGCTCCGGAATTCCTGCCGAAAGAAGATGCCGCTGCGTAAAGCGCGGCGGCATCTTCCCCCTGTGATCTGTGAAATTGTATTTCCGGCAGTCAGCCTTCTGCAAAGCCTTCGGCTGCCTTCTCCGCTCTCGCGGCAACTTCCCTGCTCTGGACATCGGAAGGCGCCTGCTCATAACGGGCAAATGCATAGCTGTACTCTCCGCGTCCGCCGGTCATCGAACGAAGCGATGTGCAGTAGTCAAAAAGCTCCATCTGTGGAACTTCGGCCTCAATGATCTGCTTGCCGCTGCCGTCCGGATTCATGCCGAGGACCCTGCCGCGGCGTTTGTTCAGGTCACCCATGACATCGCCGGTATAGGTGTCCGGTACGATGACTTTCAGGGAAACAATCGGCTCAAGCAAAACAGGCCCCGCCTCCATAAAGCCGTTCTTGAAGGCCTGCTTGGCAGCCGTTTTGAAGGCCATTTCCGAAGAATCGACCGGATGATACGAGCCATCGTACAGAACCGCCTTCACGCCGACAACCGGATACGCGGCAAGCGGTCCTCTCTGTACGGACTCCGCGATTCCTTTTTCGACCGCAGGGAAATAGTTCTTCGGGATCGCGCCGCCGACAACCTCTTCCTCAAACTCATACGGCTTTGTATGATCGCCGGACGGGCTGAACCGGATCTTGACATGGCCGTACTGTCCGTGTCCGCCGGTCTGCTTCTTGTATTTGTATTCGACATCCGATGTCTTCTTGATTGTCTCGCGGAACGCGACCTTGGGCTTTTCGACCTCCACCGCGACATTGTATTCGTTTCTGAGCATCGACTGAATAACCTGCAGATGGAGATCGCCCATGCCGTAAATCAGAGACTGACCGTTCGCGGAATCATTGACCGAGCGGAAGGTAGGATCTTCTGCCGCGATCTTCGCCATTGCCTGCGCAATCTTGTCAATATCACCCTTGTTGACCGCGCGGTAACGCAGATACGTATACGGAACAGACAGATCCATCTTCGGGTACATGACAGGCGTTGCCTTTGTGGACAGCGTGTCGCCGGTAGCGACATCGCCGAGCTTTGCCAGAGCGCCGAGATCTCCCGCGTGCAGCTCCGGAATCTCCGAAGACTTGTTGCCCTGCAGAATATAAAGCTTGCCGCAGCGAAGTTCCGTATCCGTCCGGCTGTCATAAAGAAGATCATCGGTCTTCAACACGCCGGAGCGTACCTTGATCAGACTGTAGCGGCCGATAAACGGATCCACGATTGTCTTGAATACAAACGCGGTTTTGGCCTTGAGCACATCGAAATTCGCCTCGAAAATCTCGTTCGTCTTGATGTTGATACCGCTGACCTTGCGGCTCTCTGCGGAAGGCATGTACTTGATGATATCATCCATCAGCGTGTAAACACCGAGCCCCAGAAGTCCGGATCCCATTTCGACAGGAACAATCGTGCCATCCTGAATGGAAAGACGGACTGCTGTACGGATTTCTGCTTCCGAGAAGGTATCTCCATTGAAATACCGGTCCATGAACTCTTCGGACGTTTCAGCGACAGCTTCCATCAGCGTGTCATTGTATTCATCCATGTATTTCTGCGCGTAATCCGGAACGTCGCAGGTGAGCGCTTCCTTGTTCTCATAATGGAACGCCCTCTTCTGAATGACGTTGACATAACCCGTGAGCTTTCCGCCCTCGCGGACCGGCATGTTGAACGGCGCGATTTTCTTGCCGTAGACGGCGGTCAGATCTTCAATCGTCTGACGGTAGGAAACACTGTCAATGTCCATATCCGTTACGAAGAACATTCTCGGCAGATGATATTTCTCGCACAGTTCCCATGCCTTCTCCGTGCCCGCCTCTATACCGGATTTTCCGGAAACAACAATGATGGCTCCGTCGGCAACACTCATTGCCTCTTCCACTTCGCCGATGAAATCAAAATAACCGGGTGTGTCCAGAATATTGATCTTATAATCGTTCCATTCAACCGGAATCAGAGAAGTTCTGATGGAAATCTCCCGCTTCTGTTCTTCCTTTGTGAAGTCGCTGATTGTGGTTCCGTCTTCGACTCTCCCCATTCTCGAAGTCAGACCGCCCAGATAAGCCATAGCCTCTGTCAGAGTTGTCTTTCCTGCGCTGCCGTGTCCGAGGATTACGACGTTTCTGATTTTGTCAGTTGTGTAAACTTTCATACGTTGCAGCCTCCAATACAATAGTTGATTTTCCCGTGATTTTTCATTTCGGGACGGCAAAATCTAATGTATATTTTAACGAATTGCCGCAGCATATACAAGCTATAATTATGCAAACGCCACAAAAGAGGCAGCATTTCTGCTGCCTCTCTCATAAAAACCGCGCAGATGCGCATTATTTTACGACAATATTGAGGATCTTTCCGGGAACATAGATTTCCTTGACAATTGTCTTGCCTTCGAGGAATCTCGATACGTTCTCCTGCGCCTTGCCGGCAGCCAGAACCTCTTCCTTCGAAGCACCCGCAGCCACTTCGATGGTTCCGCGGACTTTGCCGTTGACCTGCACACCCATCTTCATCGTGGCATCTTTCGTCTTTTCCTCGTCGTACTCGGGCCATTTGGAAAGCGTGCAGAACGTTTTCCCGTCCGGATTATATCCGAGGTCTTCCCACATCTGCTCGGTCAGATGCGGTGCGAAAGGCGAAAGCAGCTGGATGAAGATACGGACGTCTTCTTTGGTGACGCTGCCGGCTTTGTAGTATTCGTTGGTCAGTGTCATCAAAGCGGCAATCGCCGTATTGAACTTCATGTTCTCGATGTCTTCGCTGACCTTGCGGATCGTCTTGTGCAGCTTTGCCTCAAGCTCCGGATCTTCTTCCTGCGCGTTCGCAAATTCCTCAAAGCCTGCGACACGTTCGAGGAAACGTTTGCAGCCTTTCAGTGACTCATCAGACCACGGCGCAGCGCTTCCGTAATCACCCATGAACATAACATAAGTGCGCAGCGTGTCGGCACCGTACTGGTCGACAATGTCCACAGGATCGATAACGTTCCCCTTGGACTTGGACATTTTTTCTCCGTCCGCGCCGAGAATCATTCCCTGATAGGTTCTCTTTGCGTACGGCTCGGGTGTGCCGACTTCCCCGATGTCATAGAGGAAATGGTGCCAGAACCTGGAGTACAGAAGGTGCCTTGTCACATGCTCCATACCGCCGTTATAGTGGTCAACCGGCATCCAGTAATCCAGCTTTTTCCGGTCCGCAAACACCTTGTCATTATGCGGGTCGCAGAAGCGCAGGAAATACCAGGAAGATCCCGCCCACTGCGGCATCGTATCCGTCTCTCTCTTCGCAGGGCCTCCGCACTTCGGGCACGTGCAGTTCACAAACGAGTCAATCGCGGCAAGAGGGCTCTTGCCGTCCTGACCGGGCTCGAAATTCTCGACATCCGGCAGTCTGAGCGGCAGCTCGCTTTCAGGAACACCCACCGTGCCGCACTTCGGGCAGTGAATCAGCGGAATCGGCTCTCCCCAGTATCTTTGCCTGTTGAACGCCCAGTCCTTCATCTTGTACTGGACGCCCTTTCTGCCGATGCCTTTTTCCTTCAGGTACGCCTGCATCTTCGCGATCGAATCTTTCTTGTTTGTAAGGCCGTTCAGAACGCCGGAATGAATCATCTCGCCGTCGCCGGTATACGCTTCCTTCGAGATATCGCCGCCCTTGATAACCTGCACGATCGGTACATGGAAAGCCTTCGCGAAATCGTAATCTCTCTGGTCATGCGCGGGCACCGCCATAATTGCGCCGGTGCCGTAACCCATCATGACATAATCCGCGATGAACAGCGGAATCTGTCTGCCTGTGATCGGATTGACCGCGGTGAGACCTTCGATCTTTACACCGGTCTTGTCCTTGACCAGCTGTGTACGCTCGAACTCGGTCTTCTTCGCGCACTCTTCGCGGTATGCCGCAACCGCGTCCCAGTTGGTGATTCTGTCTTTATATTTGTCAAGAAGCGGATGCTCGGGCGCGGCAACCATGAAGGTCACACCGTAGAGCGTGTCGCATCTTGTTGTATAGACTTCAAGTTTGTCTCCCAGAGCAGATCCGTCCTGATCCGCAACCTGAAAATCCACAAATGTACCTTCCGATCTGCCGATCCAGGAAATTTCCTGCTGCTTCACGGACTCGGGATAATCGACATGATGAAGTCCTTCGAGCAGTTTATCCGCGTATTCCGTGATACGCAGGAACCAGACGTCCTTCGAAAGCTGAATGACATCATTGTGGCAGATGTCGCATTTGCCTCCCTGCGAATCCTCGTTGGAAAGGACGACCTTGCAGTGCGGGCAGTAATTGACCAGCGTCTTCGAGCGGAAAACAAGCCCGTGCTCAAACAGTTTCAGGAAAATCCACTGGGTCCACTTATAATAATCCGGACGCGACGTTGCGAATTCACGGCTCCAGTCAAAGGAGAAACCGACCTTGCGCAGCTGTTCGGAGAAATGCTCGATGTTCTTCTCCGTGATGATATGCGGGTGCGTATTCGTCTTGATCGCGTAGTTTTCCGCCGGCAGGCCGAAGGAATCAAAGCCGATCGGAAACAGCACGTTGTATCCCTGCATTCTTCTCTTTCTCGCGAGAACTTCAATGCTCGAATATGCCTTGATATGGCCTACGTGCATACCCGCGCCGGACGGATACGGGAACTCGACAAGCCCGTACCATTTCGGCCTTTTATCAAAGTCGACTGCCTTGAAAGCCTGTGCGTCAGCCCAGGCCTTCTGCCATTTCGGCTCGATTTTCCTGAAATTGTATCTCATTTTCTTTCCTCCGTTCCTAACAAACGCGTATGTTCTTCATAATAGAACCCGTCAAACGCAATGTCAATAAAGGCCGCACGCAGGCCTCGCCGGATTGCCGAGAAACGCCGTGCGCACAGGCGCGTCAGGTGGTAAAATAATCCCGTTATTCCGGGCTGCAGCCCATGGCACAGGAGAGAATACAGCATGACAGATTTCAACCGGTTTCATTTCGGCTTCATAGGACTCGGCCTGATCGGTGGTTCGATTGCGAAAGCAATCCGCCTCTACTGGCCTGAAGCGCGGATTACCGCCTATAACCCGTCCGAAGATACCCTGCGGCAGGCGCAGGACGATGGCGTTGTAAATGACGGCCATTGCAAAGAAGCGGTAAGGGAGGGACATCCGTTCAACGGAGAAGCGTTTTCTGACTGCGACATTGTTTTTCTGTGCGCGCCCGTGCAGAAAAACGCGGAAAACCTTGCGGAGATTGCGCCGTATTTAAAAAACGGTGCTGTTTTGACGGATATCGGTTCGACCAAGAGCGATATTCACAGCCATGTAAGAGAGGCAGGCCTTTCGGGGTTTTTCATCGGGGGTCATCCGATGACCGGCTCCGAGCGGACAAGATACCGTAATTCCGGCGCTTCGCTTCTGGAGAACGCCTACTACCTGCTGACTCCGGAGCCTGCTGCAGGACAGGATAAGACAGCTCTCATGTGCAGTTTTGTCGAGGGCATCAAATCTCTGCCGCTTCTTCTGGAACCTTCTTTCCATGACTTCGCAGTTGCGGGCATCAGCCATGTGCCGCATGTGGTCAGCGCTTCCCTCGTGGAACTGGTGCGGCGCTCCGATAATCAGGACGCTGTCATGCACGCGATCGCGGCCGGCGGCTTCAAGGACATTACGAGAATTTCCTCGTCTTCGGCTGAAATGTGGCGGGAAATCTGTCTGACCAACAGCGAAAATATTGTGAAACTGCTGGATTCTTATATCGGGATTCTGGAGCAGATCAAAGACAGTATCGCCTGCGGCAGCTCCGATGATATCTACAATTTCTTTGACAGCGCGCGCAGATACCGCGGCAGTTTCGCAGAGACAGGGAGCGGCGCGCTGGACCGGAGCTTTGTCATCCATGTCGACATCGAGGACCACCCCGCATCGCTCGCGGAAGTTGTTACGCTTCTTGCCGTTAACAGCGTAAACATCAAGAATATCGGCATCACACATAACAGAGAATATCAGCAGGGCGTTCTGCGCGTAGAATTTTATTCGGAAAGCGATCAGACGGAAGCCGCGGATATTTTAAGGACCCGCAATTACACAATTTATCTTTGAGGTGCAGCATATGCTTACATTAAATCATCATGCGCCGCTGCGCGGTGAACTGACCGTGCCGGGCGATAAATCAATTTCCCACCGGGCCGTCATGTTCGGCGCTCTCTCGAAGGGCACAACAATAGTCCGCGATATTTTAGACAGCGCGGATGTAGGTGCGACACTGGATTGTTTTGGCAGACTGGGCGTATCGATCGAAAGGACCTGGGAAAACCCGCAGGATGTGATCATCCACGGCGCCGGAATGCGGGGGCTGTATCCGTCTGCCGGAAGAGTTGTTCTGTACACGCAGAACAGCGGAACAACGACCCGGATTCTTTCCGGGATACTCGCTCCGCAGCCGTTTACATCATTCCTTACAGGGGATGAATCCGTAAACCGGCGGCCGATGAAACGCGTGATCGATCCCCTGACAAAGATGGGCGCTTCCATTGTCAGTATGAATCAGGACGGATGCGCGCCGCTGCAGATTGAGGGAAGAGCGCTGCACGGCATTAACTGGCGGTCACCGGTGGCATCCGCGCAGGTAAAATCCGCCGTTCTCTGCGCCGGACTTTATGCGGATACGGCTGCTTCCTTTACAGAGCCTGCGCTCTCCCGAGACCACACGGAGCGGATGCTGCGGGCTTTCGGCGCCGATGTAACGAATGACGGGCTGACCGCTTCCGTCCGCCCTGCGCACGAGCTGTATTCGCCGGGCGAAATCAAAGTTCCGGGTGACATTTCATCGGCGGCGTATTTTATCGCAGCGGCGCTGCTTGTGCCCGGGAGCGATATCGTTCTCCATAATGTCGGAACAAATCCGACAAGGGACGGCATTATCAGAGCCGCGAGAGCCATGGGCGGAAACGTGGAGATCCTGAATGAAACAGATACCGCGGAGCCATACGCGGATCTGCATATCACTGCATCTTCGCTGCACGGAACCGTAATTGAAAAGGATATGATCCCGACTCTGATCGACGAGCTGCCCGTCATCGCGGTCATGGCCTGCGCTGCTTCTTCGGTTACGGTCATCCGGGACGCCGCCGAGCTGAAAATCAAAGAGTCGGACAGAATCGCCGCAATGACGGAAAACCTGCGTGCGATGGGTGCCGATATCACACCGGCAGAAGACGGCTTTATCATCCGCGGAGGGAAGCCGCTGCACGGCTGCGCCGTAAAAACATTTAAAGATCACCGGATTGCCATGAGCATGGCAGTCGCTTCTCTTCTTGCAGACGGCGAAACAACGCTGGACGATGAGAACTGCGTTGCGATCAGCTATCCTTCTTTCTTCGATGATCTTTCGCGTCTTCAGGTTTGAATCAGTCTGTGCGCCCCGGGCTTCTTCCCGGGCACAGCGTGAAAAAATAAAACGATTCGCCGCGAACCTGCGCGGCATAAAGTATGAAAAAGCGTGAGTTTCGCACTATTCTGCGGTTCTCACGCTCTTTCTTTTATCTGCTGGAAAAGGGACTTGAACCCTCACTCCCTTTCGGAAAACAGATTTTGAGTCTGTCGCGTCTGCCGATTCCGCCATTCCAGCTGATCTCCCGGAATTACTGTTATTTCCGGGACGTACCAAGTGATTCTATCACAGACCAAGCGCCGATGCAAACTCCGTTGTATCAAATGTGGAAAAATAATCCCGCAGCGTCTCGGCTCTCCGGATCTGCTGTACAGTGCCGTTCTCTTTCAAAAGCAGCTCGCAGCTCCAGAGTCTTCCGTTGTAGTTGTATCCCATCGCAAAGCCATGTGCGCCGGTATCATGAATATACAGGTAATCTCCCATCTTAATTTCCGGCAGCATGCGGTCAATCGCGAACTTGTCGTTGTTTTCGCATAAAGATCCGGTTACATCATAAAGGTGATCGCAGGTGTCTTCTTCCTTGCCGAGCACCGTGATATGATGATACGCACCGTACATTGCCGGCCGCATCAGATTGGCAGCACAGGCGTCGACACCGATGTATTCCTTGTAGATATGTTTTTCGTGGATTGCCTTTGTAACGAGCGCGCCGTACGGTCCCAGCATAAACCGTCCCATCTCGGTATAGACGGCGGCATCTCCCATTCCGGCAGGAACCAGAATCCTGTCATACTGTTCATGTACGCCCTCTCCGATCTTCAGAATATCGTTCGGCGTTCCGTCCGGCGTATACGGAATGCCGACACCTCCGGAAAGATTAATGAAGGCAAAATGAATGCCAAGCGCCTTGTGGATCTCCGCCGCGAGCTCGAAAAGCTGGCCCGCAAGCTGCGGATAATATTCATTTGTCACGGTGTTGCTGGCAAGGAACGCGTGCAATCCGAAATGCCGGACACCGCGGACCTTCAGCATTTCATAGGCCTCAAAAAGCTGGGCCTTGGTCATTCCGTATTTGGAGTCACCCGGGTTATCCATGATACCGTTGCTCATGCGGAAAACGCCGCCCGGATTATACCGGCAGCTCATGGTTTCGGGGAACTTCCCTTCAAACAGACGGTCCAGCGTTTCAATATGCGTAATATCGTCGAGGTTGATGATTGCCCCGAGGGACCTCGCCTGCAGATACTCTTCATCCGGCGTGTCGTTTGAAGAGAACATGATGTGCTCTCCGTCCGCATGGACCGCGTCCGACAAAACAAGTTCCGCCGAAGACGAACAGTCAAACCCGAAATCATAATCCTGCATGATCTTCATGATATACGGATTCGGCGTCGCCTTGACCGCGAAATACTCCCGGAAGCCCGGATTCCAGGAAAAAGCTTCCCTCACCTTTTCCGCGTTCTCCCGGATTCCCCGTTCGTCATAAATATAAAAAGGAGTCGGAAATTTTCTGTCAATCTGTTCCGCCTGCTCTCTTGTTATAAAAGGTACTTTCCTCATCCGTTCTCTCCTTCCGGCACGGGGTAAATGTCTGTTCTGACGGCTGCAGCCGTCTTAACTAAGCATTATGCACGTTCGGAATCTGCCAGTCAATCGGCCTTTCCCCGTGCGATATCAGAAACTCATTGCATCTGCTGAAATGACGGCAGCCGAAAAATCCGCGGTATGCGGACAAAGGACTCGGGTGCGGCGCTTTCAGAATCAGATGCCGCGGATTCGTCAGCATCGGGATCTTCGCCTGTGCCTGCGCCCCCCACAGCATGTAGACAATCGGACGGTCCTGCCGGTTCACGGCTTCCAGAATCGCGTCCGTAAACTGTTCCCAGCCTTTTCCCCTGTGCGAGTTGGCCTGATGCGCGCGCACCGTAAGGACCGTGTTGAGAAGCAGCACGCCTTGTTTTGCCCACGGGATCAGGCAGCCGTTATCCGGCATGTGGCAGCCGACGTCGTCATGCAGTTCCTTGTAAATATTGAGGAGAGACGGCGGAATCTCCGGCTGCGAGGGCTGCACCGAAAAACAAAGCCCGTGCGCCTGTCCCGGCTCATGATACGGATCCTGCCCCAGAATGACAACCCGGACTTTCGAGAGCGGCGTCAGATGCAGAGCATCAAAAATATCCTCTGCCGGCGGGTAGACCGTGTGCGTTTCATATTCTTTCCGGACAAAAAGGTACAGATCTTTGTAGTATGGTTTATGGAACTCTTCCTGCACCGCGGGAAGCCAGTCTCCTGCAATTTCACTCATAGCACTTTACCTGTCGCAGAGAGCGGCCAGAGACGCGGTGAGAAACTGCCAGAGTCTCTGCGTCGAAGACAGACTGATCTTTTCCGAAGGCGTATGGATGCCGCTCATATCGGGACCGACCGATACACAGTCGAGGCCGCCGCGGACTTTCGCGGCGATCAGGCCGCATTCCAGCCCTCCGTGCGTTACGGAAATTTCCGGGGCCTTCTGATACTGCGCTTTATAAATGCCTGCGAGAATCCCGCAGAGCTCTGAATGCTGCGCGCGTTCCCATGCGGGATATTCTCCTTTTGTCTCCAGATCCATAGAGAGTACCTTTGCAAGGCACTTCAGCCGCTGCATCAGATATTTCTTCTGGGAATTGATCGAAGAGCGGACCAGAGAAACCGCCCGGAAGGTGTCCGTATCCGTTGCTACAATGCCCAGATTCAGCGATGTCTGCGGCATATCCTTGACCAGAGGATCCGATTCCAGAAGGCCGTTCGGTATAAGCATAAGGAAATTCAGTATCCGTTTCGTATCCTCTCTTGACAGAGCGGGCACCGGAAGCTCCGTCTGATCCGTCCAGTCGCAGGTAATCTGCACATCGGGATCCGTGACCTGATATTCCCTGCGGATCTGATCCGTAAATTTGTCAATGGTGGAAATCACTTCTTTGATTGCCGCGCCGTCATCAAAAATCAGCTGCGCATCACATTCCCTGGGGATCGCGTTGTCCTTGGTCCCGCCGCTGACGGATACCAGGCTGCATTTCACTTTCCGGTCGATTTTCGAAAGAAGGCGGCCCATCAGAAGATCCGCGTTCGCGCGGCCCAGATGAATGCAGGCGCCGGAGTGTCCGCCCCTGAGGCCGCTGATATGCAGATGGAGCACCATTCCATAGCGCGGTTTACTCTCAAAAGAAAATGAAAAATGCTCTTCGGCTCCGCCCGCGCATCCGACCGTAAAGACGCCTTCTTCTTCCGAGTCGAGATTGATCATGCGCTTTCCTTTTAATACGGAAACATCGAGCGCGTCTGCCCCGAGCATGCCGATTTCCTCATCGGTTGTAAAAACACACTCGAGAGGCGGATGCTTCAGTGTCTTGTCATCTAGTACTGCCAGCATCATCGCAACCGCGATGCCATCGTCAGCGCCAAGCGTCGTACCGTCTGCATGCAGCTCATCGCCGTCCAGAACGAGTCGGATCGGCTGCGTTTCAAGATCGGTCGGGACGCCGCTGTTTTTCTCAAGGACCATGTCCATATGACCCTGCAGGATAACAGGCGCGGCATCACAGGAGTCCCCGGATCCCTTCTTGAAGATGATCACATTGCCTGCTTTGTCCTGCACATATTTGAGTCCGCGGTCTTTTGCAAAGGAAACCAGATAGTCGCTGATCTGTTTCGTGTGGCGCGAACCGTGCGGAATTGCGCTGATTTCCTCAAAATAATGCAGTACCTTTTCCGGTTCTTTGTCCATCAGAATATAAACCATTATTACCTCGATTCTGTCTGCAGTTTCGATTTCCTGATTACAGCCGCACCGGAATACCATGTCTGTCAAGATATTCTTTCAGTGTGCTGATTTCAAGTTCTTTGAAGTGAAACAGGGAGGCGGCAAGAGCCGCGTCGGCACCGCCTTCCGTTAAAGCTTCCAGAAAATGCTCTTTCGTTCCGGCGCCGCCCGAAGCGATGACGGGAACAGGCACAGCGTCCGCGATGGCTCTTGTGAGAGCGATATCGTATCCCGCTCTGGTTCCGTCGCAGTCCATGCTGGTTACAAGAAGCTCGCCGCTGCCAAGAGATACCGCCTTCTTCGCCCACGCAACCGCATCCAGACCGGTGTCATGTCTGCCGCCTGCGGTATAGACTGTCCAGCCGTCCGACGGTTCCCATGCACGGTCTCCCTCCGGCACTCTTCTTCTCGCGTCAATTGCCGTCACGATGCACTGGGAACCGAATCGTTCGGCGCCTTCCGCAATCAGCTCCGGCCGTTCAACTGCTGCCGAATTGACGGAAATCTTGTCTGCGCCCTCCCGCAGGATTGCCTTCATATCGTCCACGCTCCGGATGCCGCCGCCGACCGTGAATGGAATGAAGACTCTCTGCGCAACTCTGCGGACCATGTCCGTCACCGTTGCCCTTGCATCGCTGGTTGCCGTTATATCCAGAAATACCAGTTCATCGGCACCCGCTTTGGAATACGCTTCGCCGGCTTCCACCGGATCTCCCGCGTCGCGCAGGGAAACGAAATTGACACCCTTGACGACCCGTCCGTTTTTCACATCAAGACATGGGATAATTCTTCTTGTCAGCATACGTCCTCCTTCCTTACGGAAAGAAAGTTCCGCAGAATCTGCATGCCGGTGCGCTCGCTCTTTTCCGGATGGAACTGGCAGGCGAACACATTCCCCTTCTCGACCGAAGCGTCGATCATGGTGCTGTACATTGTTCTCGCCGTGACAAGAGAAGGATCCGCGCACTGCAGATAATAGGAATGGACAAAATAGACATAAGATCCTTCCGGAACCCCGGAGAAAAGCCGTCCGGGATTCGGATAGGTCAGATGATTCCAGCCGATTTCGGGAACCTTGTATCTTTTTCCGCTGTCTGTCTCTTCGGGAATTCTCACGATTCTGCCCGGAAGAATAGCAAGACCGGAAACGCCCGGAGATTCCTCGCTCTCTTCAAATAACAGCTGGAGTCCAAGGCAGATGCCGAGAAACGGCGTGCCGTCTGCACATACCTTACGGATTACATCCGTAAGTTCCGCGCCGCGGAGCCGTTCCATCACATCTCCAAATGAGCCGACTCCCGGCAGGATGACATGATCCGCGGATAAAATCATCGAAGGATCACTGGTCAGCACCGTTTCTTCTCCGAGATACTGCAGTGCGTTCTGCACACTTCTGATATTGCCCGCGCCGTAATCGATGATCGCCGTCATTTATGTATCCTCAACCGTCTGCTGCGATTTTGCCGCTGTTTCAAGCTCAAACCAGAATTCCACGCCGTTGTCATAATTGATGACGCCGTAGTTCTGATGCAGCAGTTCCATGATCGCCTTCACGATCGAAAGACCTACACCGGAGCCGCCGTAAGCTCTTGTTCTTGCCTTGTCAACTTTATAGAACTTCTCCCAGATCCTCCCGATGGAATCCTCCGGAATCGGATCTCCCGTATTGAATACGCTGATACGAACACAATTTTCCTTCTGTTCAAAGCGTATGTCAATGACTTTGTCTTTCAGCCCGCTCCCCTGCTCCTGCACAGCCTTTGCATGGTGGACGGCGTTGCTGAAATAATTCTGGAAAACCTCTTCCGTCATGAACTCATCCGACCACACATAGACCGGCGGAAGTTCCTTATCGAGAAAAATTCTTCCGTTCTCATCGGTATGAACATCCTGTGATCCCGTCTGCGCCTGTGTAATCCGGACATGAATCTCATTTTCGTTCGCAAGAAGTACTGCGCTCGAAAGTTCATTCAGGATCAGCTGAGCCGCGTCAAAACGGGTCAGTTCCGCCTTTTCACTGCCGAATTCCAGATGTGTCAGCGTAAGGAGTTTCTGCACCATTCTGTTCATTTTGCCGGCTTCATCGAGAATGACGCCGGTGTAAAAATCTCGGCTGTCCGCGTCCTGCGCGATCCCGTCCTGCAGCCCTTCGGCGTATCCCTGAATCAGGGCGATCGGCGTCTTCAGCTCATGCGTGACATTGGCGATGAACTCCCGCTGCATCTCCTCGATTTTCTCTTTCTTTTCAATATCGCTTCGCAGCTCGTTGTTGGCGGTTTTCAGCTCGGAAATCGTCTTTTCGAGCGTGCCGGAAAGCTCATTGAAGTTTTCGCCAAGCTCCGCGATTTCCGTCCTGTCGTCTCCTTCATACCTTGCGCTGAAATCCAGCTCCTTCATTCGCTGCGAAATCCTTGTAAGCTGCAGGATCGGCCTTGTAATTCTGGTGCCCAGGAGTGCTGCAACAAGTGCTCCGAGAAGAATCACACAGATTCCGACAAGAACAATGAAATGATTTGCGATTCCCGAGTTCTTCCGGATACTTTCGACTGCCGTCCGGAGAAGGTAAAAGCTCCCGTCCCCGAGCATCCCCCACATTTCCATGTACTGGGTGCTGGTCTTGCGGTCCAGAACGATCTGTACCCTTTGATTGTAGGAATCCTGAAGACGCTTTACGATATAATAATCACCGGGGTCGTCCGAAGAATTGCCGTTATGTTCCGACTGGTCGGCTTCTCCTTCGCTGAAACCGGAGGGGAGGGTGTCTGTTTTCTCGAACATATTGTCCCACATCCGCTTGACCATGGTTTCCGCGTCGGAAGCATAGTATTTGATCGTTTTCGAGTCATCGTCCATCACGATGACGCCGATGTTGTCCTTACTGGCAATCTGCACCAGCTCAACACCGAACTTTGACGTCCTGATGGAATTATCCGCGGCCGCCTGATTCAGCTTGACGTAAGCCTTATCCAGCGCTTTCTGCTTGTCCTTCAGATAATACCGTTCCAGAAAGAACGTATTCGCAAGGAAAATGATCATGATTGCGCCGGCGATCAGAAGAAAGAACACAAAGGTCAGTTCCGTCCGGATCGAATAGCGGCGTTTTCCGGAAAAAGGCTTTCTGTTCGTTTCCATGCCCTGTTCCTCAAGCCTCGAACTTGTAACCGATATTGCGTACGGTCTGAATCAGTTCGCCCTTTTCGCCCATTTTGCTGCGAAGCTTCTTGACGTGCGTGTCGATCGTGCGGGGGTCGCCGTAATAATCATAGTTCCACACGTGATTCAGAATGATTTCGCGGGAAAGCGCGCGCCCGTTGTTTTCCAGAAAATACGTCAGCAGCTCAAACTCCTTGAAGGAAAGCTCGACCTCCTTCCCGTCAATCGTCACCTGATGCGCGGCCTTGTCGATGACGATGCCGCCGGCACAAAGCCGCTCGTCATTCACGGATGCGCCGGACCTTCGAAGGATCGCCTCCACTCTCGCGACCAAAGTTTTCGGGCTGAACGGCTTGGTTACATATTCATCGATGCCGAGACCGAACCCTGTCAGCTCGTCCTGCTCTTCGCTCCTTGCGGTCAGCATAATAATCGGCACTTTGGAGTTTCTCCGGATCTCTTTCGTCACCTGCATGCCGTCCATGCCGGGCATCATCACATCAAGGATGATGAGCGCTGTTTCGGGGTGCTCTTCGAATTTCTGGAGCGCTTCAAGACCGTCGCCGGCTTCGATTACTTCAAAACCGGACCTTCGAAGATAATCTCCGACAAGTTTTCTCAGCATTTTCTCATCATCTACAACGAGAATCGTCGCAGCCATTTTCACCTCCCGGCACGTGCCGTGTCAGATCATTGTAAATACACAAATGCTTCGCTCTGTCATGACAAAGGACGTCACCTGCATGTAAACAGGCTTGTCATAATAATATTTCCCATCCGGGTCCGCCGTGTTGATGCACATGCCCCAGGCGTGGCCTTCCGGAAGGGATGGCAGCCGGACCTTCTGCCCTTTCCACAACGTGTTCAGTATGATGTAGACGACATCGTCCTTTTCCTTTGTCTTATCGTAGCCGGAAAATAAGATGCCAAGCGCGGATGTGTCCTTGCTTATGAAATGGTCATCCGGATCGGCTCCGGAAATAACCAGAGAAGGAACACCGGATTTTGCCGGCTCCATGTTTCTGCTGATGCAGGGATGTTTTTTCCGGAAACCGATGACCGAACAGTAAAAATCGAAGAACGCATGGTTTTTCTGTAAAAGCTTCCAGTCCAGCCACGAAATCTCATTGTCCTGACAGTACCCGTTATTGTTGCCGAACTGCGTGTTTGCGAATTCATCCCCCGACAGGATCATCGGCGTGCCCCGGCTGCACATTAATGCGGTGATCGCGTTGCGCATCATCCGGAAACGCAGAGACAGCACCTGCGGATCATCCGTGTCTCCCTCGATGCCACAGTTCCAGCTCCTGTTGTCATTTGCACCGTCCGTGTTTCCCCAACCGTTCGCTTCATTATGTTTGCTGTTGTACGAATAAAGATCATACAGCGTGAATCCGTCATGACAGGTCAGAAAATTGACAGAGGAAGTATATCCCTTATATACGCCGTAATACAGGTCTGTGGATCCGATCATTCTCTGCGCGGCTTCCGGCGCTGTCCAGAAGTTGCCTTTGAGGAAATCGCGCATGCAGTCGCGGTACTTGCCATTCCATTCTGCCCAGCGGTTGTAGGCGGGAAAGCTTCCGACCTGATACATGCCGCCCGCGTCCCAGGCTTCCGCGATCAGCTTGATATTCCCGAGGATCGGATCGTAGGCCATTCTCTGCAGAAGCGGCGGATTTTCCATGGGCTTCCCGTTGCTGTCTCTCCCCAGAATGCTGGCAAGGTCAAAACGGAACCCGTCCACATGATAGCTTGTCACCCAGTAACGCAGACAGTCAATAATATACTGCTGTACGACCGGATGATTGCAGTTGAACGTATTGCCGCAGCCGGAAAAATTATAGTATTTCCCGTCCGGCGTCAGCATATACCAGATATTATTGTCCAGACCGCGGAACGAGATAAACGGCCCCCGCTCGTTTCCTTCCGCCGTATGGTTGAATACGACATCCAGAATGACCTCGATTCCGTTCTCTTTCAGGAGCTGTATCATTTCCTTGAGTTCCCGGCCCTCGCGGTTATATTCCGCCGACGCCGCGTAGCTGGTATTCGGAGCGAAAAACGCGACCGTATTATACCCCCAGTACTCATAGAGGCGTTTTCCGTGATACTCATGGCCGTTGTTGACTTCGTCGAACTCGAAAATCGGCATCAGTTCAACCGCGGTAACGCCGAGCTTGCGAAGGTATGGAATCTTCTCGATGATACCGGCAAAAGTTCCGGGGTAAGTGACGCCGGAAGACGGATCCTTTGTGAATCCGCGCACATGCATCTCATAGATGATGGTATCTTCCATCGGCGTATTCGGGAAGTGCGAGGTGTCCCAGCGGAAATTGTTCTTTACGACCCTCGCTCGGTACGAGCCGTTGTACGTGCTGCCCCGCTCCTGCTGTGCGCCCCATTTGCGCTGTCCTACAACCGCCTTGGCATACGGGTCCAGAAGCTCCTTCGTTTTATCGAACAGGAGTCCTCTTCCGGGATCATTCGGTCCGTCAACACGGTACGCGTACTCGAATTCCTCGACATTGAGTCCGAAGACAATGATCGACCACACCTGCCCGATCCTGTACGAGGACGGGATCGGAATCACGCCGAAAGGCTTTGTGGCTTTTCTGTGATACAGAACCAGTTCGCAGGACGTCGCGTGGCTCGAATAAATGGTAAAGTTTACGCCGCCCGGTACCTCCATGGCGCCGTTCTGCAGATAATTTCCGGGCCGGACCTTAAATCCGCCGATTTCGTCCGTCGGCGGCAGCGCCGGCGTCATTCCCAGATCGGATGCCTGCTCTTCATATGGCAGGCTCCGCCGCATGGAGTCTTCGATTGCCTTGTTCCCGTCCGGTATGCCTTCCCGGATCAGCTTGTCTACGACATTGTTCAGCTTCATCGATCTTCTCCCATAAAATCGATTTCAAAATGTTTTCACTCTTCGACCGTATTATAACAGAAAAAGCGCCGGTATTTCGATAAATTATCATATTCTGTCATAGCCCGGCAGACAGAATATTATAAATTTTCCGATTTTGATCAAGCTCCCTCTCCCACTGGAAATCTGGCGTTCCTTCTATCCCGCGAGCCGACAAAACGGCTCCGATATAATCTGTCAGCTTCCTTGCGCCCCTGATATTGGCATGGAGAATATCCGTATTATCCTCCGCAAAAACAAACCCCGCCGCGTCATACAGCTCTTCCCGGTTAAAGTCATAGAAGGGGATGCCCTGTCTGTCCGCGTACTGCTGTATCAGACTGCTCTTCTCCCGTGACCAGACACCGACCGGTGTTTTGACGAGAATCAGATCAATGTTATTCTCTTTGCAAACACGGAAGATCGCATCCATATATTCCTGAATAAAACGGCTCAGGTACGGGCTACCGTCCTTCTTCCGGTTTCCGGCCATCTTCTCCTCCTGATCCTCCGATGTCAGATTGCCGCGGCCGGTATCCGAAAGAGGCTCGAATTTTCCCTCTCCTGCAGTATTCCAGCGCGGACAGTACCCTTTCAGGGTGGTGTCCTTCTCCATCTGCCGCAGCATAAAATCCTCTTTTTTCAGCTCTTTCCATCGTTCGTGATAACGGACGGCAGGGAATAAAAAAGATACAGGCGCATAATCCGGATTATATGCATGCAGATCCCGGAGCGCGCGGACCTTTACCGGCGACCAGCGCATGAAATCAAACGCCTTGTGAAAGGAGCCTTCATTGCCTGTGTTGTAAAACGCATAAAAAACATCGAGAACCACCGCCTTCGGCTTCTGCGTGCGCAGCGCTTCTTCGAGCCAGTAATAGCTTGTCAGCATGCTCTGCTGAGAACTCGCGAGATTATAGCTCCGGATGCCATAGCGCCGGTACAGCGCATCCGGGCTGAACGCGCAGTAGGCATTGCTCGTTCCGAGGAACAGAACGTCTACAGTGTTCTTTCGCATATGATAAAAACCGCCATACGTGGAAGCCGCGCTGTAATACCGGTTTTCCGCGCCTTTCAAAACCAGCACCCGGTCCGCGGCGTGCAGCAGAAGGCTCAAAATCAGAAGCAGCAGCACGGCAGTACGCAGAATCCGTCTGTTTTCCGCCCTTTGCGCTTGTCCGTTCCGCATTTTAAAATTCCCCATAGATAAAATCCTGCGCCTGATAGCCATATCCCCAGGTTCCAAAAATCAGGATTGCCATTATCACACCTGCATATAAAAGGAGCCGGACAGGAAGGACCTTCCCGCTGATCCAGCTCCGCAGCGTCAGTTCCCTGCGCTCCAGCATTTCCTGTAAGATGCTGACAATCAGAAGAACACCCGCTGAGAGCAGCAGAACAGACAGCTCTTTTATGTCCGCCGGAAACCGGAAAGCAGCACTTTCCTTTTCCAGCGTCAGGATACTTTTCCATAACCGCAGGCCTCTTCCAAGCGTGCCCGCGCGGAAGATGATCCATGCCATCATGATCACAAACAAAGTAAGAATTCTGTGCAGGAGTCTTCCAGTTTTTCTGAGCGCTGCCGGCATTTGTACGCTGCGGAACCCGCCGCAAATTCCTTCCAGAATCTGCGCAGCCCCGTGAACCAGGCCCCAGAACAGGAATCGTACACCGCTTCCGTGCCAGAAACCGCTGACGAGAAACGTAATCAGCAGATTGATCCTTGTACGGGCCTTTCCGCGGCGGCTTCCGCCAAGCGGAATATACACATAATCCCGCAGCCATGTACTGAGGGAAATGTGCCAGCGCCGCCAGAACTCTTTGACGGAACCCGCAAAATACGGATGATGAAAATTTTCGGAAAGCCGGATGCCGAAAAGCCCGGCGACGCCCTGACACAGGCAGACACAGGCGTCGAAATCCGCGTACAGCTGCAGGCTGTATAAACATCCGCCAAGAAGCGCGTACTTCCAGCCCGGAACCGCTTCGGAATCAAAAACGGCAGTGACAAAACCGGCCGCTTTGTCCGCGATCATATACTTAAGGAAAATGCCCCACACAATCAGTTTGCATGCGTCTGCGATCTTCCGCAGCTTAAACGTGTGTCCGGTAAAGAGCTGCTCTGAAAGCTGTCCGTACCTCGGAATCGGTCCCTGCACAATCTGCGGAAAAAAAGAGATATACAATACGTAGCGCGGAAAGCTTCGCTGCGGCTGTATTTTGCCGCTGTAAACATCCGCGAGATACGAAATCATAGTAAGTGTGTAAAACGAAAGGCCAACAGGAACAAGAAGCGCTGCGCCGCTGCCTGTAAAGCTCTTGGGAAAAGAGGATATACCTGCGAACTGCGCGCATTTCAAGGCTATAAGAGGCAGTGCCGTCATAAAAAGCGCGGGGACACGCCGTGTCCGGAACGAGGCTGCGTAATAACTGAACAAGACCGTCAGAAGAAACAGCAGAAGCTCCGGAATACGTCTGCAGGCAAATATATAAAAAACAGCGCTGCCCGAAAGAAGCGCGATCCAGCGCCAGCGCAGCGGCAGCAGATAGTATACGAGCATGGTAACGGCTGTCAGTGCCGCGAACGGAATCGAAAGATAATTCATGGAAAACGGAAAACACGCGCCACACGGCACGCTATTGTAAAAAGCCGCTCCGGTCAGTCCCGGAGCGGCCATAAACTGCATGCATGAATATTTCAGATTACGCGGGGTATGCGCCGTTGGCAGTATCTGCCTTGGTCACATCAACCTTTGTCTTCTGTGCCTGTCTCCACTTGAAGAAATCAGTGGCAACCTGCGGGAAGGAAGCGTAGGACAGAACATCCTCTTCGCTCTCCGCGCCGTGCTCCTTTGCTTCCTTTGTGAATTTCTCCATCGCGGGTTCGATCAGATCCGCGGGGCGGCACGTAATACGCTTCGACATATTCTCCTTGCCGATAACCTTCTCTACAACTTCTTCATTCATCGGCTTGATTGTCTGGCCGTACTTGCCGAGGCAGAGGTCCTTTGTCTGCTGCGTGCACATCTTGTAGCGCTCACCCATCAGAACATTCATGACAGCCTGTGTGCCGACGATCTGGGAAGAAGGTGTTACAAGCGGCGGCTCGCCGAGATCCTTACGTACTCTCGGTACCTCTTCGAGAACCTCGGTCAGCTTGTCGGACTTGCCCTGATCTGCCAGCTGCTTGATCATGTTGGAAAGCATGCCGCCGGGAACCTGATAAAGCATAGTTCTGGTGTTAACACCAAGTACCTTCGTGGAAAGAAGACCGTTCTTGATGCACTCTTCACGGTAAGGTGTGAAGTAATCGGAAATCTTCTTCAGAAGGTTCTGATCGAGGCCGGTATCATAAGCGGTTCCGCGGAAAGCCTCTACCATGACATCGGTCGAAGGCTGGGAAGTGCCGAGCGCAAACGGAGTTGTCGCGCAGTCAATGATATCAACGCCCGCTTCCGCCGCCTTCCAGTAGGTCATTGAAGCCTGACCGGAAGTATAGTGTGTATGCAGGTCGATCGGAAGCTTGGTTCCTCTCTTGAGCGCAGTAACAAGCTCGTATGCCTGCTGAGGACGAAGAAGACCGGACATATCCTTGATGCACAGGGAATCCGCGCCGAGCTCTTCGATCTGGCTCGCAATCTTCTCCCAGTACTCAAGCGTATAAGCGTCACCAAGCGTATAAACCAGAGCGATCTGCGCGTGCGCGCCGGCTTCCTTTGTTGCCTTTACCGCAGTCTTCATGTTGCGGAGATCGTTCAGGCAGTCGAAAATTCTGATTCTGTCAATACCGTTCTCAACCGACTTCTTGACAAAACGGTCTACAACATCGTCCGCGTAGTGGGAATATCCGAGGATATTCTGTCCGCGCAGCAGCATCTGGGTAGGTGTCTTCTTGAAATGACTCTTCAAAACACGAAGTCTCTCCCACGGATCCTCATGCAGGAAACGCAGGCAGCTGTCAAAGGTCGCGCCGCCCCAGCACTCTACTGCGGCGTATCCGACCTGGTCCATCGTATCAACGATGGGAAGCATTTCTTCAATGGGCATTCTGGTGGCGATCAGAGACTGACCGGCATCACGCAGAACGGTTTCCATGATCTGTACTTTTGCCATTTTAGTTCTCCTTAATTAATCCAATGTTCCGCCGAAGCAAAACATTATACGATTCCGAATACTGCCATGAACACACCGGCAACGACTGCCGTGCCGATAACGCCCGCTACGTTCGGGCCCATCGCGTGCATCAGCAGGAAGTTTGTAGGATCTGCCTCGGCGCCGACCTTCTGGGATACACGGGCAGCCATCGGAACAGCCGATACACCGGCAGAACCGATCAGCGGATTGATCTTGCCGTGCGAAAAGACCTTCATCAGCTGGCCGAACCATACGCCCGCAGCTGTGCCGAACGCGAACGCGATCAGACCAAGAGCAACAATCTTCAGTGTATCCGCATTCAGGAACGCCTCTGCAGAAGTTGTCGCGCCGACAGAGGTTGACAGCAGGATAACAACGATGTACATCAGCGCGTTCGCCGCTGTCTCCTGCAGCTGTCTGACAACACCGCATTCACGGAACAGGTTGCCGAGCATCAGCATACCAATCAGAGGCGCCGTTGTGGGAAGAATCATGCAGACAACGATTGTAACGACAATCGGGAACAGAATTCTCTCCAGCTTGGATACCGGACGGAGCTGTTCCATCTTGATCTTTCTGTCCTTCTCCGAAGTGAACAGCTTCATAATCGGAGGCTGAATAATCGGAACCAGGGACATGTAGGAATACGCCGCTACGGCAATCGGCCCCATCAAAGATGTCTGCCCGAGCTTGGAGCAGAGGAAAATCGAGGTAGGGCCATCCGCGCCGCCGATGATCGAAATAGCCGCGGCTGCCTTGCCGTTAAAGCCCATCGCGATGGCGCCGAAGTAAGCGGTGAAAATACCGAACTGTGCGGCAGCACCCAGAAGAAAGCTCTTCGGGTTCGCGATGAGGGGGCCGAAGTCGGTCATCGCGCCTACGCCCATGAAAATCAGGGAAGGCAGGATCGCCCACTCGTCCAGAATGTAGAAATAATACAGAAGTCCGCCGGTCGCTGATTCGGTGGGAGCCTTGATAATATCCGGATAGATATTAACAAGCAGCATGCCGAAGGCAATGCCGACCAGAAGCAGAGGCTCGAAATCTTTCGCGATTGCCAGATACAGAAATACGCAGGCAACGGCAATCATGAGGTAGTTGCCCCATGTCAGATTCAGGAAGGCGGTCTGGTGTACCAGGTTATCCAAAGTACGTGCAATATATTCCATAACTTTTAATAGACCTCCATAGTCTTACCAGCGCAGCCTGAACAGATGAAATCAGTTCAGGGTTGCGAGAACAGTACCTGCTTCTACCGCGTCGCCGACCGCGCAGTCGATGGAAGCGATGGTGCCGTCCTTGGGAGCGACCATAGGGATCTCCATCTTCATGGACTCTTCGATAATAACCGCATCGCCGGCCTTTACAGCATCGCCGACTTTCTTCTCAATGCGCAGAACCTTTCCTGCTGCACCGGCTTCGATCTTGACAGCGCCTGCGCCTGCGGAAGCTGCCTTCTTGGCGGCCGGAGCTGCCTTGGGAGCGGGTGCTGCCGCTCTTGCTGCAGGTGCAGCGGGAGCTGCGGGAGCGGATACGGAACCATTTTCTTCAACCGTTACATCATAAGCAACGCCATTCACTGTAATGGTATAGTTTTTCATCTTGAATTCCTCCAGATAGAAATTATTTGATTGAATCTGCCAAATTTATTATTGTGCCAAAGCCATATCAGAAACGGCTTCTGGACTTTCTGATGGAACGGACAACAAAGCCGTCTGTTGTCTGCGCGCCTTCACTGGCCGCTACGGCAGCCGCGATGACCGCTATGATAGCGTCATCCTCGGTTTCCTCTGCAACTTCTTCTGCCGGAGCAGGTGCTGCTGCAGGTGCAGGCACAGGAGCTTCCTCTTTCTTCGACATCGCCGCCTGAATCTTCGGAATGAAGCGGAACAGGGAAATCAGGAAAGCAAGAAGGATCAGGACAACAAAGGTTGTTCCCATACCGAGAACGGTATTCAGTCCCGCCTGCTCCATGAGTTCCGGCATCGAATATCTTACGTTTGTCGCAACGGAGGAAAGCTTGTATCCGCTGGACTCCTCATCAATTACCATCACGACGTCGGCGTCATGAACATCGCCGTCAACGCCGATGCTGACCGTGATCTGCTTGTCGCCGGAAGCTACAGCATACTCATCCATAAAGCCGCTGACAGCGCCGATGTCTTCCGCGGAGTTTTTATAACCGTCTACGGCAGCCTTGACAACGGGATCCTTTGCTACGGATTCCTCGCTTCCGGATGCAACGATCTGCTGCAGGGACGAAACGATCTGTTCTCCCTGGGAAATCCACTGCTGCTCGCTTGTCTTGTCAAGCGCCGTGCCGGAAACCCGCTTGGGCGTTGTGCTGCCGCATGCGGTCAGAGCAAAGACACACGTGATGATTCCGATGACTGACAACCATTTTTTCATAAACGTGTCTCCTTTACATTAAACGGTTCCGTGCTTCTTGATAAACGCAGAATCCTCTCTTTTTGTGTAGAGCATTTCAAGAGCGCCGATCACATACTTGCGGACGTCCGCCGCTTCGGAAATCTGATCGACATATCCTCTTGCCGCAGCGCTCGCGCTGCTGTTCTGAAGTTCGTCATACTCTTTCGCAAGAGCAGCTTTGTCGTCGCCATCCTTGCCAAGAATCTGCGCTGCAAAGCGTCCTTCCATGATGCCGATCTTCGTCTCGGGAAGCGCGATCGTGATATCCGCGCCAAGCGCCTTCGCGTTCATGACAGCGTATGCGGAACCGATAGCGTTCACGACAACGTTCAACTTCGGCACAGTGGCACCGGCGAAAGCGCCTGCAAGCTGCGCCGCAGCTCTTGCGACCGTCTTCTCCTCGTCTTCGGTAGAAGCGAAGCCGTCCGCATTTGTGTAAGTCACAACCGGAATTTCAAAAGCGTCGCAGAAGTTCACGAATCTCGCCGCTTTCCGGCAGCCGTTCGTAGAAAGCTTCGTCTGTGCATTTGCGACTACACCGACAGTAGAACCGTTCAGTCTGATGAAGCCGGTAATCATATCCTTCGCAAAGTCTGCCTTTGTCTCGAAGAACTCGTAGTTGTCCGCAAGGTCGCGAACCGCGGCGGAAGCATCCTCCGCATTTGCCGCAATCGCGGTGCATGCGCGGTTGAGATCATCCGTGCACTCGGAAACCGCCTCATCCTCGTTGTTGGAAGGAAGAAGAGATACCAGCGTGCGGATTTTTCCGAGTACTTCCTCTTCGGAAGCAACCGCGTCCGCTGCGCCGCTCTCCGCCTTGAAGGAGGAAGCCGCCGTATCCTTGTTCTTGTTGCCGTCAATGGCATTCGGGGAATTAACAAAAAGCTTCGCGTCTTCCGCGATAAAAGTAAAGTCGGACATACCGGCAACAAGCGCGAGACCGCCGCCGCAGGTGCCGAATACGCCTGTGATCTGCGGAATCACACCGGAAGCCTTTGCCTGCTTTGCGTAAATCGTTCCGAAGGCGTTCAGCGCATCTGTGCCTTCCTGCAGACGAAGACCCGTGGAATCCAGGAGTCCGATTACGGGAGCACCTGTTCTGACCGCAAGATCATAAAGATCCGCGATCTTCTTCGCGTGCATTTCGCCGATCGACCCTCCCAGAACCGAGGAATCCTGGCTGTAAACGAAAACAAGATTTCCGTCGATTGTGCCATAGCCTGTAACCACGCCGTCAGACGGTGTCTGCTCCGGGGTCAGGTTAAAGCTGGTTGCTCTGGCAGTTACGAGCGCGCCGACTTCAACGAAACTGTTTTCATCGAGAAGAGAAAGAATTCTCTCACTCGCTTTTGAAGAACTGCTCATACTTTAAACCTCCATTAATGTATGTCGTACTAAACGGAAAAACATCACGTTCCCATAATGTTTCTGTGCATGATTATGCATCCGTCACTGCGCTATGAAGTATTCTAACATAGATCATTTGGAATTCGTAGTTTGTATTTGTTCTAATTTTAACAATTTTCATTAAAAAATTATTTTTCCGGCGGCCGTCCGCTGACAAGCCCGTCTGCGCTGTACAAAAAACTGAACCTGCCGCGAAGCGGCAGGTCCGGAACGAAAAGTATATTCTATTGGAAATCAGATACCAAGCCGTTCATCGACTTCCTTCTCTGCTTCTTCCTTGAACTCTTCCACCTGAGAAAAATTCATTTCCGGAAGTTCTTCGAGTCCCCGGACGCCGAAGCTTCGAAGAAACTGCTGCGTCGTTCCGAAAAGAATCGGTCTTCCCGGCGCGTCCTTTCTGCCAAGTTCCCGGATGAGATCATATTCCAGAAGCTTGTTGAACGCGTATTCGCTGGATACTCCGCGGATCTGTTCCACTTCCGCCTTTGTCACCGGCTGCTTATAGGCAATGATCGAAAGCGTTTCGAGTACGGAATCCGAAAGCGTCACCTTCTTCGGCACCTTCGCGATCCGGATCAGGTTCTGGAACTGTTCCGGTTTCGTTGACAGCTGCAGCGCGTCGTCCATCTGACGGATCATGACGCCGCTGTCCGGAGACGCATATTTATCGGAAAGCTTTGCAGCCGCACGCTGAATGTCTTTGAGCGTAGAGTCCAGTGCCTTCGCGATATCCGATATGGCAACGGCATCTCCCATTGTAAAAAGGATCGCTTCGACCGCAGCGCAGAGTTCATCCGGGCTGTACGTCTTTTTTTCGTTGTTTACTGTTTCTTCACTCATGCCTGTTCTCAGCCGAACTCGGAAGTCAGTTCTTCCTCGTCCGATCTCAATTCTTCCTTTGTATCGATCGTGATTTCCCCGAAAAGCTCATCCTGCGTGATGAAGACCTTTCCCGTCTTCATCAGCTCCAGAATAACAAGAAAAGCGACGATGACGTCGTCCCTGCTGCCTTGTTTTTCCAGGAGATTTCGAAAGCTTGTGTGCCTGTGCCCGTTCAGATACGCCTTGACAAAAAGCTCCTTGCCGGCAATATCGATCTCCTCCTTCTCGATCTTTCCGAATGAGGCGCGGACCGGGTCGACACGGAATTTCTCGCGTTTTAAAATGTCCTGAAAAATATCATTCAGCTTCGCGAGCGTCGTGTCGCCGATCAGCTCCTTATAATTGACAGGCGGAACATAGCGCGCGACTTCGTCCGGCAGCTTCTTCTTCCGGTAAAGGGAAAGGGAAGCATTCTGCTCGCGCTCGCGAAGGATCGACGACATATACTTGTACATCTTGTATTCGAGCAGCTTCTGTACCAGCTCCGCGCGCGGATCCTGCTCTTCCCCTTCTTCATTGACTTCCTTGGGAAGCAGCATCCGGCTCTTGATATCGAGGAGCGTAGCCGCCATCACAAGGAATTCGCTCATGACATCCATATCCATGCCGGAGCTGTCCATTCCGCGGATGCAGTCCATATACTGATCCGTGATCGTGGCGATCGGAATGTCGTAGATATCCACTTTATTCTTATCGATCAGATGAAGCAGAAGATCGAGCGGACCTTCGAACGCTTCCAGCTTGATTTCAAGTGCCATGCTTTAACGACCTCAGTCTATCCTGTTCCGCGGAACGATATCCACGACTGTGATTTCTCCCGGATTGAAAATCCGGACCGGCAGCGTATGCGCGCCGATGCCGCAGCTCAAAATCATGGTTCTGCCGTCTATGTTATAGAGGCCGCCGCTGTATTTGGGAAACAGATGCAGATCCGGCCCGATCACACCTCGTTTTCCGATCCGCATGAGCCCCCCGTGCACATGTCCGGAAACCGTAAGATCCGCTCCCCACTGCGCGTACACGGGAAAGAATTTCGGGTTGTGCACAGCAAGCAGGCAAAACAGGTCCGGCTCCGGTTCACCGATCTCCTCCTGCATCTCCGGAAGCGTCAGCGGATTGCTGAAGATCTTTTCGTAGTGCTTCATACCGTGCTCATAGCCATATAGTACCAGCCCGACATCCGGGTGAACTTTTTCGTTATGAAGAACACGTACGCCCGCCCCGGACAGCTCTGTCATAAAGTGATCATAAGCACTCTGCAGGACCTCGTCCTCCGATGTTTCCAGCTTTTCCTCATGATTGCCGTTTACGAAATAGACAGGCGCCACGTCGCGAAGGCTCTTCAAAAGTGAAAGAGCCGCGTCTTCAAACGAAAAATCATTCCGGCAAGCCTGCTCGGCCGCTGTCCTTGACGTGATGAAATCTCCGCCTGCGATGATAAAATCCGGTCTCTCCTTACGAACAGCCGCCGTAATAGTTTCATTTCCGCCGGGATACACCTTCTGGTGCAGATCCGAAAGGTAAACAAAACGGTATGCGCGCCGGAGCTTGTTCGTACGGATCGTATAACGCCGCACAATAAAGCGTCTGTTGTCGGCAATCATAACAGCCAGAAAAAATAACAAAGTGGCCGCAGCAACTGCGGCAATCGTCCTTTTGATCATAGTCTGCATTATACGTCTGCGGTGCTTTTCGGCGCAAGTATGCCGCCGGCGCATTCGAAGCCGGGGTGGCTGCTTTCGACTGCCGGTGCTGCATCTCCCGCCCGGCGGCGTAGAAGGGTCGCAAATAAATAGAGAGCCGCAGCCCGGCATCGTGACGCTGGGTTACGGCTCCCTGTAATGTGCATTAAAACCAGTTGGATCAGTTGTACTTTCTCTTTCTGGCAGCCTCAGACTTCTTCTTACGCTTTACGCTGGGCTTCTCGTAATGCTCTCTTTTACGAATTTCCTGCTGGATGCCGGCCTTTGCGCAGCTTCTCTTGAAACGACGCAGTGCGCTGTCCAGAGTCTCATTCTCTTTTACGATAACGCTAGACATATCTTCTACCCTCCCTTCAGTCCCTTCAGATTCGCGGCAATGCCGCTACCGACTGATTGGGTTTATTATTGCCTTCAATGATCAGACACAAGTGGTATTATACCGTCACCTAATCTGTTCGTCAAGGACTGTTTTTGCCTGCTCCAGAGCTTTTTCAATGCCGCCGGGGTTCTTTCCGCCGGCCTGCGCCATGTTCGGACGTCCGCCGCCGCCTCCTCCGACAGCTGCCGCAATGGACCTGATCAGATTTCCGGCGTGCGCGCCTTTCTTCACTGCCTCGTCGGAAGCCATGGCAACCATGGATACCTTTCCGTCCTTGTCGGATATCAGAAGGACCACACCGCCGGTCTTTGCCTTGAGATCATCTCCGAGTGTCCGCAGCTCGTTCGCGTCTACGCCTGCAAGGTGCGCCGCGATAAACGGAACTCCCTTGACATCGGTTACCTTGTCCATCACGCTGCCCAGAGAAGCTTTCGCCTCTTTCGCCTTGATTGTCTCGTTTTCGGACAGAACGCTCTTGAGTTCCTTCTGAAGTGCACGGATATGCTCCGAAAGCGTCGCGGGCGTAGCCTTTACGAGGGCTGCCGCCGCATTCATTTCCGCTTCCATGCGCTCATAGTAACGGCGGACATTGTCGCCGGTAAGTGCCTCGATTCTGCGGACGCCGGCAGCAACGCCGCTCTCCGACAGGATCTTGAACTGACCGATCTGCAGCGTATTCTTCACGTGAGTGCCGCCGCAGAGTTCCGTGGAAAAGTCTCCCATGCGGACAACGCGGACACTCTCGCCGTACTTTTCTCCGAATAGTGCCATCGCGCCGGTCTTTTTCGCTTCTTCGAGAGACATGATTTCGGTACGGACCGGAAGTCCTTCCGCAATCTTTTCGTTTACAATGTCTTCGACTCTGCGCAGCTCTTCCTTTGTCATTGCCTGGAAATGCGAGAAATCGAATCTCGTTCTGTCTGCGTCCTGATAGGAGCCCGCCTGCTCGACATGGGTTCCCAGCACATCGCGCAGCGCCTTCTGCAGAAGGTGTGTAGCGGAATGATTGCGGCAGGTTGCCATGCGGTTTTTCTCATCGACTGCAAGCGTAACGTCCGCGTTGGCAGAAAACATGCCGCTTGTCACGCGGCCGATGTGCGCGATTTTGCCGCCGGCCACATGCTCGGTTCTGGTAGCCTCGAAGGTAGCGGCGCCTTTGCCAAGGGAAGCAGCGGCGTCAATATCTTCCGCGCTCTTGAGAACAATGATTCCTTTGTCGCCGACCTGGCCGCCCATGGTCCCGTAGAACGGTGTCTTTTCGGTAATGATCGCACCCTTCTGTCCGTCTGAAAGAGCCGAAACCACTTCGTCTTCTTCGTCCTGATCCGGATCGCCGAACAGCACTAAAGCGGTGATCTTCGATTCCGCAGTCAGTGTATCGTAGCCGATGAATTCGGTATTCATTGAAGGATCCAGTTTCTCGTAAACCGTGGCCGCGGCGCCCATATAGGTTGCCGAATCACCGGATCTCTTCCGGTCTTCTCTCGCGGCGGTTCTCTGCCTGTCCATCGCGGCGCGGAAGCCTTCTTCGTCTACCGTGAAGCCTTTTTCACCTAAAATTTCCTTTGTGTTATCCAGCGGAAAGCCGTAAGTATCATAGAGCCGGAACGCGTCATCGCCGGAAAGCTGCTTTTCGCCCTTCTTTGCAAGCGCCGCCTCCATTTCCTCGAGAATATCCATGCCCTGCTGATACGTCTTTTCAAACTTCTCTTCCTCGGCGCGGATGACGTTCAGAATGAAATCTTTCTTTTCCTCAAGCTCCGGATAACCGTCCTTCGAAGTTTCGATAACATTCATCGCGAGCGTCGGCAGGAACGAGCCTTCGATGCCAAGCTTTCTGCCGTGCCTTACCGCGCGGCGGATGATTCTGCGCAGCACATAGCCTCTTCCGTTGTTGGAGGGCATGATGCCGTCGGAAATCATAAAGGTCATCGCTCTCGCGTGATCCGTGCAGATACGGACGGATACATCGGACTCTTCGGTGCCTTCCTGCTCATAACCGATACCGCCGGCCAGCCTGCAGATCAGATCCCGCAGGCTCTTCAATGTATCAATATCAAAGATCGAACCGACGTCCTGCACAGCTACCGCAAGACGCTCAAGGCCCATGCCGGTATCAATGTTCTTCTGGGCAAGATCCGTGTAGTGGCCGTGGCCGTCATTATTGAACTGCGAGAAAACAACATTCCAGACTTCCATGTAACGGTCGCCTTCGCCGCCCATAACGTCTTCCGGACCGTTGCCGAACTTCTCTCCGCGGTCATAGTAAATCTCGGTGCAGGGACCGCAGGGGCCTGAGCCGTGCTCCCAGAAATTATCTTCCTTGCCGAATTTATAGATGTGGTCCGCCGGGATATGCATGTCGTTCAGCCAGATATTGTAGGCTTCCTCGTCATCCACATAGACGGAAGGATACAGTCTGTCCGGATCAAGGCCGACGCGCTCCGTCAGAAACTCCCAGGCCCACGGAATCGCTTCCTTTTTGAAGTAATCGCCGAACGAAAAGTTTCCGAGCATCTCAAAATAGGTGCCGTGCCGCGCTGTTTTGCCGACATTTTCAAGGTCGCCCGTGCGGATGCACTTCTGGCAGGTTGTGACTCTGCGCCTCGGCGGAATCTCCTGCCCGGTGAACCACGGCTTCATCGGAGCCATGCCCGAGTTGATGATCAGAAGGGATGTGTCATTGTGCGGAACCAGCGAAAAGCTGTTCAGCCGCAGGCAGCCCTTCTCCTCGAAGAACGAGAGAAAGAGTTCCCGCAATTCATTTACGCCTCTGTACTGCATAATTTGTCTCCTGCATTAAAAATCGAATTTGCCGTCAAACCAGTTCTTCAGGTCAGCGATGGCGACTCTTTCCTGCTCCATCGTATCTCTGTTCCGGATGGTGACACACTGGTCCTGTTCGGACGCAAAGTCATAGCAGATGCAGAACGGCGTGCCGATTTCGTCCTCTCTTCTGTATCTCTTGCCGATGGCTCCGCGGTCATCAAAATCGCACATATAGCGGCGGGAAAGCTCGGCGTAGATCTTCTGCGCGGGCTCCGAAAGCTTCTTCGAAAGCGGCAGAACCGCAATCTTGACAGGCGCGATTGCCGGATGGAAATGCATGACGTTCCGCACGCTGCCGTCCGCCAGTGTCTCCTCATCGTATGCTTCGCAGATAAAGGCCAGCGTCACACGGTCGCAGCCGAGCGAAGGCTCGATGACATACGGAATATATCTTTCCTTGGTATCTTCGTCGAAGTACGTAAGATCCTCGCCCGAAACTTCCTGGTGCCTTGAAAGGTCGTAGTCCGTGCGGTCCGCGATGCCCCAGAGCTCGCCCCAGTCCGTGAAGGGGAACGTAAACTCGATATCCGACGTCGCCTTGGAATAGAACGCAAGCTCCGCCTTCTCGTGATCGCGGAAACGCAGATGTTCGGGCTTGAGTCCCAGAGACGTCAGCCACTTCATCGCGTATTTTTTCCAGTACGAGAACCATTCCAGATCCGTTCCGGGCTTGCAGAAGAATTCCATCTCCATCTGCTCGAACTCTCTTGTGCGGAATGTGAAGTTGCCAGGTGTGATCTCGTTACGGAAGGACTTGCCGATCTGACAGATGCCGAAAGGCAGGTGCTTTCTCGACGTTCTCTGCACATTCTTGAAGTTGACGAAAATGCCCTGCGCGGTCTCGGGGCGCAGATACAGCGTATCCGATGTGTCTTCAGTTACTCCCTGGAACGTCTTGAACATCAGGTTGAACTGACGGATATCCGTCCAGTGGAACTGGCCGCAGGAAGGGCACGGAACCTTGAATTTGTTGATAAAGCTCATCATCTCGTCATTGGTCCAGCCGTCAACGGAGCTGTCCAGCGTAAGATCATGTTCCTTCGCGTAGTCCTCGATCAGATTGTCCGCACGGAAACGCTCGCCGCAGGCCTTGCAGTCCATAAGAGGGTCGGAAAATCCCGCAAGATGGCCGGATGCAACCCAGGTTTTGGGATTCATCAGAATCGCGCAGTCGACGCCGACGTTGGTCGGAGACTCCTGTACGAATTTCTGCCACCATGCTTTCTTGACGTTGTTCTTGAGCTCAACGCCGAGGTTACCGTAATCCCAGGTGTTCGACAGTCCGCCGTAGATCTGGGAGCCCGGATAGATAAAGCCTCTCGCGTTACAAAGAGCAACGATTTTATCCATTGTCTTTTCCATAATAGCCACTCCTCTTCATGGTACTGTAAATATTGTTATGTAATCCGGCAGAGCCGGAACCACAAGCTGAAACGTGTTCAGAAGTTACTGCAAAACAATGACAGCCGGATTCTCCCTGCTGACTGTTCCTTCCAATGATGCGGTATGATCGTCTTTCGTTGTCAGGTTGGAGGAAGCGTACAGAATCGGGATTCCCTTTCCCGTCACAATATCCGCTTCTTCGGTTATGACAATGCAGCCATGACCGGAAAGGTCCGAAAGTCCGTCCGCAGGAAGAAGCGAACCCGAATCCAGTCTCGAGGGCGTCCCGATGAGTCCGTCCAGCGAATATCCCTTCTCCTGCGCTCCGCTTACGGTGCCGAAATACGCGGGCACGCGGTTGAACTTTTCGTATTCTTCCGTGCTGTCATAGGTCATCACCAGTTTCGCGGTTCCGTTTCCGACCGAAAGGCTCTTTTTCGCGATGCCGCTGCCGCCCGCTGCCTGGTAGTCTTTCAGCGCGGTATCCACGGCTTTATCAAGTTCCTCTTTGCTGTAATAATCTTTGTCAAAGGACTCGACACTGACCGCGGTGATCCCGCCCTTTTTGGAAAAGACCAGCGTACTCCTGTCGTAATCGCCTGCGGAAACGCCGTGACCCTTGAATCTGCCTGCAGCAAAAAGGACGAGCAGGGTCAAAACGGAAATCACTATCAGAATCCCGGATGCCGGCTGATAGTTCTTCCTTTTCCTGCCACGCCTCTGCCGGCTGTTATAAGTTCTTCGCCTTGAATCTGACATACCTGTTCCTCATGCCGCCAGCAGCACCGCACTTCCGCGGATACTGCCGGCAGCGGCCATTTCGCGCCGCTCACAGTCTGTAACATTATAAATTCATCGTATTGATAACGTCAAGACTTGCGAAATGGTGCCCGAAGCTCCGCTGCATATATTTATCCGCAAGAAACGCCAGTTCTTTCTGCGCCGCCCCGTCAACCGTAAACGTGTACAGGGAAGAAATCTTCGCCTGCGCGATATGCCGCAGCGCGGCACCTGCCGCCTGCGAGTAACTCTCATAGTTCGGCTCCTCAAACTCGCCTTCGAGGACCACGGTTTTAATTTCAAAAATGCTGCGGATCAGCTTTCTGTCAATTTTCGAAGCTTCGAGCGCGCAAAGCGATGCGTAGGTAAGCAGAAGCAGTGTGGACTCGTCGTTGTTTTCCCGTGTGATATACTCCATCACTTCAAGAAAGTACGTTCCGTACATCGCGTCCTCGACATGCATCCGGAAATACGGAAAATAATTGGAGATGTCCGCGTCGACCAGCGTATAGGCGTTTTTCCCCGCGAACAGACGGAACTTTCCGTAGCAGAACAGCCCCGTCGCCGCGACCAGCGCACTGTTCGGTCTTCTCGCGCCCTTGGCAAACGCGCTGATCTTTCCCATCTGCCTCGTAAGAAGAACGACCCGCCGGTCATATTCACCGATCGGGCCGCTCCCAATAACCATGCCGGACACTTCCACGTATGATTTCGCGTCTGACATCACAAATCCTTTTCATTGTATCCGAAACTCTTCAGGGCGCTGTCGTTATCCTTCCAGTCCCTTCTGACCTTTACGAAAAGCCGCAGGTTCACCTGACAGTCAATCATGTTTTCGATGTCTTTCCTGGCGAGCGTTCCGATTTTCTTCAGCATCTGTCCCTTCGCGCCGATAATAATGCCTTTGTGAGATTCCCGCTCGCAGATAATATCGGCTTCGATGTCGCAGATCTGTCCGTTCCTGCCGGTCCGGTATTTCATCCTGCCGATCTGCACGGCGATGCCGTGCGGCACTTCTTCCTGCAGAAGGCGCAGCGCTTTCTCACGGATAATCTCTCCCGCGATCGCGCGCTCCGTCTCGGTCGTCACCTGCTCCGGATCGTAAAAGGGCTCGCCCTCCGGAAGCCTTGCGAAAATCGCGGCTTTCAGATCATCGATCCCCTGCCCGGTCCTCGCGCTGACAGGCAGAATATCCTGCAGGGTGCTGCCCGTAAGTTCCTGCCATTTCTGCGAATAAGCAGCCATGACAGGAAGCAGTTCATCCTTCTTTACGGTGTCTGTTTTCGTAATGCACAAAAGGACAGGTGTTGTCTGCTCCGCCAGCACTTTCAGAACTGCCAGATCCTCGTCCCGGATCGGAATCCTCGGTTCCGCAAGAAGCAGAATCAGGTCCACTTCTTGAAGCGATGCCTGCGCGGCCTTGAACATATATTTTCCGAGTTTGTCCTTCGCGGCATGCATGCCGGGCGTATCGAGAAAAACAATCTGACCCGCGTCATCCGAATAGATCGTGCGGATCTGATTTCTGGTCGTCTGCGGTTTATAGGAAGTAATCGCGATCTTCTGGCCGATCAGCGTATTCATCAGTGTCGATTTGCCGACATTCGGCCTTCCGATAATGGACACAAAGCCTGCTTTTTTCATAGAATAAAATCCCTTCTGCCCACAGCCGCGCAGTTAAAGGAGCAGCCGGATACTGCCGAACAGGTCCTTCCGCTCTTTGATTTTCGATTCGCTGCCGACGACGCAGATACAGTTCTGCGAAGTAATCGCGTCCAGATAATCTCCGAGACTCCGGATATCCTGCAGGGAAACATCCAGCACCTGCCCGCGCTCCTTCTGCAGATCTTCGTCCGTTATGCCGCTCAGCCAGCAGTTCATCGAATAGCCGCCTTCCGCGGACGGTGTAAGCGGTCTGTCGAGGCTGCTGACGGCGCCAATCACATATTTCGTGAGGGTGCGCTCATCCGCCTCAAAATGCCGGATCGCGTCTCCTGCCTTTTTGTAAATATCGAAGGTGCCTGCAAGGTGCGGATCGCGGTAGGAAACCAGGTATCCGATACCGTTTCTGGAAAAGCCGCTCATGCAGCCGTATGCGCCGCCTTTTACGCGGATATTGTTCCAGAGATAATCATACCCCAGAATAACGCGCAGTACGGAAAGAGCGCCGGTGTAAGGAAGACCCTTTTTGTAAAAATCTCCCGCAGCGCAGTCAAACTGCACCTGCCCCGCGGTCGTCAGGCCCTCGTTCGCAAAAGTCCCCGCACTGCCGGAAAGATCCTTTCCGTTATCCGCGGAAAGAAAAGCCGTCTCTTTCGGAGAAAGCGAAAGAGCGAATTCGCGGATGGCGGGAAGATCCTCGCTGATCAGAGACTTCTCGTCAATAATATCGAACAGAAGGCGCGCCCTGCTGAAGATACAGCCTTGAAGCTCTTCGAGCGTGTTTTTCAAGCAGTCAAACTTCTCGTCAAAGTGCTCCAGAATTTCTTTCAGCGTATCATATTCGCCGATATTGTTCACGCTGTCCAGTTTCGCGTAAACATCTCTCAGGTAAGCACTGGCACGCTGTACGGCCGTGCTGTGGCCTGCGGAAGGAAGGGAGGATTTCATGCCGGCGAGCTCTTCTTCAAGCACGGTTCTGATTCTGTCCTTGTCATCGAATTTTGTCCGCAGCAGTACCTCTTCCAGCAGTTCCAGCGACTTTTTGAAATTCCGGTGCATGGATTTCATGCCGGCTTCAAAGATCAGCTTGTACCTGCCGCTTTCGTGATAACTGCTGTGTGCGGACACCGCAAAACTGAAGCCGCCCGAAACGATATGAATTTCGTTGTCGAGCGCGCTGTAGCTGTAATTCTGCGTATCAAGCGCAGACAGAAGCGTCTTGAAGACGCCGGCATAACGAAGGAGCCGGTCCGGCAGATCCGTAATGTCAAATACAGCAGTCGCGTAGTCAATTCCGCTCGTGAAAATATCGTGCGCAAGAACCGGCGCCGCTTCTTCCTCAAGAAGCCGGTTCACGAGAGGTTTTGCCTGCCTGTCAAGGTCCTTCCTCTCGAGCACGGGAATGGTTTCCAGTTCTTCTTTCGTGGAAGGCGTTTCCTGATAACGGCGCAGTGCTTCGTATTCCGAAAGGAGCTTCTGCCTTTCCTCCGCGCTCATCCTGTCATGCAGTGCCTTCATCTCATCCTTTTCGCGCTGCTCATTCTGTTCGGTAAGACCCGGAACCGGCAGAAGAATCACGCTGCTCCTGTGCGGATTGTCAAGGAAACACCGGCGGATCAGCTCTTCAAACCAGCCGTTTTCCGCATCTTTACGAAGCTCGTCAAAAAGAGGACCGATCGTCAGCCCGTCAAAAACCTTCCGGTCGTCATACAGCCATGTATCAAGAGCATCCAGCCCGTAGATCAGTCCTTTCGGATACGCACCGAAATCCGCCTCCCGGTAATGAAATTCATAATTGCTGATGCCGGCCGCCAGCGCTTTCCGGTCGATTCCCTGATCTGCGAGTTCCCGGAATGTATCAAAAACCGTCTTCTCGAATTCTTCCTGCTGCTCCCTCTCGGCGTACTGCGCGCAGATTGAATAGTAAGGCTGCAGAATTCCGGCGTCATACAGACTGGTAACGTCCTGGCCGATTCCTTTCTTCCGGAGCGCTTCCTTCAAAGGCGCGCCCTCGCTGTCGCAGAGCACATAGTCCAGGATCTTCATACCGAGATTGTCCTTTGCGGACGTTTTCGTCGGAAGGCTGAAGTTCAGCGAAAGATATGTTTTGCCGGCTGTATTCTCATCCGGCAGAATGGAATAGGAATACTCCGCGCGGACAGGCGAAGTAAACGGAGGCTCCGGCAGCACTGCGGAAGAAACATCCAGCTGTTCATACTGCGAAAGGTAAGCTTCGTCCAGATAGCGAAGCCGCTCCTTCATGTTCATGTCGCCGTACAGATAAATGTAGCTGTTCGACGGATGATAGTACTTCCTGTGGAAGTCCAGATACTGCGCGTAAGTAAGCTCCGGAATATGCTGCGGGTCTCCGCCAGAAACGATCGCGTACGTCGTATGCGGATAAAGGGATGCCAGCACCTTGTCCGAGAGAACGTCTTCGGGCGAGGACATGACACCCTTCATTTCATTGTAAACGACGCCATTGACCGTGATTTCGCTGTCCGCGTCGTAATGACCGTCTTCATCCGGCACAGGTTCCAGATGCCATCCCTCCTGCCGGAAGATATTCTCCTCCCGGTAAATATTCGGATGAAAAACAGCATCCAGATACACATGCATCAGATTGTCAAAATCCTTTTCATTTGTGGACGCCACCGGATATACGGTCTTGTCCGGATACGTCATCGCGTTCAGGAACGTGTTCAGAGAGCCCTTCACGACTTCGATAAACGGATCTTTGACAGGAAAATCCCGCGAGCCGCACAGAACCGTGTGCTCGATAATATGTGCGACGCCTGTCGAATCGGCAGGCGGTGTGCGGAAGCCGATATAGAAAACCTTATTCGTGTCCTCGTTTGGCAGGACCGCAACTCGCGCGCCGGTCTTCCTGTGGCGCAGGACATAGCTGTCGGAGCCGATATCGGAAAGATACCGGTGCTCTTCGATCTCGTATGTTCCAAGTTCGTTGATCTCTTGTGGAGTAATTGCTCTGAATTCCGCGTCCATAAAATGCCTCGTCTTTCTCTAACGTAAAGACAAGTATAACACGCGGCATCAATTTGCGAAATCATATCTCGAACGGATATAGGCTTCCATAACGTCAGCGACATGATTTCTTCCGATGCGGTCACTGTTGAGCATCATGTCGTAGTTGACAGGGTCCTTCCAGGCATGCCCTGTGTAATAACGGTAATAATCCGAACGGTATTTGTTGGTCTTTTTCACAAGCCGTTCCGCTTCGTCATGCGAAACTGCCATTTTTTCCTCGATTTCCCGAACGCAGATATCTTCCGGAGCGTCCACGAAAAACCGGAAAACATTCTTCGGATCTCCTAGAATATAGTCCGCGCACTTGCCCACAATGACGCAGGAACCCGAAAGAGCCAGGTACCGGATCAGCTGTGCCTGATAATTAAAAAGATTGTCATCCGAGAGAAAATTTTTATCCTGCGGAGAGGTAACCAGAATTTCCTTCGGCGTGTTCTTGATCATCTGCAGAAAAGAGCGCCTGCGCGCTTTTTCGCTGCTTGCGTAGAAGAACTGACGGTTAATGCCGCTCGCCTCCGCTGCCATATCCATGATTTCATTTTCATAACACAGAATCCCAAGCCTTCCGGCAAGTTCGACGGCTGCGCTTTTGCCGCCGCTGCCAAATGTTCTCGCGATTGTAATAACCATTTCGGCCTCCTTAGACAGACAGATATTTTTTAACAAGATCATCGGAAAGTTCGTCCATGCTTCCGGAAGCAACGACAGCGCCTTTCTGAATGATAACGAACTTTTCGGCAAGTCTTTTTGCGAACTTCAGGTTCTGTTCGACGACGACAATCGTGATTCCGGTTTCCTCCGCGATTTTACGCAGCGTATCCGCAATTTCCATGACCACGTTCGGCTGAATGCCTTCGGTCGGCTCATCGAGAAGAATCATTTTCGGCTCTCCCATCAGACACCTCGCAATCGCAAGCTGCTGCTGCAGACCTCCGGACAGAACACCGCCGTTCCGGTTCATATGAACTTCAAGAGCCGGGAAATACGAGAGAACCCATTTCTTCCTGCTCTCCACATCCACATCCTTATGTCCTGCGGCTCCCAGCTCCAGATTTTCGTTCACCGTCAGGAAAGGAATGATCTCTCTGCCCTGCGGAACATATCCGAGTCCCGCCCGGGATCTCCGGAAAGTCCGCATGTGCGTGAAATCCTTTCCGTCAAAAGTAACGCTTCCTTTTGCCATCGGAAGGATCCCCATAAGGCTCTTCAAAAATGTAGTCTTTCCGACGCCGTTTCTTCCCAGGATCGCGACCCGCTCACCCTGCTCTACCTTCAGATCCAGTCCGTTGATCACCCGGCTTTTTCCATAACTTACATGTACATCAACTGCTTCAAACATGGCGGCCACCTCCGTCTTCTTTCAGATAGACAGCTACGACTTCCGGATTGTTCTGAATTTCTTCCATGGTTCCTTCCGCCAGAAGCTTTCCGTAATTCAGAACCGTTACATACTCGGCGACCTGCCGCACGAAATCCATGTCATGCTCGACGACGATGAGCGTGTGTTCACCCTTCATCTGTTTGATCATCTCACCAGTTTTATAAGTTTCCTGCGCGGTCATGCCCGCGGTCGGCTCGTCGAGAATGATCAGCTTCGGATCCTGCGCGATCACCATGCCGATTTCAAGCCACTGCCTCTGTCCGTGGGAAAGGTCTCCTGCCGCAAATCCGGCGTAGTCATCAAGATTGACCTTCCGCAGGATTTCATCGACTTTATCCGTATATTCTCTGCTCTTTCTGAAAAAACAGCACTTGAACAGAGAATTGTAACCGGAGACGGCGATTTCGATGTTTTCCCGTACCGTCATATTGTCGAAAACATTCGGTCCCTGGAATTTACGGCCGATATGATAGCGGCCCGTGATTTCCGTCGTCTGCTTTCCGGTGATATCGGTTCCGTCGAACAGGATTTTACCGGAGGTTGGCGTTGTTTTGCCGGTTACAAGATCCATAAATGTCGTTTTACCGGCGCCGTTGGGTCCGATGATCACCCGCAGCTCCCCGTCATAGATTTTCATGTTGACATCTGTCAGCGCCTTGAAACCGTTGAATTCCACGGACAGATGCTTTACCTCAAGGAGAACCTTTCCGTCTTTACGCATGATCTTCGGCCTCCTTCCTTAAAATGGCTTCCTTGCGCAGATAATCGCGCTTTCTCTGCTGCAGACTGATCAGCTCTCCGACAATTCCTTTGGGGATAAAGAAAACAATGATCAGAATGATGATTCCCTGCACCAGCCGCCAGTACTGGGCAAAATCAGCTGAAATTCCGGAAAACATACTGTTCAGCAGCGTTTCGGCTACCTGCAAAAGGAGCGTCCCCGTCATCGCGCCGGTCAGATTTCCCCTTCCGCCGACGGCGACCCATACCAGAACAACCGTGGAGAGTTCGATCCCGGCGCTCGAGGAGTTGATGCTTCCCTGCGTTCTCGCGTACAGAACACCTGCAAGGCCGGCAAGCACACCGGAGATCATATAGATCAGCAGCTTGAACGCGCTGGTTTTATATCCGAAGAAAGTCAGTCTGTTTTCGTTTTCGCGTACCGCCTGCAGAACCTTGCCGAGCCTCGAATTCACGATAAGCAGGCACAACAGATATACCAGCACAAGGAATGCGAAAACCGTGTAATAAAACGAAGTATCATCCATATGGTCTGCCATGTTATTGCTGATGATGGTCCTCGCTGTCAATGAGATGCCGCTGTTGCCGTGCGTGTATTTGCTCTGATTGATAATGAACAGCTCGGCGACACCGGACATGGCCATCGTAATGAGGGAAAAGAACACACCCTGAATTCGTCCCGAGAACATAAAAAAGCCGATGAACAGGGAAATCAGCCCGGGTACGATCAGTGCCATTGCAAAAGCGCCCGCCGGCGTTGACAGCGGCGAAAGAAACCACGGCAGATGATCAAACGTGATCCAGTCCGCGCCGTTCATGTATGCGGAGCAGATACCAACCATATAGCCACCAGCGCCGAAAAGCAGGCTGTGACCCATGCTCATAAGTCCCGTATATCCCCACAGAAGATCTAGCGAGAGCGCGAAAATCATGTAAGCCATGATGCCGGTCATGACATAGATCCAGTACTTTCCGTTCATGGATGGGAAAACAAGTAAAAAAATAAAAAGCACCGCATCAATATACCTGTTAACCGGCAATTCTTTGAGGCGTTTCGTAAAATCACTCTTTGCCATGTCTATCTCCTTTCCTTCGGTGTGAATAATCCTTCCGGCTTGATTCTGACAACAAGAATGACAAAGAGAAGAACTACGATCTGCGCCGTAACGCTGCTTGCAAAGCCGCTCAGAAGAGAAATGGACTCCTGAATCAGGAACGAGGATGCAAGCGTTCCCAGCATCGAAGATACGCCGCCCATGACGACGTTCATAAAGGTGTTCGTCAGCCAGCTGTCGCCAAGCGTATATGTGACCGTGGAAAGCGGCGCGATTGCCGCTCCGGCAAGTCCTGCCAGTCCCATGCCGTGTGCGAATGTAATCGTATCCACCTTGCGTGTATCAATGCCGAGGCATTCGGTCATAGTTCTGTTTTGCGTTGTGGAACGGATCTTTCTTCCCATCGGTGTCCTGTTGATGAACAGCATCGTGCCAAGCAGGGCGATCACGGCAATGCCGCAGATGATCAGCCGGTAAGCTTCGATATAGAACGGTCCGAAATAGAGAACGGTTTTTACAGGAGCTGCGACCTGCTTGTAGTTTTTGCCGAAAAGCAGCAGCGCAGTCTGATTCAGAATGATAGACAGCGCGTAAGTGGCAAGCAGGGTTTCCGCCATCTTACCGTAAAAATGGCAGATAATGACGCGCTCGATCACGGCACCGAACGCGAAACTCAGAAGATATGACAGAATCAATGTCAGCACAAACGGCACATGCGCGACCTGATAGAGAAAATAGCAAAGATACGCTCCTGCCATCAGCATGGAAGTATGCGCGAGGTTCACGACTTTCATGTACCCCATGATGATAATGAGCCCGAGGGAAGTCAGCAAAAGGATAAAGGAGCTGCTGATGCCTGATACAATCAGCTGTCCGATGTAAACACTGTTCATATTGGTAGACTCTTTCCGGCAGAAGCGTCATTCGTTTTCTGCCTGTAATTGAAAAAGGCCCTTGCCAGGGAGCACAAAGGCCTTGATGCGGAAAACAGCAGGTTACTCGACGGGAACCGGCTTGATCGTGTCGTCGCTTTCATAGACGACTTTGATTGTTCCGTCGCTCTGTACCTGACCGATTCTGCCCTTGAGATAAATGTGATGTGTCTCGGGATCAACCTTGATTTCACCCTGCGGAGCGTCAAAGGTGAGATTGTCAAAGTTTTTCAGAATGTTGGCTGTCGTAATGTCATCGCCGCATTTCTTTAAAGACTCGGCAAGAAGCTTTACAGCGTCATAGGTTGCTTCACCGACGGCTGTAACAGCCTTCGCCTTATCTTCTCCGAACTTGTCCGCGTACGCTTTGAGAAACTTTTTGTTCGCTTCGGTATCAATCGAGTTGAAATAGTTCGAGGAAGCGTATGTCCCGACCGCAGCGTCTCCAAGCGCTGTCGAGAAAGATTCATCCATGATGAACGAAGCGATCGTATACTTGTCGGACAGTCCGGCCGCTGCGAACTGTGTATAGAATGCAGTCCCGGAATCACCGTTTAAGTTCGCGTAAATCACGCAGCCGTCATCTCCGCAGGCGCTCTTGATCTTCGTCAGAATATCCGTGAACTGCGTGGTGTCGGAAGGAACAAGCTCGTTTCCGATTACCTTTCCGCCGAGTGCTTTCACGGACTTTTCCGCCTGTTCGTTAATCGAGGAAGCATAGGTTGTATCTGTTCCGATCAGATAAAAGTTTTTGGAAACATTCTTCGCAAGCCACGGAACGAACAGATCACCCTGCTGGTTCGGAACCGCTCCGGTATAAATCACGTGGTCATTGGGCTTTTCACCTTCATAGTACGTGGGATAAATCAGAGGAATATCATTTTCATCCATAACAGGTTCCATTGCGACCCGGGCGGATGACATGTAAGGTCCGACAATCGCCGTGACTTCATCCTGCATGATCAGCTCTCTCGCGACTTTAACAGCCGTATCCGCGTCCGAAGCGTAATCTTTGACAATATACTGCAGCTTCTTTCCGTTGATACCGCCTTCTTCATTCACTTCATCCACAGCGAGCTGGGCACAGTTCGTCATGCTCTCTTCCGTGATCGCCGTTACGCCGGTCAGCGAGAATACGCCGCCGATCTTGATGGTATCGGAACTGCCTTTCTTTGCGCCGCACCCTGAAAGAAGCGATACGCCCATCGCCGCTGCCGCTGTAACCGCAAGAACCTTACGCAATTTTTCCATAATTTTTCTCCTCGTAGCTGTATAACCCAAAGAACCGGAACAGGTCCGGATCTTCTGTTACCGTTAAAACATAACCTTCCCGAACGAAGGTCTCCTCTTCGCGATGACCTTCCCCTGATGTACGGAAAGCGTAACGGCGCTCTGGAAACGGAAGACTTCATAATCATCTCTGCCGTCCAGAATAATGAAGCTTGCCGGTTTGCCTTCTTCGATGCCGTAATGGTCTTCGATGCACAGGTTTTTCGCGCCTTTCGTTGAAATAAAATCAAGGCAGTGCGACAGATCCTCATATCCTGTCATGTGTTCTACATGCATGCCCATCTCCAGTACCCGGAGCAGATTTCCGACGCCCGGCATATACCACGGATCCGAGATCGAATCCTGTCCGAGAGCGACATTCAGTCCTGCCTGCGTGAGCTGCCGGATCCTGGTAATGCCTCTTCGTTTCGGATAATTGTCAAATCGTCCATCCAGCGATGTACTTGCCGTAGGGCAGGAATTGAAGTTGATGCCGGATTCTTTCAGCGCCCGCAGGAGCTTTGCGAAATAAGCGTCGTTATATGATCCGGTCGCGCAGGTATGCGCGGCAACGGTGCGGCTTCCCATTTCGCGCATCCATGCCTGCGCGGCCATTTCTTCGAGATACCTCGTGACACCGTCGTCGATTTCATCGCAGTGGACGTCGATCATCGCGTCATATTTTTCCGCCAGATCAAAAATGAAGCGGATGGACTCCACGCCCAGCTCTCTGGAAAATTCATAGTGCGGAATACCTCCGACACAGTCCATACCCATCTGCATCGCCCGCTCCATGTACTCTTTTCCATGACGGAACGAACAGATCCCGTTCTGCGGAAACGCGACGGTCTGAATCTCCATCGTGTCTTTCATTTCTTCCCGCAGTTCCAGAAGAGCTTCCACACCTTTAAAGGAAGTTTCGGTTGTATCTACATGGGTTCTGACGAACTGTACGCCATAGCCTGCCATACAGCGGAGGGCTGCTTTCGCGCGTTCTTTAATTCCCTCTACCGTTAGCGGCTGCGAATTTTTGTATTCGTCCCAGGTTGTGATACCCTCGAACAATGTACCGGACATGTTGTAATGCGGAATCCCGGCGGTCATGACGCAGTCCAGATGGATGTGCGGTTCCACAAACGGCGGCATCATCATGCGCCCTTTCGCGTCATAGATTTTCTCCGACCCGTCCGTGAAGTCCGGCAGCGTGTCCTGCCTGCTTCCAAGGAAATATGGTGTCTGCTCCTTATCTTCTTCCTGCGGTGTTTCTTCCGGAAGGATTTTTCCGAATATGCCGTTTTCAATGTCTACCTTGAACAGTCCCTGTTTTTGTTTTCCCCTGATTCTTACATTGCGTATCTGCATTTTCCGTGCTCTCCTTATCTGTCCTGTTCGTGAATCGGCAGGTCGATGCGGATCGATGAAGGTTCCTTCTCCAGAAGGATTCTGCCGTTATGAACGCTTAAGAGAACGTCCGCGCGCTCCCTGACTGCATCAATTTCATTCCTGGCGTCCAGTTCAATCAGGTTTGCGGGCTTCCCTTCTTCAATTCCATAATGATCCTGAATCTGCAGGGTTGCCGCGCCGTTGTCCGTAATCATATCCATGCACTTGTATAACTGCGGAATGCTCATCATATGTGCCTGATGGATCGCGTAATCGACCTGATGGATCAGGTTTCCGTTTCCGAGCGGATACCAGGGATCCGAAATCGAATCCTGCCCCAGACTTACGTTGCAGCCGGCGGCGATCAGTTCATCAATTCTCGTAATTCCTCTGCGCATCGGATATCCGTCATAACGTCCCTGCAGATAGGTGTTCTCTGTCGGGCACGAAATGAAGTTGATGCCGGACTGTCGGAATTTTGTCATCATCTTGTAGGCGTAGGCATTGTTGTAAGACCCCATAGCGCAGGTATGACTTGCGGCAGCGCGGCTGCCGATACCGGTGTAATAAGCCTGCGTCGCGATCTCTTCGACAAACTTGGAATCCTGGTCATCCGTTTCATCGCAGTGAATATCAACCAGCCGGTCATACTTCTGTGCCAGCTCGAAAGCTTTCTTGACAGACTTTTCTCCGAGTTCTCTGGAAAACTCAAAGTGCGGGATGCCGCCGACAACGTCACAGCCCAACTTCAGGGCTTCTTCTACGAGCTGATCACCGTTTTTATAGGCGTAATATCCTTCCTGCGGAAAAGCAATCAGTTGAATCTCAACAATGTCCTTGAGTTCTTCCTTAACTTCGAGAAGAGCACGCAGTGCGGTGAAATTCGGATCCGTTACATCGACATGGGTACGGATAAACTGCACGCCGTGCCGCATTTCCATTTCGATTCCCTGATAAGCTTTCTTCTTGATATCTTCCACCGTCAGCGTCTTTTTGGTATCGGACCACTGGTTGATCGCTCCGAAGAGAGTCCCCGCTTCCACCGTAGGATCCATTGTGTAAATATAGTCAAGATGGATATGCGATTCGACGTAAGGAGCCATGACAAGTCTGCCATGAAGATCTTTGATTTCCGCGCTCTCCGGTACGCTGACTTCTCCGGCCGGGCAGATCCTCGTAAATACCCCGTTTTCCACAAACAGATCGTAAAGCTCTGTCCCGGCTTCCGTTCTCTTGCATTTTCGTAACACCGCATTCTTAAATACCTGCATTTTTACAGCTTCCTTTCTCTGCGATAACATCCGCATTTTGGTCGCGTTGCTTAATAACACAAGGAGGCCGGACAGGTGTATCCTGCCGGCCTCCTTGCCGTATAAAAATACGATTCAGCAAAAAAGCGCCGGGGCTGCATATTGCAGTCACCGACGCCTTTGTCTTTGCATATTTGGTTCTAAATTTTGATTATTATTGTATACAGGTATTCATTTTTGGTAAAGGGCGAAATTTCATAAACTTTGCCGGAATTATTTTGTGCTTTTCAGCATTCTGACAAGGTGAGGCATTCGCTGATGAAACGGCAAAATAAACGAGCCGCACACAGAGTGTTCGTGTACGGCCCGTTTAGTGGACTACGCGGAACGGTATTCGAACATACAGGGGCCGTGTGTTGCCACAAATTTTATCATTCTGCGCGTCGCTGTGTAAATAATGACTTTCTGATGGCGATATAATCGGTGCAGCTTTCACGGACGCCATACGCGTCTGGTCCGGGGTCTTTGAACTAGTCAGTCCTGCATATATTCTGCTGCTATAGTTATTGCTATAGCAGCACTGGCGGCTATGGTAAGAATGATTACGGTGAATATAATAGTCAAGGCCATTGATAAGCTCCTATTAATTAATGAAGGTAGTCGTTAAATGCGAATTTAGCGAACCATTCCGCGTTACACGTTTTGCCGTTATCCGACATTGCGGACGCACAAAACGGATTCGATATCCAATTCTGCAATGTAGCCATACAAGGAAAAATCGTTCTATGCTGGCTATCATTCGGAATGCATGGTATTAGCATCCCGCAGTGGAATGATTTTGCCTTAGCAAAATTAAAATCCGGATACTATCCAGCGAAAACAAGGCCGAATTATCCGGTCGGTATTATTCAGGAGCAGACATCCGGATTAACGGGGGAACTCTGGGTTGTTGACAACGTAATAAAGATAAATACCCATGCTGTGAGTTTTAACTCCGGCGGATGGTGCTGGGGATTTGTTGCGTATGTGCTGGCCTAGGCAGTACGTTTCCACGTATAAACAGCTAGGTACGGGGGCATATTGCTTGCAGACGACGTATCAGCGATAGATTTGTAATGCGACAACCTTAAAGTCTGTTTAGCCGACGTAGCATTATTGTTGACGTCTGAATTTGTGTCAGCGGTGTATGCCGAACCTACTGGGGTTCCAGTCCCGCCCTGCAGTGCGCCGGATTGAGCATCCTGCTCCATTGAAATTGCTCCATAGTATGCACCATACTGGAAACCGTATTTATGTGTATGTGCCGCCTCGCCACCTATTGAACCAGCAGCATATGTATTTCCAGCGGCCAGAAGGAATCTGCCCTTGATCTGCTCCCACGTGCCGCCAAACAGTTCGGATGGGTTTGTTGCATTTACAGATATGTAGATTGATCCAACCGGATACATTGTATTCGCTAAATTCGCATTTAACGAACTTATCTGACTACGCAAATCTGCGATCTGTGCCTCCAGCTCGCCCTTTTTATCCTCAACAATGCCTGTGATTTTTTCGCCGTTCGCTGCATGCGCAGTCGCCCCGGAAAGCAGTTTCTCCGGTGTAACCGTGTCCCCTGTAAGATCAATCAACGTATTTCCGGCATACGTTACCTTAGATATGGCCATATATCACCTCACGCGATGGCTGCTGTTGTTCCTCCGGCAGAATTAGCAGACTCCACGTACGGTATTGCCTTTACCGTGACCTGTGAAATGTAATCTGCCGATGTAGGCACAATAATCTGTTCTTTGCTTGACGGGGTCACTGTCTTAGCCTCCGCTGTGACTTTCTCACCGCCGTAAGCTCCAATTATTCCAAGGATCGTAATCCCGCTTTTTATATTCTCGGGGATAAGCTTCAGCTGTTCGGCATCTGCAATCTGCACTTTTCCGGAGCCATCGTGATAGCCCTGCGGGATTGTATATGCATCCGCTTTTTTTGCTATCGTACCGGAAACTGCGCCATTGTTGGCCATAGTTCCGGTAAGTTTGGATCCACGTGCATGCGCCGTTTTTCCAGACAGTATCTCACTCAATTTTGCAGTGTCATCACTTGTATCGGAATCGTATGTGTTCGTTCCTGTTACAATAGTGCCGTCCGCTTTATGGAATGTAATACCGCTCTTGACATCACCTTCGGCGACCGTGTCCCCCGTAAGATCAATCAGTGTCTTGCCCGCATAGATAACTTTGTTTACCGCCATACTGCCTCCTCATTTATTCATTCGCTATATAAACTGTTGTACCGGTGTCATTGCTCGTTTCGCTGTAGGTGATCTTGTGGACATTAACATCCCTCGTAAGATACTTATCAGCGGTTGGAAGGTACTGTTCGTAAACAGACGGGGTCACCTCATAGGACCCGTTGTATTCCTCAGCCAGTACTCTCACAATGTCGCTGCAGTCGATATCTGTCTGTTCCGGATCTGTTACATTGATTCCGATCCGGTCCTCTTCCTGCAGCGCTAATGTCAGTCGTATATTAGTCTCCATACGTGATCACCCCGTCCATCAGAATCGGCGCGATATTAACTGTCTTAATCGGTGATGCCGCAGCATGGCCATTCGTAGTGATCCACCGTATCTGAATCCGTGCCTCCCCTTTTTCCAGCGACAGGGTTTCCTCCTGTGTCAGGCTTACAGTGACGACGCTGTTGTTGTGGTCTATGTCGGGTGTTATGCCTACCTGTGCGCCTGTTTTGGTGATTAGTAACTTACCCTGCGCGATCGTAACGAATACTCTGCTGCCGACAAATGTTTCGCCCGTAACATTTATGCTTATTGTAGGTGTTGTTCCGCGTCTCACTTTTTGCCTCCTATCGCCTTACGTACTGTGCGCTGATCCAGTATGACGTGCCCTGCAGGCGAAGCCACCCGGCACGTTCTCCGCTGATCGCTACAACAATGCCGCAGGGAAGACTACACGGCTCTCCTGCGCGGTTTCGCGCGTAATCATAATCTGTTCCGGGGCCTTCCCGCACATACAGCCACGATGCCGCAATTTGCACGGCATAAGATACGGAACGATCTGATGCATCGGACTGTAGGTCCCAATCGTCCAGATGATACTGCTCTATGACGCGGATCAATGAATCCGTATATGTAGGACTTGTGGCGTACCCATCAAGACGTACATTCGCACACGCTTTCCTGTAGTCCCGTTCACCGCGAAGATTGGTGTATCGGGTAAGTGTATTAAAAAGAGCGGAGTGATCCGCGATCGACTCCGCCCAGCTGGGATATTTGCGAAATGCAGCAGTAATAGTAATGTATTTTCCGCCAACGTATTCCTTTGTTTTCATGGACACCGATTGCCCATTATATGCGCCCTTCATTCCGAACAGATTGTTGTTTGGTGGAGCGGACAACTGCGAATTACCGCGTCCTGATTCGATCAATGCCTGAGCTGCAGTCAGCGATGCCAGAATTTTCGACTGCTGCATGTCGGCTATGACCATGGGTTTTATTTTCTCTAAAAACTGAACGGCAGAGTAGATAATGGATCGCCCCCTCTCAGTTACTTGTTGTACTGTGTGCGCAATACCTGTACCAGCGCATTTAGCAATACAGTTAATGCCGCGGTGGTCTTAATCAGCTCCTCGGCATGGGGCGCGCCCCAGATAGGGAGAATCGCTGCGATAAAGGTTGCTATAGGCGCCCAAATAGTTGCGACCAACCTCAGTGTGTCAAATGTCTTATTGCTCATTTTCTATACCTCCTTGTGCTCTTCAATTTTATCCAGTCGTTTTGACATATCCTCAATCCGCTGCTCCAATCGGGGAATACGGCTCGCGAAATCATTATGTCTATTGACGGCTTCGGTGAGCGCTCTGATCCGCTCGTCCTGTATCGCATTATGCTTGTCCAGTTCTGCCTCGATGTGCTTGTTTCCGGCGTTTACCGACAGAATAGTGCCGGCTAGTGCAAGCGCTCCGCTGATAAGCGCGACGATGATAGATTCCATAAACCTTATTTTCCCGTAATCGACCCGATAATGACATAACTCCCGCCAATCCTGTCAAGCAGTACGCGATCTCCGACCTTGGGGGAATAAGAACTGATCGATTTATACATCTTCTTGGTGGCTGTATCCTCGCTGTCAATAATGACAGACGCAGCTCCGTCCCCTACAGATGCAATAGTCCCGATTATCATGTGAATACCTTTCTTTCCAAAGTGTGCGTTAGTGTCCCACCAAAGGATAAAGTCCATGCGACTTCCTCGAACAGGGATTCAGCCCCGTCAGAAGAGCAGCTGACATAGGTGTTATACTCATGCGGACCATCCGGCATTGTTTCGAGTTCTATTTTTTCTGTTGCTTGCGTAGATTCAAAATACTTCTGATCAATAATGGCCTTAAGGGTTTCGATATTAGGACAGTCGCTTAGTTCGTACGCGCTGACGACATTGTATCCGCGGGACCAGGTGGACGTCTTCGAGCTCGGATCCGAATTCGTTCGCGTGTATTTTAACGGTTTTTCAATGTCAGGATTCGAAACGTATCCTATCAGTACGTTTGGTATATTGTACAGATCAGTGCTTTTAGTAATCTTATCTATTATCGTTGAATTTCGTTCGGTGTAGGTATAGTCGGCGGAGTACTTTACAGTTTTCCGCTGCAGGTGAATGGCACCGTCCCCGCCGGCATGTACCGGCGCAAATGCCATTTCTTCTAACAGTGTGTTTATTATTTGCAGGTACACCGTACCAGTTTCGAATTCTCTGTCAATAGTAGTACGTAAATCACACTCATCGTGCACGATGTTTGATAGCCCGCATTCCACTAATAACTCAGTTATGGCATCTATGTACAGGGTATTAGCGGGGATGTATTTTCGCTCCAGGCATTTAGCCTGCTTAAGGATCATGGTTTCGTCATAGGCCTCAACATTGTAGTACTCTCTGCCGTTAATAATAGTAGTCGGTGATGCGATGACTACAAAGTCACCAAGCGTAATTTCATCTCCACCAATCTCGATTACTGGTCTTATCCGATCCTTGAACAGGTCAAATCTCTGCGGCACCCTCGTCCGTCTGTTATCTGTAATTTCGATAATGTCCGGAATGCTGAAGCCGTCACAGGGCACCTGACATTGCAGAGAACGCATAACATCCGCGGTGGAATCATAACGTACCGTACCTGCCTCTGCTCTGGCTTCTCCTATTTTTAAATGCTTTCGAACGATATCAACTCTGTATCTATAGATCGTAGTTGATGGATTCGTCATAGTTCGCCCTCTCCAGCGTCAGGGAAATCTCATTGCTGTAATCCCCCGAGTCGAATTTGTCAAAATTATCTGTTTTAGAATATCCGGTAACAGCACACCAGCCGCCATTTCCAAAATTATCCGCATAGAATACAGGCCCGCCTAAAAGATCTTCTATGTTCTCTGAACTTGTGAACACAATACTGAATGTCGTTGATCGTGACCCGGAAGCATAATAGGATGGGTATGTATCACCCAGGAACTGCACCTTTTCCATATTTGGACTACTGCCGGTTGATATATCAACGGCATTGCCTGCCCTGCGATTAACGTCAAATATCTGGTTATGCGCAATAATGATCGCGTGCGGGTACAAGGCGTTTATGGTTGTCCTATAGATGGACGAATTATCACTTTTTGTAACGCCTATGACCTCATAGCTCGTTCGGCCAATTGCGTATTTATCCCGGAAAGATTGCCCATCCAGTTTAGCAATCAGAACGCCATTACGCCTCACATAGTATTTTGTAAACACGTCAGACGACGGAACGGTGATATTGATTCCCCCGTTTTCATTCTGCAGAACTGTTGCGTTCAGCGGATCAACCGTTGATTGCTGATACGTGGCCTCCGACCAGTCAGAGGAATCACCCAGCAGATCAAATACCCGTACCCTCACCGAGTACACGCTGCTATCAAAATATTGATCCACGAAATGCTCCGACTCCCCGCTGTACACTACTCCGGAATCGTAAACAATGCTACCATTTAACAGCATCTGCAGCTGATAGGCACGCTGTACAGATGATTCCCATGTTACAATAGGACGCCCCGCTGTTGACGCTAATATGGATGACGGCGGAGTAAGAGCAATTTTGTTTACAAATGATGCGGTGGCCCAGCTGGACGGAGCATCCGACTGATTGTACGTCCTAACGCGCCATTGGTATACACCGGAAACCGATATATCCGCAGTTATCGTAGAGCTATCGGATACCACGTGGTCCGCAACAACAGTCCAGTCATTAGAAGAAGATTCCTTATATTGCAGATCAAATGCGTATTGCTTTGTGGCGTTATCAGTGCTATGAAGCCAGCGAAAAGTTATATGCCCGTTTTCCACGCTCCCCGATGGCGCTATGCACGTGGCACTTGCCGCAGCGTCCACCGTAGAAAACGTCATTTCGCTAAAGTTCGTGCCCGAGGAGCTAAATATCATGCGCTTGGCTGTTCCGTCGTCTGCCGTCGCGGTGAAATAAACATTATATTCAGCGGAACGTTCCAGGCTTGCGCTTGCAGAAATTTTTAGGCCGAACCAGTCGCTACGGACTATTGTGCACGGCACGCTTTGATAGGAAGAATCCGCCGGTTTCTTAAAGTACATCGTCGCAGAGGACAGCGAATACTGCTCGAACGTCTCTGTTTTATCTATATATCCGACGAATTCCTGTGTGTTTGGATTAATATAAGTCGAATTTGCGTAAAGGTATGGAGAAAAATTCGCCTTCCTACTGTAGTACGTAACCTCTGCGATACAGTTATCCGATGTATATGTAACCTTATCGCGCTTGTTGTTCTTAAAATAAACCCTGCGCGGCGCTGGATAAGTACCATCAATACTGTGCGCCTTCCAGTACCCCCAACTGCCATTAACATTGAGGAATACATCGTTAACGATTTGTACTTCCCTTTGCAGGTAGTTAAACATGTAATATGCTATGCCATCCTTAGAGCGGCATGCATCATTGTACTGGTAATATGGGACATCCAGACGTATGTAATAGGTATAGTGCCTTTTTTCGTGGGAATAGGTAAGATCCTTAACAACATCTATGTCAGTAAACCCGTCAATGTTCTGGGCCATTTAGCTATTCACCCCCATTCGGGATCTGATCCTGCGCTGCTGATTTAGCTTAGACGCTACGGTGCCTGCAATGGCCTCCGAACTTTGGCCTGATCCGTAAACGTTAAATGTGTTTCCACCATAGCTGTTGCTGTACAGTGTATTTCCGCCACCGGTTCTTGCGTAGGATGCTATGGATCCGATCCCGCCCAATGCACTTATAACTGTTAACGCGCCCGCGATAGCCGTCATGGATATAGCAAGGCCCGCCGCGGGCAACGCTGCCCGGGACATCGCGGAACCGATAGCTGCGATCCCTGTTGCCGCAACTGCGCCATCTTTGGCAAGCGTCTTCACGCCCTCTGACGCCGGTGTAAGGCTTTCCATCATTTTCCCAATTCCGGCCGTCATAGCGCCAATTCCTGCAGTAGCGATGCCGATCCCTGCTCCGATTCCCGCAGCAGCTGCGCCAACGGCTAAAATCCCCGGTGCGGCGCTTGTCAGGGCCGCGCCAAAACCAGCCACAGGCGTAGCCGCCGCTGTAGTAGCAGCACCAGTTGCGGCGATGCCGGATGCAAGCGCAGGAATAGCTGCCGCAATGGTTTTTATGGTAGAGAAGGCCTCAAACGCCTTAACAAGCGCTGTGGCGCCAGCCGCTGCGGTTACTGTTACTACGGCAACATCGCGGACAGGTTGCGGTATCTTTGCGACCGCGCGTGAAAAATCCATTGCCATTTCTGCAGCTGTTTTCAGAACCGGAGCAAAGTCGGATAAAACCTGCGCATTCAACGACATTTTTGCAGCATCCCATGCGGCCTTTGCTTCATCCGTCGCATCCTTCGCGCTGTTTACGCTTCCGATCAGATCATCAGACAGGATCAGCCCCATCTTCTGCGCACGATCCCCATATTCCCGGAGGCTCTTGCCGCCGTCATCAACAATACCGGCGAGCTCGTTTGCAGATCTTCCAAAGATCTCCATTGCCTTCTGGTCGCGTTCCGTTTCATTCGGGATCTTGCTTAGCGCTGCCAGTGTATCATTAAACACAGACTCGACGTCGCGCATGTTACCGCTAGCATCGGTAACAGAAACACCAAGATCTGAAAACTTATCGGCGGAGGAGCTCATCTGGCGTTCCATCTTTGTCGCCGCAGCTATAATGGACCCGGAATCAACATCAACCATTTCTGCGGCGTAGTTCCACTTTTGGATCGTAGATGCAGCAAACCCGGATTGCGCCGACTCAGTAGCGAGATCATCTAAATCGGACATGGTCCCCTTGAGCCCCTCATACCCAGCTTTTAGGGCCTTTGTAGCTGCTGCGGCAAGACCCAGCGACTCAACCAGATCCTTGGTTGACCCGCTGAATGCCGTTGTCGCAGTTGTGGCATCACTGGTCTCGCCGCTCAATACGTTCAATTTTTTCTGCGCTTCAGCATACTTTTGTTTCAGCTGCTCTGTCTGCGTAGAATTCTCTCCCGTCGCGGCGGTTGATTTATCAACCATCTCTTTATAGCGTTTAACAGCCTCTTCCTGAAGCTTTATTTGCTTTTCGAGCACTCTCGCCGCATCGGCATTTTTGGTCTCAGCTGATGTATTTTTATCATATCCGGAACGCGTAGCATCCAGTTCAGCCTGCAAAGTTTTCTGCTGCTGATTGATATTGGCAATTGCCTGGCGAAATTCCCGCTCTCCGTCCAGACGGATTTTAGCGCCTATTGTTACCGCCATGTTCCTCTCCTATTCAATCTGGATAGCGTCATCAAAGTCATTAATGCTGTGATCTGGTTCAACATTCCCGTTATAAATTGATAGACAGGTAATCATGTCAAGCATTTCAGAAAAACGCGTAGCAATAATTTCCTGTCGGGGCATATTCAAAATTCTTCCGTAAAATAAAAACCACGATAGATTCAGCACTATTGGCTGTCTGTTTTTTTTCCTGTCGTATTTCCTTTAACGGTTGCCCCGTCCTTCACCCACTCTGTCTGCGCCTCCGCAAACAGTTTGTTGAATGTGTCGTTATCGAGGGTAAGGGCTTCTTCCTTCACAAGTGGGTGGATTTGATAGTCCTCACCGCGCGCACGGGCTTCCCAAAAAGCATTTTGTTCGAATCCCATCGAAAGGTATTCCATGAACTCAGCTGCGCGGCACTGTATATCTGCGTAGGATCCGTTAAAAAAACAGTCAGCGCCGCCCGTGCGATCAAATAACCGCTGAATATCACATGCAGCACCAACTGTTTTGAGGAAGCACACATTTCTTCCGTGGATAATCATTGTGCGCCTCCGAGAAGTGATTTTATAACCGCTTCTGCAAGATCTTCCGTTGTTTGGGCATCCGCTACCCTGCGCCATTTATGCGTAGCCGAGTCGTCGCGCATCAATGTCGCGGTCAGTTCCTGTGTCTGGAAGCTGATGTTCTCACCCTGCGACTGAGCCTTTAGACCGTCAACACTAAACGACGCCTTGGGAAATACGACAGGAACATAGGTTGTTACTCCGTCCTCCATGTATCGCACAATGAATCCGATGCCCACATATGGTACTTTCTGTGTGTCGTCATAGTCGTACACATTAACCTTTGCGGATCCTACCGTGACCTCCGACTTCGTTTTGAGGCCCTGAATGAGCTCGCGAGCGTCATCCTTAAGCCCGTCAACTGTAAGCGTAACCGTTCCGTTAGTAAACTTTCCACCGACATTTTCGCCACTGACATTGTCCGTGTATAGCTGTGTGTTTCCAGATGTAGCTATAGCCAGCGAAACCTGAACACCGCGGGCAAGAGGTATTACGCCGGTGTACCTAGGATTCCCATCATTCGCGTCATACAGCGCAACATAGGGCTTGGAAAATCCTGTTATCACTCTACCGTTTGCCATTTGAACTAATCTCCTTTTCTGTCCTTTCCTTCATCGCCTTTTCGACGTCTGACCTACAATTACGTACAGCCTTATCGATCATATGCGTCGCCTGCATGGTCGACGTACCCTTATTAAGGGCATGAGCAATTAGCGCGCGCGGAACCAGTCGACCCGTGTGATCTGTAAAGTACCCGGCCATCGTAATGGCAGCGGATACACCTCCGCCCTCAACCTTAATTTTGGAAGAGCTCAGACCAGCTAAAAGCTCTGCGCGCCCGTGCTGGTTAATGGCTGAGTCATCCAATGCGGATATTTGCTGCTTGATCGCCTCAAACTCAACATGCGCGCCGGAGTACACTGCCATTTTGCAGATATCTAGCATCCTGCCGCTCATCTCATCCAGCTCTGCTATGGCGTCCTGCACGCATTCCCCAATAAATCGTGCCATCATATCACCTGGAGGGACCAGCTGTGATGAATCAGGTTCGTCTGGTCTTCATACACAGCTCCGTCGTATCTACAATTAATGCCGTCAATACAGTTCAGCGCATCTGAAATGCTGTCGGCAAGAGGATCAAAATCCACGTGTGTAAACAACTCAACGTACACCGTAAGTGCAAATTCTGAGTTGTGGTTATTCATTGATACACTGCCGGACTCCGCGTCTTCGCGGAAAATGCAATACGGCGCTTTTCCTGTCCGCCAGTAGTGGTATACGGTTAGTCCGTCGATACCCGTCAGCGCTAATTTCACTTTTTTCAGCTTATCCTGCATCGACATCATAATTACCTTCCAGTCTGATCAGGGTAAGATCCACACAATCCCTGCCTATAATTTTCTGATGTTTATCGATTCTGTATTGCGCCCCGTCTACGATCACATATTTTGCGCTAGCCGGAATGTCCATGCAGTACGTGCGCACAACTGCGTCGATCTGCTGATCAGCGCCGGCAGCGGCGTATAACCTGCGGTACCCGACTGTTCTCTCCTCGTAGTACGCACTCCCGATGGGTACCAGTCTCAGATCCGGCATCGCGCCGTTTTCGGCCATATCTTTGATATCGCAAAGCTTTAGTATACCCTGCTCGTTCATCCGACCTCACCTATCTTCCTTGTCCCTATTACGGCCAGCCGTTCCTTATAGAGCGACCAAGAGGCGGCATCTGGCTCAACCGGATACATTCCCTTGACATACAATACGACCGCGATACAGTCATCGGTATTATCCTCATCGAATACAACATCACAGGACCTCGTGATATCATCTTTCCCCGCCGCAATCAGTGCGTCGATCTGATAATCGAGCGCAGTATTGTCATCTGTAAGCCTTAAGCTCTGCTTACAAAGCTTCCTTAGCTCCTCGTGTGTCATAGTGCAGTCCTCCGGCCGTCAAACAGCTACAGGGAACGCCGGAGCGTTCCCTGTCATCTCATCAGGCAAACGTTGCATATGCCCCTGCGCCATTATCACGCATGCAGCCCTCTGCACGAACATAGCCCGAAATGATAATCTTGTGGTTCTTGATATCCCTGTCTGTCTCAATCATTGTATCCTGTACAACGTTCAGAACGAACTTCTTAGGGTCCAAAACAAAAATGTCATCTCCGGCAGCCGCGTCCTCGCGATAATCTGCTTCATTCATCAGTACGCCGTCACGCAGTACCGGCTGCTTGGCTGTATCAACCATACCAAGTACGTCGCCATATTTCCGCTTGCGGGAACTGTAAACCTTGAGGTTTGTCCCCCTCTTGACAGATCCGAACAGCGCGGTCAGGTTAGCATACGTAAGGGATGTCGATGCTGCAACCGTTACAGCCGCTGCACCGATATCGCTCTTGATGCGGGCAAAAACATCGGTCGCCAGCGCGTCGCCAAGATCTGCAGCAATTTCTTCCGCGAGATAATCTTCAAGCGCGCCCTGCGACATTTTCGCGGATGCATAGGACATCTCAACGTTCGCGGAGTAGTCATTGCCCGCAAGAGTAACTTTGACAAATGTATTGGCCGCTGTTGCATTTGCGGCGCCTTCAGCAACCTTCTTAGCCGCCCCTGCGGTAATTGCGGTATGCTTGTTTACCTCAAGAATGACGCCTGTATTTTTAATGTCGATATCATTCAAAATCGGATGTACCGTGTGAATATTATCCCAGATCTTGTCGTCCAGCGTTTTCGGGATCTGGACGGCATTATCCGCAACCGTGATAAGCGCGGCACGCTGCTCATCCGTTGCGGCGCCCATAAGATTTGCATAAAACGCGTCTCTGTATTCTGCAGAAGCGATATCCATTGTCTTTCTCTCCTCTTCTCTCGGTGTTGTAATAACTTTTCCTCTGCCCGCGGCGGCCTGCTCGGCGGCTCTTTCTTCGGCCTCAAGCTCAGACTTGCGCCTTAAAAGACCCGCATAACGCGATTCCATGTCGGCAATCAGACGGCTGCGCTCTTCAATTTCAGAATCCTCGGCCGTTTCTGCGAGCGGTTCAATCTGTGAACGCCTCTTATCCAAATCGTCAAGATCTGCGAGAACTTCAGCGTATTCCTTTGTCATTAAGATCCTCCAACTTTTGATTTAATTCTCTGATACGTTCGGACCTCCTGCGGGCACTCTCCAGTGCCTTCCTTGCGCTCTCCAGCGATGCCCTACCACTCTCCAGTGATCGGACATTAATGGACGTCTGCTCGTATGCCGGAAAGGTAACAGCGGACACCTCGTATACTCTCGAGATGCTCGTAATATGTCGAGTAGGATGATCTGCGTCCAGATTTTCCCACGCGTCACCATTAACAGTAAACATGAAGCTCATGCCTGATACATCCCCACGCGACACTGCGGATGCCAGTTCCTGACCGCGCGGATTGTTATCAGTGTCAATATCAGCCTCGACCAGCATGCCCGCGTCATCAACGCTAATTCGCATCGTGCTATTAGCGTTGTTATTTCTGGACCGTGCCAGCGGCAGCTGGCTAGTATCATGATTGACAAGGAAACGCACGTCTTTCAGATCTGCATTATCAAGTGCGCCCTTGTCAATAATTTCATCCCAATACCCCAGATCAGTTCGCTGATCGAATACGATCGGACGCCCTTCCAGTGTTGTGACCTTCCTTTCATCATTTCGTAACGCACGTACCTCGCAAACCGACATACGCTGCTCAATCGTCTGTTCCGTCATCGTTATCTCCTTCAATCGGTTGATAGTTATTTACAGCGATCATGATCTGATCGCCGCCACGTTCTGCGCCGAGCGGCGCATATCCCAGCATTTCGCGGTATTCATCACGCATGAATAACCCTAGCTGCTGTGTAGCATTAATTACCTGCACGACAGTGGACATCGGCTGGTATTTAACCCTCGCCATGTTGGCCTCAATTTCATTCCCAAATCCACGTTCGCGGTCGGTAAAGAGCTTCGCTGTCATTGCCTGCGTCAGCATTATGCAAAATGGCTCTATCCTACCTTCGTACACAGACTCATAACCGTTAGAGTCGAATTTATTCTGCAGGAAATCCTCGTTAACGCCGAGCAGATCAAAAATTTTCTTACGGGCCTGCTCCATCGTATCCGCATCAACCATATAGGGCTTGCTCTCCAATGGCTGATAGTCAAACTTTCCGTCAAGGACCATCACGCCGCCATTGTTCGACGCCCGCAAATTATCGGATACAAACTTGTCCCGCGCTTTTTCGATATCAGAGTCCTTTAGCACGTTCACTGACTTCAGGATTCCACGGATCAGCGCACTGTTCCTGATTCCGTTAATGATCCCCTGATTCTGCGCGTCCATAAGTTCCGCAGCGGGAAGGATTACGTCATTCGATTCCCCGAAAAGATCATCATTAAGATAATGATTACGCAGGTGGATCAGCTGGCTATATGGTGCGGAATAGGTGTTGAAATAATTCAGCTGGAACTTGGCAACAAGCACGCCATCAACGTCAACAACGCTGAAATTCCTATAGCTGATTGGCCACAGGCTTATAAGTGTCCCCTTTTCGTCATATTCCGGCCAGATGAACACATTATTCGACGTATAGTACAGGGCAGCAACCTTGTACAAAAAGTCGTATTCTGTCATGAATTCATTTGGCTTTTTGAGGACTCTGGCAAGATCAGACGACCTGTCGACAACTGAAACATCGTCTTTCTTTTTCTGAACTGCACGCAATTCGATTTTTGCAATATTCCGTGCCAGGGCGTCCACGCACGCAACAAAAAGGTCAATTTCGGTCAGATCTTTTTTGAAAGTCCGAAATTTCCAGGCACGAACATTGAACGGGACCACTCTCCCACGACTACGCGTGCCAATCTGCTTTCGAAATCTATCTATAAAACTCATGTATCACCTCAGCCCACAAGGTTCACATAGTCATCCCTGTATTTCACATAGATGACATACGCGTTTAATAGGGATACCATTCCGTCAATACGCTGGTTCCTATGTAGTTTGATCGGCTGAATGGACTCAACCGTACCGGAAAGCTTTACAGCCGTATTGGACAGGCACCATTTAAGGATTGGATTGTTATTGTAGTTGATCTTCTTTTCCGCCAGCATAGCGCCAAGTTCCTTCATAGGAGCGGTCCACGTAAATGGCCCCTGCGCGACCTTTTCCATTACTGACTGTCCAAATGTATCCGCCATCTCCACCTGCCAATATCCGGCAAGCGCCCGGTCGTACCCGCATTTCCACAAAAGGATCTTGTGTTCGTCGCGCATGGCTGCAAACCATGCGGTTACATCTGAATAGTTGACCATGGATCCGGCGCATACAGTCAGCAGGCCTCTTTCCGCCCAGATTTTATATGGGGCCTCTTTACTTGACGTCGTTTCCAGATAGTCTATCTTGCTCTGTGGTAAAAAATAGTGCTGCAAGCAGTAAATTGTGGCGTCATCCGGTTTTCGAATAAGAAGTGTTGCACAAGTGAGATCGCCGACAGCGGATAGATCACACCCGCCGATCGCATAGGTATCTTCTACATCGGAAATATCAAACGTAGCATTACAGTTCAATTCGTCCCATGTCAGCCAGGCATCGACAACCACATTTTTAAGATTAAAGTCCTTGGTAAGTACCGTCGGGCGGAAGGTACTGTCTTTCTTCGCGCGCTCAACATTATCAGCCAAGAACTGCTGATCTTTGATCGGCCCAAGCCCCGGATTCGCTTTTACCCATGCTTTTGGATCGGTCCATTCATTAGATGAATCAAGCTCGTAAATCAGCGGGAGAAAATGCTCATCTTCGATAGAGCCGTTCAATACCTGAACTGCATAGTCATACTGGTTATCATAGATACCCTCCCGGTTGTACCCGGATGTAGTAATCATGAACAGGATGGGAGACTGGTTCTGTCTGCCGGCCATACCCTGTAAAATAACGTCGTATATATTCCGGTCCTTGATGCTGTGTAATTCGTCAATCACCCCGCAGTAAACATTCAGCCCGTCCAGTGTATTCGAGTCCGATGACAACGGCTGAAACACGCCAAAATTGTAGTCGCTGTACATATCAGTTTTTCTTTTTCGAATGTACTTAGACAAAAACGGGCTCTGCGCCACCATGTTTCGGGCCTCATTGAATACGATTTTGGCCTGATCCTTTTTCGATGCTACGCAATCGACTTCGGGGGACCCCTCCTTTGTGCCGATCAACATATACAGCGACAAGCACGACAGGATGCAGCTTTTCCCGTTCTTCCGCCCCATTATCCATAAAACAATCTGATACTTTCTTCGCCCTGCGTCGTCAACGAATCCAAAAATTGCTTGGATTGCCGCTTTCTGAAAAAGCTGGAGCTCGATTTTCGCGCCAATAACACCTTTTGACTGTTTGCAAAAATTCTCTATAAAATAAATTGGTCTCGCCGCTGCAGAAATGTCAAAATGGTATTTCCAGTCTTTCCTTTTGCAATCCGCGGCAAGCTGTTTATATATCAGCCGGACCTTCTCGGATACCGCCGTCTTTCCGCTCTCAATATCCTTCCAGTATTTGAGAATGTAATTCGTCCGATCGTACTTAATCATTTTGACGTTAGGAAATCCGCCATCGGGTCGGATGCAATCCTGGCAATCTCTTTATCCGGCGGCGGCAGCAGCTTGACCAATTCGCGAATAACGGCATTATAATTGCTGATCAATTTTGTGTAGACCTGAGACGCAGACCCCGGTTTCTTTCCATGCTGGTTTTCTCCGTTCTGATATTCTTCTACCCATCCGTCGGCCTTGATTTGTTCCTGCAGATCCTGCAGCGATATTGCCATGAACGCAGCATTCTGAATCAGGCTCGCGCACAAATTACGCTTATCGGGCTCTATGTTTTTAAATATCTTACTAAGCCGCTTCATCTCCGCGGATATCCGATCATTTGACGCCATCTTTATCTACACTCATTCCAATGTTTTCGGTTAGGGTTCTTTGGAGGGGAAAGCCGCGCCGAAAAAATCTTGGTTCTTAAAAATTTTAACTCCCCCCTGTCTCTGTATTATCTCCATCAGTCGTAGCATCATGGGAACTGCTGAACGTCGTAATATCTCCGTTCTCATCAAAGTACAGATCGTTCTGGAGGATCTCGCTCCGCCTGTAGTGTTCCGCGTTGTGATGGCGAATGCACAATGCCTCGAGATTATCCCAATTCAATGCAATTTTAGGGTCGTTTACTGATTCCGCTGTAAGATACTGCTTATGATGCACATGCTGCGCTGGCCTTACAATGCCCTCGCGCAGGCATCTTTCGCAGTATGGATGTTGCGACAGATACCCTGCCCGGCATTGTTTCCATGCTTTTGTACTATAAAACCAATCCCATTTAGATGTTGAATGACGGCTCATACGTAATAACCAATGCCGCGGTATAGCCTGACAAGTGGCTACACCGCAGCAATCAGGGAGGAAAACAAATGAGGGCACAAAGCTCAATCTGCTTTTGCCCTCATTCTTTACTGTACATGATACTACGTGGCGCTACTGTCAATCACTGTCAAAATTTGTCACAATTTCATCTAACCGACTTAAGCCCTTTCTGTACCGACGGAACATCGTACTGTCCGAAACGTGCATGGTGCGTGCGATATCAGAAAAGCTCATGCCAGACAGGAATCTGAGTTTTATGGCTGTTGCCTGTTCCAGCCCATCATCCTGATCAATGAGCTTGTCGGTTATAGCAACCACACATTCATGCGCCCGAAGATAAGACTCCTGCAGATCAGCCAGCCTGCGGTCGATATCATCCAGCTTCACCGCATATTCTGTCATGGGGTCATTTGGCGAAGTCATTACCCTGTCCCGGTCATACCGTATCGCCTCCGGAAGCATTGACAGCTGCAGGCCTTCCCGCTCGGATTTCAGCCCGATGATAACTGACCGGATTCTCCTCGGGCGCATCAGCAACTTATAAACTCTGTCCGTCATCTGCTTTGCCTCCTATCGCTTGTATCTGACCGTTTTCCCATCCTGCATCTCGATGTCTATCCAGTCTGGGTACTGTGATACTGCGTAGCCTGTAAGGATCGGATCTCTTCCACACTTATATGAGTGGAATTTCATGGTTTTCGTCAGCCTCTTTGGCTTGATGTGCGCTGCTTCGCAATTTTCGGCTTCTTTCTTATTGGCGTAACTTTCTCCGCAGATTTCGCAAACATAAAGCGTTGTCTCTTTCATTCGTCTATCCTCTCAGTCATATTCATAGTCACCCAATTCAATATCTTTTTTGCATTCTGGACAAATGCACCACCCTCCATCTCCCCAGTAATCTGATTCAAAATCAACCTGATCGAACGGAATTCTCACGTTTTCACCGCAATGCGGGCATTTCACGTTAATATAGTCCGGTTTGCTTACAATGGTATAATCTGTCCTCACTCTATCCTCTCAATCATCTCCTGAATGGCGTCTGCACTCAAAACACTTTTTATACGGCTCTTCGAGCCATGCATCAAACAAAACACACTTCGGTTTGTTTCTATCTGGTGGCCGTTTCCTTCCATGGGTCTGCGTCAAAAATTTATGGTATTTACAGACGGTTCTTCCTTCCATAAACGTACCGTCTGAATACAGGCAAGAGTTAGGATCATTTGAAACCTCATGTTCAACCCATATTTTCATGTTTTGTCTCCCGATCACTTACATCCTGAATGCCTTTGCTGCCTCAATGTCGGCCTTGTACAACCGGATCTGCGTTTGCGTAGACACGAATCCGCTTTTCGCACTCTACATTTGCCGCCGGACAAATGAAATCCGTTCCCGAAGATCCTCCGAAGCCTGTCTCTGCTGCCCCTGAATCTCCTTGAGCTGTCTGCGTATGTCCGGCTTCCGCTCCCTTGCATACTGGTCACGAATCAACTCCCGCAGCTTTTCGTTCGCGTCCAGCTGCCCCTTCAGGTCGCGCAGCTTTTCGTTCCGGTTCGCATAATCATTCGCGTACATTTTCAGGCTGTTCCCGTCAATGCTGTTCAGCTGCACGGTGAGCCAGTGGATCAGCTCCTCCGTGATTTCATGCTGGAAATCATCCAACAGAATAAGTTTTCGGAAAAGCTGCCTTGTCCGTCTTTCGGATGTAGGAAAATATTCTTTCAGGTTGATACGTGCCTGACCTGTATTCCATCTGATATGCAAAATGTCCTTCTCGATCATACTATCTGTCTCCGCTTCTTTAAAATTTCCAAAACTTCGTTCTGCGTTGCGTCCTTAGCGTCAAGGCTTTCGAGGATCTGTTGGTCGACGGTGCCCTTGGAAAGAATCCGGTAGACCAGTACGGACCTGTCCTGCCCCTGACGATGCAGTCTTGCATTTGCCTGCAGGTACTGCTCCAGACTCCACGTGAGGCCGTACCAGACAATAATGTGTCCGCCCTGCTGCAGGTTCAAACCGTAGCCGGCAGACGCCGGATGCACCAGCAGCACCGGGATCTTCTTCTCGTTCCAGTTTTTTATGTCCTCCTCGTCCCGCAATAGCTTTGAGTCTTGAATCGTCTTCAGCAGGTGATCCGCGTCCTCCCGGTATTGATAGAAAACGATGACCGGGCTGTCCGCCGCTTCGATGATTTCCTGCAGCGCCTCCGTCTTTGCGTCATGGATCCGGATCGGCTCATGACCATCGTTATAGACAAAGCCATTCGAGATCTGCGTAAGCTTCGTCATGACCGCCGCAGCGTTCAACGCTGTAATCTGGTCATTGCCTACCGTAATGAGCGCTTCCCTTTCCATATCCCGATACTGCTTCGCAGCATCTTCGGGAAGCTCTACATAGATCACGTCCTCTATCTCATCCGGGAGGTCCAGATAATCGGAGGCCTTCAGGGATATGGTGATATCCGATATCCGCTTTGTGATCTGCTGCATTGCACCGGGCTTCGGAACGAACTTGTAAACAATACCGGAAGGACTGCACCAACCGGGACGGAAAAATGCTTCACGGTACTGGCTGATAAAACGTCCGAGCCGATCACCGCCATCAAGGATCCCGATCTCCGCCCACAAATCCATCAGGGAATTGGCTGCCGGCGTTCCCGTCAGCCCGACAATTCGTTTTGCGTAAGATCGGATCACTCGGAGAGCCTTAAACCGCTTTGCCTGATTGCTCTTAAAGCTTGACAGCTCGTCCACGATGATCATGTCAAATCGGGGGATATCCTTATTTCTGTTCATGTACTCCTGCAGCCAAACCACATTTTCCCTGTTGGTCACGTAGATGTCCGCATCTGCGCGGATCGCCTGCTCGCGCCTCTTGAGACTGCCCAGCACCTTGCTGATCCGCAGTCCGCTTAAATGATCCCACTTTGCAGCTTCACGGCTCCAGGTGTCTTCCGCCACGCGTAGAGGCGCAATCACAATGACCTTAGATACATCAAAACTGTCATAAAGGAGAGACTGCGCGGCGGTAAGACTGATTACGGTCTTGCTAACCAAGGCCCATATCCAGAAATAATCCGGCTGCCGGGTGATCAAGAATAAAATCAATGCAGCGCTTTTGATATTCGTGCGGTATGAACTTCATAGGCATCACCTCCTCCCGTATTGTGCTTACGCGTCACATCCAAAGACCTTTCTGCAGCTGCAGCCACACGTCTCCGCTCCTCATCTGGTTGAGAAATACGCGGACTTCATCCTCCCCGTAGAGGACCGCTACGTTCTGTCCGATCCCGGCGAGCTTCCTGATCTGTACCCTCTGCAGTCCGGACAACTTTCCTGTATCCTGCTTCAGCTCCACAAAACAAACCTTCCCTTCCGGCATGACGACCAATCTGTCCGGCACACCATCATTACCAGGTGAAATAAACTTATAGGCGGCGCCGCCGAGCTTCTGGACTCCATGTACTAAAATTCTCTCTATATCCTTTTCCCTCATGTGTGAATAGCTCCTTCAAAATTCCTATTAATCTGTAGATATGGTATTTATGATGCATTTATACGTATTTAATCTATATTTCTTAAAATACTTTTTTTAATCTAAATAGCTATTCACAGACTGTATAAACAGTAAAAAATCAAGTAAACATAAGGATTTTTGCTGTGAATAGCCCTGTGAATAGCCCTGTGAATAGCGATTGCTATTCACACGACATCGCGGTCAGCTGTGAATAGCGTTTTCACCGAAATTTGACGCTATTCACGGGTTATTCACGGGTATAAATGCCCTGCTGACCATAAATCGGAAGCCGCTTTCTGCCGCCATCGTATGCCCATCCGAGTTGTTTCAGCATCCGCGCGATGTCGTCAGAATCACTCCTTCGCTTGTCCGCCGGACTCTTTTTGAAACACTCGCACCAGATCTCCATCACACTGACTTCTGTCCGCCTTATGCGGCCCTCCTGATTGCCGCTGTCAGCAAGCCAGACCCTGCGCGCATCCAGATCCATGTCCGGCCAGTTTTCCGGAAGGAGCGTGTCAAGATAAATGCTGACAACGCCTGCTCGCTCATCCTGCTCCATGGATTCCTCCTGCCTGCATTCTGCCAGTTTTCTGATCTCTTTTGACAGTTCAAGACCCTCGCCCGCGTCGTACCATGTCTTTGCCTCCGCCCAGATCTGCGCGACTTCTTCTGCCGTGATATCCCATGCGCCGCGTCCCCCGTCATTCCGCTGACGCCTGCAGTGTACCGGCCAGAATCGCCGGCTGCCGGTCGGGTCCTTCAGGAAGTCGATGTTGTTGCCGGTGCCGATGAACACGCAGGAACGCGGATACTGCTCGACACGTTTCGCATAGGCCGGCCGGAACTTGTCCACAGATCTGGACATGAATGACTTCACGGACTCTACATCCATCTTCCTGAGGCCTTTGAGCTCGCCGATCTCGAGGATCCACTCTCCGCGGAGCTTCTCACCCGCCGTTTTTTCGTCGCGCATGTCGTCGAAGGACAGTGCGTCAGAAAACCACGCGCCGCCCAGTTTCGCGGCCATCGTGCTCTTTCCGATTCCCTGCTCGCCGGTCAGCGTGATGCACCAGTCAAATTTAGTGCCGGGCCGGAAAATCCGTGTCACCGCGCCTAACAGCCATTTACGCGTCACACCTCTGACATAGACATCGTCATCCGCGCCCAGATAGTCTATAAAAATTGTTTCCGCGCGCTTTACGCCGTCCCACGCAGGCAGCTGATCAAAATATTCCTTGATAGGATGAAATCGCCGGGATAGCGCCACCTGTATCAGAACATCCTGAATGTCGTTGCGCTTGAAGTCCTGATAACGTTTCGACAAGTACATCATCAGCCCCGCGTCGTCACTGTTCTTCCAGATCCCGGACCCATCCTGCCATGGCGCAGGCTCCACGTTTTCGATCGTCCCTGTAAATTCGTTGTACATGATGCCTGCCAGATTCGGGTCTTTCAGCAGGATCAGCTGCAGGTTGAATATATTCGGGATGATCACGCCTTTGACAGCCTGCAGCTGATCCTTCCAGCGGTCGTCGTCTGCGCCATCTGCTTCGCCCTCAAATACGTCGTGTAGCTCCTTTTGCCTCTCCGCATCGATCGTGTGCCGGCACTCCGGATCGTCGCTTACGAGCTCCGTCATCTTCTTCCATGATGGCAGTTTTGTGACCGGCGTTCCTTCCCTTACACCGTCGTCCTCGGCGCCGAAGAGATGGATCCGGACCAGATCAAACGCGTTCAGATCCATGCCGTGCGCCGGATCTGTGGAATGATTGGAATAGCAGAAAATGCCGCCATCGTAAATCACCAGTCCGCCGAATGTACTACCGGCTGCGTAGGTATAGCGGTCGTCCTTATCCGTCGGCTTGTAGACGTCGGGCAGGAACGTGCCGATCGCCTCCGGGACCGTATAAGTGCGGCAGAAAACGCCGACCAGTCCGTTCTTCTTCGTGGGGTCCTGTTGACGCTCCGCACGTTTTTTCTGGACGCGCACTTCATCCGGGCATGTCGGCCACTGCGACGTGTCGCGCCAGTCATCATATCTGTTCAGATACGCATCGGGTGAGAGAAGGTCGTCATCGTGATACTCGAACACGTACTCGCCGTCCCTGCTGCATGACGGCCAGTACATAAGCCTTGACGGCTGGAAGGTCGTGCTGTCAAAAAATTCTAGGCCGATCTCTTCCGCAAGCTTTCGGCTCACTGCCTCATATTCTTCTGGGCTCACTGTCCGAGCGAGCGGTATGATCATACGGAGTCTTGCCTTTTCTGGCCTGTGCTTGTGCGTGGAATAGACCGCCCATGCTACCGGCTCCTCCAGTTGCATCCTGTCTACGAAATCCGCAGGCGCATTGTCGATGTCAAAACTAATCATGCTGCGGAGTGCTACCGTATCGGCCTTCCGCTTTCCGCCTTTCAGGACACCGCCGACAAAGCCGCCGGTGTCCTTGATTTTGTCCTGCTGCGCCCGCGTCATCTTCAGATATTCCGCCTGCGTCTCCTGTGTTCTGGTAGGGGATTTAAGCCGGGCAAGGAGCTCGCTCCACTGGATCTCACGATTCTGCCAGGATGTCTCGAATCGGCTTGCGCCGGTTGAGATCCACAGCTTCGGGTTCGTCCGGATTCCGGGGATTATCTTTTCGCTTATCGATATAACCGCCAAATTCCACCAGCCCCTTTCTGCGTTCCCGACTGCACTGTTCTATTCTTCATGGCCTTTGTCCTCTTACCTCCGCCGTTACGCGCTCCCGGATCGCCCGCAGTGCTGCTTCCTTTGTTATGCCGACCGGAGCAAGCCAGTCCGGAAAATCCCTCTCAAGTTTTTTGACATTCTGCGCGTTCTCCTTTGTCGGAGTCTCCATCTGTGCGATCAGGGCAGACTCATACTCGCCGCGCCACTGTTCTATGACCGCTTCGGCGATCCGGACTGCACCATCCGTATCAGGTGTGTCGTTTCTATTTTGCATAATCGGGGACACGTATTGGTCCCATGCGTATATGTTGACCGGCCTGTTTGGTATATGCGCGCCAAGTGTCCAAAAGCTGCCTGTGTAGAACGCGGTGGCAAGGTAATAAGGCTTTTCCACTTTTTTTTTGTACGTATTCTCCGGTTTCTTCGTCTGTCTCATAATAGAAAAGCGCATCCGCGCATACTACCCAGTGCCAGTCATGATCTTCCGGAGCGACAGCGGGGTCGCAGGCTATACCGCGGAATTGTTTCGCGGCTTCAAGAACACTTCCGTATTTTTTCTTTTGCCCCTTAATCCTTCCTGTAGAAATCGCACTCATACGTTCCTCCTTTTAATGGCAGCCCCGGCGCCCAGCTGATCGGCGCTGCCATTGCGTCGTCGATCACTTTGGCCGCGAACTGATCCTCACGCGGTACATCGAAAATCATTTCATCGTGCACGTGGAAAACGACGTGGTAGCCCAAATCCTCCAGCAGAATCATCTTCTCCGCGAGACAGTCCCGCGCGACCGACTGCACGATGTTCTCCGTCAGCTTTCCTCCGTAGGTCTCGGTTCGTTCCCATTTCCGCGTTGTCTGATTCTGGCTCATATAAGTAATTCGAAGCCCCCAATCCGAGTCCTTCACGATCGGGTCCCAGTAGGAAATATCCCGTCCGGAGGGGAGGGTAATCCGCAGGACCGGCGTTCCGCCGATCACCTGCATGCGCAGTTTAATCGGCTGCGCACCTTTAATAGGGATACGCTGCGGGCCTTCCCCGCTGATGCAGCTGATCGCTGCGCGCTCTATATTTTTCCAGAATCTTACGATATTCGGCGACTCCGCCCGCCACTGCCTGACGATTGTCAGCATCTCTTCTTCCGGGACAGAGCCCGTTGTGTCCATGCTCTTCATCGCGCCAACGGACCCGCCGTAGCCAAGAGCAAGTTCCGCAACTTTTCCGCGCTGGCGGAGCTCCCCGTTTAACCCGTGCTTTACGACCGGCACATGGTAAATATGGCTTGCCGATTCACAGTAGATATCGCCGCCGTTCCTGAATACGTTGAGCCGCCAGTTCTCACCGGCGATCCACGCGATCACGCGCGCCTCAATCGCTGAAAAGTCTGACACCACAAAGCGATTGCCCTCGGAAGGTATGAACCCGGTGCGGACCAGCTGCGAAAACACGTCTGACGGATCATCGTAGAGAATCTCCAGCGTGTCAAAATCGCCCGATTTGATAAGCGCCCTTGCATTGTCCAGCTCGCGGTCATCCATCGTGTTTCTGGCTAAATTCTGCGGCTGCAGAGCCCTTCCAGCCCAGCGTCCTGTGTGCCCGCCATAGAACTGCATGATGCCTCTTGCCCGGCCGTCCGGACATGCGATGTCCAGCATGGTCTGATACTTCTTTACACTTGTCTTGCCAAGCGACTGCCGGATCTCAAGTACCCGGCGCACGTCATCCGGAAGGTCTCCTGTAAGCAGATCGGCCAAAACCGATTTCGTAAGGCTCTCTGTCTGAATGCCTCTGTCCTGCACCCAGAGCTTGAGCTGCGTCACGCTGTTCGGATTATCGAGCCCTGTCAGCTGCTTTGCCTCCTCGGTGAGCTTTGCCGTGTGCTGTTCATTGAATGTGACGATCTTCTGCGCGAGATCGACGTCCAGAAGGACGCCCCTGTCATTGATTTTCTGGTCAACATCCCACAGCTTTTCTTCCTTCCTGACCGGACGGTTCTTCTTTCCGATCTTTTCAAGGATTGCCTGTTCCGTAACCACATCCTGCCGGTTGTATTCGATAAAAAGCTTCCACTTTTCAGGCGCATGCTCCGGCAGGTTCCGCGTCCTTCCTCCGTTTGCTTTAGTCGGTCTGCAGGGTTTGCAAAAGTATTGGATGAGTGCTTTGCCGGTCCTGAGTTTCTGCTGGTCCTCCGGCAGCCCGAGAGCTGCTCCAACGTCCGCCAGTGAACGCGGCAGGCCCATCTGCACCGCAAGGATCATCGTGTCCCGCCACTCTTCCGGCGGCATAGGCTGCTTTAGGAATTTGGCAAGACAAGTCCTTTCAAAGTTCGCATTGTAGGCTGTCTTGATCACACTCGGGTCCAGCAGTCCGGATAGGAAGTAGTCCCACTCCGGATTTCTTGACGGGCTGTCAATCAGCCTGTTGCCATTCGCGTCTGTCTGCGTGCAGTCAATGCAGCGGACCATGCTATCAGAGTACTTGTATCCGATGAGAAGGACCGTGAAGTCCGGCGCCTCACTGTAGGCATAGGCGCCGGAGCCGATATCTACGGAGCTGTAGGTTTCGATGTCGATCGCGAGTTCTCTCTGCTCAGATGAGATCGTCGTCTTCGCTGTCATCGAGTTCTCCCTCAAATGCTGTTGCTGCCGACAGGTTGCCGCCGCCCAGTGCCTCGCCGTCGCGAGTCTTCAGAACATTATTAATAGAGCAGGCGACTCCGTTGCTTCCGGAATTCGTGTATGCGTAGAAATTAATATCCACTTTTGCGTAGTCACCGGATTTGAGTTCTTCCGGATCAATAATCTCCTGTCCGCGCCGATCAATGAGCCCCGGCTTTCTCTGGGAATTGGCGTTCACGAACAGGCAGCCTTCGTACTCCGGATTCCGGTCTAAATCCTTTTCTGCATCCCCGTCACGAAGCGGATTGTGCCAGGCCTTCGGAGCCCTGCCGCCGAACTTAGTCGGTACGCCCGCGGCAAACGCCTTCTTAACCGCGTCCTCAATCAGCTGAATGGTTTTCTTGTCGCTCTTGTCGATCAGAATACAGACTGAATATTTTGCCTGCTGCCCCGGTGTCGCGTTTTTGGGAAGCACCGGCGTGAACAGATGCGCATAGGAAAGCCTTACTTCTCCTGTTACAATTTCTGTGTCAGAAATGATTTTTGCCATGATAGATATCCTCTCTTTTTAAGATGTGTATTAAAGTGGCAGCTCTTCCGCGAAGACATCCTTCGCATTGCCGCCGATGATTGATGCTCTCTTGTCGGACTCCGGCGCCAGCGTCGGCTTGCCCTGCGGCTTTACGACGTACTGCCCAAGTGCTTCTGTAAACGTCTTTTTGCCCATCAGCTTCTCGATCTGTGAGAGTGTGAGCATCTTCGTCTCATACAGCAGTGCCTTCTCGAAACCTGCCTTCCTGGCGGCCGCGACGATGGCCTTTTCTTCCGTTCCGTCTTTGAATTTCCGGTTGCTCTTACCTTCGACGACCTTCCACCCGGGTATATCCCCGCCCTCCTGAATCTTCGTAAGGGCTGCTGCTTTCAGGTCTTCCGCCCACTTGGTCAGGTCATCGATCTCGCCCAGAATGTGCCCGATCTCCCCGTCGGTAAGGGTTGTTTTGATACGGTAGTTCTCAAGTGCCATCATATGGTCTGCACGGCAGCGGCAGGTCTTCCTTGCGGGGCAGAACTGGCACCAGCTCCCCGCTGAGAACGGTGCGTCTTCAGAAAGCGCGAGCCTCGCCGCGGGCCTTATGACTTCGCTTCCCCATTCCCGCAGATCCGATGCGGAGATCTCGTCCGTACTGATATTTGCCAGCCGCGGCTGATAGATCGTCATCCGGATCTGTCTGATGTCGTAGATCATATCCAGCATTTCCAGCATTCCGAGTGCATAAAGGCGGAGCTGTGTGTTTCCCTCCGCGTGTACCGGAACGCCCTTGCCGTATTTCAGATCGATAATGTGAATAAATCCTGTCCGCGCGATCGTGACGTCCGTTGTCCCGAAGCCGTCGGGAATATACGCCGTGAGGTCAACCTGCTGTTCGCTGTATACTTCTACCGCCGGATCCGCTGCCTTTTCCTTCTGGTACTCAGATAGGATCCATGCCATCATTGCGTCGATATTGTCCCGGATGCTGTTCGCGCTGTCGCCCATCTCCGGATGTTCCCGGTAGAACGCTGCTGCCTTGTCGAGTGCGGCCTGCCTGCCCTGCGGATCATCCTTTACGGACTCTTCCAGATACAGATGCGCGATCGTCCCTTCATCCGCGTAAATCGACGTCGATTGCGGGAAATACTCTGACAGGTGGACGCTTCCGGGACAATTGATCCATCGCATGGAGCTTGAGCAGCTTAGTTTCGCATGCTTATCCGGCATCGCAGACCTCCTCAAGCTTTTCATAGAATTCCTGCATTTTTTCCGGATGCTTCTCTGTCAGGTCGGTGACACTCTTTGCGCCGTAATCGGAAAGCAGCGTTTTGAGCTGCGACCGAAAGCCGGCACGCGCTTTATCCGCCGCGATACACTTGAGCTCCGCCGCTGTGATGCCTTTCTTCTGCTGTTCCTCCGACTTCTCCGATCCGGAAGCCGGCGCGGGTGCTGCCACGGGTACGCTCTGCGGAACTGCCTCGGGTTCCCGGATCGCTGCCTCCGGCGCCTCCGTTACTGCCGGTACGGGCGCCGCTTCCGGAACCTGTACATCTGCCTCGTTCGACTTAAGAACTGCCCTGTCATCCGGTTTTTCGTCGATTCCGGCAATCCGGACCGCGCGCTGGAACTCCCTGAGTTCTTCAATGCTACTGAAATTAACGGTGATGTTCATGGTTTTTAATCCTCCTCTTTTTCTAACCTTTCTTTGACCATTTCATATATCCCCATAGCGTCCCAGACTTTGCTTGTCTTGTTTAAGCCGTATTCATCGCATATCAGGAACGCTGCCAAAAGGATTGAGTTTACAGCTAAACCCGCAGGCAGATCTTTGACGGCCCTAATAACAGCCACCATGCTGGCCGTCATCTCATCGATCGAATCAGTGTTCATTCATTGCCTCCTCCAACTGGTCTTCGAGATCCTTGTGCGCGTAGATCCTGTCCCAGCAGTCCGGACAGATAAACGGTCTTTCTGAAAAGTCTTCATGATCTGACCGCCACTCCGCGATTTCTTCCCCAGTGAACCTGTCACCGCACTTCGTGCATGTCTTCATCTTTTTCTTTTCCTCCCGATTTTGATATCGATATAAAAGTTGTCGTCAATCCACCACACAAGGCACCCCGCGGCGAGGAGGATTATGGCGACGACGAATCCCTTCCAGTCCACCGGACGGTATTCATGCAGCTCCATTGTGTAATAATCATTCGCGCCTACCAGCATGATCGCGCGTAACGCACCTCCTCCTACCAGTAGTGACCCGATTAGGTTTATCAGTCTGTGCCTCTTCATTGTCTTTTAAGTCCCTCCTTATCGCGCTTATCGCCGCAATCGCCAGATCCGTCAGATCTGGATACCTTATTCCCTGTACCTGTGGCACGCCTTCCCTCCTCCTTTCTTCTCAGAGCCCCTGGCAGAGCAGCTTGAAGGTCTCCACGCCCTTCGGCGTAATGAGCGTCTGGCATCCCGCCCAGCCGGTTTTGCCATTGCTGCACTGCTTGACCTCGAACAAAGCCGCCGCCTTGCTGTTTGCCCTGGGGACGAGGTTCCCCTTCTTGTCCCGGTAGATATAGCCCTTGTCCAGCAAAAACGTAATGAAGGTCTTGCGTTTAATGCCCAGCTCCTTCGCCGCATCCGTGAAAGATGTGAGGAGGTTCCGGTCTACCAGTTCGTCGAAATAATCGGCCTTTGGCTGCATGACCTGCTTATCGACCAGGAGCTGACTGTTCTCTGCAGCAAGCGTCTTGTTCTTCTCCTGTTCCTCCTTGAGTGACTGCAGGAGCTTGATCCCGAAGTCAGGGTTGTTGATGATGTTCTCGATTGTTGCCGGTGTAGCGTAGGCTCCGTGCTTCCGGATCGACGGGATCACATCAGCGGTGATCCAATGCTTGAACTGCTTTGCGTTCGGGAGCTTGGAAGAGAGGACCAGAGAATAGAGTCCGGATTCATTGATGACTGTAAGCTCCTGAACTCCTCCAGGGGTATCGCATTTTGCTACCCCCTTGTCTTCTTCATCTACATGCTTTGCAAGAGCATCGTTGGGGTTCGCGTAGCCTAAGATCCTTGCCACATCTCTGCCGACGAGCCACGGCTCGCCGTCGATCTCTGTGGTTCGAATCATGCCGAACTCTGGATTGCTGAAAGCTGTAAGATTTGTTAAACTTTCCATGTAATTTCCTTTCTGCCGCCTATGGGGTCGTGTCCCTGGGCGGCTTTTGTCGCACTATGCAGTGTCTTTTACGACACTTTTCCGGCAAAAAAAACTTGCATGATCGACTCTCGCGGCACGTATCCGCAGTCGATACTGCTTTGAATTTCGCCCTGAGTAAACTCGGATTCTCCGTGAGTCTTGCGAAAGTAAGCAGATCTGCTTATTCCGACGTCCTTACAGTAAGTCTCAACATTTCGGCCGCTTTTCTTGATGTAGTACTCCAGCAGTAGCCTGTCCATCCTATCTCCTTTCTGCATCCGGAGGATCATCCCTCCGGATGCGTTTTTTCGTACTGTTTATCGAAAGCCTTGAGCTGTTTGTCCAGCTTGTTGTAGATTGACCGCCACCTCCTCGCCGAATTTCCGGCTCTTTCCTGCTCTTGGATGATTCCAAGTGCCGCGAGTTTGCAGTCGATAACCTCCTCTCTGTCGAGCGTTATGGTCATCTTTTCGTGATTTATCATTGTGCCCTCCTTCCTGAAAATTTACGTGTCCTCAAGGACACTTTGAATCTTATCTCTTACCCTGCTTGGTGTCAATAGGTTATGTGTCATAAATGAAACTTTTTACTCTAAACCACCATTCAATGTTGCATAAATGACACAATCATGTATAATTAAAATGTCTGATAACTTAATGAAGCGAGGCCTTACAATGACAGTTGGAGAAAGAATTAAAGACCTAAGGGAACAACAGGGACTGACACTTGAAGAGTTAGGCAATAAAGTTGGCGTCGGTAAATCTACTGTCCGCAAGTGGGAGAACGGCATGATCGAAAATATGAGAAGGGATAAGATTGCCAAACTTGCCGACGCGCTCGGAGTAACGCCTCTTTATCTGATGGGTTGGGAAGACAAAAACAAGGAACATCCTCTCCCCCGTAATATATCTGTTCCTGCGGCCTACCCGGTGCCGATCCTTGGCACAATCGGTTGCGGCGAGGGCCCGATCGGGGAACAGAATTTCGATGGATTCTTTTACATCGACCGCGCGATCCGTGCTGATTATGCGTTACACACAAAAGGTGACTCAATGATAGATGCGGGCATTCAAGACGGAGACATCGCATTTCTTGTCGCTGATTTTGATGTCGTTGACGGGCAGATCTATGCCGTTGTTTTCGGGGCGGACGATGAGGCAGTGTTAAAAAAGGTATATCGATCCGGTAATAAGGTGATCCTGCAGTCCTGTAATTCGGAATATGCCCCGATCATATTGGACCAGGTTGACGTCCGTTTAATTGGCAAATTGACGTGGATCTGCCATAAGGCGCAGTGATAGAAATGAGGTTCACCTATGACAGGAGCGATTTACGCGCGCTATAGTGAAGGCCCGAGGCAGACCGATCAGTCTATAGAAGGACAGGTTGACGACTGCCGCGCCTATGCGCGGAATAAGGGAATTGATATTGTTGAGATCTACGCTGACCGGCATGTCAGCGGAAAGTCTGTTGACGGGCGTAATGAGTTTAAAAGAATGATGCATGACGCGGATCAGCATAAATTCGATTGCATTATCGTCTGGAAGGTCGATCGGTTCGGACGGTCACGAGAGGATATTGCTGTAAACAAGATCCGCCTGAAAAAAGCAGGCGTTCTGATTATGTATGCGAAGGAAGCGGTCCCCGACGGTCCGGAGGGTATTCTTCTTGAGTCCCTTTTGGAGGGTTTGGCCGAATACTATAGCGCAGACCTCCGGCAAAAGGTCATTCGCGGACATAGCGAGAGCGCGAAAAAGGGAAAATGGACAGCTGGGCGCCTACCGATAGGCTACAAGAAGGATAATGATCAGAGGATCATACTGGACCCGAAAGCTGCCGATTGTGTGCGCGGGATTTTCCGGATGTGTATCTCGGGGCATTCGTTAAAGGATATGCAGCAGTATCTGCTAGAATGCGGCATCGCCAGCCGCAGGGGAACAGTGCCGTCAAAGTCCGTTGTAGAACGGATACTGCGCAACGAAAAGTATACAGGTAAATTTAGCTTCCGGGATATCGAAATACCGGCGCCGATCATTATCGACCGGGCTACATTTGATGAAGCGCAGCGGCATTTTCATACAGGCCGAAATAATGCCGCGGGGAGGGCTGTTGTGAACTATTTACTTTCAGGGAAATGCTATTGTGCGTATTGTGGAAGTCTTCTGGTCGGGGAATGCGGGACCGGTAAAAGCGGACGAATGTATCACTATTATAAATGTGCGAACGCGAAACGCGGCAAAAAATGCGCACTGAAGGCAATTCCCCAGAAGAAGTTGGAGAACCTTGTAGTTGAGCATACCATCGCTGATGTCCTGACAGATGACTTAATTGATATGCTCGTTGATAAAATCATGGAAATCCAGAAAAAGAGGCAGGATGAAGATCCGACGATCATTCTGAAAAAGCGGCTCGAGGATAACCGTAAGCGGCAGGAGTCTCTTGCGACCGCGATCGAAAATGGCGGGGCGCGCGTACTCGTTCAGCGTTTAGCCACGCTGGAAGCTGAGGAAAACGAGCTTCTGGTACAGATCAGCCGTAATGAGATCAAGCACCCGATCATACCTGCAGAACTGGTCAGGGGATGGCTCCTGTCCTTCAAAGCTGGAGATAAGGATGATCCGGAATTCCGGAAGAAGCTGCTGCATACATTTGTGTCAAATGTCATCGTGAAGAATGATTCTGTCACAATATTTTACAACATAGAAAAAGAGCCGAATTCGATGTGTTCGAATACGGCCCTGTTAGTGGATTAGACGGGAATCGAACCCGTGTCCAAAAACCCATTCAATGTACTTCTACTATCATAGCTGAGCGTTGTGTCCTAAGACCATTCCCTCAAAAGCCGGACGATCAGCGATCCGGCAGAATCAGTAGCCTCAAATACGCCCGCGGATCCGAGACAGAACCCGTGTCGTTTCCTGCGTGATTGGCGCCGTATCCGGAAACCGCAGGTGACCTCCGGGCGACGCTGACTGCGATCAGGCAGCCAGAGCTAACTTATTGTTATTAGCGTTTATATTTAAGTTTGCCGTTTAACGATCGGCTTCGGATAGCTTCTCCACCTGCAGGATCCCTGTCGAAACCTTTACTAACCCGTAAGTGAAACGAAAACATGTGTTTCCGATAGATACATTTTAACAGATTGCACCGTAAAATCAACCCCTGTACTCGTTCTTGAAGTCGCGCTCGTTCTCCCGGCGAAGGTCATTTTTCCGGATCGACTCGCGTTTGTCATACAGATGTTTGCCGCGCGCAAGCCCGATTTCGATCTTGCATTTACCGTTTTTCAGATAGACGGACAGTGGTACAATCGTATAACCCTTCGCCGAAACTGCGGACGCGAGCTGCAGAATTTCCTTTTTATGCAGCAGGAGCTTCCGCCTGCGCAGCGGATCGCGGTTGAAGATATTGCCTTTCTCATACGGGCTGATGTTCATCCCGTCGACAAATGCCTCACCGTTCTGAATATCCACATACGCTTCCTTGACACTGCATTTGCCGAGGCGGATCGATTTGATCTCGGTTCCGTACAGCTCAATACCGCACTCGTATTTCTGTTCTATGAAATAATCGTGGTATGCCTTTTTATTATTCGCAACTACCTTAATATTTGTGTCTGCCATGTCCCGTTTTTTTCTCCTGACCGCGGGGTACCTTTTTCAATCGCTTTGTTTTCTTATTGGAGTGGTTTTCCGGCTGTACCTTTTCCTTTTCTGCCGTGTGCCCGGAAGATGCCTTTTCCGCGTTATCATCACCTCCGGCAAGCCGGAAATCGACCGTCCGCAGAATAATGTCCGCGCCGCTTGCGATCACGCTCACCTTCTGTCCGAGCTCGAACGTCCGGTGCGTATGCTCTCCCGTCAGTATATACTGTTCCGGATTAAAAATATAGTAATCATCACGAAGAGAGCTGACAGGCACCAGGCCTTCCACCGTATTCGGCAGTTCCACATATAGTCCCCAGCCTGTGACAGAGGAAATGACACCTTCAAACTGTTCACCCAGGTGCTCTTTCATATACTCGGCGATCTTCTGTCTGACGCTCTCCCGCTCCGCCTCGTCCGCGAGCCGCTCCCGCAGCGAAGACTGCCTGCATACATCCGGCAGAAGCTGCGCGTAATGGCTGCGGCGTTTGTCGGAAAGCTTCCCGTGCAGATATTCCTTGATAATCCGGTGAATCTGCAGATCCGGATATCGGCGGATCGGCGACGTAAAATGGCAGTAATAAGAAAGCGCCAGTCCGAAGTGTCCGCTGCAGGTCGTCGTGTATTCCGCGCGCGACATGCTGCGCAGTGTCATTCTGCTGATCATCGCTTCTTCCTTCGTACCGGAAAGTTTTGCAAGGAGCCTGCTGATTTCCCGCGGATGAATATCCGACGCAGAGCCTTTGAGCGAATAGCCGTAGCCGCGGATGAACATCCGGAGCTGCCGGAGCTTTTCCTCCGGCGGTTTTTCATGCGTTCTGTAGACGAACGGCACATCCAGCCAGTAAAACGTCGAAGCGACCGTTTCATTTGCCAGCAGCATGAAATCTTCAATCATTTCCGTCGCCGCGTTTCTTTCGTGCGGAACGATATCCACAGGTTTTCCTTTTTCGTCGAGATGAACTTCACTCTCCGCGAAGTCAAAGTCGATGGACCCGCGTGCACGTCTTTGTTTGTGCAAAACAGAAGCCAGCCGTTTCGCCCTGCGCAGCATCCGGACAATCTCCCGTGTTCTCGTGATCATGCCGCGCCGGATGCCCTGCTGTTCCAGCTGCTGTTTAATTTCCGAGGTATCTGCTTCTTCGAGCAGCTTCATTACGCCGGGATAGCTGAGTTTTGCCCTTGACCGGATTACGGATTCCGTAATCCGGCTGTCCAGAAGCTTCCCTTCGTGATCAATGGTCATGATGCAGCTGAGCGCCAGCCGGTCTTCCCCCGGATTCAGGGAGCAGATGCCGTTCGAAAGCTCGTGCGGCAGCATCGGTATCACACGGTCAACCAGATAGATGCTGGTCGCGCGGCGCAGCGCTTCCCGATCGAGCGCGGAGTTCTCGCGGACATACTCCGAGACATCCGCGATGTGAACGCCCAGAATATAATTATCTCCGTCCTTCTCTACAGAAATCGCGTCATCAATATCCTTCGTGTCCGGGCCGTCGATCGTGACAACGATCTGTCCACGGAGATCTTCGCGCTGCCCTTGTGCCGAGTTGTCCGCGTTACGCAAAGATAAAGCACCGGTCAGCTCCTGCGGCAGCCGCCGCGCCTCTTCCATGACCTCTCCCGGAAATTCGCCGGGCAGATTGTACGCGCGGATAATCGAGAGAATATCCACGCCCGGGTCATCCATATGACCCAGAATTTCAACGATTTTTCCTTCCGGAGGACGCTTCCCGAAGCCGTAATCCGTGATTTCAACGACCACCTTGTGGCCGTTGACGGCCCGCATGGTATCCTCCGGCCGAATCGCGATCTGCCGGCTGATTTTATGGTTGTCCGGTGTGACAAGTGCCTGATGATTCGCACGGCTGAAAGTTCCAGTCAGGCGTTTCGTGCCTCTTTCCAGAATTCTGACAACTTCCGCTTCCTGCCTGCGGCCGTCTCTCCCTGCCGGAATAATATTTCCGCTGAAGGTCGGAAGCAGTTTTACCAGAACCTTATCACTGTAGAACGCGCCGCCGGTAAACTCGGCAGGAATGTACAGATCCTGCGGAAGACCTTCCACCGTTACAAAGCCGAAGCCCTTTGCACTGGAAGTAAAAACACCTTCCATATATGTTTCATTCTTTTGTTTCAATCTTCCTTCTTTCTAAAGGACGCTCCTGCTTCCCTGCGGCGCCTGCGGCCGCTGCCGGAGTACAAAAAAGGCGCCCCTCCATGGGACGCCTCCGAATCCGTAATCATTCCATCCGTTCCGCAGAAATCAGAGCACCTTCATATCCAGAAGCGTGCACAGAACGAAGAAAACTACGCAGAGAATCGTTGTAAGCTTAACAAGCCTTCCTTCCATGGAACGGCCTTTGTTCTTGCCCCAGTACGTCTCCGCGGCGCCCGCAATCGCGCCGAGTCCCTGCGACTTGCCCTCCTGCATCAGGACGATGGCAGTCAGAACGACGCTGATGATAATCAGAACAATAGTTAAGATTAAACGAACAGTACCCATATCAGTATCCTTTAAATTCATGTAATCGCGAAGGCGCAGAAGTCTCCGCATATGGATAATTATATACCACAGATTTCCGGTTCCTGCAAGAATTAATATAAAGTATTTGACATTATCGCCGCAGATGGTTATTATCTTGGTGTATGTGTCAAAGAACGTCCGTGTCCGGATCAATGGCACATCGCGGCTGATATCGCGGAGTACATCCGGATATAACATAAAATCCAATCACGCGTGTTTTATATGGAGGTATTTTACATGGCAAACATCAAATCTGCCAAGAAGAGAATTCTCACCAGCAGCAAGAAGGCTGAGGCCAACAAGGCTGTCAGGACCGGCGTTAAGTCCGTCATCAAGAATGTCCGCACTGCTGTTGAGAGCGGAGACAAGGCTGCGGCGCAGGATGCCCTCAAGAAGGCGGAAGCTGCAATCGACAAGGCTGCGACAAAGGGTGTTCTTCACAAGAATACTGCTGCCAATAAAGTTTCCAAGCTCGCTTCTTCCGTAGCCAAAATGGACTGAGCTCGTCCGCATTTCATAAATTCAATCGATTGATGAAACAAGCCCTGCAGAGTGGTTTGAAATCTCTCTGCGGGGCTGTTTTCAGGTTGTAAAAAGCCGCAGGCTGCGCTGCCTGCGGCTGACACATATTAGAGAAGGCCGGATCAGCCGGCGAAATTGACAACCGCGTCTTCCGGTTCTCTGGTCAGGGCCGCGCTCTTTGCGTGAAGAACGATACCCTTTCCTTCATATTCCTTGAAATCCTCAAATCGGACATCCGCCGTGATTTCCACCCAGCTCTTTTCCTTAATCGCGTCAATCTTTTCCTGATCGTACGCACACGCGTACCCCAGAAACTGCATATCCTGCGCGCAGCAGGTCATCGCCATTCTGCCGGGGACAAAGTATCCCTTCGGAAAATCATCAGGGCGGGCAACCATGCCGGTGAAGCGGATTGTTTTGCCGTCATATCTTTCCGGATGCTCCATCGCGTCAAGATACCAGACGCCATAATCGATCCCCTTGTTAAGATCAATGACGTCGGCATTGATATCAAACGGAAGATCCTCTTCTGTCGTCATGTCAATCTCGCCGTCTTTATCTTCGAAGATCAGATCCGCCTGCTGACAGATCGCCTTGACATTTCTCTTGTATTTGATCAGCGTCTCTTCATCGATATCGTCGCAGCGGTTGAACATAACCAGTTCGGAACCTTTTAGCTCTTCAAACAAAAGGGACCGCATCGCGAGGTTCGAATAATATACGCCGAATGTTGAGGCATCAATGCAGGTAATCTGCTGCTCCAGCATCCAGGCGCTCGGAAGACGGAACTCCTTGTAATTCCACATGCCGTTCCATTCGATCAGGACACGGCCCGGATGATATTTGGCGTTGAGCGCCATCATGAACGCAGGCGTAAGATCTTCCTGCTTCTCCACGGTAACGACATCTGTACGGGTATGCTTCAGGAGTTTTTCGCTGTACTCCACTTCTCCCTCTTCGCAGAGGATCAGAAGTGTCCTCTCTTTGGACTGGAAATAAGGCTGCCCGATTGTGTATGCGAAGAATGATGTTTTGCCGCTTTCAAGGAATCCGGTGATCACATAAACTGGGATTCTCTCTGCCATAGCTTCTCCTTCTGTGTTATCTGCGCTTCCAGAGCTTTTCAAGCGCGTCCTGATTCAGCTGCGAACCGATCACGCAGATCTTTCCGGTAACATCCGCTGCTCCGGTGCGTACCTGCGGCTGGCCGGGAACATAGTCGAAATGAATCCATGTGCCGTTTGCGGAAGGCAGCATGCCCTTGGAGCGCAGAACGATGCCATAGGTATCATTATCATCGAGGTTTTTCAGGATATTCTCAACTTCTTCAGCCGTGTACTTGTTCGGCGTCTCCATGCCCCAGCTCTCGAAGATATCATCCGCGTCGTGATCGTGGTGGTGCTCATGTTCGTGATCATGTTCATCATGATGCTCATGATCGTGGTCATGATGGTGCTCGTGTTCCTCGTGCTCATGGTCGTGATGGTGCTCGTGTTCCTCATGATCATGGCCGTCATCCTCATCGTCATGGTCATGATGCGCTCTGTAAACGACATTGCCCTCTTCATCGACGATCTTCTGTGACTCGCCGTCGTGATGATGATGGTGGTGATGGCAGGCTTCTTCGCTCGCGAGAACTTCCGCAAGAATCTGCGCGTTCAGATCCTCTTTTCCTTCGAAGGTCTCGAGAATCTGTCTGCCGTCCAGCTGGGCGAGCGGCGTAGTGATAATGGTCGCCTTGCTGTTGTGCCCGCGGATCAGATCCACCGCCGCGTCAATCTGCTCCTGCGAAGCGATATCCGTGCGGGTCAGAATAATTGTGCCGGCATTCTCGATCTGGTTGAGGAAGAACTCGCCGAAGTTCTTGATGTACATTCTGGCTTTCTTGGCATCAACAACCGTTACGGCGCTGTTCAGCTTCATATCCGGAATATGCTTTGCCGCGTTGTCAATTGCGCGCATAACGTCATCAAGCTTGCCTACGCCGGAAGGCTCGATCAGGATTCTTTCGGGCGCGTACTGCTCCATCACCTGAGAGAGCGATGTCTCGAAATCGCCGACCAGTGAGCAGCAGATGCAGCCGCTGTTCATCTCACGGATCTGAATGCCCGCTTCCTTTAAAAATCCGCCGTCAATACCGATCTCGCCGAACTCGTTCTCGATCAGCACGACTTTGGTTCCCGCCAGTGCTTCTTTTAAAAGCTTCTTGATCAGTGTTGTTTTGCCGGCTCCGAGAAAGCCGGAAATAATATCTACCTTTGTCATGAAATATCATCTGCCTTTCTGAAATGATGTCAGCGTACCTTCCGGAACGCGTCTACAATGACGTTGCCCGGAACGCACGCGATGGTTCCCTCGTCTGTTCCCGCGGAAATCATACCAAGATAATACCCGGCGCTGTTGTAGACACCGCCGCCGGACATGCCGTTTTCCGCATCGCCCTGAATGACAAGCATGCCGCTGCCGACGCCCTCCACATCCGCTGATGCGGAAACGACCGTGCCCGTGGCAAGCGTACTGTCACTCTTTAAATAATAAACCGTATCGCCCTGCTTTGTCTGATAATAAAGGTCTTCCGAAAAGCTGACGCTCTCCTGCGCCTTGCCGTCACATCGTGCCAGCAGGAAATCCTTCTTTTCATTTTCGCCTTGGATATCTCCGGTAAAAGCGTTTCCGTCGCTGTCTGTAACCTGCAGTGCCTTCTCCTCGTCCCCGCGAAGATGTTCCGCGGTAACGATATAGAACACATCCCCGCGCTTCTGGCGGTTCATCTGCAAAACCGTTCCGTGCCCCTGCGCGCTGCCCGTCCGAACAGAAATTTCGGTCTTCTGCAGCTCCTCCTGAATCTGATCCGGCGAAAGGGCGGAATGTGTCCCGACCTTGCCCTGCCGTAAAAGTATTCCGCGAAGGATGAACATCACGAGTACCGCCGCGACAATGACGGTTGTAAAAAGTTTCTTATTCCGTATGGGCTGATTGTATATACTCATGAAATCCTGTCTCCGGCGGTTCCTGCGCTGCGGTGCATGGGAAAGCAAAACGAAAAGCCGCCTCTTTCGTGGCGGCCGCGGTAACAAACAAGTAAGCAGAGCGATAAGCCGGGTTATGTCGTTGGACGATCATCTTTCTAGTACTGACGTTGCCGCCAGCATCAAGCGACCCACCTGAAAACAGGGACAACTGTCCGCATCCGGGCCGGATGCTTCGATGAACTGTTCTCTGCTCGGTCTTGCTTCGGATAGGGCTTGCAATGCCTTCCCCATTACTGGGGAAGCGGTAGTCTCTTACACTGCCGTTTCACCCTTACTGCCGCTTCCGCGGCAGCGGTCTGTTCTCTGCTGCGCTTTCCCGGGAGTTGCCTCCGCCGGCCGTTAACCGGTATCCATGCCCTGTGAAGCCCGGACTTTCCTCACCCACTTCCTTTCGGATGCTGCCGTGGCAGCCGTGGCCGCGATCGCCTGCTCTGCTTACAGTGAATTAATGTAACACAACTTGTTAGATATGACAAATCGAAATTATACGGGAAAACATCCTCCTCCGACAAACTCCCTGCAAATCGAATTCGCGGGAATGGCGGCCGTATCAATTCCGACGAAGTAATCGAGGAACTTCAGAAGCCTTTTTGCCTCATAATAGGAAGGCTCGTCCTTCTGCACGTTGAAAAGGAGCGGCTCCGCAAACTGCTTGAGCACCGCCTGCTCGTAAATCAGCACGGAATTGAAAACCGCGTCCACGTTGTTCTGGAACGGGAAGATGTACTTTTCCTCTCCTTCGCGGACCTTTTTCCAGCCGTCAATCGTCTCCTGCGCGGAATTGCCTCTGGTTCTGGCGTCGCGCACAATGCGCCGCAGGAGCCTTGTGTCCGCCGAGGAAATCCGGTTGTGCTCGTCAATGTTCAGACTTGTCAGTGCGCTCGTATAGATCTTGAACTTATTCTCATCCGGCAGCTCTTTGGACGAGATCGGATTCAGACCGTGGATGCCTTCAATGACCAGTATGTCGTCTTCATCCATGCGCAGCTTCTGCCCTCTGTAGACGCGCTTGCCCTTTTTGAAGTCAAAGGTCGGAAGCTCGACTTCCTCCCCCGCAAGAAGCGCCGCCATATCTTCATTAAACAGTTCGGTATCCACCGCTTCAATGCAGTCAAAATCATAATTGCCGTCAATATCCACCGGCGTCTTCTCTCTGTTGACAAACCAGTTGTCCATGCTGATGATATGCGGCCGCAGGCCGAATGAACGCAGCTGGATTGAAAGTCTGTGGGCGAATGTTGTTTTGCCGGAAGAGGATGGCCCCGCCACAAGGACAAACTTCACTTCCGGGCGGTTGTAGATTTCTTCTGCAATATCGCCGATTCTGCGTTCCTGCAGTGCCTCCTGCACGAGGATCATATCGCTGATATTGCCTTCGCAGACCGCTTCGTTCAGGTCGCCGACCGTGGAAATGTCAACCAGATCTCCCCACTGCGTCGAAAGCATCAGCTGTTCATAAAGATTCGGTTCCTCTTCAAACGGCGTCAGTTCATTCGGATTCTCTTCTCCCGGAAGATTCAGAAGAATGCCGTCCTTGTAAGGAAGAACCTCGAACAGATTGACATAACCGGTCGAAGGCAGCATGTAGCCGTAATAATAATCATAAAGGCCGTCCAGCGAATAGACGTTGATCGTGGAGCTTCTGCGGAAATGGAACAGCTTTTCCTTGTCGCCCATGCCTTTCTGGTGAAACAGCGTCATCGCGTCGTCAATCGGATAGGTCTTTTTGCCGATCGGGAGATTCTTCCCGGACATTTCCCGCATCCTGTCATTCAGCGTCCGGATCAGCGCATCGGAAACCTTGACGTCGCCCAGAAGACTGCAGTAGTAGGCTTTACCGAGCGTAAACTCGACCTTGACGTCGATGCCTGCAGCGTCCTTGACCGCCTTGACAAGCATCATAATCGCCGTCCGCGCGTAAGCCGCATGCCCTGCCGGTGAAGCTGTGGTGATAAAAGTCAGAATTCCGTCCTTGTCGACCCGCTTGGAAAGCTCGCGCATCTTGCCGTTAAAAAGGCAGAGGGCAATCGGCGCGGTATACTTATCCCGGTACATCTTCGCGATTGTCTCGAACGATGTCCCCTTGTCGCAGTTGATGTGTTCCCCGTTCACAAAAATTTCCGGCATGAGAGACCTCCCCTATACTTCGAAAAACGGCTCCTTCTCCTTCGCGCAGACGACCGAAAGCTCCGGCATCTCCCGCTCCAGATAATCCTTCATATATGGAATAAACAGCTTCTCAACGCCGTAGTGTCCGGCATCGATGACCGCGATTCCCTTTTCCAAAGCGTCAAGGCCGGCGTGATGAGAGACATCCCCCGTAATCATCACATCCGCGCCTTTCTCTGCCGCAAGATCCAGCTCGTCTTTGCCGGAGCCGGGCATGATGGCGACCGTAACAACCGCCTGCTGCGGATCTCCGTAGCAGCGGACGGCCGGAATGCGGAACACCTCTTTCACAAGCTGCGCCGTTTCCTCCAGCGTCATGTGCTCGGGCAGCTCGCCAATCCTCCCGAGGCCTTCCCGCGAGATTGAATCTTCATACGTAACCTCGAGAACATCGGGGTGCAGAAGCCGCAGCTTGTCCGCAGCCTCGCCCGCCATCCCCATGACATCGAAATTTGTATGCATCGAATACAGGGATATATCATTTTGCAGCAGACGCACGATCCGCTTTCCGACAAAATCCCGATCGGTCACATGCTGAATGCCTTTAAACAGAAGCGGATGATGCGTCAAAACAAGATCCGCACCGCACCGCACTGCTTCATCGACAATCTCACTCGTGCAGTCGAGCGCTATGAGGACTTTCTTTACTTCCTTGTCCGCACGGCCTGCCTGCAGGCCGACATTATCCCAGTCCTGCGCGAAAGATGCCGGGCAGAACTCTTCCAGCTGCTTCATGATTTCAGATAATAGCATAGTAAAAACTCCTGATAGCAAAGAGCGGATCTCACCGGACTTCAGACCGCATAGCACAGTACAAACGCAAGTGCCTGCATTCTTCCGATTTCGCCGCGGAGCTCCTGCATTCTCGCAGCGGCCGCGGTGCCGGTATCCTTTTTCTCACATAGATTATTATATACTGAAATGCGGCTTTTCAGCGTTGCGAACAGCTGCTTTTTCAGGCCGGAATCCGCGTTTTTAATAAGGCACGGCCCGTATTCCGCTTCCACTCCGGTGCGGAACGGTTCGCTGGAAAGAATCCTGCGGATGCTGCTGCGCTCGACACCTGCCTGTGAAAGCTCTTCATTGGACATTTTGTCTGTCCGCTGAAGTATCGCGTCCCAGTCCGGGCGTTCGCAGAGCGCTGCCGGCACCGCTTTTATGACACAGTAGAACTTGCCGTCTTCCTCCACGCACTTCTCGTCTGTGATCCCGATACCGGAAAGCGAAAGGCAGCCGCGGACCAGCCACGGCTCGGACTGTGGCGAGAGGATCAGTTCCCGGAAGCTTTCTGTTTTGTCCGGATACGCGCTCAGAATGGAAGCCATGAGCCGCCCGCCCATTCCGGCGATCACAAGCGTTCCCGCTTCACCCTTTTTATACGCTGCAAGTCCGTCCGAAAGCCGTGTTTCACAGCGCTCCGAAAGCCCGGTCAGCATCAGGTTCTGCTCAGCGATCGAGAGAGGCCCCGGCGCGACATCCATCGCGAGCGCCGAAGGAATCGTCTTCTGCTGCAGCAGCCGGATGTCCAGATACGCGTGGTCGCAGCCGACATCGCAGATTCTGCTGCCGGGCGTTACAAGATCTGCAATGGTCTGCAGTCTTTTCGACAGATTGATCATACCGCTCCTTAATCCAGATAATCCTTGAGCTTTCTGGAACGGCTCGGATGACGGAGCTTCCGGAGTGCCTTGGCTTCGATCTGACGGATACGTTCACGCGTTACATTGAACTCCTTGCCGACTTCCTCCAGCGTTCTGGCCCTGCCGTCATCCAGACCGAAACGGAGCCGGAGGACCTTCTGTTCCCGGACAGTCAGGGTTCCGAGGACTTCCTTGAGCTGTTCCTTGAGCATGGTATATGCTGCCGCGTCCGCCGGTACCGGAACATTCTCATCCTGAATGAAATCTCCCAGATGAGAGTCTTCTTCTTCACCGATCGGAGTTTCAAGAGAAACCGGCTCCTGTGAAATCTTGATGATCTCACGCACACGCTCTACCGGAATCTGCATCTTCTCCGCGATTTCCTCCGGCGAGGGTTCTCTGCCCAGTTCCTGCAGAAGCTGCCTCGAAACACGGATCAGCTTGTTGATCGTCTCGACCATGTGTACCGGAATACGGATCGTTCTTGCCTGATCGGCGATCGCTCTTGTGATCGCCTGCCGGATCCACCAGGTCGCGTAAGTTGAGAATTTGAAGCCCTTGCGGAAATCAAATTTTTCCACAGCCTTGATGAGTCCCAGATTTCCTTCCTGAATCAGATCGAGGAACAGCATTCCTCTGCCGACATACCGTTTGGCAATGCTGACAACCAGCCGCAGGTTCGCTTCGACCAGCTTGTCCTTTGCCTCTTCACCGTCATAAATCACATCATGCAGCGAGCTCTTGGTCATGCCGGTGAAGAACCTGACCAGTTCTTCCTCTTCCTGCGCGTCGGTGGCAGTTTGGCGGCGGAAGGACGCAGGCTCGTTCTCCTCTTCCTGCTCTTCCTCACGCTCGGCCGCCTCATCCGCTTCCTCTTCGATTTCCGGCTCTTCTTCACCGGGTTCTCCTGTCTGTCCCTTCTTATGCTTCTGAATGCAGCTTTCCGCCATCTCCGCGGTGACTTTGAATTCCTTATCATTTTCGGGCAGCGCTTTCATCTCGTCCAGATCAAGAATTCTCTGCGCGATCTGGCCGCGTTCCATTGCCTTCGCGATCCTTATCTCTTCCTCCGCGGACAGAAGCTGCACTTTGCCGATCTCTTTCAGATACATACGGACCGGATCCTCGATGCTGATAACATCGCTCCCGTCGGAAAGGCCGTTCTGCTCCGATTCCGCCTCTTCGCGCTCGCTCTGCTCAATCGCGGCAAGTTCGCTTGCCGTAGCGTCATCACTGTCATCGTCATCCAGAAGGTCGGCCGTATCGTCATCATCCGCATTATCCGCGTTGATCTGGATCCCCTGCTGCTCGAGGAAATTCGTTACGCTGTCCATATCGTCGTCGCTCAAGGAACACTCCGCAAAAGCCGCGTCGATGTCTTTCTGATCGATCATGTTGTCGTTTTTCTTCGCGATCTTCAAAACATATGCGAGCTTTTCACGGAACTGCGTCTGTTTTTCCTCGGACGACATCTGGATCTGGTCCGCTTTCTTCATCTTCGTTGTTTTGTCCTCTACAGCTGTCGTTTTCTTTCTTGTAGGCATATTGATCCCTTTCTTTATTGTGTGATCCGGATCTCCAGTTTTTCGAGATCGGCGATCTGCTTTTTGAGTTTCACAATGGTCTGCAGCGCGTCCGGGTTCCCCTGAAGCGATAACATGCTCTGTTCGAGCGCGTTCCGCTTGACGGACAGAATGACATCCTTGAGCGCCTTTTCACGCTCCTCTTTCGTCTGTACGCCGTCCATTCTGGTCTCGAAGAGCTGCGCCGCTTCTTTCTGCTGCTCTTCGCCGTCAAAACAAGCCACGGCCGCCGCCGGTGAAGCGCTGCCTGCCGGCAGACCGCCCGCCTCCACCTGCAGAGCATCTCCGTACCGCTTGTCCAGAATTTCAAAATACCTTCCCGCGGCCGTCCTGTAAACGCCTTCTTCAAAATCCTCCGCACGCAGGTACGGGCGAAGCTGCGGATAAACGGCCGGATCGTCGGAAATCCAGGTCAGAAGCAGCCGCTCGTTTCTGCGCTTTGCCTCTTCGAGCTTCCCGCGCCGTTTTCCCTCCGAGAGATTGACAGGCTTGGGCCGCTGCAGTTCCCTTGTCTGCAATGTCTGCGCGCCGCCGGCCATCTGGTAGGAAGCCACTTCTCTTCGCAGCGTCTCCAGCGGGATAAAATACTGGTCGGCCATCTTCTTCGTATAATTCTCGCGCTCGATCTCATCGTCGAATTCGCAGAGTCTTCTCGCGATTTCATGATAAAACCGGGTCTGCGAAGCCGGGTCCGACAGGTCATAATTTGTCTGTATCTGCCGGATCTGATAAAGAAAGCTGTTCTCGGCATTGTCCAGACGTTTCTGGAATTCCTCTTTGCCGGCCCCTTTCATAAACTCGTCCGGGTCCTTGTACGGACGAAGGTCGACGACCTTACCGGTAAGTCCCGCGCCGTGCAGAATGCCGATGTTGCGCATCGCGGCCTTGACGCCGGCGCCGTCGCTGTCGTACGAAAGCAGCACCGTCGGAACATAACGCTTTAAAATCTGCGCCTGTCCATCGGTGAAGGAAGTGCCAAGAGACGCGACCGCCTGCGAAAAACCCGCCTGATGCATCGCGATGACATCCATGTAGCCTTCGCAGAGGATAAAGTATCCGCAGCGACTTCGTTTTGCCAGATTCAGACCGTAAAGATTGCGCGACTTATCGAAAATCGGCGTTTCCGGGGAGTTCAGGTATTTCGGCTTGCCGTCTCCCATGACACGTCCGCCAAAACCGATCACACGGTTTGTGACATCCATAATCGGATACATGACTCTGTTCCAGAACTTGTCATGGAGTCCTCTTTTTTCGTCAAAAGCGGCAACGCCCGACAGCAGAATATCTTCATCCGCATAGCCGCGCTTTCGAAGGTACGCCACCAGATCGGAGTCCGCGCCGTCCGCGAAGCCGAGTCCGAAACGGTTCAGGGTTTCGTCGGAAAGCTGCCGCTGCCTGAAATACTCCATTCCGCGTCTTCCGCGGGGCGAACGCAGCAGCCGGAAATAGTAGGTCGCCGCGTCTTTATTGATCGCAAAGAGCCTGTCCCGCTGCTCGTTTTTCTTCTTCGCCTCTTCGCTGTACTGTGCTTCGGGGAGCTTGATGCCCGCACGGTCCGCGAGGATTTTCAGCGCTTCCTGAAATGTGGCATTTTCGTATTTCATCACGAACGTGACCACATTTCCGCTTTCGCCGCAGCCGAAACAATGATAAACCTGCTTCCCCGGCGACACCGAAAACGACGGCGACTTTTCACTGTGGAACGGGCACAGGCCCATATAACCCGAGCCCGAACGTTTCATATGTACATGTTCGCCGATCACGGACACAATGTCGTTCGCGGCGATTACCTGATCTATGATTTCCTGAGGATAATACATCCCTGCTGTAACTGCCTCCCGTAATCTTTCCTTTACTGCCAGCACCGCGGAATATAGATATCTTCATACCGCGCGATCGCGAACCGGTCCGTCATCGAGCTGATATAGTCGCAGACGACCCGCTCATCTGAATCTCCAAGCTCCCGCCTTTTCTGCAGATACGGCGGCAGTTCGTCTATGTTCGCAAGATAATGCTGATACAATGTTTCCACAACGCCCATCGCCTTTTTCTCTTCGCCTTTGGCTTTCGGGTTGGTATATACACTCTCAAACAGGAATTTGCGGAAATCCGAAAACGCCTTCGCGACCGCGGGAGACATTTCGACAACCGACCTTCCCATACTGGTCGCGATAATATCATGCACGAATGTGTCCAGCCGCTCTTCCTTCGTATGACCGAGAACACCCGCGATCTCTTCCGGCACATCCGCTTCCGTTAAAATCCCGCCCCGGATCGCATCGTCCATATCGTGGTGGAAATAGGCGATTTTATCGGAATACCGCACGATCCTTCCTTCAAGCGTAGCCGGATTTCCGGCTGTCTGGTGATTCAGAAAGCCGTCCCGCACCTCCCATGTCAGGTTTAATCCTTTTCCGTCCTTTTCGAGAATTTCCACGACACGCACACTCTGCACGGCGTGATTGAAGCCCTCACTGCACAGGCGGTTCAGCACCCGCTCGCCCGCGTGCCCGAAAGGCGTATGACCGAGGTCATGTCCCAGTGCGATTGCCTCGGTCAGGTCCTCGTTGAGCCGCAGCGCTTTCGCAATTGTTCTGGCGTTCTGCGAAACTTCCAGCGTATGTGTCATTCTTGTCCGGTAGTGGTCGCCGTCCGGCATGATGAAAACCTGCGTTTTGTCTTTGAGGCGCCGGAAAGATTTGCTGTGCAGGATTCTGTCACGGTCCCTCTGGAAAACAGGCCTTAGATCATCCTGCGCCTCCTCCCTTTCTCTTCCTCTGGAATTTACGGAAAAAGCCGCCCACGGGGCAAGAATTTCTTTCTCACGCTCTTCGAGTTGTTCCCGGATCAGCATATGATTCTCCTTCCGCTGTTTTCCCTTCCGCACAGAGTCAGGGCGAACAGCCTGATATAATTTATATTATGAACAAAACCGCAATTTCCTTTTTTTCAGAAAAGGATTTTTGACTTTTTTTAAAAAAGTGTTGACGAGGTGATTACCATGCGGTAATATAATCCTTGCTTGCAGAGCTTGCCGGAAAGCAAGGACATGCAGAAGTGGCGGAATTGGTAGACGCGCAGGCTTCAGGTGCCTGTGACCGCAAGGCCGTGAGGGTTCAAGTCCCTTCTTCTGCATCACTTATGTAATAAGTGGGCTGCAGCACAATTTCACAAATGCGGAAGTGTCGGAACTGGTAGACGAGCAAGATTAAGGTTCTTGTGACAGTAATGCCGTGAGGGTTCAAGTCCCTTCTTCCGCAGATGTTCCGGAGAAGCCTTACGGCTTCTCCATTTTTTTGTTAGAAGCCGTAAGGCTCTTCCATTTTTTGTTTCCGTATCTTACGATTTCTGGTGAACAATATGCAGTTTACTTCTTTTTCGTTTTTGCTGTTTCTTCCCCTGACCGCACTGGTATCTTATCTTCTGCCCGGCAGATTCCGCAAATACTGGCTGCTTGCAGGGAGCTGCTTCTTCTATCTTTCCGGCGACAGAAAAGGCGCGGTCCTTCTGTTTGCATCCTGTGTGATCACGTATACGGCTGCACGTCTGATGTACAGCAGCAGCTCAAGGAACGGGAAAAAGCAGATTCTCGCGCTTTCCCTCCTTCTTCATTTCGGCATCCTTTACGCTGCCAAGTATCTGAATTTCACGCTCGCTTCGATCTTCTCCGCCGCAGGGAAAGAGTATCATCCTCTCCAAATGATCCTGCCGCTTGGCATTTCGTTCTATACGCTTGCCGCCGGCGGATATCTGATTGACGTTTACCGCGGAAAGGTCCGCGCGGAGCGAAATTTCCTGACCTACGCCTTGTTTGTATCTTTCTTCCCGGCAGTCCTCTCCGGCCCGATTGAGCGCGCAGGCCATCTGCTTCCCCAGTTCGAAAACCCGAAGTCCTTCGATCCGGATATGGTCAGAGACGGCGCTTTGACCATGCTCTTCGGATATTTTATGAAGCTTGTCCTCGCGGACAGGATCCGCATTGTCGTTGACACGGTCTATCAGAATCCCGCGGCGTATCAGGGAACGCTCGTGGTGCTTGCTGTTTTGCTCTATTCCGTGCAGATTTACTGCGACTTCGCGGGTTATTCGTCCATTGCGATCGGCGCCGCGAAAATCCTCGGCATTGAGCTCATGGATAACTTCGACCGCCCGTACCTTAGCGGATCCATCGCGCAGTTCTGGCGCAGATGGCACCGTTCCCTCTCGTACTGGTTCCGCGATTACCTGTACATTCCGCTCGGCGGCAGCAGAAAAGGGCAGCTTCGAAGATATCTGAATATACTGATTGTTTTTGCGGTCAGCGGGCTCTGGCACGGCGCCGGTGTCACGTTCCTGTTCTGGGGCTTTCTGCACGGCTTGTATCAGGTCACCGGCTATCTGCTCCGCCCTCTTCGGGACAAAACAGTCCGGCTGCTCCACATCGACCGCTCCGCGCTGTCCCACCGCATGCTGAAAGTGCTCGTGACCTTCCTGCTGGTGTCCTTCGCCTGGATCTTTTTCCGCTCGCCGGATATGCAAAGCGCCGGGACGATCATCCGCTCCATGCGCGGATTTACGCCGTGGATCTTCACCGACGGCACGCTCTGTCAGCTGGGGCTTGACATGAACAATATGAAGCTCCTCTGGGCAGGCATCGCGATGCTGTTCCTGCACGACCTGCTCCATCTGCGCGGCATTTCTCTGAAAGAGAGCCTTGCCCGCTGCGGGATCTGGCTCCGCTGGCCGCTCATGATCGCCCTTGTCCTGCTTGTCGTGGTCTGCGGCATCTGGGGCCCCGGTTATGACGCTTCCACTTTCATCTATTCACAGTTCTGAGGAGGTCACGATGAAACACGGATTCTTCCGTTTTGTGAAAAGTGTTTTGTTTTTACTGGCGCTGACAGTCTGCTTCATCACGGCGGCACGCCTTCTCGAGAACAAAGACAGTAAGATCAAATACAGCGCTTTCTTCGATGAAGCCCGGGAAAACAACCTCGACGTCCTCTTCCTCGGCTCGTCCCATGTGATCGACGGCATCAATCCCGTGCAGCTCTACGCGGAGCACGGCATCACTTCCTATAATATGGGCGGCCACGGCAGCATCCTGCCCGCGACATACTGGGAACTCGTCAACGCGCTGGATTACTGCACGCCGAAATGTGTCGTGATCGACACCTTCATGCTTGAAAAGGATTACAAGTATGTCGATGTCATGACCGGCACCGAAGACGAGGGCACCCGGCAGGCTTCGATCGACCAGCTGCATCTGAACATGGATGCATTTCCGCTTACGAAAAACAAGGCCGCGGCGGTCCGCGACCTTTTACAGGACAAAACAAACCGCGGATCCTTCCTGTTCGACTTCATCAAGTATCACAGCCGCTGGTCCGAACTTTCGGAGGATGATTATCTTCTGCTTGGGGAGAAAGAAAAAGACCGGACAAATCACCTGTTTGGCGCGGAAGCACATTTTGAGGTGGAGCCGAATATCGAAGAGTTTCCGCGTCTTGATCCGCAGGATACCATGCCGGGAGAAACCGTTGCCGCGGAGTATCTCCGGAAGATGATCACGCTTTGTCAGAAAAAGGGAATTCAGGTCATTCTCGTGCAGGTGCCGTTTTCCGCTTCCGAAGATTATCAGCGTGCCGGAAACAGCGCGCAGAAAATTGCAGATCAGTTCCATATCCCATACTTTAATTTGATGTATGCAAAGAATATAATTGACCATAAGAGTGACCTGTCCGACCGGGGACATCTGAACGCGATGGGGCAGTACAAGGTCACGGCGTATCTTGGAAACGTGCTTGGCGGTCTTGGCATTCTGGAAGATCACCGGGGCGATCCATCCTGTCAGGAGTGGGAAGACGCGCAGAATAAGTGGCAGGGTACGATTCTGGACGCCGCCTGCAATCCGTCCGATCTTTACGCGGAGCTGATGACTCTGCAGTTTCCGGAAGTGAGTTCGATCATCTTCATTAACCGCAGTTCCAATGCTTTTTATGACAGTACGCTAGTCCGCCTCATCGAAAAGCTGTCCGGGACGCGCGGAATTGAAGCAGTCTCCAAAGGTCACCGCTCCTACTGTCTCGTACATGACAGCGCGGAGGGCAACACCGTGGAGACACTTGGAAACGTGCCGATCAAAGACTTTGACGCGAGTTTCGGAAAGGTAAATTTTACCAGTCCCGACGAGAATTACAATCTTCTGAGCGTTGGCGACGATCTTACGGACAATCTTCTGGATTATACGAACAACGGCAATATCGACGTGCAGATTCTTGTTTATGACAATCAGACGCATGCGCTGATCCGGCACCTGTACTTTGACTACGCGGGGATGCGGGAACGACCGGATCTGGACAAATAATTACTTATGTGAAGGGGTTAGGTTACATGAAAAAACTTACCAAAGGAAAAATATGGTGCTTTGCGATCGGGCAGTTCGGCTGGTCTGTTTTGTCGGCTCTGATCACCAACTGGCTGGTCTACTTCTACGAGCCGACACAGGATTCCATCGCGCAGGGACAGACGCTTTTTATACCGCAGGGGCGCGTAATCTTCGGCGTCGCGACGATCATCGGCGCGATTGCCGCGCTCGGGCGTATCTTTGACGCGGTCACGGATCCTCTGATTGCCAATCTGTCTGACCGTTCGAAAAATCCGAAAGGCCGCCGAATTCCGTTCATGCGCAAAATCGCGGTACCGTTCGCTCTGATCACCGTGCTGGTCTTCTGCGCGCCGGTGAACGGCGTTTCCGCGGTGAACGGTTTCTGGCTGCTTGTTACGCTGCTTTTGTTTTACCTGTTTATGACGACCTACTGCACGCCCTATAATGCTCTGATTTCAGAGCTTGGCACAACGCAGGATACGAGAATCAGCATTTCCACCTACATTTCCTGCACGTTTCTTCTGGGTTCTGCGGTCGGCTATGCTGCTCCGTACATCTGGGGCGCTCTGACACCGTCTCTCGGCCGTGTCAACGCGATCCGCGCCACCTTCCTTCTCTTATCCGTGATGGGGCTTGCCGCGCTTCTCGTTCCGACGTTCACAATCAAAGAAACCGATTACATTGATGTAAAGCCGACGAACGACGACGCGTTCCGTTCCCTCGCCAAAACGTTCCGCAACAAAGACTTCCGCGTCTTCGTCGGCAGTGATGTCCTGTATTTCATCGCGCTTACGATCTTCCAGACAGGTCTTCCGTTCTTCATCACCAAGCTGATGGGCCTGCCGGAAACGATGACAACGCTGCTGTACGTCGGCATGACACTGCTCTCTTTTGCCTGCTATCCGCTCGTGAATTTCATCGCGCACCGCTGCAACAAGAAGCAGATCGTGCTCTTCGGCTTCTGCGGACTTTCTCTCGCCTATGTTGTAACGGCAGTTTCCGGTCTGTTCGGCATCGGCGGTATGGTCTGGGGACTTCTTGTCGTCTTTGTGGCGGCTTTTCCGATGGCCATCCTCGGCATTCTTCCGCAGGCGATCGTCGCCGACATTGCGCAGGCCGACGCGATGCAGACCGGCGAAAAACGGGAAGGCATGTTCTTTGCGGCGCGTACGTTCGCGTTCAAGATGGGACAGTCGATATCGATGCTGCTGTTCACGGCTTTCGCGAGCATCCGGCCGGACACCGGCGCGGGCTACCGTATCGCGGCAATTACTTCGGTTGTGATTTGTCTTCTGGGCGCTTTCGTGCTGTCCAGGTACAATGAGGCGGAGGTCCTGGATGTCATCTCTCCGGAGTGGAGGGATAAGAATAAGTAAGTGGTAACCGCGCGCGGCCGGACGGGCTGGCCCGCGCAGTTTTGGAAATTCTTGCCGGGCAGCGTTTAATGCAATACGACGTTGCTTGCTCATTCTGCATAGTTATTCAAGACATTTCTATTGTGCGGCGCTCTATTGCATAGATTTTGCTCAAATCTATGCAATATGCGCCGCACTTTGAGAAACGTCCTGAATTTTTTATGCTATCGGACCGGTCCCCCGGTTATTGCATGAAGAAACTTGCTTTGCAGACCTCACGCCGCCGGCACACCCTCCTGAGAACGCAAGTCTCTGACAAATCACTTTACACAAAATCCATCCCTGACGGATTCGCCGATCATCCGCACCTGCGCGCTCCTGTCCGTCGGCGTCGAAGGAAACGGCGCATACCCGCTCCTGTCTCCGATGACCGGACGGTAAAATTTCACTCCGTCGATCAAATACTCTTCCATCGGATACGTTCCGTAGTCTTTCTGGCTGATAAGATAACCGTGTTCCCGGAGTAAAGTTCCTTCCCGTATAACCGCCGCACACTTATACAGCACAAATAAGATGCTGAATACCAGAAAGCCGCGCAGAAGCATTCGCCGCGGTCTTTCCCGAAACTTGCCGAACACTGCAGCGACGATTACACCGGCTGAGAAGGCTGCCAGTGAATACACAAAAACGCAGCCGTACCGGAACAGCGGCGCCTGCACAAACCAGAACACCGTGCACGCCAAACACACCCCCAGAAAAGCCAGCTGCCGCACGGCGCCCTGCTCTCTTCTTTTTATTTCAAGGAGCAAAACAACGGCCGCCGGAATTACCAGCACCGCCCCCGCAAGAATTGCCATGCGGTCAACACCCGCCTGCGCCGCAAACCACGGCCGCAGCCAGACCGAAATACGATCTCCAAAGTGCGAAGGGTCTGTAATGCCCTTGCCATACGCAGCGATTTCTGCGGCATCCGAGGCTGCGACGCCTGCCGGTACTTTCCAGATGACATGGAATAAATCAAGTTCTGGAAAAGGGTACACCAGATATCCGGTCAGGATCACATTTCTGATGAAAAACGGAACCGCAGTGCCGGCGCACAAAATGGCCGTAACTGCAATTCTCCTGAAATCTTTCCTGCGCGAAAGTTCCGCAATCGGCAGCAGACTGATGAGCAGTATCATGACCGCTGACAACTTGATCGTTACCGTAAACACCGTAAGAAAGCAAAGCACAATATCAAGATGAAGCGCAGCGGCGTCTTTCGAATTTACATCGTCCTCTCCGTCATCCAAAAAACGGATGAAAATATAGAACGCCAAACAGACCATGTAATAATCCGACGCAGGCGAAACAATTTCATCAATCACCGCGAACAGGTAAAACATAGCCGAAAGCCGTACAAAATCCGAAGGAAGAAGCCGAAGCGACAACAGCCTTCTGCACTGCGTAAAAAGCCTGGAAGACTCCAGCGCCAGCATAAGCGCAAGATACCCCGAGACAGCATGATAGGACTGCTCTCCCGGAAAAGAGAACGAAAAAAGCGCCGTAAGCGGGAAAGCGGCGCTGTTATAGCCAAGCCTTGTATGAAGATTTCCGAGTCCGCGGACTGCGCCGTACTTTTCAATCCAGTGAATGCTCTGCGCGTGGTAAAGGTCCGTGTCGTAATGAATGTAACCGCGGGAAGCCGCATACGCAAAAATCATGACCAGCGCAAAGGCCAGCGCCGCCTGCGCGTACCTGCCGGCGGATTCGGAATCACAGACGGTCGCACGCGCGAAGATACGTGGCGCCTGCCGCCTGCTGCCACAGACTCCCCGGACACGCATCTGCCGGTCACCCGCCTGCCGCCCGCCGCGCGCGCGCAGTAGAACCGCTGCGGCAAAAGCCAGCAGCGCATATACAGTAAACGCTGCCGCCGATACGCCGCCGAAGATACTCCATGCCTGCGCATAAAATCCGGCCACAGCTATCCCGGTCATGGAATACAGTATGGCATCCGCACCGGAAGGGTTAAGTCCGAGCAGCCGCAGAAGTCCGCGTCCCAGCCAGTATGTTGTGATGAAAATCACGCCATAGATCAGCAGTACACTCAGCATAATCCCTCGCGGATCTTTTTCAGATCATCAACAGAAAAACGGTACTTCTTACCGCAGAACTGACATGCGAGCTCAACATCTTTACCGGCTTCGATCATCGACACAAGTTCCGGCTCTCCCAGCAGCATAAGCGCCCGCTCCACACGGTCCCGTGTACAGTTACAGTGAAACTGCACCGGCATTTTGCCGGTCAGGCGAACATCGAATCCATCCAGAACTCTCCCCAGCATACCTTCCGGATCCAGACCTTCTTCGAGCATTTCCGTAACATAGGGAATCCCTTTGAGATTCTTCTCCAGACGGTCTATCGTCTCATCACTCGTAAACGGCATCAGCTGAATAATGAAACCGCCCGCCTTGCGAACCGTGCGGTCCGTATCGACAAGGACACCCAGTCCGACCGAAGAAGGCACCTGTTCCGATTCGGCAAAATAATGCGTAATGTCATCCGCGATCTCTCCGGAGTGGATTTCCACCTGGCCGTTGTATGTTTTACCGTCGTCAAGGTCCCGGATCACCGTCAAAGTTCCTTTTCCGACGCCGTGTCCGACATCGAGATGCCCGTCCGCTTTCAGCGGAAGCTCGACATTCGTATTCTGTACAAAACCTTTCACATTGCCATGATGGTCCGCAGTCACCGTGATCTGCCCGAGCGGCCCGTCGCCGTTAAACTGGAGCGTCAGCAGATCGTCTTCATTCTTGAGCATGTCATTCATCATAACAGCCGCGCTCATCGTGCGCCCGAGGGCTGCGGTAGCGAGCGGGCTGGTATTGTGCGCTTCTCTGGCCGCCTCGACCAGATTTCTGCTGGTTACAGCAAAGGCGCGGATTTCGTCATTCGCCGCAATTGCCCGGATCATATAGTCTTTATATTCTGCCATTTTTTATCCTTTACAGTAAAACTTTTTATACCATACGGCGAAAGTGCGGAGGCCGGTGCGCAGGTCTGTTTTGGGCCGATAGCCGAAATCCTGCTCCAGCGCCGTCGTGTCCGCATAAGTCACCGGCACATCCCCCGGCTGCATCGGAACCAGTTCTTTATGGGCATTAAAATCATAATCCCGCGGCAGAACATCAGCCGCAACCAGCTCCTGCTGCAAAATGTCCACGAAGTCGAGAAGATCGACCGGATGTCCGTTCCCGATGTTGTAGATACGATATGGCGCGATGGGGAGGCCGTCTGCGCCGTTTTGGCGTTCAGGAGCGCCCTGCATCACACGCACGACACCTTCAACGATGTCATCGATGTACGTGAAATCCCGCTTGCAGTGACCAAAGTTGAAGATGCGGATCTTCTCTCCTGCCCGCAGCTTGTTCGTGAAGCCGAAGTAAGCCATGTCCGGCCGGCCGGCCGCGCCGTAAACCGTGAAAAACCGAAGGCCCGTCGAAGGAATATTGTAGAGCTTCGCGTAAGCGTGCGCCATCAGCTCATCCGACTTCTTGGTTGCCGCGTAGAGCGACACCGGATGATCGACCTTATCGTCTGTCGAATACGGGATTTTCGCGTTGGTTCCGTAAACACTTGAGCTGGACGCGTAGACCAGGTGCCGGACGCCGGCGTATCCTGCCGCACCGTTTTGCGTGCTGCCTGCAGCCGCTCCGTCATAAGAATGCCGGCACGCCTCCAGAATATTGTAAAAGCCGATCAGGTTGGACTGGATGTAGGAATCCGGATGCGTGATCGAATACCGCACGCCCGCCTGCGCCGCGAGATTCACGACAACGTCCGGTTTGTGCTGCGCAAAAACGCGCGTTACAAGCTCCCTGTCAGCAATATCTCCCCGGATAAACGTAAAACGCGGATCAGAAGACAGTTTGGACAGCCGCTCTTCTTTGATCGCGACATCATAATAATCGTTCATGTTGTCGATGCCGGTTACGCGGATGCCCGGATATTCCGACAGAAGCCGCGCGCAAAGCGCGCTCCCGATAAACCCTGCCGCGCCGGTGACAAGAACACCGGCACCTTGCAGATCAACATTCTTAATAACCATTTTCACTCCTTCCGAAGCGGCATTCGGCTTCGTCTGCCGCCTTCCGGCTGCCGCTGCAAAGCCGCCTCATTTTAAAGACGCATCTTTTCCGCGAAAGCTTTCTGCACCGCTAATTTTTCGGCGTAAACTCCATGCCGGACGTCTTCGAAATCTGATTGTCCTGATCGATAAACAGCGCGTCAAAACCATCCAGCCCCTCAATCAGCTTCATTCCCCGATTTACGCCGAGAATCAGGCAGGTTGTGGAGAGCGCGTCGCAGTCCGCCGACTTTCCCTTGGAAGAGCGGATCGTAACGCCGACAACATCATTTTCAACGGGGTACCCGGTCTTCGGATCCAGAATGTGGTGATAACGGACGCCGTCCTTTTCAAAGAACCGTTCATAAATGCCGGAGGTCACGAGCGTTCCGTCTGTTACCTTGCACGAGCCTGTGACCTCGGTCATTTCAGAATAAGGCGTTTCAATTCCGATGTTGAACGGAATCTGTGACGCACCGTCCGAAGAAGGTTTGCCGCCGATACACTCAATGTTGCCGCCAAGGCTGATGATCGCGCTCGTCACCTTGTCCTTTGCAAGCTCTTCGGCTACCCGGTCCGCGATATAACCTTTGGCAATACCGCCGAGATCGATTTCCGCCGCGGGATCTTCCATCGTGATGGTGTTGCCGGAAAGATGAATCGTCTTATAATTTACGTGTTTTACCGCCTCGGCCAGTTCGTCCTTGTCCGGCACCTTCGGATTGTCCGAATGGAAATCCCACAGATCTTCCGCCTTTCCGATTGTGATGTCAAAACATCCCCCGGACAGATCTCCATAATCGATGCCCATCTGCACCAGTTTTGCCGTGTCTTCCTGTACCTGAACCGGCTTTCCCTCCGCGTGATTGACGTTCCAGATGTCCGAGCCCTCGATTGTTTTGCTCAGCATCTGTTCATACTTTTTGCACATCGCGAACGCGTCTTCAATCGCGGCGTCTGCGTTCTCCTGTGACATATTTTCCATGTCGAAGACCGTGATCGCGCAAACGGTGTCAAAATAAAAGCTTTGTCTGGAATACGGCTCCGTAGAAGCTGCCGATGAAACCGTGCTGCCCTGCGCGGCAGCGCCCGTCTTCGCACCGCACCCCACCAGTGTTATAATGATCGGAATGAGCATTGCGGTAAGCAGGGCTTTTGTTATATTATTATGCATGTTTTCCCTTTCATCGAATAAAAATACACGGAGATTTTACCATGTTCAAAGTAATTAGAAAAGCGGACATCGTGCTGGCAGTGTTGCTCGCGGCGCTTGCTGTTTTTCTGATCGCGGTTCCGTTCAAGGCAGCAGGAGCTTCCGGCAGGGTGCCCGAAGGCATGACCGGTCCGTACGTTCATATTACGCTTGGCTCTGAAGTTTACGGCGACTATTCTCTGAATCAGGATACCACCGTTACCATCGATCAGGGCAGCAGCCATAACGTTGTTACAATTCAGGGCGGAAAGGTCCGGATGAAGGAATCCAATTGCAGGAATCAGGTCTGTGTGCAGGAGGGCACGATCAGCACTCCCGGGCAAAGCATCGTCTGCCTGCCCCACAGACTCAGCGTTCAGATTATCGGCAGCAGCACAGATGAGGATGGATATGACGCAATCGCCAAATAAAGATTTGAATACAGAAGTTACGCGGCAGGCAAAGCCAGCCGCTTCCACACCGGGACCGACCGAAGACAGCCCGCAGGCGAAGCCCGCCGCTTCCACGCAGAGTACGGCCGGAAGCAGTTCCCGGGGAACGCCCGCGAGAAACGTCGCGACAAGCGCCGTTCTCGCCGCGCTTGCTCTGATCTTCTCATATATCGAAGTACTGATTCCGTTTCAGCCGGGCCTTCCCGGAGTCAAGCTCGGCCTCGCGAATCTGGTCGTCATCGTCTGCCTTTACAGGATGAACGCGAAGTACGCGCTGACCATCAACATCATCCGCGTGATCGTCGCAGGGCTCCTGTTCACAGGCCTCTGGGGGCTCGTTTACTCCCTCGCAGGGAGTCTTCTGAGTTTTGCGGTCATGTATCTGCTGAAAAAGACAAATCTCTTTTCCGTGATCGGCGTAAGTATGGCCGGCGGCGTAGCCCACAATCTCGGGCAGCTTCTGGTCGCGGCTTTTGCGGTTTCGACAGCGAGCCTTCTGTATTATTTTCCGATCCTCATTGTCTCCGGCATGGTCGCCGGCCTGATCATCGGCATCGCGGATTATATCCTGATCCGCCGGATCCCCGCTTCGGTTCTGCCGGCAAATCAGTACGAAAAGTAACACCGGGCGTCCCGGCCGCAGCCGCTCGGCGCGCTGCGCTGCACCGGGCAGTCTGCCGTTCAATGATCCGCTGCAGGCGCTTCGCCGCCCGCGGCTGCACTGCGGCAGCAGCCGTATCACTTCGTCCTGCGCAAAACAACACTGTCCTTCCCATAATACCGGGCAAGCGCCTTATTCTGCCAGTTGGACGGATCGGTCTCGATATCCGAGAAGAACAGAAGATCCGGCTTATAGTCAAACTCATCCAGCACCGCATCTTTCACTGAAGTGTCCCTTAAAATCTTCCTCCGCCCGTCATTCTGCTCCTTATACCTTGCGGCATGACCGTTCATTAAATCCTGCGCCGCCGAAGTGGCCATATAAAAGTCAGGGTCTGCCTTGACGGTCAGCACGGAGCCGAAAACCAGCGCAGCCATAAGAAATACAGCGGCACCGGACATCACCGCCGACAGCTTTGCCCCGGCCGCAGCCCCTTTCACTTCCGCCGACAGCTTCGCCGCATTCGCGGCTGCCTGCACGTCTTCCGCAGTGTACTGCGGGTTCCCGACAAGCTTTTTCCCTTCCGCTGCGCCGCACTCGTCTGCTGCGTCTCCGGCGCGGCCGGTTACATACTGACGCAGCCATCCGATGACATACACTTCCAGAAGCACCGCCACCAGAACATACTGCATATAAAAGAGCGCGATCAGCCGCCCCGCGCCGATATTGCCCTCTGCGTACAAAGGCGGCGCGATATTCGCGGAAACCATGCCATAGCCGAATATCACGGCAAGCGCAGGATAAGAGAACCGGAAGGGAACCTTTTCGGCGGCCTTCCACGCGATGACCGCGGCAAGCGCGAAAAACAAAAGCACCGCCCAGGTCGTATATTCATTCACGCAGTAGGAAAGCGTGTAGTAGAGGGCGATCAGGATTGTTTTGACGGCACTGAAACCCTGCAGACTCTGCGCACGGTTGTTATTGCCGGGCGCAAGGCAGGAAAGCGCGAAGCCGGCCAGCAGGAACAGGCACGGCGCCAGAAGTTCCTTATGCCGGCAGCGGAGCGCGGCGATGATCACAAGGACCGCAATGATCGCGCAGGAAAGTGAGGTCATATAGTTGCCGCCGCCGACCGCAAAACCGAGGATGCAGGCCATGACAAGATCATAGATTCTCTTCCCGCGGCTTTGATCGAAGACGGCCGAAATCAGAAGCCCCAGCCAGAACAGTCCGAAACTGTACAGCAGCACATAGTTGACACCGCTGCAATACCAGAAAAACGATTCGACTCTGGCGCTGCCCTCCGGCAGGCACTGCACCGTGACAAGGAGTGTCACAAGCGCAAGGCAGCGGGAGGCGTATCTGTCGATCCGAAGTGCTTTGACAAATAAAGCGCGGAAAAAGTACAGCGTTCCTGCCGTCAGCATGAAAATCAGTATAAAAACGCCGACCGGATACAGCCGCTCGTCAAATACATTCGGCGGAACCGACATAAAGACCGTCGATGTGAAATATCCCATCCAGTGAATATAATCGTACCAGGCCATGTAGAAGCCCTGTCCGATCGCGGCAAAGATGTTTCCGGTAGAAGAAAACGCGCGGTAAGCCGCAAGTCCCATGCCGAAGTCATCCGCGGACGCGTAGTTATATCTTGCGATCGCGAATACCGGAAGGAGTCCCAGCACATATATGGCGGCGAGCACAGCCGATAATTTCCGCAAAGAGATCTGCCCGGTCCAACGAAACTTCTCCGTTTGCATTTTTTTCATCACGATTTGCTTATTCCTTCCCGCGAAACGCAAAGAATTTACTCAGAAGATAATTAGCCACAAAAATCACGATCTGTGTTGCGAGCTTTGAGGCAAAGCCGTCCCACCCGAGCATTGTGAGCACGAACACACCGCCGATTTCGAGAAACATCGTGCCGATCCGGCTGCTCCAGAATTTCGCGATTTCCAGAAGCAGCGCGCCAAAAGACCCGCAGTGCGTCCGGAAAACGAACAGCTTGTTCGCGACATACGCGAACATAATGGATGCGCTGATCGAGATCACATTGCAGATGTTCGGGTCATAGCGAAATATCTCAACAAGGACATAATAGACCGATAGATCCAGCAGGGTCGTTGCGGCGCCGATCACGCAGTACCGGAAAAATTCCGTATGCAGAATATTCCTGATCTTTTTCAAAATCACCCCTTATAGCGGTTTACCAGATCAATGACCATATCGCACTCTTCGTCCGTCATTTCAGGGAACATCGGAAGCGTTGCGCAGCGGGAAGCAAGCTTCTCCGCATTCGGGCAGTCCCCTGCCTTGTAGCCAAGATCAGCGTAGGCTTTCTGCAGATGACACGGCACCGGATAATGGCGGTTGCACTCGACTTCTGCGTCTTTCATGTACTGCAGGAACTTGTCGGGCTCCGGAACCTGCACCTCGAACAGATGATATACCGGCGTTGTGTTCGCGGGGTGCCGCTGCAGTGTCACCAGAGGATTCGTAATGCCGGTCTCATAGCGGTGACCCAGTTCGGTACGCCTCTCGTTCCACTGATCGAGATACTGCAGGCTGACGCTCATGACCGCGCCCTGAATGCCTTCGAGCCGCATATTGTATCCGACGACTTCATGATAATAGCGGACACGGCAGCCCTGATTCTTATAGACATTCACCTTGTCGATGTATTCCTGCGTATTCGACACAACGCTTCCGCCTTCGCCGAAAGCATACAGATTCTTGCCGGGATAGAAACTGTAGCAGCCGATATCGCCGAGACCGCCGACTTTTACGCCTTCATAGGCGGCTCCTGCCGCCTGCGCGCAGTCTTCCACGACATAGAGGCCGTGCCGGTCCGCGATTTCCTTCACCGCGCCGAAATCGAACGGCTGCCCGTAAAGATGCACGCCGATAATCGCCTTCGTCCTCGGCGTGATCTTCGCTTCAATCCGGGAAGGATCAATCTCCCAGGTGTCTGCCGTACAGTCGACAAAGACCGGTACCGCGCCCGTATAGGTCACGCCCCAGGCCGTCGCGATATAGGTATTTGCGGGCACAATGACTTCATCTCCGGCTCCGATTCCGAGGCAGAGCATCGCAAGGTGCAGCGCCGAAGTTCCGTTGTTGACGCCGCTCGCTGCCTGAACACCGAGATACTCCGCGAATTCGCGGTCGAACTGATCCGCGTATCTGCCGCCCGAAAACGCAGTATCCTCACAGCACTTTGTAATCGCGTCCAGATACTCCTGCCTGTGCCTGTCAAAATCCCGTTTCAGATCAACTCTTTTCAGCATTGCCTTTTCCTCTTCTGTCTTCTTCCGCGAATGTCCTTCGCAGCTGACGGATTCTCTGCAGATAATTCAAAACCGTTTTCTTCACGTTGACGGTCGTGTCATAATTCTCGGTAAACGTAACCGGCAGATCGATGATCCGCATGCCGGCGCGCTCTGCGCGCAGCAGAATCTCGATCATGTAAAACCAGCCGTTGTCATTACCTGCCTCGGCAACCAGCTTTTTCGCGGCGGAAATCCGCATAAACGTAAAGCCGCAGATTCCGTCCGTCGCTTTCATGTGAAGCGTTGTTTTCAGGAGAAAAACCAGCCCCGCCGACGTAATCTTCCGGTACCACCTGCGCCCGATCGTTTTCGAATCATCTGAAAACCGTGTCCCGTTGACATAATCCAAGGACGGGTTTTGCTGGAAGAGCCGGATGGTTTTGCCGAGATTCACGATATCCGTGGACAGATCAATATCCATATATCCGACAATATCCGCATGACTCTTCTCCACGCCGGTACGGAAAGCGATACCGACACCCTTTGCCTCGATCCGAACATACTCCACCGTGCCGGGATAACGTGCGGCAAGCGCAGCGCCGATCTGCGGCGTATCGTCGGTCGAACCATTGTCCAGAATCGTGCATAAATACCGGACAGACGGGTCCTTCTGCACGTATGCCTGCATGTAGCGGACGGTTTTTTCGATTCCGTTTTCGAGTCTCCTGTGCTCGTTCAGCACAGGAAACAGCAGATTGATTTCCATGTCCCTCTCCTACTGTTTAGGCGCGATTTTCTCGACACCGGCGATCAGATAGCGCTGTTTCTGATACATGAGCTTCAAGATCACCGACAGATATTTCATAATGATGCTGAGCAGAATGAATACGCCCATGAAAGACAGCGACATGAATCCCATCGTTGAAAGCCAGCCGGACACCGCCTGCGTCTTCATGCAGAACTCCCGGATGATTTCGATGCCCATCAGCAGCGAAATCACGACAAAAACAACACTGATGACCGTGGAAACCTTCTCCATGACATCCGTGAAATAGATCAGACTGTCGAGCGCCAGATGTGTTCTCTCGTGCCTGCCTTTCAGCGCCTTTCTGCGCGCGTCGATGTCGATCGCGTGATATTCGATCACATCTGCCCGCAGCCCGCAGTTCATGTAGATTGCCTTGCGGTACGGAATATAATCTCCGATAGATTTGATCCGGTTGACCGCGCGTCTCGACAGAATCCGGAATGTTTCGGGTCCGATCTTTCCCTCGGAGTTGCTGTTTCTGTTGAAGACGCTGTAAAACAGCCTGCTCGTAAACCGCATGCCGTCCCGGCAGCTCGCCGCGACAACATCGTATCCTTCCAGCGTCCGTTCATATATCTTCCGGATCATCGTTTTCGGGTAATCAATAAACAGATTGTCGAATTCGAAGACAAAATCGCCGATCGCGAGATCCCTTCCGACGTTCATTGCGGCTTCCTGTCCCTGATAGTGACTCATCTGAATGATGCTCACCATCTGCGAATCCATCTTCGTGTTCTCGAAGAAATCGTAGATCTTCGCGATTCCGTCGTCCGAAGACGCGTCATTGACAAAAATCAGCTCATACTTGTCGAAGAGCGCTGCCAGCTCCTGTGTGATCATGGATAGGAACAGATCAATATAAGCGGCGTCGTTATGCAGATACATGACTGCCGAGACAAATTTGTGTTCCCTGTTCTGCGCAAGGTCCATTACAGAAATTCCTCCAGATCATACACGGTATTGATTTTTCCGGACAAAACACTGACCAGCCGCGGATACTCGCTGTTCACGCGGATCGCCGTCGGCCTCGAATCATCGACTTCCGAAGATTTCAGAATCGGTTTCATCGAATACAAAGATCCCTGATAGGTAAATGCATAATCATCGCGCATGTACTTGCGGGCGAGATGACTCATATACGGCCATGCGCTCTCCGGGCGGCAGGGACAGTCCGTACAGTTGGCCAGCTGTTCCGGGCGGCAGCTGTCCTGCCCTTCCAGCGTCTGTCTTCGTTCCATACACGGAAATACCGGCAGACGCTCATAGCTTGCCATATGCGGCGTGAAGGAAACACTGGTCAGCGAGTGGTAACCGGTCTTGCCAAACGGCATAATCGAAAAGAATGGTCCGTCCATGACCGTAAGTCCGATCCCGTGCAGCTTTTCCGACGCCCTCGTCAGGATAATCTCGCAAAGCTCATACTTAATGTTAAAGCCGGTGTGGGAAACGCCGTCCACGAGTTTTAAGACTTCATTGGTAGAGGCATAGGTCGCGTTCAAAATGTAATCCGTAGTATGTACGCTCCCGTCGGCCATATGCACTTCAAAATGATCCGGATACCGCGCGATGTCTTCTATCTTCGCATTATAGCAGATCGTCACGTCCGGCATCGCGTTTAAAGTGTCCAGAAAATATTTCTTCAAAATCATCGCGTCATACGTATACTCCTCTGTCAGAAACGCGCCGTCGCACATCCCTTCCTTGAAATATAAAGACGCCGGCGCCTCCTCGCAGCGGATGCCCGCCGCCTCGCAGAACGCCTGAAACTGCGCTGCATTCGTCCACGAGAAGCGGCTGCTTGTCGCGTAAATCTGATGGAAACCTTTTTCAATACAGAACGGAAAGTCGTCGCAGAAACGGCGGAAATATCCGGCCGACTTTGTGGCTGTCGATAGGCTCCTCGGGTAATGATACCCCATATGGACCCTCGCCTGATTCACATAGGTCGCGCGCCCGAAGGCCCTGTCATCCTTCTCCAGAACCAGAATCTTCTCTTTCTTTTCACCGCAGTGTTTTGCCGCATACAGGCCGTAAAGTCCTGCGCCGATGATGATTTTGGTATAATTCATATTGTCCGAAAGACTGATAAAGCCCTGCCCCCGGCAGGAAAAGGCCGAAAGCAGGACCGGATCAGATTATAGTAAATGACGCCATCGTATACGGCGCTGTTCTTTGGAAGCTCACGCTGTCTTCTCTTCCTTCGCCGGCTTCGCGGCAAGGTCCAGAATCGCGTGCTTCGGGCACTTCACTGCGCAGTCACCGCAGCCGACGCACTTCTCGGGATCAATGATCGCAAGATTGTCAATGACATGAACCGCGTCGTGCTGGCAGGTTCTCTCGCACATACGGCAGGCAATGCAGGAAGTCTTGCAGACTGCCATGGCCGCCTTGCCTGTGTCCTTGTTGGAACACTTGACCGTAACCGTTTCCTTGTACGGTTTCAGAGAGATAATCCCCTGCGGGCAGGTCTTGATGCAGGCCTGGCAGGCAGTGCAGTAATCTCTGCCAACGACCGCCACACCGTCGATGACATGGATCGCGTCAAACTGGCAGGCATCGACACAGTCGCCGAGGCCGATGCAGGCAAACTTGCAGGCCTTGGTGCCGCCGAACAATGTTTTGGCGGCTTTGCAGCTGTTAATGCCTTCGTACTCATACAAAGGCTTCGCGTTCTCCGTTGTGCCGTTGCAGGCAACGAACGCAACCATCTTCTCTTCCGATTCCGCGGAAGTGCCGAGAACCTTCGCAAGCTTTTCTGCAACCGCAGGCCCGCCGACAACGCACTTGCTGCAGGGAACGTCTTTATTGTCCGCCATAGCGTGCGCGTAATCGTCACAGCCGGCAAAACCGCACCCGCCGCAGTTCGCTCCCGGAAGTTCCGCGCGAAGATCGATGAACAACTGGTTTTCCTTGACCGCGAAGATCTTCGATGCGTAGGAAAGAAGAATTCCCGCGATCAGACCGATTACCGTCAGAAGAACGACAGAAATAATAATTGTACTCATCCGCTGCGCCCTCCTTTACTTGAACATTCCGTTGAATCCCATGAAGGAAATCGCAAGGATCGAAGCGGTCGTCAGAACGATCGGAACGCCGTGGAAAGACTTCGGGATTCTTGACTGATCAACAAGCTTGGAGCGGACACCCGCCATGATCGCAAGCGCGAGCCAGAAACCAAGTCCGCCGCCGAAAGCCTGCGCGATCGACTGGAAGAAGTTGTACTGCTTGTTGAAGTTATCAATGCAGACACCCAGAACAGCGCAGTTCGTTGTGATCAGAGGAAGGTAAATACCCATGCTCTTGTACAGTGCGGGCATGTTTTTCTTCATGAACATCTCGATGAACTGCACGAGCGCCGCGATAACCAGAATAAAGGAAACTGTCTGCAGATAGCCGATCCCAAGCGGATTCAGAATAAATGTCTGAATACACCAGGTAACTGCCGTAGCCAGTGTCATAACGAACGTTACGGCGATGCCCATACCCTTTGCGGAATCCAGATCCGTCGAAACGCCGAGGAACGGGCAGATGCCGAGGAACTGGGACAGCGGGTAGTTGTTAACCGTGATCATACCGATGATGATAATGATCATACTGGAAATTGTGCTCATTATGCTGCCGCTCCTTTCTCCGCCGCTTTATCGTCATCGGAGCAGACGCCCTGCATCGCGCAGCCGTCGCAGCCGAAGGAATTGCGGATCTTCGACTTGTCCTTTGTGATAAAGTGAACGAATGCCATTACACAGGCGAATACGAAGAAGCCGCCGGGAACCATCGTCATGATGCCCATGCCGGGGATGCCCAGAGCTGCCTGCAGCTGGATTCCCTTGAATCCGGGCGCAAGGCCGAACCAGTCGCCTGCAAGCCAGGTTCCGCTGCCGAGGATTTCACGGATCGAGCCCATCACGCAGAGTGTAAACGTAAAACCAAGGCCCATGCCGATACCATCGAGCGCGGAATCAATCACACTGTTCTTGGACGCGAACATCTCGGCGCGGCCGAGAATGATGCAGTTAACAACGATCAGAGGCAGGTAAAGTCCCAGAGCCGCGTAAAGCGAAGGAACGAACGCCTGCAGAATCATCTGCACAATTGTAACAAATGCCGCGATGACCGTGATAAAGCAGGGAATTCTTACCTTATCCGGAATAAGCTTGTGCAGCGCGGAAATTACCATGTTGGAACAGATCAGAACTGCCGTAGCAGCCAGCCCCATGCCCAAGCCGGTCTCAACCGATGTCGAAGTAGCCAGTGTAGGGCAGGTACCGATGACCAGCACCAGCACAGGGTTCTCTTTGATGAGGCCGTTGGTCAGAATGCTGAGTTTGCTCTTTTTTGCTTCTGCCATTACTGTGCACCTCCTAACTCTTTATACTGTTCGAGCGCTGCGTAAACTCCCTTGTGAATCGCGCCGCCCGAAACAGACGCGCCGGAAATAAACTGGAAACCGGACTCTTTCTTGACATCTTCCGAAGTCAGTTCTTTCTTGCCGTCATACTGCGCAAGATAATCCGGATCCTGATCCTTTGTGCCGACGCCCGGCGTATCCGAATGTGCTGTTACCGTGACACCGGTAATCGCACCGTCCTTGCCGACACCGACCATCATAGTAAGATCGCCGCCGAAAGACTTCGTAACCACCGTGAAAACATCACCCGCGCCATTCTCCGCCGCATACGCTTCGGTTACATTTGCGCTGCCGTCTGTCGAAGACGCGTACTTTTTGACATCAAGCTGTTTGAAGCTGTCACCATCCGGAAGCACTTTCATTCTTGCCTCGTTGGCAGCCTGAATTGCTCTCTGCTCGATGACGCCGGTCGTGATGTTGTTTGTGATTGCCAGAAGCAGCGTCGCAACCATGGCGATCACAGTCAGAATGATGACAGGATAAACATATTCCTTGAAATTACTGTTCTTCGTCTCAGCCATTATTTTGCAGCCTCCTTTCCATTGGAAGCAGCTTCCTTCGCGGCTTTCTTCGCTGCCTTTTCCGCCGCGGCGATGCCGTAGAACGAGCGTTCCGAATAGCGGTCAATCAGGGGTGTGACAACGTTCATCAGAAGGATCGCGAAAGATACGCCTTCCGGATAAGCTCCGAGAATACGGATCATCATGGTCAGAGCGCCGCATCCGATACCGAAGATCAGCTTGCCTCTCTTCATGATCGGGCTTGTGACATAATCCGTCGCGCAGAAGAACGCGCCGAACATCACGCCGCCGGCCAGAACATTGAAGATACCCATTGTAAACGCGTTGTATCCGGGTACACCGACCGGATTGAATGCGTAGTAAATCACGGAAATCACAAAAACAGTTCCGATGAACGTGCACGGAATAATCGGGCTGATGATCTTCTTCCAGATCAGGAACAGACCGCCGATCAGAATCGCGAGCGCGCAGGTCTCGCCGAGCGCTCCGCCGGTGTTGCCGAGGAACATATCGGTCAGTGTGTAGTGTGCCTGCCCCAGTGTCTTGTTCGCGATATCGCCAAGCGGTGTCGCGCCGGTAACGCCGTCATAGACTCCGGAAGCAATCTGGAATCTTGTAAGCGGCCAGGTTGTCATATAGGAAGTCCAGCTCAGAAGCAGTACCGCACGGCCGACAAGAGCGGGGTTTGCGATATTGCGGCCGATGCCGCCATACAGACATTTTACGATGATGATCGCAACGCCGACGCCAATCGCAAGCATCCAGACCGGGAAGTTCGCGGGAACATTCATCGCAAGGATTGCGCCGGTGACACAGCACGAAAGATCACGGGTTGTGTCGGGCTTCTTCATGATCTTGTTGTAGCAGTACTCAAACGCCACACCGAAGACCATACCCAGAAGAATACGAATCAGGGCGCCAAAGCCAAAGAAAATCGTGGAAGCCGCTGCAGCGGGGATCAGGGCGATCAGCACATACAGCATGGTCTTTCTGGTATCCAGCGTCGTGGAAACATGAGGAGAATTCGTTACAAGAAGTCCTGTTTTGAATCTATTGTCAGCCATTCTTAGCAGCCTCCTTCTTATCCGCTTCCTTAACCATCGCCTTGCCGAGCTTGTTCATGAAAACGAGCGGTCTGTGGGCAGGGCATACGAACGAGCAGCTGCCGCACTCCATGCACTGCATGACCTTCAGCTCGCGGAGCATCTGAACGTCTTTCCTCTCATACGCGTCCGCATACTTGACGGGAAGCAGGCCGAACGGGCAGGCGTCATGGCATCTGCCGCAGCTGATGCAGGCTGTTTCTTCGGGAAGCACCGCTTTCGCCGCGGTGAATGCGAGGATACCGTTATTTGCCTTCGTCGTCGGCTGCGCATCTGTATAGACCGCGCGTCCCATCATAGGGCCGCCGAGCAGAATCTTTCTGGGTTCTGCCTTGTAACCGCCGCAGAAAGCGATCAGATCCGCGATCATCGTGCCGAACGGAGCCATTACATTCTTCGGGTTTGCGACCGCATCGCCGTCAACCGTTACTCTTCTCTGAATCAGCGGAACACCGTCCTTCAGATACTGTCCGATGAATGCGGTAGAGGAAACGTTGGCAACAATAACGCCGAGAGACGCCGGCAGTACGCCCGCGTCACACGTCTGTCCGGTCACTTCATAAATCAGCACACGCTCCGCGCCCTTCGGATATCTCGCCTGCAGCGGGAATGTCTCGATATTGGAGAGCTTCTGCTCCGCAATCATGCGATTGAAGCCGTCAATTGCGTCCTGCTTGTTGCTCTCGATCGCGATATACGCCTTTTCCGCGCCCAGATACTTGACGAGTGCCTGCGCACCGTCAAGGACATTCTGCGCATCTTCAAGCATTGTCCTGTGGTCGGATGTAAGATAAGGCTCGCACTCCGCGCCGTTGACAATAATGTACTTGATATCCTCAAGGTTCTTGGGATCATACTTGAGCCATGCAGGGAAGGTAGCGCCGCCCATGCCGACAAGGCCGCTCTCCTTGATTGCAGCTACAAAGCTCTTGTGATCCGTTACGACCGGCGCCTTGATATTCTCATCCATTGTCTGAAGCTTATCCGTTTCAATAACAACAAACGTATCCTGGCCGCCCATCGCATTGGTCATCGTCTCGATGCCTGTTACCGTACCGGACACGCTGGAGTGCACCGGAACATGTAAGAAAGCATCTGTGTCACCGATCTTCTGCCCTACCTTTACGGTATCGCCCTTGGCAACAAGAGGTTTGCAAGGTGCGCCGATATTCTGGGACATGGAAATCTTCACCACGTCCGGAACCGGCATTACTTCTGTCGCGTGACTTGCCGTATTCTTGTAGTGGCCTGCATCGATGCTGCTTAAATGCTTCGCACGTAAGAACATAATGTTGTTCCCCCTTCATAAATTTCATGTGTCAGCGGCAGCGCTGCCCCTACAGTTTGGATCGGCGCGAGGCTGCGGCTGAAAGATGATTTTTATAAATATTTTATTAAATCACCTATCACATACAGCGTCATTATACAACGTGTTTCAAAAATTTAAAATAATTTTATAAAATCCAGTGAGACGGCAGGCTGCCCTGCATCTCACACATACCTTCCTGCTGTCTTCAGCAGTTCCATCATATCTTTCTTTCAATGTTGATAAATTTTTATAAGCTCCCCGCAATACTCCTCGGGCGTGGAAAAATGCTCGTTACGACAGTTCCCGCGATATTGCTCCTGCCGATCTCTATCTTCCCACAGAGCATTGATCTTCTCCGCCAGCTCCCGGCAATTCCCTGCCTCAAACAAATCTCCGGTAACACCCTCTTTAATAATCTCCGGAACACCGCCGATTCTGCTGCCAATCACAGGGACTCCCAGAAGTATCGGCTCCAGAACCGAATACGGATAATTCTCGTACCAGGTCGAAGGAAAAACCGTAAAAGCCGCATGACGGATCACGGAATACAGCGGTTCTCCGCCAAGAAAGCCAAGATTTATCAACTGATGATCCTTGCCGGAGCCGGCAGCGGCCTCCACCTGTTCCTGCAGTTCTCCTTTTCCGGCCAGAACAAACGGAATATCCGGCAGCATCTTCGCCGCCTCCAGTACAAGGTCCACGCCTTTTTCCTGATCATATCTTCCATAATAAAGAACATACGGTCCGATACCTCGCAGCGGCTCCGGCAGTTTATTGCCGGTAATGCAGTCCGGATTCAGATCTGCGAAATTATGTAAAGTAACACATCTTACATTCAAATCCGGATTTGTCTCCAGGAGCCGGCGGATAAAGTCACTCGGACAAATGATTGTATCCACCTGACGGTAAGTATGGCGTTTTCTGTAATATTCCGCTTCTTTCTGACCGATGAGACTCCGCAGCCTCGAGTTATGAACGCACCGCTGCTGCGTACAGAAACGGAAATCCCCGCCCAGACACTTCCTGCACAATTCTCCGGTAGCCGGGACCCGCATCATGTGATTCGGACATACCCACTGCATGTCATGCGCGGTATAGACAATCCGGATCGAAGGATCAAATTCCTTTATTTCATCAATGACCGAAGGCGTAATTTGAAAATTTATATTATTCAGATGGACGACATCCGGATGAAAATCTTCCAGCACAACGCGGATTTTCTGCCGCGCTTCTTTGGAATAAATGATTTTGAACGGATAAGAAATCGCGCGCAGGCTCCGCTCATGGAAATCGACCGGATCTGTATAACTCTCCGCATGGTTGCCGACGATCCGTCCTGCATGCTCCATGCCGAAATACTGTACTTCATGCCCCATCTTCCGAAGCTGTTCACCAATCCCGAAAATGTATGTCTCGGATCCCCCGTTCGGGTAGAGAAATTTATTAACGATCAGAATTTTCATATCGTTTTCCTTCCGGCGCAACTGCCGCAAAACTGGTACATTTCAATCATACTGCTGCCCCGATAATTCCCTGACACCTTGTATAGTGTAGGCCGCATACGCTGCTACGCAAAGGAGCGCCATGAACGCCATCGGTATGTTCGATCCTCCCAGCATTGCGTTGCTGTATGTGACAACCGAAGAAATAATCAGAACGAGACTGACATAAATCTGTTTTCGGCGCATCCATGTACAAACACTGATTAGAATAATTGCCGCATAATCATATCTTTCATGCATGGCAGGTAAAAACATATATGCTGTCCAAATCACCCATGAAGCCAGATACAGCCATTTTTCCAGATTCATACTGGCAGCCTTGTAAATAATATATAACGCTGCGAATCCGAAAATTGCAATGCAGGCTGCCGTCGCCGTCCGATGAAGCCCCGGATAGTCTCCAAGGCCCAGCTGATAGAAATTCGCGCTTTTTATTGCCATGCCGTCATACTCGCCGGTTGCTCTCAGATATGTCTTATAGACATCCTGAAAACGGCGGCCGCAAATCACTGCAGGAAGCCCCGTCAGTATATACATAAGCGGAAGCTTGAAGAACTCGAAGATAGAAAAGTCTTTCTTTGCAAGATAAAGGATGACAAGAAACGGCAGAAAAAAGGCAGCCTGCAGCTTCAGGCAAAGTCCAAATGCATAGATCGTAAAGCCGGCTGAATAACGTCCTGACAGCACAAGATACAAACTGATGATGATCGTGCATGTATACAGACTGTCGCACTGTTTCCAGAGAGAGGCATTCAGCAGCACGGATGGCAGGAACAATGTGCAGGCAGCAATGAGCGCAGCCATTTTGCGGCTTCTCCTGTGGGCTGTGGCAGATACTGTCTTTCCCTGCTTTTCATCTAGTACCAGTGTGATTGTCTTGAACAGAAAATAAGCGCCGAGATACTCAGCCGTCACATGAACTACCGAAATCGGCAGATACGGCTCAAAAGGCAGCTGCGCGATAATGGCAAGCAGCACATTGTAAGGGACATAATAGTCGCCGACTTTCGCTGCGAGTCCGTTTACTATTCCGAGTTCCCGATATTTATTTACCCAGGGGACGATAAAGTTATTATAATCAGACGACAGAACACAGTTCGGGATCATGACAATCCGGGCATACAAAGAAATTCCAAGAATCACGATCAGACAGACCTCGAAGGCATATTTTTCGACAAGATGAAATACGGCTCTATCCAGTGCCGTGACACCATTTCTTTTCTCTGTTTTTTTCATGTCTGGTTTGTTTATCCTTCCCCTGGCAGCAGTTTATGTCTGAAAGCGTATCGATGTTATTCTTTATAAACTCTCTTCCACCGCTGATACAAAACGAAAGCTGGCAATCCCATCACCGAATACAAAGCCGTCTTCCGTATCCCGACTCTGCCGCGGCGCTTTAAAATCTCCTCTTCGGACGCCCCGGACTCTCTGTCCTTCTCACCGGCGAAATGACTGTATATCCGGTACAGCAGCATCATTTTGCACCTCGTTTTTGTATTTACCCGCGGATCATTCAGATAAACGGACGAGCGGTACATCATACTGTACGGCGAATAAACCTTCATCTTTCTGCCGGTTTTTGTAAGCCCGCCCTCCAGATAATCACAAATATAAATCGCATGATTAATATTAACCAGTTTGTAGTCCGATGACATCCGCATCCAGACCGCGTCTTCCGGCATGTATTTTTCTCCCTTAAATACCGGAAACGGATATTTCCGCAGTACATCTGTCAGAAATACTTCCGCCCTGTCTCCGCCGATCCCGGCATTAATCCTTGACGCACAGTAATCTGCGACCGTTTCATCTTCCGGAAACTTGCCGGCATTGATGACACCTCGGCTGTCGGCTCGCAGGAAACACAAGCCTCCGATGCTCTGCGGCCCCGGAAGCGGCTGATACTTTTCATAATACGCGTGAATTGTCTCCACTGCGTCCTTAGAGAGCATGTCATCGCTGTCCACGATGAATGTAAGCGGTGCAGTGATTTGGGTAATTCCTAGGTTCAGCGCCGTATGCTTTCCGCCGTTTTCTTTGTATAGATAGCGGATTGGAAAGGGAGCTTCCCTTATCCACGACTGCACCGTTTCCCGGGTCTGATCTCTGCTGCCGTCATCCACAATCAGCCAGTCAAAACATTGCTGTGTCTGCCTGCAAAGAGAATGATACAGGTTTTCCAATTCCGCGCAGCGGTTATACGCCGGCGTCAGAATGGTAATCAGATTGGAATTATGATCCGATACAATATTTTTCACAACTGTCTGACGCATTTCACTGAACCTCTCCGCCCGGTTCCTTTTGCGCAGCTGCCGGCTGCACCTGCCGCAAGCATTCCTGCGGCAGCTCCGGACCACAAAACCGCGCTGACTGCCCCCCGCAGGTAGTCATATTCCGTAATTTTACCTGTGAAGCAGAACATCGGATCCTTCTCATCCAGATAATTGAGTACACGAATGCCCGGTGTTTCCTCCAGTTTCTGTATTTCCTCTTTCGAGAGGTATAACTCCTGCATTTCCCCGTCCGGAACATCGGTGCTGCGTCTTCTGCAGTAATACGCATCCTGACGCACCGCAAGATCTCCATACAGAATCGCCGCTGCCGCCATTGCAAGTACCGCTGCGGCCGCCGCCTTTCTCCCCTGCGTCCGCCGGCCACTTATGAATACCGCCAGCAGCTTTGCCGCTGCCGCGCAGGGATTCCATAAATGGAGCTGATAATTTCCGGTCTTTGCGGAAAGGCCTCCGATCAGGCAGAAGTTTTCTCCTTCTTTCTTTCGAAGCAGTTCACAGCCAAGGAAAATCAGGGACACATTTTTAAAGGAAGTATTGAAAGCGAAAGGCTCGGAAATCGCTGCTGCAAGGCAGAAGAAAATCACCGCCATTTTCACGCTGTGGCGCCATGAAGGCGTCTCCTTCAGACTTCTGCTTATCAGATACAGATACCCCGCCATCATCAGCGCAAAAATCAGGATTCCGCCATAGAATAAAAGTTCGGCATAGGAGCTGTCCAGCGTCATGGTAAAAGACGCGCCCGCCGGTTTCCTGCTGCCCAAAAGACGAACGCCATATACCGTTAAGAATTCCCTCGTCAGCATCGGTCTTGTTGTCATCGCCCTGTTCAGCAGATCAAATGCCTTTCCCTGCAGGATCAGCGGCAGAACAACCGCGCCGAAAATCTCGATCGGAAGCAGGCATTGCAGAAGGAAGGATTCTGTTTTTGTGATCCGTCTGTTTTGCCTGCGTTTCCATTCAAAATACAAAAGCGCCAGCGCAAAAGCCAGATACCCGATCATTCCGGTAAGACTGAGCGAATACAGGAAAAAATAAGCAGCGCCAAAAGCACTTGCAAGCATCAGAAGCAGAAATTTTTCTGCTTTTAATCTCTCCCCATGCAGACAATAGAGCAGATAGGAAAGCGTAACCACATACGTGATCTGCAGTACATTCGGATGCGTATAGCCAAGTGCCCACCGGACAGCGTATCCGAGATGGTACTTGCTGTGGACAACAAAATCTCTTGTCCGCAGATTCAGAAGCTGTGTCAGAATCTGAAACAGAAAAACCGGCGTCCAGACAGTTGCGGCAAGCTTCATCACGCGCTCCTGCCGGATTCCTTTGAGCGAAAGCATCAGAAGACTGTATATGATGACCGAATAGTCACCGGTCTGCAGAAAGGAAACTCCCGCAAGCGCCAGCAGCCCGAATACCAGACCTGCCTCCTTCTTCGTGTAAGTACTCAGAAGAATTTTCAGCACTGCGAGGACCGAGGCTGCAAGAAAACCTGCCTGATAGACCGGCCCTGCAGTCAGTCCGAATCCCTTGATCGCCAGCATGATTGTGAAATAAGCATAAAACAGCAGCTCCTGCACTGTTACCGGATACAATTTTTTATTCTGCACTGCAATATCCTCAATTTCCGTTAGCGGTTAATCCGCCGTCAGCGCTGCTGTAAGACTCGAATCCAGCACGCTCTTCCATTTCGCGGCGATTTCTTCCGGCGCGAAATCACGAGTCCTTTCCCTTCCCTTTTCCGAATAGATCCTGCGAAGCTCATGATCCTGCATCAGGTGTAGCATCGCCCCGGAAAGGGCCGGCACATCCCCTGCCGGTACCAGAATCCCGTAACGGGCGTCATCTTCGGTTTTCGTCATCATCAAAGGATCCGTGTCCGGCGCCAGAATTTCCCTTGCGCCACATTCTGTCGCAATAACGGGAAGTCCTGCCTGCATAGCCTCCAGTACGGCATTTGGCATGCCTTCAATCATCGATGACAAAACAAAGACATCCGCCTTCGCCATATAGTTCTCCGGGTCCGGGACATTTCCGGTAAAGAGCACCGACTGCCAGATACCAAGATCCGACGCAAGCGCCGTAAGATCCTGCTGCATCGGTCCACTGCCTGCAATGACAAGGCAGGTATCCGGCATTACCTCGTGAACTTTTGAAAAAGCCCGGAGAAGATACTCCTGCCCTTTTTCGGGTGAGAGGCGTGCTACATTCAGAAATGTTTTCTTCCCTTTGATGAACAAGATAAATTCCCGCCAGGTTGCAGACGTTCCCCGCGTGCGATCCGCAGTACCGTCTGCGCTATCGGCCGTTTCGGCAGTAACGGCCGGATGTACCACAGGCTTCGTCGCAGACTTATCCGGCAGCATGTTGTAAATTGTAGTAACCTTGGAAGGCTCCGCGTGAAAGAAATCCACAACATCGTGATGCGCCAGCTCCGAAACTGTCACGATTCTGCTGCAGCGGCAGTAGCTGTTTTGCACATACATCTTCTTCCATATGCTGTGCGTAAATCTGGACTCAACGTTGCGAACGGACACGACGGCTGCCGACCTCTTCCCGGAATGTACATTGAGAATATCCGCACCGGGAAGAAAGCTTACACAGACATCAATTTCCCATTGCTCTTTCAGCTTCCGCAGTTCTTTCATCTGCCGGAGAACGCAGCGTGCTTTTCGGACTTTGGAATCTCCGGGCTTTGAACGATGCTGCAGTACAAGTACATTTTGCAGCTTCGCGTGAAGCTCCGGGTCATCATAGACAACGCAGATATAAGACTCGTATCCGAGCTGCGGATGCGCGTTGAAATATTCGGAAAGGGCAACAACCGCCTTTTCCGCGCCGCCTCCACGAAGATGGTGTGTGAACCACAGGACGCGTCGCATCTTTAAGCTATTCATGTCTTTGTCATCAGAAATTTGCATAGGCAAAACCGGCATTGATAAGATAAGCTCATTTACTTCAGATACCTTTTTTCTGATCCTCCATCATTTCGCGGATCACGCTGTAATAATTGGCAAACTGGAACTGGCGCAGCACGCTCTGATACCCGGCCGCACCCATTTCCGGAATCCGGTCCGGATTCGCGAGCATGCCGGATAATTTCTTATACAGGTCGTCCTCGTCACAATCCCTGAACACTTCTCCAGTGATCCCGGGCTGGATATAGTCGGCCGTTCCGTTGTCCGTACCGCTGAGTGAAGGAACACAAAAAGACATCGACTCGATTACCGAGATCGAAGCGGGCTCGCCGGTACTCGCGAGCACATAGATATCCGATCTTCTGTAGATGTCGTTTACTTCCTGTTTGGACAGATTCCTGTACAGCGTAACCGCGTCTTCGAGATGATTTTCTTTCAAAAACGCGCATAGTCTGTTGTAATACTCTTCATGAAAAGAGTCGGAGCATTCTCCTGCGATTGTCAGATGAATCTTCGGATACAGTTGCCGGAGTCTTGCAAAAACCCGGACCATCATGAAATGGTTTTTCCGCTCCTGATACTTACCGATCTCGAAAATATTGATCCGGTCATCGTAAAAATATTTTTTCTCCTCCGGAGAGCACATCGGTTCGACCAGAAACGGTGCCCAATAGCTGTGCGGGTCCCTGACTTTTCCTGTCATGTCAATCCCGATCTGCCTCGTCGGAGTAATTCTGTACTCCGGGCAACGGCTTCTGACGAAGCGGTGCATAAAATCATGTTTGAAATAAGACGGTTCTGCCCATACAGGACTGAGGTTGTACAGGAAAGCCGGGATTCCGTACTTTCTGCAAACCTTATAACATGCCATCGTATAGATGGAACGCTCGCGGAGAATGACCAGATCCGGCCTGAATTCTTTCACTTCCTTCTCGAATTTCCCAAAAGGCGGGAAACCGTAATGCAGGTTGATATCCTTCGCGAACGGATTTCTGTGTGGAAGAAACATATAAAACTTATAGAACACATTAAACAGTCTGGAATATCCCAATGTTTCGGGAACTACTGCGGAATGGTCCTCCACTTTCCCCGTATACCACGTCAGGAGCTTCAGCTCATCCCCGTGCTCCTTCCATCCCTTCATGATCGCGATCTGATTGGTATGGTATCGGTGCAGAACATACATTATACGCATGAATTCATTCCTCTGTTATCTTCCCGCACAGCCCGGTTTTCCAGCTGCAGAGCTTATTCGTTTTTAAATACTTCTTCTTTGCTGACTTCCGTGACCTTGCCGTCACCAACCTGATAGAAAATATCCGCGTTCCGGATTGTCTTCAGGCGATGCGCGATAATAATGATTGTCTTTTCGTTGTGCAGACTGTCTACCGATTCCATGACCGCCCGTTCGGTATCCGAATCGAGTGCGGAGGTCGCTTCATCCAGAACCATGATTTCCGGATCGTTATACAAAGCTCTCGCGATACCGATTCTCTGCCTCTGACCGCCGGACAGGCGTACTCCCCTGTCTCCGACATATGTATCGTATCCGTCTACAAGATCATCGATAAAATCCGCAATCTGCGCCTTCTTCGCTGCTTCGATGACCTTTTCGTCTTCAATTTCTTCTTCCGGAATACCGAATGCGATATTATGGCGGATTGTATCGTCCGACAGGTAGATCACCTGCGGGATATAACCGATTTCACTCTGCCACGTCCTGAGATTTTTGAAGATGTCCATTCCGTCAGCGTAAATGTGGCCGATCTGCGGTGTCAGAAGTCCCAATATAATATCGACCATTGTAGTTTTACCGGCGCCGGTTTTACCTGTGAAGGCAACTGTTTTGCCGCAGGGAATCCTAAAAGAGACATTTTGAATAACGTCTTCCGTCACATTCGGGTAATGGTAGCTTACATTCTTAATCTCAACCAGATTTTTGAATTCCCAGCCCGCGTTCTTCTTTGTTTCCTTCTCGCGCAGGCCGTCGACATCCTTGAGATCATGATAGATCAGGTCAAGAGACGGCAGACTGTACACAATGTCCGTATAATGCTCGTTGATCTTTCCGACAGAAGGCATCATGCGGAACGCTGCTACCGCGAATACACTCAGCTGCGGGATAAAATCCATCAGTTCCTTCTGACCGTAGTTCAGCTTCAATATGACGGCAAGCAGAAGGCCGGTCATGCAGCCTGCTTCCACCATATATCTGGGAAGTGTGGCGACCAGTCTTGTGAGACGCAGGCCATAGGTATATTTATCAAAATTGTCTTCGTATATCGTGGTGAAATAGTTCTCTCTGTTCAGAACCTTGATTTCCTTGATTCCGCTCAGAGCCTGATTCATCCACTGATAGAGTTTTCCCTTATAGAGCTGCGCCTTCTTGCCGAGATCGAGTACGACATGCTTCGAAACCTTTGTGCTGATAAGTACTGTAAGAATCAGCACCGCCAGCACAATTACTGTAATGGACTTACTGACAACAAACAGATAAATTCCAAGGACTACACACACAATAATTTCTATCAGCAGTTCCATGAAATGGATGATGCCCTTGGCAAACATATCCGTATCTTCCTGCAGACTTCTCTGCAGTACGGCTATGTTGTGGTTGAGATGGAAGGTGTACGGCTCGGACATATACGCTTTCAGCAGTTTGACCGAGATTCGTTTCTGCAGTCTGTAGCTGAATTTATAGATTGCGTTCTTCTCCCACATCAGATACACATTCTTGACCACGTAAATGACGATAATCAGTCCGGCGATTGCGGTCAGGTACTGCGTTGTGCTTTTAAAGTTAAATAACGTGTAAAAATAATGCAGCCACTTGTTAGTATAAATCTGCTCCGGTGTCATCAGTACCTGAATGAAGGGCATAAAAATCGTGACTCCCATCAATTCAAAAATACTGCCAATGAATACGGCAAAGAAGAGGAACACCATCGTGATCTTTTCTTTCAATGATAAAATGTATTTCATCTTTTCGTACATGTATTGATCTCCTCAGCCATGTTTCTTTCATTGATGTTCTTTTAAAAACAATTCGGAGCTTACTAAATTTCCTGCCGTATCTCATCCAAATACTGTAAGTAGCCGGCTTTCCTGTTTGCTTCTATGCCAACAATACTGTGTTTAGGAATCGCAATCTTTTCTTTGGCATTCATTAAAAACCATGAATACTCCATATCCAGATTGCCAATATCGATGACACGATAACCTTTTAAGAACAAATCCTCAGTTAAAGGTTTTGCACATGCTCCTGCAGATATTAAAAACAGCCTATCTGAAGGAAATTCGCAACTGGCAGCAAGTATTCGATCATAAGCATTAAATGCGTTAGCAGGCGGAATCAGAATGCGCTCAACACTGCTGCATAAAGACAGTAAATCATTATCAACTCCATTATGAGTACGTGTTCCTTCTACTACTACAACTTTCTTTCCCTTCCAGATCATTTTTATCTCTTGAAACCACCCATCACATACATTCTTGTCTTCTCTCGTTATATAACAACGAGAGAAAAGAGTATTGGCATAGGTTCGGTCATGGCTGCATAGCTTATTATAATATTTGTGATAGAAGAGAAAATGATCTTCCCAAAATCGTTTTGAAGCAGGTACATAAAAATCAAGCCCATTAAAAATATCCTGAACAGATACCACAAGACCATCATGCGTGTACCCGAGTATATCCGCCAGCCGTTTCTGAAGTTCCCGGTTGCTGTTCTGCAACTGCAGATTTCTTCCTCTAATAAACGTAAGTTCACCGTCGCCAAAACGGACCAGACTATGGTCTGTATTCTGCAACATCATAATTGTTTCGTCTACAGACTGAACACGAATCATGGGGCCATTATGTTGTACAGTACTCATATAGCGTTGATAGTATTGATGAGCAATACTCTGCTTTACCCTGTCTTTAAAATTATTCATGAATCATATCCCTGATATTACTTGGAATTCCTAACAGACTGAGGAAAACACATTTTATCTGAATTAACAATGTTCTGCGAATATGTATTGAACAGGTGATCATCGTCATTACGTGCAAATATTTTTTGAAAAGGTTTTGTGTAGGATATCAAAACCACCATAGCAACTGTCACACAAATTGTTCCCATATGTAAATAGTTTCTCCGTTGTGTCAGTTTTTGGCTATACCGTTGTATCCCCTTCCCACTCATAGGAAGAAGCATAATCATATATGGCATGGCATATAGGCATTGTGCTTCCCAAAACAAATGAAACGTGAAACCACCTAAAAAAAATAAAGGGCAGAGTATTTCGCTCCAGTTTTTAGTCTTTGTTTCTGTAAGCCAATAATATAGAGCAAAACCGTATACAAAGGATAGGATGAAATTACAGTATTCTGTAAAAAAGAAACGTCCTCTTCCGGTAACAAGCCAATCCATATGTCCGGCTTCTCCCTCAAGTTCCCATAATACTTGAAATGTCGGATTGTTCCATTGGGACTGAATCTTTTTTGCCATAAAGGTGATAAAGTCAGTTTTATTTATGGAGAAATTTCGTAACGATTTCTGAATACTTTTTCGGGATGCTTCCTCGGCAACACCTGTATCATAATTAGAATTTTCATATACTGCAGTATTGAAACCATTATACCATCCGGGTGCGTTCTTTCCGTCCTGAAGGCCCATTGCAATCCATGCAACTTTGGGTACACCGGACGGTAAAATACCATCATTAACAACTTTGATGTATTGATGTATCCCTGCTGTAATACTTACTAAAACTAAGATCGTGCATGCACACCACGAAATTCCATGTACAATTTTTTTGCTGGAACGCGGGAGAAATAATAAATAAATTGCCTCTGCAATAAAGAAAATGGAATAATTAGACTTTAAAACTACAGCAATAGCTATAAATAAAGCCGAAGCAATTAAAAAGACTAAGTGATTATTCTCAACATATCGGCAAATTAAAGCGATGGAACAACACGATAAAAAAAGTCCTACCACAGTCCCGTAAATTAATAAGGAATAAAATAAGTACGGAATAAAGATAATTGACCATATTGCAGTATTAATAGCAGGGAGATCGGGAATTAATTTACTCGCCGTTCCAGAAAATACCCAGTACGTAAGTGCGATTAAGACAGCATTAACGATCTCAAAAGCAATATAATTGTTGCACCCAAAAATTCTTGACAAAGCCATATAGAAGAACAGTATTCCATACTGCTGCGGAAATTTGTCTAAATATTCTCCTGCATTCAGTGACGAATAATTGTGATGCAGAAACTCCCCCGCTAGTTCCATGATATGTTTTTGATCTGTTTTGGGATAAAAATCGCACAAGGTAATGATTAATAGCATCAACACAAATGCTATTGACAAGACTAAAGCTGATTGCTTTGTGTCACGGTTATGTTTTTTCTCTCTGCCCGTAATACCAAATGCTTTATGATAGAGAGAGACAATTGCAGTGAAAACTACGAATACAATCAGATGCCCCCACCAGTGATCACGGATATAAAATGTATGCTCCGAATTAACTAATAGTGTTCCGGCATCAGCTGCAAACATGTTTTCCACTGATCCGAGGCAACTCGTGCTAAATATACTGGCAATAAAAAGATATCCCAAATTTAATGCCATACACCACCATATGATCCCAAACACAACTTTTCTTATCATTACAATGCATTTCATAACTGTTATCTGTTGAGCAAATCAGACTAATATTCAACCTAAAATTTATTCAAAATACATTTGTCAAAAATCCAGTCAAACAAACTGCAGGAAATATATACCATAGCTGTTTCGACCAGAATAGTCGGTAACAAAATGTTATGCTTTGAACAGATTCTAACTGACTATCTAGTATCTGGCTGATTCACGGTAATAATATTTCTTTGTCTGACAAATAATAAAAGCATGTTCTCAATATAAATGTTGTAATAAACATGTCGATCAGCAATTTCCTGTGATGAATTTCCACCGGATGAATGCACAGATACACTCCAATCGAATACATCATCAGTCCGTATGAAATCATCGAAGTTCCGACCCCACATCAAATTGGAAAATTCCGTGGACAATGATCCAGAGGATAATTGCAGCATCAACATCTGTTTACACTGATATTCGCACAGGTTATTCAAACAAACAGTAATATATGGATGAAACAATTAAATCACAATGTAAACTGTGATGAAGCAGTACTTCCCATCAATGACCGAAAACACAGTATCATAGATCTGGTGCAGTCTTATATTCGGCCATTGAAATATGAATAGTAAAACCGTGCTGTATACAAATGACTTTGCAATAATCCTGCCTGTTTTCCTTGCGATGTGTCTCAAATCTGTATGGTATTGTATTAGAAATAACTGGATAGCATAAAGAAAAGGCCATCTGCAAATCCCCCTACCATACAAAGCTGAGCTGCCAGTCGATTGAAGGAAAAGACATCGGGAAATGCGAACTGACTCTTTGTTGCGCAATGTGTCAGGACAACAAAATATATGGCAATGATCCTTAATAAATCCAAGCCGTAATTGCGTTCTGTAGAAGCTCCCATATCTGACCTCGCCCAATGTCATTTATTTCCCGAATGTACATTAATAATGATATGCACATTATCCGAAAAAATTGTTTGATACACGTTATCTTTCACAACCGGCATCGTCGCCCACTTTGCATTGCTCGTAACTGCAATACAATCCGGAAGATCATAGTAGCTGAAAAGATATCTGTCTTGCCAGCTCCCTTTTTCTCCAAGTGTAGCATCACGCAGCAACCTTGCTAAAACATTGCCTCGTTTTTGCATATTCCGCAGTACAGGTGAGAATCCTGCATTGCCAATAAACATGACCTGAACCTTTTCGTTGTTCTTTTCTGCATTTTTAATTGCATCAAGATCCTTGAGATCGTCAATCACCACTTGCATACGAAACTCATTGTACCTTTTCTGCTCTGCCATCGCATTGCCGTATGTGAATGAAAAGGTGAACCAGCACCAGAATAACAATATCGGCAGCAATTTTTGAATTATGGTCTTATTCCCGCTTGCTGCCACAATTGCGATAGCTGCTATAAATATACCTACCCCCAGCATGCATCTGGTGTCATCAGCAAAACGGACCAATATCGGATTTACTCCGAACATGACAAGTAAACAAAAAGTCATGATAATCACAGCAAACAACAATGCCTTCCAGGCAGGATAACCGTTTTCTGAAGCGTATCGTGTTTCCCTCCATAAAAAAGCCAAAATGATAAGGAAAATCAAGAGCAACCATACCTTCCGAAAATCACCTGAGATAAGCTTCAAATATTGTCTGTAGTTTTCCCGAACCCCATTGACAAACTGATCTGAAGAATAAACGGCTGTGTCTCCGGGTTTCAGCAGAAATGCCTTGAATATCACCATTCCGAGAATAAACCCCAGAACCGATGTGACTATCTCTTTTAAAATACTCCTTCTATCTTCACCCTTGATCAATTCCTGTAAAAGCGTAAGAGCAACAATCATAGGAAAAATTCCTGCAGCAGGTTGATATGTCGTACACATAATTAATGTACATGCAATAACCAGCAATATGTACTTCCAACTGCGCTTCTTTCTATACAGTACAGGAAAAACACTGATCCATACGGCAAGTGCCATATAAACTGAATCATATTTGTAAGATATGCATCCGAGGAAATATGGGCATATTCCGCAAAGCAGAGACGCGATTCCTGTAGAGATCGTAGCTTTTGTTCTACCGGAGAGCAGTCGAATCAGCATAAAAGAAACGGAGGCCATAAGGAAACAGGATAACAGCTGCGGAAGCGGCGAAATATCTGACAGATACCAGTCTGCATGTATGAAATTCGAAAGAATCATCGTTGACCAGCGGCTCCAGTCATTCCATCCATGGTATCCGCTGAATTTTCTTCCTATATCGTCAGCATAATTGTAATCAGCACGAATAATAGAAATATATGCAATAAAATATGCAATACATAGCAGCACGTATTCTTTCAGATCTTCTTTTTGAAAACCTAAATTTCTTCTTATTCTATGCTCAATGCTATCAATCACTTTATTCACCGATCAGCTCCAGTCTTACACCTTCATTTCCGAGGTCCACGCGGTAAAATGTACCATCCTGAATATCCCTTCCCGCAAACAAGTTTCCATATATATTAACGAAAGCTGTGTTTACTGTATCCAGATATACATAGCCATATCCTTCCTCAGTAATCTTGTTACTCAGGTCATCGGATAATTCTTTTCTTATGGAAGCATCCATGCTGTTTGTTTCAGGATTCTCATCATTGAGATTCGACGTTGCCGGAAACACAGAATAATAAAACTGCCTGCGGCGATCACCATCTTCATCTGCCATACTCAGATATAGTACCTTGTCTCCGGGCTGCAATTTAACATCAGAATGCTCAACTCCCCAGAAATTAACCTCAGTTTGATGCGCTGTAAATGTATCAACGACCGCCCCCGGCTTTATGGAAAGAACAATAACCGCTGTTCCGATCAGCCAGATCATCCGGTCTTTCTTTTCATCTTTTCTTTCATCCAGCATGATGAAAAACGCTGTTCCGAACAACGCGAAGGTAGCCGGCCAGATATAGCGTTCAAAGGAAAGCAGCTGCAATACCTCATCCGGATTGAACATGGTCAGATATGCCGCGAGCATTGCGCAATAATACAATACTGCCGTTATCAGGGTTCCTGCCAACAGATCCGTATCAAACATTTCTTCAATATCATGATCGCTTCGGATTTTAACCCGGTAAAGAAGATAGAATATAATGATAACAACAAAACCCCAGGTCGATATTGGCAGTAGATGTCCGATTCCGCCGCTCTTCTCAGCATCGTTCATCGCCCTTATAAATCCCCAGACGGTCTCTCTTACCAGTTCCGGATCGGAAAGTCCCTCCAGCATCTTGCCAAAGAGTCCGGACGTATGATTTACAGTATCACCGACCACCGGAGCAAGTGCTGGCGCACCGGCTGCGAATGCTTTCCCAACAGCCGCTGTGCTGACTTCTCCCCAGAATATCCCTTCACTCTGCAAATTTTCCGCAGCCGCTGTCTGCGCAGGCATTGCAAGATATCCGTACCATGTTCCTACAGCAGCAATTACTGCACAGATCGCTTTCGGAAGCAGTGCAGTCGATATCGGATATGTTTTGCCGGAACGTTTCCGCGTTATACACTCTTCAATGAAAATTCCGGCAAGAATACATCCGGATAAAACAATGCCGAATTCTTTAATCAAGGACAGAATAAACAGACCGGTACAAAAGTTCACCGCATAGAAAGTATCTCTTTCTTTATGGTAACGATAAAAGTTCCATACGCAGAAAAAGCCGGCGCAGCCCAGCAGGAAATCCACATACAGAATGGAGAATGCATTATAGATTGGCGAGATATATACGCAGCACGGAATAATAACAAATAATGCAGCTTCTTTCGCTCTGCTTCTATGGCCTTGATCAAGAATGGCGAATACAGGCAGAATCAGACTTACAATAAAAATGATCTGCCCCAGCATCGAAACGCCTTCCGAATATGTCACCCAGAGCTTCGTGCAGAAATAGCACCATAGAGTTGCAGCAGGCTGATATGTACCAAATATATCTGTGGACAAGCCTGTATTCGAGAAGTCGTTATATGCGTAGTAATTTTTGACGGCAAGCGCCCAATGACCGAATTCATCCGATTTACTGATGTGAAATCCGTGACAGGCGATAAGAGCGAGAACAAGATACAGTAAAAACGCGGCAAAGCCGGGCGTCATAATATACTCCCTGCAATTTGCTCTGCCGCGAAAAGTCTCAACAATAATATAGATGGCTGCTGCCACGGAAGCCGCGATACAGACCATAAGTCCGGGAAAGAATGTCGTTACAATCCCGGAAAAGTATAAAACCGCAATAATCAAAAAAATGGAAGGTGCAAAACACTCTTCTATTCTTTTCTTCGATCGAATTGCCATGGCTCCGGCAATAGGAATAATCAGCAAAACTCCCATCTCCGCGTTGTCATCCTCTCTGCTTCCGACTGTTTTTCTCTGCCTTACTTACCCCTATTGCGCCTTCTCCCCGGACACACGTTCCCTCTTGTCATCCGCCGTCTTCAAGTGCAGGAACCGCTCATCCCGAATCGCGACTTCCTGCGCGAGCCCCGCAAGCCTTGCCTCCAGAGCAGAGATTCTGACAGCGCTGTAGAAGCATATCATAAACAACAGGAAAATCATAACCAGATAGACCAGATTTACAGGCGATGTTATTCCCATCACCCGGCAAAGCCAGTAGATAATATGCGGAAAGATACTGATAACCAGAAGGATCAGTGACATCAGAAACCAGACGAACCCATCCAGCAGCCGCAATCTGGATTTACGAATTCTGGACGCGATAAAGAGGGTTGTTATGATGGAAGCGATAATCAGCAAAACTCGTAATGAAATCGGCATGTTTTCTCCCCTGAAACCGGCGCTCTGCAACTGCCGCCGCAAAATTGTCCGCAAGTGCCATGCGTTTTACAGCTTCTCCTTCTCCCGGAACCACTGCATGAACAGAATGGACGAGCAGACGCGTACCATGTATTTGAAGATCGAGCTGAAGTTGAAATAACTGTGGCCCGCCATCCGTTTTCGCATATTCACCTGTATCTCTTCGACCTTCGCCCCGCATCGGATTAAATAGGCAATCGTGTCCGGCTCCGGTTCAAAGTTCATATATTTGGCGTAAAAGCCAATCAGCCGCCGGCTGTACAGCCGCATCCCGGAAGTCGAATCCAGAATCTTTTTGTGTGTTGTAAGATAAACAAACGCGCTGATAATTGAATTTCCGGCAGCCCGCATGCCGAACTTCTTTTTATCTTCGACAAAACGAGAGCCGATGACGATATCCGCATCCGTCTGCTCCATCCTCTCGATCATCGCGCCGATATACGCCGGATCGTGCTGGCCGTCCGCGTCAAACTGCAGCGCGGCGTCATATCCGTTCCGGTACGCAAATTTCATACCTGTCTGAAACGCGCCGGAAAGCCCTAAGTTGATCGGCAGGCTGATCAGGTTGAAGCCGTTTTCCTTGCAGATTCTGGAAGTCCGGTCGAGTGATCCGTCATTCACAATAACGTAATCATAGTTTGGATATCCATCCTGCAGCTCATTGATGACCGCCGTAATATTATCTTCTTCATTGTAAGCCGGTATCACGATCAGGATTTTACGAACCGTCATTTCCTGCTATCCTCTCTGGTTGCTGTCCTCCGCCCTTGCATAAAACTTCTCGATCAGAGAAGCAATCCATGACGGCCAGAATCTGTGCAGCATGGAAAAATCTTCTTTGCCGCGCTCATTGTTCTCAATCAGCGCCGTCGTCGTAGAATTCTCATGGATGCGGTGTCCCATGAAAGGCTGCGGAATATAGATAAAGCTCCCCTGTTCTCTCGAGATTTTCTCCCATGCCTGCCAGTCAATGTTGCTGCCCATGCCTTCTTCAAAAAGAGGAACCGGAAGGTTTTCCATGACATAAGTCACTGCCGGACAGCAGATTGCGTTGCCAAAACACAGACACCTCCGCTTTACTGCCGTTCTCCCCCGTTTCTTCACGGAAAGCAGCGGCCGCAGAAGTCTTCGTTTGACTTTCAGATTCATATTCGCATAGACCTTCTCCGTTCCGCGGATCTCATAATAATCCGTGAACAGGATCTGCGGGCGCTCTCCGCCCTGTCTGGCTTTCTCAAACGCATCCAGTATCGATTCCGCATAGGTAGGATCATAGACATCATCCTGATGCGCGAGTGTCACAAGATTCGTTTCCGCGCAGGAAAGCGCCGCGTTCCAGTCATTAGCAATGCCGTGCAGCTCGTGTGTGATGACAGGTATGCCAAAGCTCTCTGCTGTCTCATCAATGAACCTGTTGCCGGTCGAGGTTGAAATGACCAGCCGGACAGGCACGGTCTGCCGCCGGAGCGATTCTATGCATTGCGGCAGGTATGGACTTTCTTTGTATGCCAGGATGACGAAGGTCAGTGCGTTTAGTAAGTGCATATCCGTTTCTGATTACCGATGTCTATAGTGAATGCTATGAATCTTCCCTGTCTCATATAACATCAACAAAATCGTAAGAAAGAAACCGCAGGCGGTAACAACCGCACCACTCTTTAAACGAGGAACATGATATTTCATAACAATATTGTTTGATCCCTCGTTGAGCTTAATTAGATCGAGGCAGCCGTCCAATGTATCGGAGCTGATCTCCTGTCCGTTATTGATGATCTCCCATCCATAGTCTTTAGGAATGGACAGGAACAACACATCTCCCTCTTGCGCCTGATTAATTGTTATTTCAGCCGCGCCGTTTTGAATATTAGTATACTCCGGGACACTGCTCTTAAGTTCTTTCGTTACTTTATCCAGAAGTGATAGATCTAAGGCATAAAACTGAACTTTATCATAGTTTATGTCATAAGCCTGTGCTGTAGATAACTCAATATCCGCTGTAGTATCACTATAGGGTATGTAAAAAACAGATGGAGACAGCCACTGCGCATACATGGACTGAAAACTGCCGTTAATGCTAAGTTTCGCAGCTATATTAGAATTCCAAGGCAGATTCCCATAGACCGCGTAATTTCCATCAGGAATCTCAATTCTGAAAACTAATGGTTCCGTTGTATCATTTCCGTTTTGAATAATTTCATACGGAACTGGTCGATATAACTCGACCTTCCTTCCCAGGAGTCTGCTGTATACATCATTTTGAAACTGGAATGGATTTTCAGTGTTCAGGTTTTGGAAGTCCGGCTTTCCATGAATGATGAGTGCCATCGGTAAAACATATGGATTCTCATAGACATCTTTTCCGTTTGCCGTACCCAGATTCTCACGTTTCACGAGTCCATTAATCGGATAATCTGACAGCACATATTTAACCCCGAGCAATGCATCTGCTGCCAGTATGGATGTATTAGTTATATTCATATTTTCACCGTTAATCGGATAACCAACGTGTTCAAGAAACTTTCTCTGGCGGTCATCCGGCGAAGAAGTATATCCGCTGACAGACCAGTAATTATATGCAAGCGCCTCGTTATAATACGCTGTCAGATTACTCCCATCCCAGTTCTGATTACGTGTTTTAGTCTGTGAAATTCTATATGGAGCCTTGTCTTCCTCTTTGAGTGCGCTGATCCGTTTCTCTTCCTGTTCAAAATACGCATCATTTGAATCAGCATCGGATGCCCGATAAGTTTTTAATAACAGGTCTGTATTTATAGCCAGATCAAACATACATACAACGCAAAGCACTCCCCCAATTGTTAAAATTACCCATTTGTTTTGTCTCGCCTTGCCTATCATTTGATGAAAGAAAAGCAATGACAAAAAGGCACCAATCAGAAGTGACATCGCTGCCGTTGCATATACGTTATTCCAGTTATTGGTTCCTGTCAGATAATCAAATGTCACCAGCACTACTGCAAATATCACCGCACTCTTGAGCGGTTGCAGACAATCCTGTTCTACCACCGCAAGGAAATAGTAAGCGGCAATAAACAACAGAATAAACACGTTCAGATAAGAATACCTGAACCAATAGCTTGTCGCACTTTTCAATAATGAAAAAGCTACAAAAAGCGGATTCCAGTAAACCATCAGCAGGCCGATTATAGCTGCCGCACCGAGCGTAACCTTCGTTTTTCTTGAGGAAGCTTTCGAAAGAAATACTGAAATAAAACCAATTACTGCCATACCACCTGCAAAGACTGCAAGTCTGCTGGGATACGGCTCACTTGTGCCACCATACACATATTTAGGAATGACGCTCAGCAGTGTTCCATTGAAGGACGAATTCGTAATTAAGCTCCAGTCGATGCTGCCTCGATTTCCGTTTTTTAATGCAGTGATTGTCGGCAGGAACAGAACTGCGCTGATCATTACACCAAAAAGAGCGGATATCCCAAATTTAATAAATCTACTGAAAAAGGTTTCAAAGTGCATCTTCTTCCGTTTATCTGATGGAAGCAGTGCATATTCTACAATAAACCATATTACCATAAACAGGCAGTTAATACCTGCCGTATACCAATTGAAAAGGATAGAAACGCCAACTGCCACGGCAAGCTTCCATGCGGAGGCACTCCCATTGACAATCTCATATATAAAGAGCAATAGAACCGGAAGGAGATATACTCCATCCAGCCAGTTAATGTTACTGCTCTGCGCAATTGTATATTGACATAAAGCGTAACTGACCGAGAGTATAACAGCAGCAGCCCTCTTCCAGCAGTCAGCGATACTTACTTCAAAGCGTTTTGTAACAAATACGCAGAAGGTGAGCGAACACATCATGAGCTTTAAAACCACAGTAAAATTAAAGAAAAGCTCCAGCTGATTTTTGGCAAAGAAGACAACTAAAAGCGAGAATGGGGAGGACAGATAATAGCTGAATACCGCAACACTAGTACCGCCTAATGTTTTACTGAATGTATAGGAAATGTTGTTCTGACCGGAAAGGACATCTTTAAAATAAGCAAAAAAATCGAGATACTGGATATCCGCATCCATTGATGCCATGGTATTCGCTCCAAATGGCACATAATCACCTGTATGCAGAATGATTAACATAATCAGTCCGGTCACAATTTGAGGGATTAAATAATAAATGAATGTCTTTTGTCTATTCGTCATTATTCCAGATTTTACAGTTAGTTCTCTGTTTACTATTTTTCTATGTTTTATTCCTTGTAATCTGATACCACCGGATCCCGATAAAATCTGTGACCAGCTTCCGAAAATGAGGGAACAGTATTGTTATCATGTTCAGGAGATGATACAACCGCATCTTATTCTCCTGCCCGTAGATCATCTGCATCGATTCCCATTCGCTCATTTGGCGATATTGATCATAATATGCCCGATAGTAATTTCTGTTTCCATGTATCCATGGACGTTCTTCACCCTGAAAATGAATGATAACCGGTTTTTTCAATCTATCTGCAAATATTTCCGCGGGTTCGTAATGAAAGGCTTTTTGTGTTCTTTTAAGATACCACTTCGGGAAATACGGCAAATTTGTACACGTATTATACCACTGTGGCAATGTCAGAACGTCCTTTCTGCAGCAATGATTGATGATATCCTGATCATTATAGAGCAGGTCTCCTTGTTTCGCACGATAATAGGCTAAAAAGCTTTGGTCCAGATTTAAAGCTCTCCATCTGGAAAGATTGACCAGTATTACACCTGCATTGAAATATGTGTCCGTTTTATCAAGGCCAATATTTCTCTTTTTATCATCCGGCATATACAGCTCAGGGCACATGGCAACCGAATACTTAGTGAAATCTGATCCGCCTATTTTATCCTCAAAAAGCGCCCTCAAGGAGCCGGTGACAATAATGTCGCAATCAAGATAAAGGACCCGTTCTACATTTTCAGGAAGATAACTAGTTAAAAAGAGTCTGGACAGGACGATTGGATTGTATGCCGATGTATTTACGTCAAAACCGATCCTATCCTGAAAGTTCTCTATGTCAATCAGCAGCAATGTGACGCCATACCTGTCGCACAATGCCTTTAACTTATTACAATTCTGATCGGATATCCTGTAAGCCAAGATATACACAGAAATATCGCTTACATCCTGATTGTTCTCCAAAAGAGATGTAAGCGATATCCCGCAATATCCGGCATAACGATCATCTGTTGCGTAAACAATATTCATACCCTTATCTATAAATAAAATGAAGTGACTCTGGCAATGCGATAAATCAGTTTCATTCCAGCAGAAAGCTTTCTTTCCGGTTCCAGAATAAACAAATGCTTCACTCTCCAGCCATTCTTTCGAATGTAAACATTGAGCAGACGTTCCGCAAGCAGGCCGTACATTCTCTTCTCCAGTGATGAATAACCAGTAAAGTCAGCATACTTTTCCATTTCCGATAGAATTGGAAACAGCCAGCTGCAATATTCATCATACCGTTCTCTACTGCAAACCATCATGTTCTTATAAGTGGTTGTATGGCCGGACATATAACTGTCAAAATGCGAAAGATATGATGGGCATTGCCCGGCTATAATTTTTCGAACGATATCCAGATCTCTTTCTCTTCCACAGTTATGAATATATTCTTCACGAACACTTTCTGACAGGTGCGCAGTCTGCGGAAGAATCACATCATAATTCTTCAGAATCCGAAGAGCATCTTTTTCTGTCAGGATACGCCTGTCATCCCAATATCCCGAGAAATATCTTCGATAGTGACAAATACCGATATATGGATCATGAGAGTTTTTCCAGATCCAATATAATGCCGTTAATTCACAGTAACTTGGATTCTTCCCGGATATTGAATCACCGGTGTCGTCATATAAATCACCGAAAATATGTCCATGCAGTGCCGCACCTGCAAGGATCGACACATATCCCGTTTCCCGCGGCTGTTCGAATTTTTTATGTGTGACAATATAGAACATTTCTGTCGATTTTCCTATTTAAAACAATGTTGAAACACACTTTTATTTATGGAACTTCATATATACTCGGTCCAGCCATGCTCTTCTTTTCGTAGACACGGGAAAAATCTGATTGACAATCTCGGTTATCATTCCAGATGAACTATTATGCTTTGCATCATTCCTGCAAAGATTTGCAAGAACAGCCTCATAGTATGGCGTTTCTCTCAGTTCTTTCCAAAAATATCGTGCCAGATCATCTTCCGGTCGGTTCCACGGCTTAATACATCCGGCATAATGTATTATTGCAGGATTCTGATGCGCCTTCTCATATTGATTCTGTACGGACGCGCCCGCATAGGATATGACATTTGAAAATCTCTTGAATTCCATGTCCGTAATTAGATTCCATGACATATCAAGAAACTTTACACGGCCTTCACAATACAGATTCAATACATCCTGATCATTATAACGATAGGGTGTTTCCGCATAGCCTAGCCACTCCTGCAGTGAATGACTCTTTCTCATCTCTTCTTCGTTGAAAAGAATCACACCTGCCTGAAAATAGTTTTCCGGATTCTTTAATTGTAATCTTGTCCGCACATACTTCTGCGTATTGGGATCTGCGCCACCAATCTGTCCGAGGAAATCCGGATCTAACGTGGCTGCCAGCAGATAACCACTGACATCCGTCGAATAAAGTTCGGCTATGTCAGAATTCACAATCAGATCGCAGTCCAAATACAGCACCTTAGTACTATGTGGCAATATCTCTTGAATCAGAAATCTATAGTATGTTTCTTCCGTAATATGCGAATTTGCGTGTAATCTGTATCCATCAAGAAGAGGTGTGGGATTATAAAAACGGAGCGAGATATTACCATATCCGGCAGTCATTTCCAGCAAAATGTCTTGATTGACACGAGAAATATTTTTACTGATCAATACTAGATCATAATTATATTTCAGGGAATTGTGGTCAATTACAGACTGCAGGCATGCTGAAAAATACGGAGCATAGTTGTCATCAGCTGCAAATACAACGGGAATATTGTTATGGTCAAATGCCGGGCACAATGTTTCTGTCCATTCCGTGTTCTGCATATATACCGTTTGCAGTTCCTTAATCCTGATATCCCGGTTCTCCTCCTGCTGATGAATAATGAAAATATTGAGGAGTCTTTCAGCAAGATGTCCGGGTGTTCTGAGTGCTTCTCTGCTATAGCCGGACATATTCCGCTCTCTGCAGAATATGTCCAACACCGCGAAAAGCCATGAGCAATATTGCCTGAACATGTCCTTCTTCATGACGAACATGTTGCAAAAACTTGAATAATGTCCTTCACTATATGTTCTTGCTGCGTTTGTGTATTCCGGAAAATGTTGGTCTATGATATCAAGCATTAGCTGATAGTCTTCCGCATGAAGGTACTTGGCCCAAGCATATTGATCTTGCGGCGTTTTATAATTTCCCGGAAGTTTACGCAGATCCTGTCGTTTAGATACAAGCAGATCATATTCAGAAAGCAATGACTGAACATTATTACCGGATATTCCATATTTTTCAGCTGTCCCATCGAGCAGGTATGGCTCCAATATATCACCATAAGAATCTTCCGGAAATATATTTGGTGTCAAATTGAAATATCTTCGATAGTGACAAAAGCCATAATAGTCAGCATCTACATTCTTCCATGCCCAATACTGTGCCGTCAGTTCACAATACATCGGATTCTTCGACGATATATTGTCTCCCGTATTGTCACGCAGTATCCCCTGCGAAAGCGATTTTTCGTGATATACCGCTCCTGTTTCAATCGGAGTGAAAACTTCATCCTCGATTGCTCTGGAAGGCTTATGGCATGATATGAAGATTTTTACCGTTTTATTCAATGTTACCTCGAAATAGTAGAATTACAGGGCTATTCATTCATGACATGCATAAAATTGTAAGCATTTCTAACTTCACACATTCTGAGGAGTTAACTAGTCAGAATCTAAACTGTACCCCTTGTCAAGGATATTTTAATTTGCACGCACCCCATTTTTCAGACAGGTGAGTATAATACGAATCCATAAAAATTGACATGTGGGATTTACACATATGATTGCGGCGTTGCCCCACCCCCGTCCTCGCCGGAAGGCAAGAAAGGAAGCGTTCTTCCTTTTTGGGAGAGGATGATCCGTGTCACTTCGTCAAGGGCATTCGCGGCATAAATCCTCGCACCAAAAGACGGCACTGCGGTTTATTCCACGGTTCCCTGACTTAAGTTCCCGCTCCTTTGACATACTATTCCGTTTTCAGTTACTGTTTATTGTCAGAGTTATGAGGCTTTGCTTTCCCGAGATCGCTGGGCATCCCTCTATACAGGAGGAACAATCGGGGCATCCGGAATATTCAGGGGATAGACCCCTGTTGTGACAAATTTATAGAACTCGTTCGGTGACAGCTTTGCAAGCTGCCATTGATAACGACCGTTGTTGTAATAATCAATGTAGTCATCAACGATGTCCTTAACTTCGAAATATTCCGTAGCGAGTTTCAATTTCTCCTTGATATGATCCTTCATATGCCAGAAGAAGCTCTCCTGCGGAGCATTATCCCAGCAGTTGCCTCGACGTGACAAGGACTGACGGAGCTTCTTGTTTCCTACGATCTCAATGAACCGGTAGTAAGTAATATCTGTCAGAAGCACCGTCCTCGGGCCGTAGTCCTCAAACTACCACTGGAGAAGATTATCTGCTACGTTACTCGTCTTTAGAGCTTTCGCCTTCTGCCGGTAAAAATTAGCCTTCTGGATCGGGCAGACGAGGTTGTACTTTCGCATGAGACGCCGGATCTTCTTGATGTTCATACTAATCGGAGGATCCATATGGAGCAACCCCATGTAGACGCTCTGAGCACCTTTTTGTAGCCGCGCTTTTTTAATGCAGAAAGAATCAGGTCAAAGTCTTTCCTGTCCTGCTCTTCCTAGGCTTCGCGGATTGGGGCCGCTTTGACCCAGGCATAATACCCGCTGCGGGAAACGCCTGCAATGGAGCACTGGTAGCTGACAAACAGGCTGTTGTTGCTGATCTGAAGCGTGTTGTAGATGATCTCGAATACACAGGAGGAATCATTCATGAGCAATGCACCTACTTCCTAGTATTTCTGATCGAGGAAATTTTTTAGAAATTCCATTTCCTGCTGCAGGTAGTCGCCTTCCTGCTGCAGCTGTCGGATCTGTTCGGCTTCCGTTTTGGGCCGCGCTTCAGGTGATTCCGAATCAGGTTGCTTCGATGAACGGAGATACCCTAACCCACTGTATTTGGCGTATTCTCTCCTTATGTTTACGCCAATGCTGTGGATTCGATGTCCTCCGAGGGCTTCCGTATCGAAGCCATGCCAATCCAGAATTTCTCTCGGATTAGCTCCTGCCTGATTCTCAGAATAGAAGAGCTCCTTGAACTCTTTAGTAAAGGAAAGTCGTGTCGGAGTTACCAATAATATATATGAATTATGGTGGAGTGCCTCCATCTGTTCTTCTGTTAGTAAGTTTCTGCATACGCTCATGATAATTCTCCTTTGATCTGAGAATACCATATGCAAAATGCAGATATCCATTATAAAGGGCTTAGAAAGAACACTTGGTCACAAAGATGGATCTGACTTACATACTCTGGCCAATTTTCAGGGGTGTGCAAATCTTTCTATCTACTGTTATGTGTATAGTTTATTAATGCGCGTTTAATAAACTCAATAATAATAGACACTAAAAGTACAATTATTAATCGACATGTGCATTTTACTAATATTGATTCATCACCCCCCCAAATGTTAATAAGGAAGGCATCTAAGTGATGAACACAAAGTATTGTCATAGTAATCCTTCCCAAAGGGGCTAGGATATTGGATGCTAGGCTAGTTGAAACCATTAATTTTGATATCCACATAATTATGCATGTACCAGCTAATGCTTCAACAATACATATAAATAGTCCAGGGTAGCTTCGCGTTGCTAATTCAATATACATTCCAGAGTAAAGACAACTGAACCAGAATGCCATTATCAGCACTTTCAAAGATACGTTATCTGTAATTAATATAGAATTACGCAATAAATACCCCATTGCAAAAAATAACGTGGCGACTAATGAAACATCAATATTGAATGGTAGATATATATATATCATACCTAGAAATATGCCTAGAAATCCGACCAACATTGATGAAACACGGTATTTATCTTTAGGAAATAACATATTTAATATATTAAACAATGTTCGTGCAGTAAATAGACTCATTAAGAACCACAACATTCCTAATGGAGGTGCCTCATGCACACTAATTCCTGATGCCCAGTACAATGATAATGCCATTTGAAAAAATAATTGAATGAATCTATCAAAGGAATGATCGATAGAAATAATATACTGAAGTAATAAGGATATAGTGGATACAAATAATACTGGGCAGAGTAATCTTACAATGTCCTTTTTTAGTCTAATTAAACAATTATCCCAATGATCTGAAATTTTAAATGTGTAGCCAGATAAAATAAAGAATAGGGGCATGTGAAAAGAAAAAATAATATTTCTTCCTAATGTGCCATAGTCTAGAGTATGCCCAATAATAGTTAAGATGATTGCAATTCCCTTTGCAGTATCTATCCATGGTATTCTGCTTGCTTTCGGATGTTTTTTAGAAAGCAGTTGAGCATGCATAAGACTTTTCTCTCCTATATCGATGAATTAATAACCTGCGAGTAACTTATGACCAAGGACTATCATTTGTTAAACATTTTGCTATATATGTTATCCAATCTTTTCCGCCGCATAGTTCCATACGGCATCAGTCTGTTAACCGCCGGCCTGAATACAGCAAGTTTGCCTTGCTTCTGATTCCGCACGGCATTTGCTTCTTGTATCGCAATCCGCTGAATCAAGACTTCATAGTAAACAGAAGCCCTCGCATACTTCCAGAACAAATCAGCATAATCCGAATAAGGCTGATGCCAAGGTTTATCCGGACCAGCATAATGTAAAATCTTCGGATTATCATGTGCATTCATATACTCATCATATAAGTACTTTGGAGCTCTGCTGATAATGTCCCTGATGCGAATTCCACGCCAATCTGTCATGACATTCCAAGACATATCTACTATTTTGGTTCTCCCCTGCGCTAAATAGTTTAATACATCCTGATCTAATAACTGCCACTGATATGAAGCAGCAAATTTCAGCATTTCTTCAACAGTATACGTCTTTCTAAATTCATTTAGATTAAAGAGTATTACACCAGCCTGAAAGTATTCATACGGCTTTTCAATTTTAAGAATATGATCCATATAATCTTTCTTATTTGGTTCATATCCATTATATAAACCTGCGGTATCTGCATCATGGCATGCGGCCAAAAGATAATCTTCGATATTTTCATTATATAGATCTGCGACATCCGCATTTACGATAATGTCCGAATCTAAATATAGGATTTTCTCATAGTTTGGAAGAATTTCCGGCATAAGTAGCCTGAAATATGTTTCAACTGCGAAATGTCCTCTTAAATAAAGGTTTTTAAACTTCGATGTGTATTTATTGATATTTAAAAACCGTACAGTCACATTATTATATGAATTAAATACACTGCTTAATTTTCTTTGGCTATCGGGAGAGATATCACGATGCATAATAATTATGTCGTAATTATTATTTACCGTACAATTCTCTCTTAGTGATATCAGTAAAGCCGATACATAAGGCACATAAAAATCATTTGCCGACAATGCAATTGCAACATTGTTAACAGGATATGCCGGTGTAATTGCTTTCTCTACTTCAGTATTCAAAAAAGCAACCGTCTGCAATTCCTTGAATTTATATTTATTTTGAGATTTTAAATATAAACAGTAAACATTCAATAAGCGCTCAGCTAAATGCCCTAAAGTACGAATTGCTTCAACAGAATAGTCACTGTAATCAATTCGCTTATCACATTCTTCAAGAATGTCAAACAGCCATGCACTGTACGCGTTAAAGATCTCACGCTTCATAATGAACATATTATTTAAATAAGTTGTATGCCCATTTTCATATTCTAATGCGTACTTCATAAATTCCGGATATTTCTCATTGAGAACAGTCATCATAGTATTGTAATCACATTCATGCAAATACCCGGATCCCAGATACTGTTCTCTCATATTATTGCCCATCGAAGGCATTTTTCTGATATCTTTTATTTCTGGCAGAATCACATCGTATTTTTCTGCGAACAAATTTATTGTAGTATCATCCAGATGATACTTTTCAACAACCGAATCATCTATTACACTTTCAATGACATTTTGCCATATATCTACATCGAACTTCTTTGTATCATTAAAGGATAAATAACGTCTGTAATGAAACAGTCCGATATAGTCGAAATCTGTTAAATTTTTCCAAGCATAATACTGTGCGGTAATTTCGCAGTACTTCGGATTTTCTTCGGATATATTAATTCCATCATCATCATGAAGCATACCTTCAAGGTGCTTTTTGTTTACTGCACCAACCTGAATAGGCTTTATAATATTACTTTTTACATAAGAGGAATTTTTATGACAAGCAATTAAGATTCTACCCTTCAACTCAAATACTCCCTTTCAATCTCCAATCATTTTCGATTGCTACCGGTCTGGATCCGTATGCGTTTTTAGCTGATACATGAAAATAAATAAAGTGTGTTAAACAATCATAATCTTTACCTTCAGGAGAGCGAAGGACCGCTTCAAGAATATAATCACCTTCTGATAACGGCATATTTTTAATCTCTACTTCTCCGCCAGTGATCTTAGAATAATTTGAGTAACCGTTTACATTAAGATAGCTCTCCAAAGAAGTCAGCCAATTTCCATCTTTAGTAATGATGTTAAATATGATTTCTCCTATCAAATCTGGTTGTTGACTAGTTATGCTAAATTTCACTTTACAAGAATCGCCAAAGCTAAACATTCTGCAAGGCTTTCCATTCGGGTCATCTAATTCTATATTGGAAAACCTTGCGCGCATGTTTCCGGAACGTCTAGCATTTTTGCCGGCCTGTTTTGTTATTTGGCTAATAGGATATGCTATATTAGGATCTTGTATTACTACATTGGTTATTTCAGACTGCTCTTTTCGCATTCTTGCTTTCGCAGCATCATCCATTGCCGTTAAATAGTCATCACAGACTTGATATGCGTCACCATCCTCACGGATTTTTCCTTCTTCGAGCCAGATAACCCGATCACATATGCTTTTTATCTGATCCATTGAGTGAGATACTATTACAATCGTCGTACCTGAACTCTTTATCTCCTTCATCTTGTCAAAGCATTTTTTCTGGAAGTTCGCATCCCCAACAGCTAGTATCTCATCAACAAGTAAGATATCTGCATTCACATTGATCGCTATGGAGAATGCAAGCCGCATATACATTCCGGAAGAATATGTTCTTACCGGGCTATCTATAAATCTTTCCAGCTCCGAAAATCTGATAATATCATCGAGTCTCTCATCAATTTCATGCTTTTTTAACCCGAATATAGAAGCGTTTATATATATATTTTCCCGGCCAGTCATATCAGGATGAAATCCTGCACCCAATTCAATAAGGGAGGAAATCTTCCCATTCATATAAATGTTTCCTGAATCCGGATAAAGGATCTTGTTTAACAGCTTTAACGTTGTACTTTTGCCGCAGCCATTGTGACCTATTAATCCTAAAGCCTGTCCTCGATTAACTGTAAGACTTACATTGGATAATACATGGTTCACAGTATAATTATGACGGTTTTTAAATAAAATCCAATCTTTGAATGTATGACTCTTATCTTTATATATTCGAAAGTCTTTACAAGCATCTTCCACTCTAATAACTACATCATCTGAATGCATCACAATTCCTCTGCGAATCTTTTCTTGGTCCGATTAAATACCAGATATCCAACTATTAATATCACCAATCCTTCACATAAAGGTATTAAGAATTCACGCATTGCGGTCCATTGATGAAAATACAAGATGTTATGATAGCAGATCATGACCTGCGTTAAAGGATTCAAAAAGAGTATGTGTCTTAATGGGAAGGAAACACTATCAATTGAGTACATTATAGGCGTTCCCCAAATCCAAGCCATTAAAACCACCTGAATAACATATTCTAAGTCTCTGAAATACACTGTTACCGCAGAAACAAAAAAGGAAAACCCAAGGCAAAGAATTGTCTCGATTATAATAATAAAAGGAAGGAATATTAGCTGAAATGAAAAGCCCACCCCAGATACAATCAAAAAGAATGCCATTACGATGAACGATAACAGCATATTAACTAATTTAGCCAATACCTCAGATATTACTAATACTTCTCTCGGAAAATATATTTTTTTTACCATTTCCGCGTTATAGATAATGGCACCGGTTCCCTGACTTAACGAATCGGAAAAAAACGTCCACGGCAAAATCCCTGACATCAAATATATGTAAAAATTAGGCATATCATTGTGGAAGATCCCCGTGAACACGATAGAATAAATTAGTATTTGGAAAAGTGGTCCTAAAAAAGCCCATAAAAATCCTAATATGGACTTTTCATATTTACCCCGCAATTCCCTTCTCACAAGGCTCCATATCATGGTCCTGTAATTATATATTTCCTTCAAGTTCTTCATGTAAATGATCCTGTCATATATCAAATATTAAAGTTATTATGCGAAAGAAGCCACTACCTCTGCTCCCCGGCCCTCTCCAGCGCCGACGCAATCACCGCATCCATATCATAGTACTTGTACTCTCCAAGCCTTCCGCCGAACACAACGTTCTTCTCCGCATCCCCGAGCTTCTTGTACTCCAGATACAGCGCGCCGTTCTGCGCGTCATTCACCGGATAATACGGTTCGTCTCCGGGCTTCCACTCTGAACTGTACTCGCGGCTGATCACGGTTTTCGGCAGGTCGTTTCCCTGCGCGTCCTTTCCGAACTCGAACCACTTATGCTCGATGATTCTGGTCCATGGAGTTTCCCTGTCCGTATAGTTGACCGCGGCATTACCCTGGAAATTCGATATATCCAGAACTTCCGTTTCGAACCGGACCGAGCGGTACTGAAGCGGTCCGAGCTTGTAATCGAAGTATGCGTCGATCGGACCGGTATAGATTACTTTGTCGGCGAGCTTATCCAGTTCTTCTTTGTTTTCCAGATAATCAATGCCAAGGCGCACTTCGATGCCGTCCAGCATGTTCGCGACCATCTGTGTGTAGCCGCCGATCGGAATTCCCTGATACAGCGCGTTGAAATAGTTATTATCAAACGTCAGGCGCACCGGCAGTCTTTTGATGATGAATGCGGGGAGTTCCGTGCAGGGGCGGCCCCATTGCTTCTCCGTGTAGCCTTTGATCAGCTTCTCATAGATGTCGGTGCCGACAAGGCTGATTGCCTGCTCTTCAAGATTTCTCGGATTTGTAATGCCGGCAGCCTTCTTCTGCTCCTCGATCTTGGCTTCCGCTTCCTGCGGCGTTACAACGCCCCACATCCGGTTGAACGTATACATATTGAACGGCAGGGAAAACAGCTCTCCCTTATAGTTCGCGACCGGCGAATTCGTGAAACGGTTGAACACGGCAAAACGGTTCACATAGTCCCACACTGTTTTATTGTTGGTATGGAAGATGTGCGCACCGTATTTATGCACATGGATTCCTTCGATATCCTCGGTATAGATATTGCCGGCGATATTCGGACGCTTGTCGATGACCAGCACCTTCTTTCCGGCATCCGTCATTTCTCTTGCGAAAACAGCGCCGTACAGGCCGGAGCCTACAACAAGATAATCATATTTCATTAGATTCTTCCTCCTGTGGTGCAGATGATTGAACATGCAAGCAGACAGCCGCCGATGGAAGCAGCTGTCTGCAATCATAGCATCAGTTGGTTATTATATAATAATTTCATTGTATTTCAATTCTTTATTCCTTGATTTTAAAGTATTTTTCGCGATGCGGATTTTGCAGGTTACAATTTAGTGTAGCCTTTTGCTCCTTTCATTGGAAATAAAGAAGCCTCCCGCCTGGCAGCCTTTATTATACGCTGTCGGGCGGCAGATTGTTGTATAAATATTCTGGTCTCTTCCTTCTCATGTCAGATTTCAACATTGGTATGTGCTATAATATCAGTGCAGCAATCCCTTGAGCGGAAAACCTTCAGGGGATGACAGGCGTCTCCTATGTTAATATTATTTATCAGATGGAGAACAACCAGTCGAAAGGAGGAATATGATGGCTACTTCGAGTATTTTTGCAAACGTAGTACTGACGACAAACGAAGAAGCAAAGCGGCTCTGCGATGCTTATGATGAGTTTGAACAGCGGCAAAAAGAAATACCGGTATCCAAGACATTATCTAAAAATCCTTCATCCTTTACTTTTTCGCAAAAAGCTATTCAGAGGGTGAAGGAGAAACACAATGTCGTATGAAATAACAAATATTTTGGATCTGCTCAAACAGAATCCAGATGAAGTTGTTCAATGGCTGCTGGATGAGTTCAGGTGTACAAAGAATGAGGAAGTAGATAAATTTGTACACAACAAAGCGATTCCATTTGCCAAGCAGGGATTAGCTGTTACCTATTTCGTGTTTTCAAGCAGTGGCGATCTTGCGGGAATTTTCGCGCTGGCAAACAAAACGCTGACGGTTGAAACAGAAAACATCAGCAGCAGTCTGCAGAAGAAGCTGGAAAAATTCGGAAAATATGACGCGGCAGGAACACGAATCACAGTGCCGGGTATCTTGATCGCGCAAATCGGAAAAAATGAAAATGCGGAGTTCCCGTTCGCCGGATCAGAACTGCTGCGTCTTGCCGAACAGCAGGTAGGACAGATATTTTACAAAGCGGGCGGGCGCATTGTATATCTTGAGTGCGAGCATAAGCCGAAACTCTTCCAATTCTATGAGTCATGTCAGTATAGAAGTATTGGAGACCGGATACAAAAGGAACCTGAACAGGACGATATTGATTATCGGGTGTACATCAAGTTCTTGGATCCGATGAAAATCGATCTGAACAATTAAAAACCGGGGAGTTTTTCTCCCCGGTTTTTCGCACACTAAAAAATAGCCGATATCGTATACCATATATACTTGATATTGGTAACAAAATATCTCTTCCAGAGTCTTTTCGGATCCTGCAGCAGGCGGTAAAGCCATTCCATGCCTGCCTTCTGTACCCACTTCGGCGCTCTTTTCACGGTTCCGGCATAGAAATTAAAGCCTGCGCCGACGCCGATCATGAGTGCGTTCACTTTGTCTTTATGGGCGGCCATCCACTTCTCCTGCTTGGGCGCGCCGAGTCCGATCCAGATAATATCCGCGCCGGAATCATTCAGCATCTGCACGGTCTGTGCATCCTCTTCGGGCGTCAGGTCCCGGAACGGCGGAGAATACATTCCCTTGATATTGATACCGGGGTAATTCTTTTCAAGTCCTTTCCGGAGCTTCTCAATCGTCTCTCCGGTAGAGCCGTAAAAGTAATGCGAAATCTTTCCGTCCATGGTTCCGCGGAACATGGCGTTCATAAAGTCAGGACCGGACACCCGTTCTGCGTTCATATAGCCCAGGCGCTTCTGCTGCCGTGCGATCGGAGTGCCGTCCGGGAAAGTATACGCGGAGCCGTTCTGAATCGCAAGATAATCCGGATTGTCGTGCGCCATGACCGTCGTATGGACATTGGAGAAGCAGATGTACTGCCCCTTCAACTCCCTGACTGTATTTTTAATGTAGATCGCGGCTTCATCGACATTCGAAACGGTGTAATGAATGCCAAGGACATTGCATTTCTTTCTAAGTCCGTCAAAATAGACCGCCTGCAGATCACCGATCTTCGATACTGCTCTCGACGGAATAAAGTCTCCGTCATAGGAAAGGCAGAGGTAAACGCCTGTCCCACGGCGTTCGAGTGTCCGGATAAAATCAGGGATGCCAAGCTCCCGGATATTTTCGGCGGGAACGGCGATCACGACGTCGGTTACATTTCCATTTTCGATCTCCCGCAGTATTTTGTCTCTGTCCTCATCCAGAAGACACATTCCTTCGAGTTCGGATTCCTGATTCAGTGTAGTGTTGAGGCGCGACCAGACACCGTCCGCCATCTCTTTGCAGGTCAGGAGCAGGATCTTTGTGCTGACGATTTCCCTGTTGCAATGCTTCTTATAATACCTTCGGAACAGCATGTGCAGCAGGTAATCCAGAATAATATAGAAAAGGAAATTGTAGCCAAACGCAATGCGGGAGAGCTGCTGCGCGTTCTGCGTGGCGACCAGAAAAACGACGAGCGAAGCAAAGATAATAACCGAGCTTCTAAGAACGCTGGTCAGATTTTCGATCGGGTCATGTTTCTCAACATACAGGAAGATGTTCTCGTTCGACCGGTACGCGTACAGGATCAGGCAGATCAGAATTTCGAACAGAAGGACTGTCCGGTACAGCCGGTGCTGCCAGGTTGGCACGAACGAATGAAAGCGCAGCAGAATTGCGATCTCAAACGACACAAAGACGGCGATCAGATCCAGCAGTAATGTAATTCTTCTCCTCGCTTTATGCGACAGATAGAACATAAAGACACTTCCCCTCTCATTCAGCGGTTTCCCGCAGCAGTTCCGGTTTGTTTTTACGGATAATGTCGAGTGCCGCATTGATGGCGGTATCCGATTTGCCGGATTCCAGAAGCTTTTCCAGCTTCTGCGTTTCCTTCGCCTCCTTTTCAAGACGCTCTCTTTCGCACCGGACTGACCAGCCGTCCGCAAGTTTGTCGATGTCTTCGAGGCAGCGCGGCAGCTTCTTAGTCATCAGATATTCTTCGTAAGCGTCGCAGTAATGTTCGACGTCGCTTGTAAACGCGATCTGATTGCCGTGATCGAGCCAAAGGATCTTGTTGCACAGCTCCCGGACCTGATCGATCGAATGGGAAACCAGAATGCCGGTGATGCCGCTGTCCAGAATCTCCTTCATCTTGTCTCCGCTCTTTTTGCGGAAAGCGCCGTCTCCTACGCTCAGGACCTCATCGAGAATCAGGATCTTCGGATTGACAAGGCAGGCAATCGAGAAGGCAAGTCTGCTCTTCATGCCGCTGGACAGCTGCTTGAAATAATAATCCTGAAACTTCTCGAGCTCTGCGAACGCGATGATTTCGTCATACTTTTCATCGAGGAACTTCTTGGTGTAGCCGAGCATTGCGCCGCGAAGATAGGTGTTCTCCCGGACAGTCATATCCGCGTCAAAACCGCTTGCGAGTTCCAGCAGAGCCGCGATTTTGCCGTGCGTGCGGATCGTGCCGCCGGTCGGAATCAGGATGCCGCTGATCGCCTTCAGGAGCGTACTCTTGCCGGCGCCGTTCGAGCCGATAATGCCGAGCATGTCGCCCTGCTCGAGCGAGAAGGTGATGTTCTTGTCCGCGTAGAACTCCTTGACATGATAGTTGCCCGTGATGTGGCGAAGGCAGTATTCCTTGAGTCCGATGGACTTCATGTCGCCGGTGATATATCTGATATTAACGTGATCGCATTCAACCGCTAGCATGTTTTGCCTCAAATATAGTATACAAACTGGTGATTATACTTCTTGTAAATGACACCGCCGATGATCAGGAGCACAACTGCGTACATGGCGCAGAGCGCATGGTAGGCAGGTGAAGGAATCTGCTGTGAAATCACGATCGTACGGAAATATTTGATATAGACGTAGATCGGATTCAGAAGGAAAAGCTTCTGTGCGCTTGCGGGAAACCGGTCCACCGTATAGAAGATGGCGGACAGGTACTGCAGCAGCATCAGGAATACAGAATACAGATACCGGATGTCCCTGAAGAAGACGAACAACGCGGACAGGATCATGCCGACGCCGATATTGAAGACTATCAGGCAGAGCGTCGGATAGAACAGCATCAGCATTCTGGGGTGCAGTGTAATTCCGTCCAGCAAAGCGAACGCGAAGAACACAACCACGGTCAGCAGAAAGTTGATCAGTGCGGATACATTCTGTGACAGAACGAACAGGTATTTCGGGATATTGATCTTGGTGATGACGCTCGCGTTGTTCATCAGGCTCGACATGCCGTTGTTTGTCGCTTCGCGGTAATACGACATGATGATGTTGCCGGCGAACAGGTAAGTTGTATAGTGCGGTGTATCCTTGCCGAAGAATCTGGTGAAGACAATCTTCATGACAAGGAGGGTCAGCATCGGTGAGAGAACACTCCATGCCATACCGAGTGCCGTGCGTTTGTATTTTTTCTCGAAGTCACGCTTCACGAGCTCTTCGAAAAGGAACATGTTTGTGGACAGATTACGGAAAAGACGATCGATTGTACGTTTCATGTAGTAAATACCATCCGGGCTGTGCCCGTCATCGTTCCTCAGGTTCTGTAAATATGCAGGAGTTTCAGCTTCTGCTCTCCGAATTCAGCTCCCTGATCACCGCAGCGATCTGTTCCGCATACTCTCCGGCTTCTTCCAGTGTACCCGCCTCAACGCCGATCCGGATCACCGGCTCTGTGCCGGAAGGACGCACGAGAAGGCTTCCGTCGCCCCCGAGCTTTTCCGCTATCTCCGAAAGAAGGTTCTGCAGGCGTGGAGAAGTAAAAACCGCCTCTTTATCTGTAACTTCGACCTTGTCCTGTACCTGCGGGTAAACCAGCATTGTCCCTGCAAGCTCCGAGAGTTTCTTCTTTCTGGCCATCATGACCTGCATGACTTTCAGACTCGTCAGAACACCGTCGCCGGTTGTCGCATACTTGGAAAAGATGATGTGTCCGGTCTGTTCGCCGCCGATCCTATAGCCGTATTTCTTCATTGCCTCGTAGACATACTTGTCTCCGACCTTCGTGCGGATATAGCTGATCCCGTCCCGCTCAAGTGACTTGAAAAGGCCGAAATTCGACTGCGCTGTCGCGACAACGGTGTTGTCGATCAGTTTGCCGCGCTCCTTCATATATTTGCTGTACATGTACAGGATATGGTCACCGGTGACAACATTTCCCTTTTCATCCACGGCAAGGCAGCGGTCGGCGTCTCCGTCATAGGCAAAGCCGACATCCAGCCGGTTTTCCACGACGAATCTCTGCAGATTTTCGATATGGGTGGAACCGACGTTCAGGTTGATATTGAGTCCGTTCGGGCGGTCGCCGATCACATAGGTGTCCGCGCCGAGCGCATTGAAGACCGCCTTGGCGATCGTCCACGCTCCGCCGTTCGCGCAGTCAAGGCCGACCTTCACGCCGCGGAAATCATACACACCCAGAGAAATCAGATAACCGATGTAACGGTTGCGGCCGGCGATATAATCGACAGTCGTTCCGATCCTGTCGCCTGCCGCGAACGGAAGCTCGCTGTGATCTTCGCCGAAAACGAAGAGTTTTCCGTCCAGATAATCTTCAATCAGATCTATGACTTCATCCGGCATCTTTTCACCAAGATGATTCACCAGCTTGATACCGTTGTCATAGAACGGGTTGTGGCTCGCCGTGATCATAACGCCGCAGTCAAAACGGTCGACGCGCGTAATATAAGACACAGACGGCGTTGTCGTTACATGCAGAAGATACGCGTCCGCACCGCTTGCTACAAGGCCGCCGACAAGGGAATATTCGAACATGTAACTGGAACGTCTTGTGTCTTTGCCGATTACGATCCTTGCCGGCTCGTCAAAGCCCTGTCTGTGCTTGAGCTCTGTGCAGTACCAGCCGAGAAACCGTCCGATCCTGTATGCGTGATCCGCCGTCAGATTCCTGCCGGCTTCTCCGCGGAAACCATCGGTGCCGAAATATCTACCCATCGGTGTCCCCTTTCAATTTACAAATGTACAGCAGCCTCCCGGGCTCTTCGCTTAGAAGGTGGAAGCCGCACTTTTCAAATATCCTGCGGGAAGCCGTATTGTCCGGCAGGACTTCGGCTGTCAGCGCACGGATACCGGATAAATTTCCCGCATACGAAACCGCCATCCGGATCAGCAGTGTTCCAATGCCCTTTCCCCGCTCCGAAGCGGCGACACTGTAGCTGATTTCGGCTTCTTGCCCCGTGAGATCGAGCCGCAGCTGCGCGGCCGGAGCAGCTGCAGACGATTGTGCTGTGCCTGCGGCGTCCGCTGCGGTTCGGCCTGCGCACGGTTGCTCTACTGCGCGGATGCCGCCGGTCGCTACCCCTGCCGGCAGTCGCAGCAGAATGAACTGCTTTCTGCAAGGATCAGCCATGAGTTTCCGGAACCACTTCTCATGTTCTTCATACGGGAAGACGTTGTGACCAAACGACCCCGCGCGCGTGACAGGATCCATCCGCCAGTCATAGAGCAGTCTGCAGTCGGACGGCACAGCCTCCCGCAGAAGATATGTAGAACCTCTGTATTCTCTCGAACAGACGACCATCTCTAGCGGTTTCCCTCTCCGCAGACGGACGCGTAGATCTTTTCGGTCTCGTCTGTCATCTTTTCCCAGCTGTATTTGTTCAGAATAAACGCGGTCGAGGCGTCTCTGTAAGCGTGCGTGACCTCCGGATGCTCCAGAAGATACTGCAGCTTCTCCCTGAGGTCTTCCACGCTGCCCTGCCGGAAGGAAACGGCTTTGTCTTCGACAACTTCGATATTTTCCCGAATGTCGCTGACAAGACAGCAGGTGCCGTAGCTCATGGCTTCGAGAAGGCCGATGGACATGCCCTCGACGTCACTGGGCAGAACGAACAGATACGGATTGCTCTGCAGCTCCTCGAGAAGTTCATCGTGCACAAAGCCGGTCAGGATAATCCGCGGATCTTCCGCGGCCATCCGCGTGATTTCGTCCATGTACTCCTGCGCGTTGCCGCTCATACCGGCGATCACAAGCTTTTTGTCCGTCCGGATCTGCCGGAAAGCCTCAATCAGGTAATGAATGCCCTTCTCGGGAACGATGCGCGAGAGCGATAAGATATAATCGTCTCCCTGAAGGCCGTACTGCTTCGTTATGATTTCCGGCTCCAGATGATAGCCTTTGTCGATACCGTTCGGAATAAAGAGCGTTTTTCTGCCGTATTCCGAGAGGAAATAATCCTGCATGTTTTTGGACAGAACAATGAGTGCATCGGCATGTTTTGCCGCCGTGCGTTCTCCGGCTTTCAGCATCCGGGAAGCAAACTTCCCCCACTTCGCTCTCTGCCAGTCAAGTCCGTGGATCGTCGCGACGACATGAATGCCGAACAGCTTCGGCAGCCACAGCATCAGGCACGGGCCTTCCGCGTGATAATGGATGACATCATAGTGTCCGAACAAAGCGCGGATTGTCGCGAGAACGGAGTAAACGATCGCGTTCAGCTTGCTGCTCCTGAACGTCGGAATCGTCAGAATCCGGATTCCGCTGTAATAGTATCCGGGCATGCCCTTGATTTTCTCATAGTCTCTTGCGTGCAGATGATAGCCGGAACGGTTATAGCAGTCCACGGTATATCCGCGGTCACGCAGGCGTCGCGCCAGCTCCCAGACGACAATTTCGACGCCGCCCTCTCTGGACGGCACATGCTTCTGGCCGATCATGGCGATGCGCGTGGCGGTTTTGTTGTTTTTACGAAATGACATGCCAAACCTCACTGTTGCACTCTGTACCGGATCAGGAAATTCCCCGCTCTTTCATGCTTGCGATCGTTCTGCGGAAAGCCTCTTCGAGACCGACCGCAGGCTGCCAGCCAAGCGCCATCAGCTTATGACTGTCCAGCGTAAGCTTCGTGTCCGCGGCATACCCGTAAATATTGTTCTCCGGGATATCATATGTCACACGGATTTTCCTGCCGCAGACGTCTTCTGCGATTTTGTCCGCTACCAGCTCTGCCATACCGGCAATCGTTGTGTGTGCCGCCATATTACATACATTGTAAGCGGACGCGTCCTGTCCTGCCACAAGAATTGTCAGAAGGCCAAGAACCATGTCTCTTGTATAGCAGTAATTGCCTTCCGAGAGGCCTTTTGTATGCAAAACAATATCTTCGCCGTGCAAAGCGCTCTTCGCGAACTGCGCAAAAACTCTGCTCTCCCAGGGAAGCGTTCCCGCTCCGAACGTCTGGGCAAGCCGTGCGACACGGGTATGCAGACCGTACTCTTCATGGCAGGCAACGCAGAGGTTCTCGCACATCCGTTTACTGAGGGGATAGTTGCTCCGCACCTTCATGGGATCGACAAAGCCGCCGCGCTCTTCGGAAGCTCTCGTGTCCGGTCCGTAGACGCTCATGTCGCCATACGCTTCCATCGAAGAAATATACAGGAAAACCGGCTGCCCGGCGTCATCGGAAGTACCTGCCATCGCTGCATCGAGCAGCTTCGTTGTGCCTTCAATTGCGGAACGGATCGTCTCTACCGGTCTGGAAATCATGACCTTTGATGTCGTCACCGCCGCGCAGTGGATGACGTAGTCGGGGCGGCCGCCGGAAATTTCCTGCACCTTTTCGTTCAAATCCGGGGCTGTGATATCCGAAAGGACCGGAAAAAAATCTTCCCGTCCCCACAGCTCTCCGTATACGGTCTTTGCCTTCTCCACGCTGCGGATCAACGGCAAAATGCGCATGCCGTAGTTTTTCGTTCGGTTAATGCAGGCCAGCGCCTTCACGAGGACGGAGCCGACCAGCCCTGTCGCGCCTGTGATCAGGAAGGTACGCCCTGCAAGCTTGTCTCTGTTGTCCCGGACGAGCGGGCTTTCCGCAATGATCTGCAGATCTTCCTGCAGCGTGTGATCGTTTGGAGCTTCCGGAGAATTCATGTTCATCTTGACAACCTCGAAATTAGAACAGGCGCTTTCCCGCTCCCTGTCCGGCCCCTTCCGGCATTTACGCCTTCGCAATCAGAAACCGCCGGAGGGCCGTGGTGAGCTTCTTTCCATGTCTTCGCCAGCAGGCCGCAAGAAGGAGGACAAGCAGACCGTTCAGGAGCGAAACTGTGACATAAACTGTCATCCGAAATCTTCCGGAGTAATGCGCCGGCGTCAAAACATTGTTGATATGCTGCGCGAAATATAAATGTGAGAAGTAAAGCGCCGTGCTGTATTTCGCGAAAAACTGTGTCAGTTTCGCGGCGAACGGCTTCCCGAACAGTCCGCTGCCGGCTCCCTGTCCGCTGAACGTAAGGATGACTGCGATCAGCAGAAGGAAGATATAGAAATAATCCGCGGTCGACGGATCTTCTTTATACATGTAAAGGATGACAGCCGCATAAATGCCGGACCCGGCAAGCCGGATCAGGATACGCGCGGGTTTGGTCAGGCGTAGCGCCCGCAGTCTGGCCGCGGCGTAAAATGCGACAACGCCAAGGCAGAGCTCCGCCATCGCGCGCAGATCACCCTTATATACGAGTCCGGTCCATTCCACCGGGTCCCTCGGATGACCGAATGTCCGGCAGAGGTATCCCAGAAGGAACATCGCCGTAAGCGGTGCCCCGATATGCACCATAAAATCTTTATATCGCCGGATCAGCGGATACAGGACCGCCATACAAAGCAGCATCGCGGACAGATACCACATACAGCCGTCGATCCCGCCTGTAAAGATACCGCTCATCTTGATCAGCGACAGCTCAAAGAAATATTTGCCGAAATCATGCAGAACCTGCCGCGGTCCCGGAAAACCGAAGCCCTCGATCAGGAAAAAGCCGATGAACCAGGCAATCAAATATTCGGGCAGGAATGCTCTGATCTTGCGGAGAAGGAAATGATAGGTTTCGGTTCCGAGCGCCGCGCCGGCGCTTTGCCTGCGCTCCGCGCGAAGAATCGACGCCATCATCAGATATCCGGATACGATGAAGAAAAACTCCACGGCAAGCGAGCCGCCCAGAAACAGACAGTTTTCGTCGCCCAGCACATATCTGGAATGATGCAGCATGATGATAACCGCAAATACAAAGCGAAGAAAATCCACTTCGCGGTTGCGCTGTTCCATAGAATCTCCCATCCGGCCGGGCTCAGGCCTTCTGCAGCCACTGCAGTGTCACATCGGCGATCCGCTCCTGCGCATGACCGTCGTCCATGCAGCCTTTATCGGAGAGGAATGCCGTGACTTTCTTCTGGTACACATCGTCGTTGAACGAGAGGATGTTCTCGACAAGCTCCGCGGTATCCGTGGCAACCGGGAACGGCGTGTCCTCAAGCCTGAAGTAAAATCCGCGCTCGTTGTTATAGTCTTCAATATCCATCGCGAAAATAAAGCCGGGCCTGCGCATCAGGACATAATCATAGATCCACGAAGAATAGTCGGTGATACCGGCTTCGGTAATCGCAAGCAGCTCCTGCATGTCCGGATATTTGGTCACATCGATGACATCGCCGGAGCGGACGGTGTTTTTGCCGGCTTCGTTCTTCTTGTCATTGTCGTGGTAACGCAGAAGCAGGCACCACTTTCCGCCAAAACGCTCCGAGAGCGCCTTGACGACCGCGCGTGCGTGCAGGTCATAAACCGCGAAATTATGATTGTCACGGAACGTCGGCGCGTACAGCGCGAAATGAATGTCCTCCGGCAGATCATAGTCCCTGATGAAGCGGCCGCGCAGGTATGCTCTCGTCTTTTCATAGTTCGGAAAAAAGATGTCGTTTCTTGCGTGGCCGAGTTTCAGGATCGGCGTTTCCTTCCAGAACGTTTCACGGAAAACACCGTCCTCGAACGTCGAATTCGAAATGCACTCTGTCGTCAGGCGCCCCATCCGCATTGCCGCGACCGGCCACGACATGTTCGTATTGTAATGCGCGATGTCGAAACGCTTGATGCCGAGGCTCCCGTGCCAGGTCTGTACGATATGCTGCTCCTTTTTGGTCGGGAACGGATAAAACTTGTCTCCGAGCAGCGAATTGATGTAAATCACCTTCGAGGACGCGGCGGCGTGGAAGTATTCATAGGAGTTTGTTTTGACGAAATGAACGTGCTGATCGATATATGCCTGCAGCTCTTTGACTCTTGGATCTTTCCGGTCCAGCGTGCCGAAGTCGCGGGCAAGGATCTCCTGTGCGCCGATCGACGCGGTTTCCGGGGAAGCGACGCTCCAGTACAGCTCCACATCCGCCTTCCTCCGGATAATTTCCTCGCTGATATATTTCATATTGCAGGAAACGCTGTGGTTGAACGGCAGGAACATGATCTGGTTCGGAACCACCCTGACATGCGGCCACATGATGGAGCGGGCGAGGTACCCGATCTTGCGGTCGAGCCACGTGTTGAACTGTTTAAAACAGTTGCCGAGACGCTTTAACGTCTTGCCTTCCACCATGACGTGCGGCAGAGATTTGAATTTCTTTTTGAGTACGCGTAAAACCAGCATTGTTTTTCCTTTTATTGTGCGTATTGAAAAGGCTCGTTGACAAAAATCTGCACCGTGCCGTGCCCGTCCGCGGAGCATTCGGTCCGGATATGATGCGTTTCGGGGTCTATGGTTGTCGTCCAGGTTCCGCCGCCCTGGCAGATGCCGGAAATACGGCCGTCCTCTCCGGGCGTTTTCCCGAAGCATTCCATGTAAGACTCCTGCAGCAGCTTTTCGTAGTCTATATCGTCTTCGCGGCCGCCGTTGGCAGACAGTGCCGCCTCGACTTTATGCGTGTACGTGTATTCGAGCACCCGCCTTGCCTTTTCGCAGGTTTCCAGACGGTACCTTCGCATGTAACCCGGATACCAGCGTGCGAACAGGACGCAGAGAATCAGTACGGCTCCGGCGGCAGCAAAAAGCCGCAGCTTAAAGCCCGAACGCATTGGAACTCTCCTTTGCGGTGACGATCGCCTTGAAGATGTAGTAGTCAATCGGCGTCGTGATCTTGATGTTCTCGGTTCTGCCTTCGACGGTGTAAAGCTTCCTGCCATAGTAGCGCATCAGATTTGCCGAATCGATAAAGTCGTTTCTGCCCTCATCGATCGCTTTGTTGTGGCATTCCAGAAGGTCGTCGACGAAGAACGTCTGCGGCGCTTTCGCGAGCTGGCACTGTTTCCTGTCGAGGATGGTGCCGAGCTCTCTCGTCTCATGGATGTCCGGATTCGCTTCCCTGTCCAGAATCACGGTTTCGATCGCCGGCGTCACGGTGATCGCGCTGCCGTTGATGCGGCAGCATTTGATGTTTTCCGTGATCGTCGCGGGATCGACAAGCGGACGGACGCCGTCATGCACAAGAACGACCGAATTGGTGTCCGGATCGAGCTCGTGAATCTTGACAAGTCCGTGATAGATCGATTCCTGTCCGGTCGCGCCGCCGCGGACAATGGCTTTCACCTTCGTGATGTGAAATTTCGCGCAGAGCTTCCATAGCTTTTCGATGTATCCGTCCAGACACGAAATGACAATGGAATCTATATAATCGTGGTTTTCGAATTTCTCAAGGGTATAGATGATGATCGGCTTGCCGTACAGCTCGAGGAACTGTTTGGGCACGCCGCCGGCATGCATTCTCTTGCCGGTGCCGCCGGCAAATATCAAAGCCACATTGCTCATGCCAAAGTCTCCTTATGAATCAAGTTCTGCGCGGGCTTTGCCGCTTTCCGCTTTGTCCATGTCCTGTGAATCCCCGCTCCGCGCAGGGCTGTCCGCACTCTGCGCATGCAGATAAAACGGCGCGAAGAACACATGCCTCTCTCTGTCCGCTTCTTCCGGTATCTTCCTGTAATCGCCGTACAGTCTTTGCAGATACAGATCATATCCCTTGGAAACGGAGACTTTCATGTCATCATACGGCACCAGAATACCCTCGCAGATATCTTCGCGTCTGTACAGCTCGCCGTAAAAGTGTCCGCGCCCCGCGGGAATCGTAACATAGCGGCTGCCGCCGTCATGGCAGCGGCTGTACCAGCGGTCGGACCAGCGGATCCAGGTGTCAAGCGAAGCAAAAGAAAGGAGCGCCCCGAGAACAATTTTCGTGCGGAATGTCCGGATATACTGCTTCCGTTTATCTGCATCACCCTCCGCTGTCTTCGCAAGCGCCATCAGCTCTTTTCTGTCGCGGAAAAACTTCCGGCACGACTGCGCGAAACCGAAGGCCATGCAGCCGAAACCGTGAATGTTTCGAAGGAACATGTTGTCGTACGTGTTCTCAATGACGAAGATATCAACAAAAGCGCCGCACTCGGAATTGTGAAAGTCTTCCCTTGTGCACACACTCGTCCCCTTTAATAAAACGCGGGAAAGCAGAAGTCCATAGCCCGCCGTTTCCCTGGGCGTGTGCACCCAGTACTTTTCCCCGAATTCCTGCCGGAAAATCCGGACAAACCTGTCATGATCCTCCCGCGGCATATTAATGTCGATATCGTCATCCCACGGAATGAAGCCGTGATGCCGAATGGCGCCGAGCGCGCTGCCGCCGCCGAGGAAATAGCGGAGGTGATGTTTTGCGCAGACCGCTGCGATATCCCGCAGGATGCCGTTGAGCGTTTTCTGCAGGTCAAGGAGCTGTTCGTCCGTCAAAACAACAGCGTCCCTCGGCTGAATATGCTTGAAAACTTCGAGCGTTGATAGACTCATACGTCACTTCCGGCTTCTGCGTCACTGCGCGTCGTACTTCTTGTGGAAAAACTTCGCGACAAGGAACTGTCTGATCTTGAGCGCCCAGTTCACGCGCTCGACGTAAAGGTAAGGGAGAACCTTGATCTCATCCTCCCCGAGAACACCGTCCTTCACCTGCTGCATCAGCCAGACATTGAGAATCAGTTCGCCTACGCGGCCGGTGTACCGGCCCTGATAGAAGTTGTAGTCTTTGTAATCGACCCGTTTCTCGAGTGTGAACAGGATATCGAACAGCCATGTGCAGTACCGGTCCAGCATGTCGTGTTCCATGATCATCATGTTCCACATGTGGCCGCTTCGCTGCTTCATGACTTTGTTAAAGGAATCAAGATACTCGGGGTACTTTTCCTTAATGATTTCGCGGGTTTTGTCGAGATGCTCGATATAATGCGTGTGATCGTAGTGCGAGTACAGCGTCTCGATGAAGTAATAGCGCTTCCTGGGCACGAACACCTTGTATCTGCCGAGCATCGGCTCCAGCTCGTCATAAGTCAGGACATGATCGAATATGTCGCCCCGGATGCCGGATTTCTTCGCGCCGCTGCCGCGGAAATACCGGCGGTAATGGACAAGGCCGACATAATCCGTGTGGACATGCTTCCATGCCCAGTACAGACCCGTCAGCTCGCAGAAATGCGGATTTCTGCTTGAGATGTTATCACCGATATTGTCCTTGAGATAGCCAAGATCGAGTTCGCTCCCGGACTTATTCTTTGCTACGGCCGCACCTACCTGGAGCGGCAGATAAATCGGGTCATGCGGCATACGGTAAACCTTATGCGTCGTGACGATGATCTTCGCGGTGAACTTATTCTGATGTCCGCTCTCCTGCGTCTTCATAGTAGCGTCCTTGCTGGCTTGTCCTGATGACCGGCGCCATTGCCGCTTCATTGGTTACTGACTTCCCCCGGCATTTTGCACCGTCTGTTCGGCAGCTGCCTGCGCGGCGGCCTGTGCCGTGTTCTGGTCCGCTCCCTGCGCAAATGCCTGCGCGGCGGCTGCTTCCGCGGCTGCCTGCGCGGCGGCTTTCAAAGCAGTGTCTTCGCCCGGTCCCGCGGTGCCGTCCGTCTGCGCGTTCTGGCCGGCTGCCGGTGCATTCTGTCCTGCAGTCGGGTCCTGCGAAGGCGCGGATATGGAAGGCGTCTGCGCCGCTGCCGCATCCTGCGGATTTGCGGGCGCTGTGATTGTCTGCTGCAGGGCTCCTGCAGCCGCGCCTTCCGGCGTCGTGATCACCTGTCCGCCGGTAGAAGCGGAAGGGGAAACCGGCGCTGTCGCCCCCGGCGCGGTAATCACACTGCTCTGCGCTGCACCGTTGACGGAGCCAGCGGTGCCGCTGCCGGTCCTTTTGCCGGTCGCAGCATCATATGGCTTCGCGTATCCGCCGCTCTCTATTGTATCTGCCTCTGTCGAAGCAGTGTCCGCCTCATCATAGTCGATGCCGTAGACTGTTTTGCGGAAAATCTTGGAGTTCAGGTCAAAATCCACCGCGGTCAGAGTTCTGCCTTCCATACCGCGCATTGCGCCGTACGTACCCTTCTGCGGCAGCGTCATCTGCGTTACGCTGGCGCCCATGAACTTCGGCGCGAGCGTCAAGAGATTTGCGACTTCTCCCTCGGTGAGATTCGTCTGGATATAAGGCACCAGCTTATTGAGCGTGGAGATCATATCAACGGCGCTCAGACTGCTCAGCTTGTGTGCGGCAGCCATGATGATCCTTCTCTGTCTTTTCACGCGGTGCCAGTCATCGTCAATCGCGCGGGTACGCGCATAGACCATCGCCGTCGCGCCGTTTAAATGGTTCATGCCGGGATGCACAACCTGCATCTGTTTTTCAACATGCATGCCTGTGATATATCCCGCGGTATAAGTGCCTTCGGGATGATTGAGGTGCTCGGCTTCCGGCTTTGTGAGCGCGACATCAACGCCGCCGATTGCGTCGATTGTCTCAATCAGCGTATGGAGATTGACACGGACGTAGCGGTCCACATCGATCTTGAAGTTTTCCCGGACTTCCGCGGTCTGCATTTCCGCGCCGCCGTAACGGAAAGTATGCGTGAGCCAGTCCCACTGTCCCTCATAAGCACCCCAGAGTACCGGAACGCCGATCGAACGCTCGAAGCTTGTAAGGTATACCTTTCCGTTGTCTTTGTTCAAAGAAAGCAGAATACAGCTGTCTCCGCGCGCATTTTCCGAAAAGTTATCGGTCCGGTCGTCCGTGCCGATCAGCAGGATGTTATAAACAGAATCATCCTTGAAAACATCGCCTTCCGCAGCCTTCGAGTCCGCCTCTCCAAGGCCTGCCAGCTGCTTCTTGACGGAATCGTTGACTTCCTGAATTTCCTTGTCTTTCGCGTCACCCGCTACGAGCGCCTCGACGTTCTTGTCGCTGTACGCGCCCTTGTCTTCCTTCTGTAGTCTCGAGAACTCAAAGTGATAGACGCCGTAAAGCAGTGCCGCGAGAATCACGAGAACCAGAAGAACAATCAGCAGAATCCGTACTGTGATCTTTTTGCCGGAAAGCTTCTTTTCGGACTTCTTTCCGCCGGGCAGTTCTGTGCCGGGAAGTTCATCGCCGGACAGACTGCCGTTTCCCTGTGCCGCGTCGACTGCCTCTTCGACGGACTTTGCATCCTCCGGCGCGGCTTCTGCCTGCCGGCCCGCCGATTCGGAAGAAGACTGCGCCGCAGCGGAAGCCGAAGGTGCAGTATTGTCAGTGTCGCCGGCCTGCTCCTGCGGCTTTTCTTCCGCTTTTTTCAGTTCGTCGACAGGGTGGATCTTCTGTATTCTTGTCTCGTCACCCGTATCCGCCGGCTCCCCGGCATCGCCTTCGCGGCTTCCAAGGTCAATCAGTTCCACCTTGATTTCTTCGCTGCTTCTTCGCGCGGGTCTTCGCTTCTGCTGGGATTTTCTGCTTCTTTTCTTTCTGGTCATAGGATTCCTGATCACGCGGGATGCATCCGCCGTATAGATTACAATAAAATTACAAACTTTTTACGTTATACCGTTATTTCTGCTGATTTGCAATATCTTCCGCAACAATTTCCTCGCCGGAGCGGTTTTTCAGCTGCTCTTTGGATGCCGCGGACAGCCCGTTACTCACTGCGGCGTGCAGATCACAGGTGCTGCAGCGGTCGAGCTGCTCCTTCGTAACTTTGCCGTCCCTGTAATCCCTGACAGCCTTCAGTTCATACATACTGTACTTTTTCTTCTTATAAAAACGCAGGAATTTGTGATGGAAAACCCACAGCGCCGGTTTCCAGATGTATTTGTGCATCGCGGGGCTGACAGAGCCGATCATCCAGCACTGGCGCTCGCAGTGGCGCACCTTTCTGCGGACTTCCTCCGCCTGTTCGCTGTTCCACAGCTCGTCGAAGGTCTGCGTATTCAGGTTGCCCATGACCTCCTTGTCCTTTGTGCCGTTGCAGGGCATCACATCGCCGTACGGATCGATAAAGAATGTGTCAAAACTCATGTCACAGGGAAGCAGACGCTTCTGCCCGTAAATGTAGTTGATGAGGCCGTGGTTGAAGTAGGCGCGGAACCATTTCTTCGGGCTGTTCGAATTCAGGAGCTCATTGATCAGTTCCTCGAAATTCTGCGCGACCATCGGCCGGTCGTGTATGATGTTCTTCGCCTCAACGAAATAAAAGCTGTTATGGAGAGAGGCCGTCGCGAACTCCATATCAAGCTTGTCGGAGAGTTCATACAAAGGAACCAGATCCGGCGCGTTGCGGTCCTGCACGGTCATGCCGAAGCCGACATCTTTCATGCCCATCGCGCGGAGCTTGCGCAGTGTCTCATAACCCCTGTTGAAGCCGTCCGGAAGGCCCCGGATCTCATTGTTCGTCTGTTCCAGCCCCTCGATCGAAATACGGATGCCGATATTGGGAAACTCTTTGCACAGAGCGACAATCCGGTCCGTAAAGAACCCGTTCGTCGAGATGACAATACGGTCGCTGATCTTGTTCAGCTCCCGGACAATGTCCGGCAGATCCGTCCGGATGAACGGCTCGCCGCCCGTGATATTCGTGAAATACATCGGCGGGAGCTTCCTGATCGTTTCGATGGAAAGCTCCTCGTCGGGTCTGGAGGGCGCCTTGTATCTGTTGCACATCGTGCACCGCGCGTTGCAGCGGTATGTGACAATGACTGTTCCGTTTAATTTCTTCATATAATTACCTTTCACGAGAGCGGCCGGCTTAACAGTTCACCGCAAGCAGCTGCGCGCAGCCGTGGATGCGGATGTCTGCGGACGACGCCGGAACGAAAACCGTATCGCCCTTGAAGAAGCGGAGAAACTTCTCTGCGTCCGCGTCCTCTCCGTCCGCATGGAAAAACAGCGTACCGCAGCCGTCTATGCAGACGAGCACCTGAAACGAAGTCTCATCCGTATGATATGCGGCAAGATTTCTGACGCGCTGGGTATTGACGCTTACACGTTCGACCGAGAAATACCTGCATCTTCCAAGAAATTCCGAAGCATATCCCGGTTTATAGCGGAGCACACGCATCGGCTGTCTGGGCGTGCTGCTGCCATGCAGGTTCGCGACATCGAGCGCCTTGCCGATATGGAGTTCCCTTTCCTTCCCGTTTTTATCGACTCTGTGATAGTCGAACAAACGGTATGTAAGGTTCGAGCTCTCCTGAATTTCCACCACAAGGCTGCCGCTGCAGATTGCGTGCACCGTTCCCGGCGTGATGAAAAAGACATCGTTTTTATGTACCGGGACTTTCTGCAGGAGTTTCATAACCGTCCCGTCTTCCAGAGACTTCCGCAGCTCCTCTTTTGTGACGTCGCGGTTGAAACCGTAAATCAGGCTCGCGTCTTTGGAGGCGTCGGCGACGTACCAGAGTTCTGTTTTGCCTAAAGAGCCGTTCTCCCTGCGCCGCGCGTACTGATCATCCGGATGCACCTGCACGGACAGGTCGCGGGAAGCGTCGATAAATTTAACAAGAATCGGTATCTCGCCGCGGTCCGTCCGGACGCCGTCAATCGTCCCGGGATGCGTTCCGATGAACTCCGGATACTCTCTTAGAATAGCAGAAAGCAGCCTTCCCGTAAAAGGCCCGGAAGCCGCGCGGCTTTCGCCGTCCGGATGCGTGGAGCATTCCCAGGTCTCCGCGAGGGGCTGCAGCTGCAGCTGTTTGTCGAAATCGTCCCGCAGCCGCTCTCCTCCCCACAGGTAATCCTTGCCCGCGGGCGATAAAAGAAACGGTTCGTGCAATGGCGCCATAAAGTTCACTCCTCCAGCGCGTACTTCTTCTTGTCATGAACACTGATGGATTTGCCGAGCTGCACTTCAATCAGCCGGATTTCTTCGTTATCCGAAATGATTGTGTGCCGGCAGCCGGCCTGCATAGTGATGACGTCGCCGGCATGTACCTTCTGTTCCATGCCGTCCACGATTGTGCGGCCGCTTCCGGAAATCACGTTCCAGACCTCGTCCCTGTGATCGTGGCTGTGATAGTTCATCCGGTGGCCCGGCTTCAAGGTAACAAGGATTGTCAGGCTCTCTTTTTCGACATCGAGCACCTGAAAGCTGCCCCAGGATTTCTCCGCGAACATCACCTGCTGGTCCATCGCGTCCACGTACGGCTTGATATAGCTTGACTGCTCCTTGTCCGTAACGAGGATGCCTTCGGGGCTGGCCGCGACAACCGCGTTCTTCAGTCCCATGACGAGAATCGGAACATCAAGTTCATTGACGATATCCACGTTTTCACAGGCGTCGCCAAGCGTTCCCTTTCCAATGACAGGCTCTTCCATGGCTTCGGTCAATGTGTTCCACGTTCCCATGTCCTTCCACCGGCCCGCGAAACGCATGACCCGGATCTTCTGTTCCTTTTCCGCGACCGCGTAGTCAAAACTGATCTTGCGCACAGTCTCATATTTGGAGAAAAGGTCGTCGTAATCGGTAAAGTCCATGAGTTCGTGTGCTTTCTGCAGAACATAGCCGATCCTGTAGGCAAAAACACCCGCGTTCCAGAGCGCTCCCTGGCTGATATACCGCGCCGCCGTTTCCGCGTCCGGCTTTTCCTTGAATGTCCGGACCGCGCTGACTTTGTCTGTATTTTCGGGAATCACGTAGCCGTATTTCTCGGACGGATAGGTCGGCTCGATGCCCATCACGGTCAGATTCGCGTTCCCTTCCTGCGCGAGGCGGGAAAGATCCCGCAGCGCCTCAAAGTAGTCCCGTTCCACATACGGGTCCACGGGGCAGACAACAACCGGTTCATCCTCGCCGACTCCCTGCACATCGTGAAGGAAAGCCGTTGCGAGTGCGATCGCGGGAAACGTATCCCTGCGGCAGGGCTCTACCGAAATTCCCGCCTCATCGCCGATCTGGTTGCGCAGCTGGGAAATCTGCGATTTGGATGTTGCGACTGTAACCGTAGCGTCTGTGTCCACGGCTTTGATCTGTCTGTACATCCGCTGGACCATGGATTCATAGCCGCCGTCTCCGGTCTTGAAAATCTTGATGAACTGTTTGGAGCGGATGTCGTTGGAAAGCGGCCAGAGCCGCTTCCCGGAACCGCCGGATAAAAGGATGATATGCATGGTTTATCTCTCCGCGCGCATCGGATTTGTCAGGAAATCATGATAGGTGAGCCGGATGCCTTCATCGAGCGATGTTTTCGGCTCCCAACCCATGGCCTTGCTCTTGGATACGTCGAGCAGCTTTCTGGGTGTTCCGTTCGGTTTGGACGGATCCCAGCGGATCTCTCCGTTGTAGCCGACGATTTTTGCGACCTTTTCTGTCAGTTCTTTGATCGTCAGCTCCTTGCCGGTGCCCGCGTTTACGGTTTCATTGCCGCTGTAGTTGTTCATCAGGAACACGCACAGGTTCGCGAGGTCATCGACATAAAGGAACTCGCGGAGCGGGGAGCCGTCGCCCCAGCAGGTTACGTAAGGAAGGTTCTGTTCCTTCGCTTCGTGGAATCTGCGGATCAGCGCCGGCAAAACATGACTGTGCGTCGGATGATAATTGTCGTTCGGACCGTACAGGTTGGTCGGCATAACGGAAATATAGTCGGTGCCGTACTGACGGTTCAAAAACTCGCAGTATTTGAGGCCGGAAATCTTGGCGAGCGCGTACGCTTCGTTGGTCTTCTCCAGCTCCGAGGTCAGCAGGCAGGATTCCTTCATCGGCTGCGGCGCCATGCGGGGATAGATACAGGAGCTGCCGAGGAACTCGAACTTCTTCACGCCGTTTTTCCATGCGGAGTGAATGACATTCATTTCGAGCGTCATGTTGTCATACATAAAATCTGCAAGCGCTTCCTGATTCGCGACGATGCCGCCGACTTTCGCTGCCGCGAGGAAAACATACTCCGGCTTTTCCTCTGCGAAAAACGCCTCTACGGCTTCCTGTCTTGTGAGGTCAAGTTCCCTGTGGGTTCTCGTAATGATATTGGTGTAGCCTTGTCTTTCGAGCTCACGCACGATTGCGGAGCCGACCATGCCGCGGTGACCCGCAACGTAAATTTTCGCGTCTTTGGGCATCGGGGGTTGTTTGGATCTGTATTCTTCCGGTATTTCTGTCATTTCATTGCCTTCTTTCTATGTATTCTGCCGCACGGGCGGCAGTTTGACAGGCTGCACGTGCAGCGAACTGCCACGCCGCTCGTGCTGCAAGCCATACTGCATGCGCTGCGGCTTAAATTGCGCCGCGCAGCGCTTTTTCTCTTTTTGCAAGTGCTCTGTCATGTTCCGCCATGATCTTTACAAGCTGTTCGTAGCTGGTCTTCTGCGGGTTCCAGCCGAGGATGGTTCTGGCTTTGGTCGGATCGCCCCAGAGATTGTCGACATCGGTCGGGCGGTACCATCTCGGATTCGTGCAGACAAGGAGCTTTCCGGTCTCCGCATCATAAGCTTTCTTGTCGATTCCCTCGCCTTCCCAGCGAAGGTCGATTCCGTTCGCGCGGAAAGCCTTGTCGGTGAAGTCCTGTACGGTATGCTGCTCGCCGGTCGCAATGACAAAGTCTTCCGGTTTGTCCTGCTGCATGATTAACCACATGCATTCAACGTAATCCTTCGCGTAGCCCCAGTCCCTTTTGGAGTCCATGTTGCCGAGCTCGAGATGGTCCTGCAGGCCTTCCGCGATACGGCCGGCTGCCAGTGTGATCTTTCTTGTCACAAAGTTTTCACCGCGCCGCTCCGATTCGTGGTTGAACAGAATCCCGTTCACCGCGAACATGCCGTAGGCTTCTCTGTACTCCTTGACCATCCAGAAGCCGTACTGCTTGGCAACCGCGTATGGGCTGTAAGGATGGAACGGCGTCGTTTCTCTCTGCGGCACTTCCTCGACCTTTCCGAACAGTTCGGACGTCGACGCCTGATAAACCTTCGTCTTCTTCGCAAGGCCGCAGATCCGGACCGCTTCGAGAATACGAAGAACGCCGAGCGCGTCGACATCGCCCGAGTATTCGGGAGCGTCAAAAGAAACCTGCACATGCGACTGGGCGGCCAGATTGTAGATCTCATCGGGCTGCACTTCATGGATGATGCGGATCAGGGAAGAAGAATCGGACAGATCGCCGTCATGCAGAGCAATGGAACCTGCCTCGATCAGATGATCGATTCTTGCCGTGTTGGAAATCGAGCTCCGCCTTGTGATGCCGTGCACCTCGTATCCTTTTTCCAGAAGGAACTCGGCGAGATAGGAACCATCCTGACCGGTGATTCCGGTAATGAGCGCTTTGTGGGACATAGAAACCTCCTGTAGATGCAGTCTCCCGGACTGCTTTATCTTGCTGCGGATTTTTGCGGCAGAATCCGGTACTGCCATGATTGACGGTAACGATAATAACGCAGTTTTCCCGGAAAATGAATGAAGGATATTGATTTACTTTAGCACAAAATTGAACTACTATCAAAACAGCTGGAGGCGCACCGATGGATACTTCTCTTTTTCATGGAAATATGGTAACGGCGAGGCGGATCATCTATACACCGTCTGTTTTTGCAAAGAATACGCTCCTGTATCTGCAGGAAACCGGCGCGCTGCAGGCAAGGAAGCCGCATACGAGCGCGAGAAAGGACCTGCCGTCGTTTTTGTTTTTCATCGTGCGTTCCGGTGCAGGGACGCTGGCTTTTCAGGGAAATACCTACGCACTGCGGCGCGGCGACTGTATCTTTCTCGACTGCAGCGAAGGATATTCTCATACGACTTCGGAAAATCTGTGGGAGCTGGAGTGGGTGCACTTTTCCGGCAGGACAATGCGGGAAATTTACGCGAAATACATGGAGCGCGGAGGCAGCCCTGTCTTTCATCCGGACACGCTGGACGCGTATCTGGAGTGTCTGTCTTCGCTTTACGCTCTTGCTTCGTCAGAAGATTACATCCGGGATATGCGGATCAACGAGAAGCTCTCCGGCCTTCTGTGTCTGATCATGGAGGAAAGCTGGCACCCCGAAAACGCGGCGGGCAAGGCGGCGGCCGCCTCCCGGAAACGCCAGAGTGTGCGTGAAGTGAAGGAGGATCTTGATCTTCGCTATGCCGAAGAAATCCGGCTGGACGATCTTGCAAGGAAGTACGGGTTTAATAAATTTTATCTGACGCGGGTTTTCCGCGAGCAGTACGGCGTCAGCATCGTTTCGTATCTGCATCATGTGCGGATCACGAAAGCCAAGCAGCTGCTGCGGTTTTCGGGCAAAACCGTCGAGGAAATCAGCAGCATGGTCGGCATATCCGACGCGAATTACTTTTCGCGGCTGTTTAGGAAAATCGAAGGGATGTCGCCGCTCGAGTACCGGAGTCTCTGGTGAAGGGGCTGTGGCCGTGCCGTTCCTGCCACCGCTGTGATGACAGCTGTGCCAGCCGGCGGCGGCGCGGCGGTTATTCCCGCGCCTGCTGCAGGCCGCGCAGCGCCTCCGCCTCCTTTGCCCGCCACGGGCTGGTCAGGAACGTGAGGTCATCTTTGCTCGTAAGAAGCGCGATGTCTTCTTTCTCCAGCACCGATCCGGGATGAAACAGAATTTCGAGATTCCTGCCGCGCTCTCCGGCTGCCTTCTCCGCATCTGCAAGGAGCGGTTTTACATTTGAGAGGCACATATGACCGGACAGCATAACACCGATAAAATCGTAGCTTTGCAGGATTTCCCGCATTTCCGGATGGTGCTTTTCGTTTCTGCGCGCAAGAAAGTTCAGAACCAGCACCTTGACTTTGTTGATCGCCGTGAGATCATGAATTTCTTTCCGGTGTGCTTTATACAGCGCGGTATTCTCCCGCGGCACGCGGATGAACGTTACCTTCCAGTTTTCTTCCCGGATAAGATCACAAAGCGCGTCGTAAAAGACCGGCAGCATCTGGTAGTGGACATGCGCGTCGAGGCGAAGTCCTCCTTCCGGGCAGTCCCTGCCATCTCCCGTCTGACAGAAATCCGCACTGAAATACGGCAGACACCTCGTAATCTGCGCTCTCAGCTCCTTCCTGATCTCCAGATAATAAGTTTGACGGATCAGCGGATTATAAGAAGCGAAAAGAAGCTTCCCGAAAGAAATACGGAAGATGCCGCTGCTGTCTGTCAGATGCGGGATTTCCTCTGCCGGCGTAAGGGCTTTCCCTTCGACAAGATTCAGGTGAATCGTCAGCTGCAGGTCTTTCCGCACCGGCCGGACCAGTTCCATACATTCCGCAAGATACGGGCTGTTCGGCATGATGCTGATGCCGTTTAACACGCCATGTTCATAACAGTCCAGAATCCGGCGGCTCTGCGCCGGAAAAAGTCCGTAGTCATCCGCGTGAAATTCAATTCTCATAAGGGCTGCGCTCCTTTTGCGCGGCGGGCGCTTCGTCACGGCCGGCCGGTGCCGGGCTGCAGGGCGCCGCGGCATGGTCATCATCTGCACCGTTATCGGAGACTGTCGGCCTCGAGGGCGCAGCGCCGCTGCCGGCTGGTGACGTATCGTGTGCGGGAGCAACAGGGGCGGCGGCGTCCGTGTCCGCCTCGTTCTCCGTCCGCTGCGCAATGATGTATCTGGGCCGCCCCAGCACTTCTTCATAAATTCTCGCGATGTAGTATCCGATCACACCGAGACTCATCATGACAATGCTGCCGATAAAAAGAAGCAGCAGAATAATCGTCGTCGCGCCGGGCACGGACCGCCCCAGAATATACGAACGAAGCGAATCAATTCCCTGCAGAATCATCAGAATGAACATGATGACGCCGAGCCATGTGACGATCTGCATCGGCAGCGTTGTAAACGAAGTAATGTTGAAAACCGCGTACCGGATCAGCGATTTCGTCGACCATTTGGAGCTGCCGGCTTCCCGTTCGTGTACCTCAAAAGGAACCGCGATCGTGCGGAAGCCGACCCACGAGGAAAGCGCGCGGAAAAACGCGTGTTTCTCGTTCATGTTTAAAAGCGCATTTACGACGTTCCTGTCCAGAAGTTTGAAATCGGAAGCATTGGACATGTCGATGCCGGTCGCCGAGCTGATGATTTTGTAGAAGGATTTTGCCGCCAGAGAATGCAGCGCGGATTCCCTGCCGCGGTCCTTTTTGACGCCCTCAATGACATCATATCCCTGCTGCCAGAGCCGGTACATCTCGATCAGCTTTTCCGGCGGATGCTGCAGGTCGCAGTCCATGACGGCTGTGCAGTCTCCGTGAGCCTGTGCAAGGCCGGCAAAAACAGCCGCTTCCTTGCCGAAATTCCTTGAAAACCGGACGCCACGGATTCTATGATCCTTCGCTGCGGCAGCGCAGATTTCATCCCATGTTCTGTCTTTGGATCCGTCACTGACAAAGACAATTTCGAAAGGAATTCCGGCAGCGTCCAGAATTGAAGGAATCACCTCTGCGGTCTTAAACAGTGTCGCCTCCTCGTTATAGGCGGGAAGTACGATGGATAAAAGACCGGAGCGCTGTTTTGCCTCAGTCGCAGAATGTTCATGCATGCGTTTATACCATAATCGTCATTCCCTTCGGAATGACTTCGATTGACGCGTCCTGATACTGGCCGCCGAATTCACCGTCCACTGTCCAGTTCACGGGCTTGTCCGTCAGGAAGCGGACATGACTGGTCTGAAACACCTTGACGTACTCATTATCTACCCGCCCCTTGCTCAGGGACTGCAGGATGCCGTTCAGCGAAATCAGGTCTTTCGGCGCGGAAATCAGAACAACTTCAAAAACTCCATCACACAGATTTGCCTTCTCGAGAATCGGCGTCTGCACGCCGCCGACAGAGGTCGAATTCGTAACGCCGCAGAAAACATAATCTCCCTCTTCGGTCACGCCGTCATGCTCGATCTTCGCGTGAACCTGATAGGAAAGATTTCCGGGCAGCGTTCCGATGATATTGAGGACGTAGGCGCCGTATCCGAAGATGTTCTTGATGTTCTGCGGCGTCGTATAACTGACTTCGGTGAATGCGCCGAAGCCTGCCACGTAATTGAAATACTGATTCTGCAGCTTCCCGAGGTCATACTGCATGGTCTTACTGCCGGCAATGACTTTGCAAAGCTCGTCCGTCGTCAGTTTGCCGTTGATATTGCGGGAAAAATCATTGGTGCTGCCGCTCGGGATATAGCCGATCGGCGTTGTGTTGCCGCACTTTTTCATGGCATTGACAAGGTGATTGAGCGTCCCGTCGCCGCCGCTGCAGACAATTTCGTCAAAACGGCTGCCGGCCTCCGGAATAATCGCCTCCGAAGTCAGGCCCTCGCCCGGAATCAGCGGATAAACGGTCACTTCGCAGCCCAGAATGGAAAGCTTTTCGATGATCGCCGGCAGGTGGCTGCGGGAGCTGTTCTGTCCCGAAACCATGTTGGCGATAAGAAGGATTTTTTTCATGGCATCCTCATGATCTCAATGAAGGTATGTAGCATCGCCAAAAGAAAAGAATCTGTACCTCTCCTCAACGGCGGTCTGATACGCGTGCAGAATATTCTCTCTGCCAGCGAAAGCGGACACCAGCATGATCAGCGTCGATTCCGGAAGATGGAAGTTGGTGATCAGCCCGTCCATTACCTTGAACTTATAGCCGGGGTAAATGAAGATCGAGGTGTTGTCCGATCCCGCGTGCACGATGCCGTTCTCGTCCGCCGCGCTCTCCACGGTACGGCAGCTGGTTGTGCCGACGCAGATGACACGCTTGCCGGCGGTCTTCGTGTTGTTGATCAGGTCCGCTACCTTCGGCGTTACATTGTACCATTCGGTATGCATGTGGTGTTTAGTCACGTCGTCCACCTTCACCGGCCGGAAAGTCCCGAGGCCGACATGGAGCGTCACATACGCAAGGTTAACCCCCTTATCCTGAATTCTCTGCAGCAGTTCCTTCGTAAAGTGCAGTCCCGCTGTCGGCGCGGCTGCGCTGCCGTCGAATTTCGCATAGACGGTATTGTACATGCCGGGGTCCTGCAGCTTGTGCGTGATGTACGGAGGAAGCGGCATTTCTCCGAGCCGGTCCAGCACTTCTTCCCAGATTCCGTCATAGTGGAATTTCACAAGCCGGTCTCCGTCGTCGATGATATCCAGAATCTCCGCGGTCAGGCTCCCGTCGCCGAAGGTGACTTTTGCACCCGGACGGAGCTTCTTGCCTGGCTTTACCAGCGTTTCCCAGGTATCTTCGGTTCTGCGGTTCAAAAGCAGAATCTCGACATTCGCTCCGGTATCCGCCTTGGTGCCAAGGAGCCTTGCCGGAATAACCTTGGTGTCGTTGAGCACCAGTGTCTCGCCGGGTTCAAGGTAATCAATGATGTCATGGAAAACCTTGTGCTCCAGCGCGCCGGTTTTTCTGTCAATAACCATCATGCGGCAGTTATCCCGCTGCATCATAGGGTCCTGCGCAATCAGTTCCTTCGGCAGGTCAAAATAATAATCTTTCGTAGCATAACCAACCGGAACGGAATGCTCTTCCGTTCCGGCTTTATTCTGCATCTGTTCTTCTGACATAGTAACTTCTTTCATGATGTAAAGACTGCCCGCCGCCTGCAAGGACCGGGCGCCGGGCAGTCTTAAGTTTATTCGTTTCTAAGAGATGCTTCCCGCAGGAATGCCTTGTATCCGCGGAACGCTTCATAAATGTCCGCTTTGCTTGTTGCCTCCGACGGCGCGTGCATGTTCAGAACCGGCACACCGCTGTCGATGACGTTCATACCGTACCGCGCAAGAATATACGCGATGGTTCCGCCGCCGCCGACATCGACTTTTCCAAGCTCTGCCGTCTGCGTGATGACGCCTTCCTGATCGAAGATCGCGCGAAGGTGCGCAATGTATTCCGCGCTCGCGTCATTGGAACCGCTCTTTCCGCGGGAGCCTGTGAATTTGTTGAATACCATGCCTCTGCCGAGGTAAGCGGTATTCTTCTCCTCAAAACACTGCGCCCACGAAGGATCGAACGCGCTCGAAACATCGGAGCTGAGCATGTCCGAATTCGCAAGGCATCTGCGCAGAGAAAGTTCGCTGTACTGGCCCGCGAGATTCATAACCTCGGCAAGTGCGTTTTCAAAGAAATGTGACTGCATGCCGGTCGCGCCGACGCTTCCGATCTCTTCCTTGTCGACGAGCAGTGTCACGCTGGTTCTCTTCGGCATTTCGACAGCAAGCTGCGCACGGAAAGAAGGATACGCGCAGACTCTGTCGTCCTGGCCGTAGCCGAGGATCATGCTGCGGTCAAAGCCGGCGTCTCTGGCCTTGCCGGCGGGAACCACCTCGAGCTCCGCGGACTCAAAGTCATCTTCCTTAATCCCGTATTTCTCTTCGAGCAGCTGCAGCAGCGCTTTCTTGACCGCGTCCGCCGCAAGCTTCTTCTCGTCGTCAAATTTATCCTGTACTGTAAGAGGCTTTGTCTTCGCGTCAATGATGATCGGTTTGTTGCCGATGATCAGATCGAGCGCCTCGCCTTCAATGACTTCCGCCGCCTTCTTCTGCATCTGATCCTGCGCGAGATGGATCAGAAGATCCGATACAAAAAATACCGGATCGTCCTCGTCCTCGCCAACGGAAAGGACCACGGTCTCGCCGTTCTTCTTCACAATGACGCCGTGCAGCGCAAGCGGGCGGGCGACAAACTGATACTTCTTGATGCCGCCGTAATAGTGTGTATCCAGATAACCGAAGCCGCCCTTCTCATACAGCGGATTCTGTTTGACATCCAGTCTGGGGCTGTCGATGTGCGCGCCCAGAATGTTCAGGCCGTTTTCCATGGGCTCCGTACCGATCTGGAACAGCACAATGGATTTATTCATCCATGCGCAGTAAACCTTATCCCCGGGCTTTAACTCTTTCTTTTCCTTGACAGCCTCGCAAAGCTCAATATATCCGGCCTTAGCCGCCTCGTTGACAAATGTATCAACGCACTCGCGCTCCGTCTTGTTGTCGGAAATAAACTGACGGTAATCTTCCGCGAACGAAAGGCACGCTTTCTGTGTGTCCAGATCGTAAGTTGTCCATGCGTTCAGTCGTTCCATGCTATAGTTATTCTCCTTCCTCTTCGATCACCGGAAGCAGGTTCTCTTCCTGCACCGGCTCCGCCTTAATAACGGGCGGTTCTGTCTGTTTCTCCGCCGATGTATCCGTGTCTTCCCCGGAATCCGGAGACTCCGTCTTGTCCGTTTGTTTCTGATCCCACTGATATTTCGGCACATATTCGGAATCAAATTCCGAAAGCTGCTTCTCGTACTCCTTTATCTGCGCGAAGCCGTGATAAACTGCGATCTGATACAGCTGTTCGGTCTGCAGGTATAAAGAATCTGTGACAATCACGTTTCTGCGCACAAGATCGCCGCTCCTGCTGTAATTGACAGGGTCCTGTGTTCTCGTAACCTGATACGTTTTCTCCGGGAGCCGGTATCCGTCCGGAAGAAGTCCCTTCTCCAGAAAATCGGAATACGAATCTGCAAAATATCCGTGATCAAGAAAAGCTGCCACCGCGTTCTTCGTATATCTGCCGGCGAGAATATCTCCGGAAGCCGCGCTCTTCAATCCGGAGCGCACGCTTTTGTACGCCGTGTCGCCGCAGTTCGATTTGTCACTGTAAATCATCCGCAGGGCGTCCTTCACGGTAAGCTGCGTGGCCGCGTGTGCGTTCACAGGCAGCAGCATTCCGGTAAGGCACAGAACGGCTGTAAGGAACAGCGCTGCCAGTTTTCCGGGCATCTTTCCTTTCATAAGATTTCCTTTCCGGATGACGTCCCAGCCGGTGCGTCCTGCATCCGGCATCGTCACCACTACACTATGATTGTAGCATGAAGCCGGAAGAATAATCATCAACAAAAAAGGAAAACTGTCCCGCGGATATTACTTTTCCCCGCGAAGCGGCGGCAAAACACCTCTTTCCACAAGTTCCTGCCGCGGCACCGCGGTAACAGAGCGCTTTCCGTAAAACGCTGCCGACGAAGCGTTGTTAAAGTTGTCCGGATCGTCAATTTCCGCCATGCACATGAACGGTCCCTGTTCATTGTTCATTTCCGGCACCAGCACATCTCCAGTGTCGTCACTTTGCAGAATCGAAAGTTTCTCTTCCATCTGTCTTGTATAATCGGAAAGCTGCCCGCTTTTCCAGAACGTATAGCAGGTATAGTCGACGCTGTTCCCGATCAGGTGTTTTCCGAAGACTGCGCAGAGAACCAGTGCTCCGAAAAAAACAGCTATATTTAGTATATGCTGCCGCGATGCGGAGCACGCGCTGGCTTCCTGCCGCCGCGATGCGCGGTCCGCACGCCGTCGCAGCGCACACCCGGCATAGGATAAAGCCACGACCAGCATGACCAGCGTCACAAAATATTCCGTATCCGGAACGCCACCGGACACATCCACAGCGGAGTATACCTCCGGGGCATAAACACCGGCTGCGGTAAGAAAGCAAAGAACTGCCACCGTAACCGGATACCGCAGAAACGCGAGCAGCCGGGGCATGCCCGCTTCGCCGCACTCGCCGGACATGCGCTCCGCCGGAGCGGCGTTTTCCGGCATGGCACAATCCGGTGCTGTGCCCGCTGCCGGCGCGGCGTCCGCTCGTGCTTGACAGCCTTCTGCCGCAAATCCAAGCGTAATCGGGAGCAGCAGAATGAGCGGCCTTGCCTGCAGGAAATATCTAACGCCGCGGACCGCGCAGACCTTGACGGAATTTACGATGACCATCAGAATGCCGGCGGCGCCGCGGCTTCCGAACCCTTCGCCGCCACGAACTTTATTGCCCGGCGCCGCCGCCGAAACGGCAAAACCAGCGAGCATAAGCGCAAGAGGCAGCAGGATCAGAAGGCGCCGGCGGCTCATCCGTCCGTCTGCCGCCGCATACAGAATCAGCAGCAGGGTCAGCTCCAGTGAAAGCACAATTGCCGGATAACTCGCACCGCCAAGATATGTCATCAGGAGGCACATACCCGCGAGGTATTTGTTTTGGCCGGATTGCAGGAACCTGTCCGCAAAGACGGCGCTGACCATCGCCGCGCAGTACGGGATCAGGTAGTGTGCGATGCTTGTATACCAGAAGATGCCACCGCGCATATACGGCATGTACTGGATCGCGAGAATGGACAGGAGCGAAAAAATCGTAACGAACGCCGCCCCGCTGATCCGCATCACCCGCGTCAGAAAATGATACAGGAAATACCCCGTGCCGATACAGAACATGGCAACCGCAAGGAGCGGCACAATCGTATAAAACTTTTCACCGAACACGCTCGGCTCTATGCAGAACAGGAAGATGGACGCCCACGTTCCCTGCCATGTGTACCATTTGGAGACAATCTCTCCCGCGATATTCGAAAGGGCGCCCGCGACGCCGGTTCCTTCCCGGAGCGCCTGCATGACATGCGCTCCGTATCCGAGATCGTCCCCGGTCGCATGACCGAACGGCGCGATCAGGATGATCGGGATCAGCGTCAAAACAAACAGCACCACACTGATAACCGCCGGCAGCCGCAGTGAATTTTTCTTCATCCGTTTCTCCTTGCGGCATTTTACTTACGATCTGAGCTCGATGCCCAGATTTTCAAGACCGTTCAGGATCTTCTTCATTGCCTTGTCGACTTCTTCCGCCGTCAGTGTTGTGTCCTTATGACGGAATGTCATCGTGTAAGCCATGGACTTATAACCTTCCCTGACCTGCGAGCCTTCGTAGATATCAAACAGATGATATTCTTCGAGAATCCTGCCGCCCCGCTGCTCAATGACAGCTTCGATCTCACCTGCTGTCACATGCTTCGGAACCAGCATGGAGATGTCTCTGCTCATGGCCGGGAACTTTGCGATGCCTTCAAAATGATGGGCAAAGCTTGCCAGTTCAAGGACATTCTTGAGATCGATCTGTGCGACGTATACGCGCTCGTTCATGCCATAGGCTGCGGCTACGTCCGGATGAATCTCACCCATAAAACCGAGGACCCTGCCATCGACAAGAACATCTGCCTGTCTGCCCGGATGGAAGAAGGACAGCGAGCTTCTGCGGCACTCCATTTTCGTCTTAATGCCGACAAAAGCAAGGAAGTCCTCCAGAACCCCCTTCAGGTCAAAGAAATCCCCGTCTCCGTAAAAACCAAGCGTGAACTGCGGGCGCTCATCGGCGTAGTCGGTAAGCGGGAGCTGTTTTGCGATATAAATCTTTCCAAGGTCAAAGAGCTTGACGTTTTTGTTGCGGCGGGCGTAGTTCGTACCAAGCGATGTCAGAATACCGTTCAGCATGGACGTACGCATCAGGGAATAATCTTCGCCGAGCGGATTGGAAATGCGGATCGCGTTTCTCATCGGCGAATCTTCTTTCATGCGCAGCGCATCAAATACCTTCGGGCTCTCGAATGAGAAGGTCTCGGATTCCGAATATCCGTAGTCCATCGCGATATCCCGCGCGCCGTCCTGCAGATGCATCATCGGGGTGCGTCCGCCGATGGTCGCGCTGCTCTTTGGCAGTGTGGACGGTACTTTGTCATAGCCGTCGAAGCGCGCGCACTCTTCGGCAAGGTCGCACATCTGCTTCAGGTCCTGACGGAAGGACGGAATAATCAGCGCATTATCTGCCTCGTCATAGACCAGCTCTTCCTTCCGGAAGATGTCCAGCATATGCTCTCTTGTGTAAGAAGTTCCAAGGTACGCGTTGATCTTCTCCGGTTCAAACGGGATTCTGCGCAGCTGCGGAAGCTCGTCATGCACATCCACATACGTTTTCGCGACGGTGCCGCAGCCGAGTTCTTCCATCAGCTGGCAGGCGCGGTCCATTGCGGCCAGCGCGTTATACGGATCCAGTCCCTTCTCGAAAATCGCGGAAGCGTCCGTACGCATGCCGATCCTCTTCGAGGATTTGCGGATATTGGTTCCGTTGAATGTTGCGGCCTCGAAGAGCACTGTTTTGACACTGTCCGTGATCATCGAATCCTGGCCGCCCATGATGCCCGCAATGCCGACATACCGGTCCGCGTCGCTGATCATCAGGACATTGGAATCGAGCTTTCTCTCCTGCCCGTCCAGTGTCGTGAAGGTTTCTCCGTCAGATGCTCTCTTTACGATGATCTTTCCGCCGTGAATTTTGTCAAAATCATACGCGTGCATCGGCTGGCCGTACTCCATCATGACAAAATTCGTGATGTCAACCAGATTGTTGATCGGGCGGATGCCGAAATTTGAAAGGCGCCTCTGCATCCAGCGCGGGGACGGCGCGATTTTTACGTCTGTGCAGATCGCCGCGACATATCTCGTGCAGAGATCCTTCGCCTCAATGTCGACAGTGACGCAGTCTTTTGTGTTTTTCGGGCCTTCGTGTTTTACCGTAACGTGCGGCGCACGGAACGGCTTGTCAAATGTTACGGCCGCTTCCCGCGCGATGCCGAGCATGCTGTAGCAGTCCACGCGGTTCGAAGTGATTTCATACTCGAAATTTGTATCGTGAAGTCCGAGCGCCTCGATGGCGTCGCTCCCGAGCGGCAGGTCTTTCGCCTGATCCTCCGGAAAAATATAAATGCCGTCATTGGTCGACCCGGGGTACATGGATTCATCGGAGCCGAGCTCGGTAATGCCGCACATCATGCCGACGGAGGCAAGGCCTCTCATCTTGCCGGCTTTGATCGGGATGCCGCCCTCGGGAAGCGGGCTGCCGTCATGTCCGCCCGCGACTCTGCCGCCGTTTAAGCAGACCGGTACAACTGCGCCTTTTATAAGATTCTGCGCCGATGTGCAGATCTGAATGCAGCACGGAAGTTTCCCGTCCTGTCCGTCGGTCTCCTTTGTGTAATTTCCTTCATAGGCTTTTCCGATGTTGACTTCGCAGACCCACAGGTGCTCCGCGTCCGGATGTTTTTCAATGCTTTCTACCCGGCCGACAACGATCTTCTCGCAGTTTTTGTCAAGACGCTCCCAGCTTTCGACTTTGGTTCCGGAGAGTGTCATTTTGTCATAGTATTCTTTATCCGTGCATTCCAGTTCAGGAACGTAATCCTTGATCCATGAAAGTGGTGTGTTCATTTTATCTCCTCTTTCTTCCGTTTATCCGCCAAAACAATTTCTTCCGTAAGCTCATCAGAACTGGTTGATGAAGCGGACATCGTTCTCATACAGAAGACGCATATCATCAATTTCGTATTTCAGAAGGGCGATACGTTCCAGACCGATGCCGAAAGCAAATCCGGAATACTCGTCCGGATCAATGTGGCACATCTCAAGTACATGCGGGTGAACCATGCCGCAGCCCAGAATCTCGATCCAGCCTTCTCCCTTGCAGAAGCTGCAGCCCTTGCCGCCGCACTTGAAGCAGGAAATATCCATTTCCGCGGACGGCTCCGTGAACGGGAAGTGGTGCGGGCGAAAGCGGACCTGTGTCTTTTCGCCGAAGACTCCCTTTGCGAATTCTGCCAGCGTTCCCTTTAAATCCGCAAATGTGATGCCTTTATCGACGACGAGGCCTTCCACCTGATGGAAAACAGGCGAATGCGTGGCATCCACCTCGTCCGCTCTGTAGACGCGGCCCGGTGCGATCATGCGGATCGGGATCCTGCCTTTTTCCATTTCGTGAATCTGAACGCCGGATGTCTGTGTACGAAGAAGCATGTCTCCGTTAATGTAGAAAGTATCCTGTTCATCCTTTGCCGGGTGATCCGCGGGAATGTTGAGCGCCTCAAAGTTGTAGTAGTCCTTCTCGACTTCGGGTCCGTCGACAACTTCATATCCCATGCCGATGAAGATGTCTTCGATTTCGCGGAGGGCGACTGTGTTGGGATGCAGGTGACCTCTCTGCATTCTTCTGGAAGGAAGTGTCACATCGATCGTCTCGGAAGCAAGACGCAGTTCCTGCGCCTTCTCTTCGATTTCTTTCTGTGCTTCTTCGAGTCTGGTCTCGATTTTCGCGCGGACATCATTGACCATCTGTCCGACTTTCGGGCGGTCTTCCTTGGAAACGTCCTTCATGCCGCGCAGAATGCCAGTCAGCGCGCCTTTCTTTCCGAGGATATCCACGCGGATACGGTTAATGTCCTCCGAAGTCTTCGCGTTTTCCAGCGCTTCCTTTGCCTGAAGCCTGATCTTCTCAAGATCTTCCTGAATCATAATTCCTCCTCTTTCTGTGGGGCTTTCTGCATCTGTGGCCGGTGCCGGCTACGCCGGATCGGCCAGTGCCGGCCCGGTCGGGTGACTGCCGCCGCATACGGTGCGCAGCAGTGCGATCGGCCGGAATGCATGTAAAAAAGCCCCGCCCCTGTTTTCGTTCAGGGACGAAGCTTCTTCTCTGCTCCGCGGTACCACCCGTATTCCGTCATAGACGGCACTTCATTCATGCCTGTAACGCCGGCTCTGCGGATCAAACTACTGGTTCGGTCTGCCTGCTGCATTCCAAAGGCAGCTGCAGAATATCAAATGTTCTTTTGACCTGCTCGGGAGTGAATTCATACGGCCCGTTCAGGAAGTCTTTCAGCCGGTGAACTTCCTCTCTGTTATTCCGGGTATCGGATGTCTGTCTCCGTCAATGCATTTGTTGAAATTTTTGAAAATCTGCATGAATTATAGGTCGGAAGCAGGGGAAACGTCAAGGGGCAGGCGGCGGAAACTGCTGCGGCATAGAGTGAAGAAGCGGCCGCGGCGGATATCGGCGCCGCAGCATGAATGAACTGTCGGCTGCGGCGGTGATCAGGCCGCGGCGCAAGCTTGTCAAGGCGGCCGCATGGGCGGGCAATCGGGTTTCTATGCAATATGGCGGCTGTTGTTGTTTTTGCATAGATATTCCAAGACATTTCCGGCAGGCAGGCCTGTATTGCATGAATTTCATCGATTTTCAGGCAATATGAAGCTGGCAGCTGATTTCGTCTTGAATAATCTATGCAGAATAGAGGTGTACGCTCATATTGTATAGATTGGATATGCGGTACGACACTTTCGAAAAAGATACAGGTTTGTTCTTCTCTTTCGTTGCATGCTGCTATACAATTGTTTTTGTCAGGCTTTAATGTCTGATATCTTGTAACTCATATCTTATTAATCATATCTTTGATCAGGAGAAAAACATGAATCTAACCGACGCAATGACACTTCGAGAAAACTATCTGAAGGATCAGATCCGCGTATTGCAGGAGGAGCTTGACAAGCTGCCCGACGGTGAGATACGGGCATACACCTGCGGCAAATATGTGCAATGGTATGTCATTACACGCGTTCATGGGCACCGCGTACGCTCAAACATTCCAAAGGCTGACATCGAGCTTCAAAAGGCACTCGTAAACCGCGAGCTAAAGACTTGTCTTATCAGGGAATATCAGAAAGAACTGACGGCAATTCAGAGATACTTAAAAGTCTATGACGGACTCCCCTCCGAAAAGCTCGAAAAACTGCTCAATGATCCGAATAAATCTGCGCTTCTTGTTTTGCCATATAGTCCATTACAGATTATGGAAGCGATGAAGCAGAAATCTTCTAAAGATTTCCATCCTGAAGCTCTGATCTATACAGGCCTGAACGGTGAAAAGGTGCGATCAAAAGGTGAACTGCTGATACAGACGCAGTTGATCAGACATGGAATTAATTTTGTCTATGAACCGTTGATGGAAGTGAATACAACGACAATGCATCCTGACTTTCTGGTTATGCAGAAGAAAACCGGATTGTTTATTCCGTGGGAACACATGGGTATGATGGATTCTTCGGAATACCGGAAGAATGCCGCATTAAAACTGCAGACATATGCGGAAGCAGGTTTTCTTTCCGGTCATAACCTGATACTTACTTTTGAATCTGAAAAACTGCATCTGAATATGCAGCACATCGAAAATATAATTCAGGAATTCTTCTTGTGAGGTTTTCCGGAATTTTGCTGAAGTACTTTGGTGCAAGGCTTATCTGCAGCCCGGGCGACAGCGCTAATATTCTATTCCCGCAGCCGCGGCGCCTTGCGCAATGGCCGAACGCACTTCATAGTAGTCGCAACGTCCACGCGTAATGCAATATGAGCGCTCGCCGTCATTTTGCATAGATATTCCAAGACATTTCCGGCAGCCGGGCCTGTATTGCATGAATTTCATCGATTTTCAGGCAATATGTTTGCTTCTTCTTGAAATGTCTTGGATTTTCAATGCAGCGGCGCCGGTGGCCAGTATATTGCATAGATTGGCAGTGGCCGGCGCCGCAACGCTCCCATGCAAGACCGGCGCAGCCGCACCGCGCAAACATCCGATGATAAAAAAGCCGGTACAAGCTGCCGCCTGCACCGGTTCTCATTTCCTATTGACCTGTCCTCCCCCTGCCAGTTGACTCCTAGCCTCAAGCCAGGTGGGTGTCCGCAGAACAGTTTTTGCCTTCCCCTGACCATTGCCGCGGCCGGAGCCGCTGCCGAGGGCGTGACAGCTGCTGAAACAATTTAGAACTCCCGTTTAAAGTATTTGTAGGATCAAATAAAGCAAAAGGATTTCAGGCAACTCGAGTATAGCAAATCATTTCCCGCGATACAACCGGCTCCGAAATTTCAATATATTCTGTATTTTTTCCACATCTGTTTTGTGTCCAGGAGAACAGCGCCATGCTTCGCTTCCACAGCTTTCACAAGATTCTGCAGGATCTGCTCCGCGTTATCCGAATCCGCGATGTACGCAGTCAGTCCTTCCGCCCGCTGCGGCAGAACGTCATCCAGCGGTGCCGTGTTGCTTTCATCCATACAGAAAAACCTGCGATAGGTCAGCAGCTCATTGCTCAGGAAATAAATGTGCGATGTGTTCGCCGGATTATAGGCTACGACAACTGTGTCCTCCGCATGTTCCTTCGCATAGGCCATTCTCTGCCGGTCCTCCGGAAACAGAAACTGAACTTTTCCTGCTGCCAGCCCCGCCGCATCTGTCACAAGAAAAATAAGTCCTAAAAGAAGGGCTGCCATCCGGGGCGATATTCCCGCCGGCTGCGGTGCTGCCCCGCCCGCCGCCGCTTGCTTCCTAATCAGCCGCTGCGGCGGCAGCAAAATCAGAAGAAGCAGCAAAGGACACAAGTTCATCACATAGCGGATAGAGCTGGCTCCCAGAATCAGCGCGGTCTTCGACACAACAAGGAAAGAGGCTGCCGTGCTGACAAGCAGTATCACGTACGCAGAGCGATATAAAGGAAGATCTCCTGCGTTAGCTGCGGTAGGTATATGATCACCGGCCGGTTCCTCGCAGCGCGCTCTCCTGCGCCGGGATCCCCCTGCGGCAATCGCGGAAAGCAGTGCACAGACAGCCGCTGCAAGCAGAAACCAGAAAAGCCTGCCCGCAAACATTTGATCGTTCAAGAGGCTGAGGAATGTTTTCCACCGGTCCGGCGTGTTGGAAAAATCGATAAACTCGGTCTGCGCCTGCCTGCCGCGGTATCCATGGAAAATCTGCGACAGACTCGCCGGATAATACAGCACGCCGGCAGCAAGGGCAAGAAGCTGCGCGAGCGCATATCCTCCGCAGGTCTTCAAACGCGTCACACCCTTCGTATGGGTGAGCGCATACAGCTCAAAACAAACCCCTTCGAAGAATAAAATGATCAGATAGTAATACTGTGTCAGGAAACCGCAGAAGGTGCAAAGTGCCATAAGCGCAAGCAGCACGGCGGTCCTGTGATGCCGCATCCGTTGCAGGCACGCGGGCGTTTGCCGCCGCGGCCGGCCTGCAGACGCCTCCGGCAGGGAACTCCGACCGCCCGCAGCCTGCCCGGACATCTCCTCCATGACCAGTACCAGAAGCAGCAGCTGCAGCAGCGTCCAGACGATCAGACACTGATACATTCTGATAAACATGACGGCGGAAAACGCGACCGGCGAAAAGCCCCACACAGCGGTAATCATCAGGGAAAACGGACGTGAGCCGGAAAGATGGTACGAAAGCGCGGCGAGAAGCAACTGCGCGAAGAAAAAGCCGATAAAGTTTACGGCAAGCCCCTGCCATTTGCTGAAAACGCCGGGCGTAAGATAACACACGACGCGGAGCGCATAGTAATAAAGCGGCGGGTGGACGTCCCAGCTTTGTACTGTTTTGACGAGAGAAAGGTCAAGCCTGTCCCCCGGCAGCGCGGTAAAGTCCTTCCGCAAATCGTCGGAGGACATCCACGCGCGGTCCGAAAGGTAGAGTCCGGTGCTGCGGTTCGTCGAATAATACGAGTAATACTCATCTTCATGCATTCCGTACTTCCGCGTTCCGCAGTATCCCATTGTGAGAAGCTGCAGGGCTATGATCAGAAAAAGAAGTGCCGCGGCTGACCCGCGGACACTTCTTTTTCTGCCAGTTAAATGCGTGCGCACTGCTCTTCGAGCCATGCTTTTTCCTCCCCGTCAAGGAGCGGTGCAATCTTCTCCAGTACCTGCGCGTTATAGTCGTTCAATAACGCAAGGTTCTCTTTGGTCAGATACTGCGGATCGATCAGCTCCCGGTCAAACGGAACAAAGGTCAGCGGCTCAAAGCCGTAGAACTCGCCGTCTCCGGTCGTCCTGTCGCGAACGCACAGAAGAATCGTCTCGATACGGATGCCGTACCTGCCCGACTTGTAGACGCCCGGCTCATCGGAAACGACCATGCCCGGCGCGAACGCTGTCATGTCAGCGGCGTCTCTTTTTCTGTAGCGGATGCTTTGCGGGCCTTCATGTACGTTCAGAAGGTACCCGATCCCGTGTCCTGTTCCGCACTTATAGTCCATGCCTTCACGCCACATCGGCTCCCGCGCCATGATATCCAGTGTGATGCCGGAGCTGCCCGCAAGGAATTTCGTGTCCATCAGCTGCAGCATGCTGGCTGCGGTCAGCGTATAGCTCTTCTTCATGTCATCTGTCACAGGACCGAGAGCCATTGTCCGTGTGACATCGGTTGTGCCGCGCATATACTGTCCGCCGGAATCGACAAGCAGCATTCCCTCAGGCTTTACTTCCGCGCCTTCTCCCTTCGGCTCATAGTGCATCATCGCCGCGTTTTCACCGTAAGCGGAGATCGTGGGGAAGCTCAGTTCAACATAGTCTTTAATCTTCGCGCGAAGGCCGTCCAGATAAGCGGCCGCGCTGCCTTCCGTCATTTTTTCTTTTCCGACGGTCTTCTTCAGCCAGTAGATGAACTTGGTGACAGCCGCCGAATCTTCAATGTAGATCTCCTTGAAGTTGCGGATTTCTGTTTCGTTCTTGACCGCTTTCATGTAATCGACAGGGCTGTTGTCCGGGATCATAAGAAGCGAAGAATCCGCGCCGGAAGCTGTCATCACTTCGCGGATCGTCTGGCAGATCTGATATCCCGTAAACGCAGGGTCATACAGCACCGGTCCGTCATAGACAACACGCGTTCTTAAAAATTCGTCGAATGCAAAATAATGGCAGATGACGAGGCCGATTTCCTTCGCGTACTCCCGAAGCCCGTCGGTCACTTCACTGTCCTGAATGAACAGAAACGCCTCATCCGGTGTGACAAACGTATAAGAGAGTGCCACCGGGTTACAGGTCACGTCAAACCCGCGGATATTGTAGAGCCACATGATCTCGTCAAGCTTGCTGCTGACATAGAACTTGGCTCCCTTTTCGTCCATGACCGCGCGAAGGCGCGAAAGCTTGGACGCCGCTGTTTCACCGGCATACTTTTCCGCGTCCAGAAGAAAAACAGGATGGGATGGAAGCGCCGGCCTGTCCGTCCATACTTCCTCCGCAAGATCCTTATCCGAGCGGATATTTACATTTCTGCCTGCCAGGAGTCTTGCGATTTCTCTTCCCTGCGTTTCGTTTACACATCTGCCGTCGAAGCCGAGGGTCTCTCCGTCCCGGATTGTTTTGCGGAGAAATTCGTGCAGCGTCGGCACGCCGGGCTCTCCCATGCGCTGCTCGATAATACCGCTTCCCTCGAGCTCATGCTCGGCCTGGATGAAAAACCTTCCGTCCACCCACAGATCCGCCTCGTCTTTTGTAACTACAAGCGTTGAATTTTCCCCTGTGAATCCCGAGAAATACTCTCTGACCTTGAAATAGTCCGCCACATACTCACTGCCATGAAAATCCGCGGTCGGAATCATGTAGACATCAATGCCGTTCTTTTCCATGGCTTTTCGAAGCGCGTCCAGTCTGGACACGCAGACATTCTGTGCCATTTTCGTTTCCTCCTATCTGTCTTTCATCGGTTTGTAAGGATATTCCGTGCAGATCGAACGGTATGCCGGACGGATGATCTTGCCGTTGTTGGCAAGCTCTTCCATGCGGTGCGCGCTCCAGCCGACGATTCTTGCCATAGCGAACAGCGGTGTGAAAAGCTCCATCGGCAGTCCCAGCATCTGATAGACAAAGCCGGAATAAAAGTCGACATTGACACAGACACCCTTGTACATCTTGCGTTCCTTCGCAATTACCTGCGGGGCCAGCTTCTCGACCAGTGAATACAGCCGGAACTCCTTGTCGTAGCCGTCCGCATGCGCCAGTTTTTCAACGAACTGCTTGAAAATAACCGCGCGGGGATCCGAAAGCGAATATACCGCATGTCCGACGCCGTAAATCAGCCCTGCGTGATCAAAAGCCTCGCCGTGCAGAAGTTTTGCCAGATAATCCGCGACCGCCTCTTCGTCGGTCCAGTCGGACACACACTTCTTCATGTCCTCAAACATCCGGACAACCTTGATATTTGCGCCGCCGTGACGCGGTCCTTTCAGGGAAGCAAGCGACGCCGCAACCGCGGAATACGTGTCCGTCTGCGTGGAAGTAACAACATGCATCGTAAAGGCACTGTTGTTACCGCCGCCATGATCCATGTGGAGCGCAAGGCATACATCGAGAACTCTTGCTTCAATATCGGTAAATTTGCTGTCCGGACGCAGCAGGTGCAGAATATTCTGCGAAATACTGCCTTCCATGAGCGGCGGGTGAATGACAAGACTCTTCCCGTTCACGTAATGATTGTACGCCTGATACCCGTAGATGGACAGCATCGGAAACACGCTGGTCAGCATCATGCTCTGGCGCAGAACGTTCGGCAGGGAAATATCATCCGCCTTGTCATCATACGCATACAGCGTCAAAACACTCCTCGCCAGCGTATTCATCATGTCCGCGCTTGGTGCTTTCATGATGACATCACGGACGAAATTTGTCGGAAGGCTCCGGTAAAAATTCAGCGTTTTCGTGAACTCGTCCAGCTCTTTCCGGTCCGGGAGTCTTCCGATCATCAGAAGGTACGCCATTTCCTCAAAGCCGAACCGGTTCTCCGAAACAAAGCCGCTGATCAGGTCCTCGATCGGATATCCCCGGTAAAAAAGATGACCGTAATCCGGAACTTCCTGACCGTCCACGATCTTCTTCGCGCGGATTTCCGCGATGTTGGTCAGCCCCGCCAGAACGCCTTTTCCGTTCAGGTCGCGGAGCCCTCGCTTGACATCATATTTGGTATAAAGCTGCGGATCAATACGGTCCGCCGCGCGTACGCCCTCCGCGAGTGCGTCAATTTCCGGTGTAACCTGAGAGTACGCGTTTATTTCTTTATCTTTTTCCATACACTGGTCTCCTTAACTGTACATGCAGCTGCGGTGCATAGCGCGGCGGAACCGGAGGGATCAGAAAAACAGCTTTCCCGCCTTCCTGACACTCCGCAGATAATAGATAAAAGTACCGAAAAACAAAATCAGTACCGCCAGCTCCGAAAACAGCGCAAAATCGGAAACAATCTCAAACAGGCCGGTATACTTGCCGGCCAGCTCCCAGAGTCCCAGAAGGATTGTAACCAGCGAAAGCGCGAGCGTTCTCGGAAACATAAACTTCTGAAATCCCTGTATGTCCTTGCAGTTTTTTCTGTTCTCCGGCTGCGAAGGGGAGATCATGAGGCTTTTATTGATCTGTCCGTCATTTTTCAGCCGGATTGCCGCGTACAGGACATAGATTCCGGAGGCAATAATTAATAAACTGATGACTTCATCCATTTGCCGCTCCCTTACAGACCGAGAAACTTCTCGACCATGGACTGCATGGATGCCTTGTCCTTGCCGCAGACACCTTTGTGCAGAATCTTCGCGCCGCGAAGGGAAGCGACAGCCTGCGGAACCGGGACGCCTGCTGTTCTGGCAAGTTCATCCGCAAGATCCAGATCATCCATGTTCGTCTCTTTACCGAGAGCCCGCATGACGCTTGTCTCGAACTTAAACGGACTTGCCGTGGAAACAATGACCGTCGGCGTTTCATCCGCGGTTTCCGTCTGGTACTGCGCGTATACGCTTGCCGCGACGGCTGTGTGCGGATCGATCACATATCGGTGGTTTTCATACATCAGACGGATTGCATCCGCAGTCTGATCCTCATCCGCGTATCCGCCGTAAAAGCAATCCAGCTTCGAACGCATCTCATCCGAAATATGGTATACGCCTTTCTCCGCCAGATCCTTCATCAGCTGTGCGTTAACCGCCGCGTTATCGCCGGCAATATGATAAATCAGGCGTTCCAGATTGCTCGAAATCAGGATATCCATTGACGGAGAACTGGTCAGGATAAACTCGCGGTTTCTGTCATAGGTTCCAGTTCTGAAGAAGTCGAACAGGACCTTGTTGGAATTGGAAGCGCAGATCAGTCTGTGCACGGGAATTCCCATCGCTTTCGCGTAGTACGCCGCGAGAATATCGCCGAAATTGCCGGTCGGAACAACGAAGTTGACTTCATCGCCGGAACTGATTCTGCGGTTTCGAAGGAGCCTTGTATATGCCCAGACATAATAAACAATCTGCGGTACAAGACGGCCGATATTGATCGAGTTTGCGGAAGAGAACTGATATCCTGCGGCTTCCATCTTTTTGCGGAGAGCTTCGTCCGTAAAGATCTGTTTCACCCCGCTCTGGCAGTTGTCAAAATTGCCCTCCGCCGCAATCACGCAGGTATTGTTTCCCTGCTGCGTGACCATCTGGCGCTTTTGAATCGCGGAAACACCGTCTTTCGGATAAAAGACAACAATCTTTGTGTCCGGGACGCCCGCGAAACCGGCAAGGGCTGCCTTTCCGGTATCTCCGCTGGTTGCGGTCAGGATCACGATCTTTCTGTCCAGATGGTTCTTCTTCGCGGCAGTCGTCATAAGATGCGGCAGAATCTGGAGCGCCATGTCCTTGAACGCGATCGTCGGGCCGTGGAACAGCTCCATGAAATAGGTGCCGCTCTCGTCCTTGATCGGTGCGATTTTGGCGGTGTCAAAGTTCTCTCCATATGCCTTGTCTATACACCCGCGAAGCTCCTCCTCCGTGAAATCGGTAAGGACAAGCTTCATGACTTCATAGGCGACTTCCTTATAATTCATTCCCGCCAGCTCTTCAAAACTTCTGTCCAGTGCGGGAATGACTGTCGGAACGAAAAGTCCTCCGTCATCCGCAAGACCCTTCAGAATGGCTGCGGAAGCCGTGATCGGTGCTGCGTCAGATCTGGTGCTCTTATACATAACTTCCATTCTCGTCTGTCCTCCTCTTCTCTTTCTCGCTGCCTTTACGCCGCGTCTTCTCTCTTTTGCAACGATTTCCTGCAGCTCTGTCATATCGTTGTCCCGGATTTCCGGCTCTCTGTGCTCGACCGGCCGGCGCTGCCTCTGCGCGTTCAATGCCTCATCGCTGATTGTACCGGCTGTCTCCGAGCCCGTAACCTGTGCGGCAGGAATCCGCTCTGCTTCTTTCTCCGTCAAAACACTGCTCGCCGGACGCCTCTGCGGCGTACCGATCCGGATAATCTTCTTCGCCTGCACAACGCCGAAAGGCTTTGTCATAGAGGCCTTGTCAATGAGCCTGACAAAAGCGTTCGCGGCAAGAAGCCCGATCACCGCGGACTCTTCCTGTAAAGACAGCTTTCGGAGAACAAAGACGAAAGCTCCGTAAAGCACGCCAAAATATACCTTCCCCTTTCTTGACATCGGGGTCGTTGTATAATCGTTGGCCATAAAGAACGCTGCGAACAGGAAGCCGCCGCCGATCAGCTGAACCAGAAGATAATACGGGCTCAGTCCCTGTCCGCCGAACAACGAAAACAGGACCGCGAACGTCAGAATCGAAACAAGAGGAATCAGGATATCCACGATTCCGGCTGCGAATAAAAAGGCGGCCCCCAGCAGGATCATAACAGCGCTTCCGGTGCCGATTCTCCCGGGTGTATTACCTGTGATCAGTGCCTTCAAATCAGGAAGCGCACCTGAAAGAAGTGCCTGCAGCGGTTCTTCCCCGGATGCAAATACACCGCCGTGGAAATCACTCATCCGCGTGCGGAAAACGATCATCAGAAGCAGATTGCCGGCCGCTGCCGGATTCAGGATGTTCTTCCCGATTCCACCGAAAAGCATTTTCGCGCCGATAATCGCGGCGGCATTCGCAATGACAGGATAATACAGCGGGACGGAAGGCGGAAGCAGCAGCGCTCCGACAAGTCCCGTCACAATACAGGAATAATCGAGAATTGTAACGCCCTTCCGCAGGAGCGCGTCGGCAAACAGTTCACACAGAACCGCTGAAGAAATGCTGATGAAGATCAGCAGGGCTGCATGGATCCCGTAATTGTAAATTCCGTGGCCGGCCGCGGGAAGGAGCGAGAGGATCACGAAAAACATGCACTCGGAGGTTGTAAGTCCCGATCTGGAAAACGGCGCATGCTGATAAACATTGTACACACGTCTTTTCATTCCCTCTGAAACCTCCTCGCGTAATCTCCTGCCAGCTCCGGCTTTTTAAGGAGCGCGTGCCGCATGGCAATGATCGGTGCCGCCAGAGAAATCTTGGACGGGCAGATGTAACTGCAGCAGCCGCAGTCGCAGCACTCAAGGCCGTTGTGGTCGATAAAAGAACGCGCGCTGCTCTTTCTCGCGTCCTGATAGAGCACTACAGGCATCAGGCGGTTCGGACATACATCCAGACATCTGGAGCATCTCGTGCAGGCAGTCTCTTTCTGCCGCTGTATTTCTTCCTTGCGAAGACACACGATCGCGGAACTGAGTTTTGTAATAGGAACATCCAGATCCCTGATCGGAACACCGGTCATCGGGCCGCCGTCGAGAATCAAGGCATCCTCCTGTTTCAACCCGTCCGCAAGTCCGCCTGCCTGTTCCAGTACCTGCCGGTAGCTCATTCCGATTCTGACGCGGAAATTTCCCGGCTGCGCGGCGGCATCTCCTGTGACGGTCACAATCCTCGTAATCAGAGGCTCATGCATGATCACAGCCTGATTCACGGCAACCAGCGTGTCCGTATTGCAGACAAGGCAGCCGATGTCCCGGGGCAGCATCTTCGCATTCAGCGTTCTCCCTGTCAGCGCGTAAATCAACTGCCGTTCTGCGCCCTGCGGATACTTGGTCCGCAGGCGTTTCACATAAATCCGGGGGTCGTCCCGCAGCAGTTCCCGCAGCAGCCGGTACCCTTCCACGTTGTCTTCACTTACAGCGATATATCCGCGTGCTCTCTTGTAAATCTGAAGCAGTACCGCGAGTCCGCTGATTACTTTCCACGGATTCTCAAGAAGCCTTCTGTAATCGCTCGTAAGATAAGGCTCACATTCCACGCAGTTGGCGATGATGGTATCGATATCTTCCTCCCCAGCGCTCCGGAGCTTGATGTGCGTCGGAAGGCCGGAGCCGCCCATCCCTACAATACCCGCGTTTTTGACTACGTTTAAAACCGTTTCCCTCGTTAAAAACGACAGTTCCCTGTCCTGCGGATAACCGATTTCCAGAAAGATTCCGTCATTTGCGATAATAATGCAAGGCTGCAGTGATCCGTCAGCCATTCTCCTTTTATCGATGCCGAGGACCTGCCCGGAAACAGAAGCATGAAGATTCGCGCTCGGGTCCCTGTCAGCTCTGGCAATCAGCTGGCCGGTGCGCACGTAATCGCCGCGCCGCACCACCGGAACCGACGGATTTCCTATATGCTGAAGAAGCGGATAAACCATCTCCCCTGTGTCAGGGAGGAGCGTCTTGATCGGCACGTCTCTGGACATGTCTTTCCCCTCAAAGGGATGAACTCCGCCTGTAAAAGTATGTTTTGCCATAAAAATCACACCTTTTTCCGCCGTCCGGTCCGTTCCGGAGCCGGCGGTAAAATATATTCCATTATACAAAACGCAGTGCTTTTATGCTAGACTGGATTCATATTCAGGGAGGTTGCCATTATGCAGATCATAACCAGTACAGTTCAGGAACCTGCCGCGCAGGCTCTGTCTTTCGAGACGCCGCTGGAAAACGCCCTTTATATCGATATTGAAACAACAGGCCTTTCCGCGCAGCAGGACAGAATCTGGATGATCGGCTGCGCCTGTTTTCAAGGAGACAGCTGGCATATAACGCAGTGGTTTGATGATACCGGGAACAGCGAAAAAGATCTGCTGGTTTCCTTTCTCGCATACGCGAACCCGTTCGGCGCGTTCGTGCATTATAACGGCGATCGTTTTGACATCCCGTTTTTGACAAGAAGGATCGAAGCGTACCGGATCGAGAATACGACCATCAATAAACGTTCCATCGATCTTTACAAGTATGTGAAACCGTTCCGTAAGCTCCTTGCGCTTCCCAGTTACCGTCTCTCCTCTGTTGTGGAATTTTTCGGCAAAACAGAGGCTGCCACCCCCTCCGGTAAAGACCTGATTGCGCTTTACAGCAGCTTCCTTGGAAATCATCTTCCTGAAACCGTGAGAACATTATCCGCCCACAACGTCTCTGATCTCGCAGCACTTCTTCGGATTTCACCGGTCGTGCTGCTGCGTAGAATCTTCGGCGCCGAGCTGACTGCTGAAAGCGCGCGGGCGAACCGCTATCATGACGCGGAAGGCGTTTTCCGGCAGGAAGTCATTATAAGCTGCGTCCCTTCACGGGACATGCTGGCAGAGCAGGAAGACCTGCCGGCAGGGGATGAAACGCTTATACAGCGTGATGCGGACGCTTCGCGCTGCTCTTCATCGCTATGGGTACGGCCTGTTACTGCTTCCGCAGATGGCTGTTACTTCACAACAGACGGAACGCACGTTACGATCAAAGTTCCACTGTATTGCCAGGAAATGAAATACTTCTACGCGAACTACAAGGACTATTACTATCTGCCCGGTCAGGATCTCGCGATGCACAAATCAATCGCCTCTTTCGTTGATAGTTCGAGACGGGAACAGGCAAAAGCCGAGAACTGTTATACCCGGAAGACCTCCTCGTTTCTTCCCGAATGGGATGCGTTCAGAGCACCGTTCTTTAAGAAAAGCTATAAGGACAGCGGCATCTTCTTCGAGTTCACGCAGGAAATGAAAAAGGATAAGGATTTCTTTTCCGCCTACGCGACCTATATTTACCGGCATATTGTACAGGCGTAAAATTTGTCCGCGCGGCAATACTCTCCGGATAATCCGGAGGTGTCGCCGCGCGGCGTTCACTCCGGCCCTTCAAGGGCTTCGCCGCGGGACCTGATTTATTTGGAGCGGCGGTGCGGCGGGTCGGGCGCGGCGATAGCCGGCCGCTTTCTATGCAATGGCGCGCTTTTTCCCGCTTTTGCATGGATTATTCAAGACATCTCCGGCGGCTGCGCGCGTATTGCATAGATTTCCTCGCTTTTCAGGCAATACCGCGCCGGCCGATGGAGTCGTCTTGGATTCTCTATGCATCCCGGCGCGCTTCTTCCATATTGCATGGAACTGATCCAATCTTGTCCGCGCGGTGCTCACTCCGGCTCTTCGAGGGCTTCGCCGCGCGGCCTGATTTATTCGGTGCGGCTCACTCTCATTTTCCCTAACTGATACGATGGATCTGTGCTATAATCACAGCAGTGACATGCTCTTCGTCTTCTGATGAACGCCGGCTTTTGCCGGTCCTGTCTTTCTATCACTTCTGTTCATTCGAACGAATCTCATGCACGCAGACTTTTTCATCCGCAGGAGTTTGCCGTAGTCCGCATTTCTCCTGCACCATCCTACAAGGAGGAGAAATTCATGGAACAAAGCAGAACTCTCACACTCTACAAACAGCTTGAACAGCAATGGGAAAGCCTTACCATCCGGAACCGCTATCTTTTCGCAAAGGTTATGGGCGATCCTGACAACTGTCTGCATTTTCTGCAGCTCGTTTTGCCCGATATTCACATTTCCTCTATCGAAAGTATCCGGACAGAGGGTACAATAGAAGCAGGACCGGACTCGAAAAGTGTTCGGCTGGATATCCTCTGCTCTTCCGAAAACGGCAATTACTATGACATCGAGATGCAGGCGCAGGATACCGGGGAACTGCCGAAAAGGAGCCGCTACTACAGTTCGATGATGGATGAAATGCAGCTGCAGCACAGCGGGTTGTATAAGGAGCTGGCGGATTCATACGTGATCTTCCTGTGTTCTTTCGACCCATTCAAAAAGGGCAGGTACGCATATGTCTTCCGCTCCACCTGTGTCGGCTGCCCGGATCTGGAACTTGGCGACGGGCAGAGAAGGATCTTCCTGAATGCTGCCGGCAGTACGGACGATGTCCCTCCGGAGCTGCGCGCATTTCTCGACTACGTAGGCGGGAAACCGGCCGGCAGATCAGACGATTCCTATGTTCAGCAGATTGACAGAGCGGTCCGAAGGGTTAAGAAAAATGCTGTCTGGAGGAAACAATATATGGATTGGGAAATGGAGAAGAAAGAGATCGAATGGACAGCCCGTAAGGAGGGGCGAGCTGAAGGGCTCGCTGAGGGCGAAGCTAAAGGCAAGGCTGAAGGTAGAGTTGAAGGCAAAGCTGAGGGCAAGGCTGAAAATCTCGCCGAAAACATTAAAGCCCTTGCCGCTTACCTGAAATCCCTGGATGACTCTCTTACAATGGAACAGGCGATGCACAAGGCTTCCGAAATCTTGCAAAAACCGGATGTGTAACATATGACTGTTTCTGAAGCACCGTCACCCGGCTGCCGGCCATATGGACGATGTTCCTCCGGAGCTGCGCGCATTTCAAGGTTACGTAGGCGGGAAACCGGCAGGCAGAACTGAAACAATAAGCATCCTCTGCTCACCTTTTTTATCGAAAAGAGACTGCCGTACACATCCATACGGCAGTCTCTTCCAAACTTTATTGTCCTATGCGGAAAGGATATTACTTTTCTTCCTTATTCTCTTCTTCGTTCTTCGTCTTCGCAATATACGCGTCGATATCGAACGTTACCGCTTCCTCGCCATTATCATCACGGGATGAAGCAGCCTTCTGCGCAGCTTTCTTTGCGCGCTCGGCTTCTCTCTTTGCTCTTTCCTCATCTTCTGCTATCGCACGTACGGAAAGGCTGATCTTATGCGTATCCGGCTCAAACTTGATGATCTTCGCCGTTACCTCATCGCCAACCTTCAGAACATCCGACGGCTTCTCCACACGCTCCTTGGAAATCTGGGATACGTGAAGCAGGCCATCAACGCCCTTCGCGAGCTCAACAAAAGCACCAAAATCTGTCAGTCTCGCAACCTTGCCGGTAACAATCGTTCCGGGCGCGAACTTCGTCTCCGCATCCAGCCATGGATTCTCTTCCGGGAATTTCTGGGACAAAGCAATCTTCTTTCCTTCAATACTCAGAATAATAACGTTGACCTTTTCTCCGGACTTATACAGCTTCTTCGGATTGCCGACTCTTCCCCAGCCCATCTCGGAAACATGAAGCAGGCCGTCCACGCCGCCAAGATCGATGAAAGCGCCAAAGTCTGTGACATTTCTGACTGTACCTTCAACGACATCGCCGGGACGAAGGGAGGAAAGCAGCTCTTCCGCCTTTTTCTCCTTCTCCGCAATAAGAAGCTGCTTGCGGTTTCCGATGATCCGTCTTCTGGAAGGATCAAACTCCGTGATTACAAAAGAAAGCTCTTTGCCCTGGAACTGGGTAAGATCTTTCACAAATGTATCCGATACAAGGCTTGCCGGAATGAACACTCTCGCTCCGGAAACTTCACAGACTACGCCGCCCGAAAGAACCTGAACAACCGGTGCTGTAAGTACGGTCTTGTTATTGAATGCTTCTTCCAGTTCCTTGTTGGCTCTTTCCTGTGCCATCTTTCTGTAGGAAAGCGCGACCTGGCCTTCGCCGTCATTCACCTTGATAACCTTCACCTGAAGCTTGTCGCCGGGATTCAGCTTCGTTGTAAGATCGAGTGTCTTGTCCGCGGAATACTCATCGCGCGTAAGAATACCATCCGCCTTGTAGTTGATGTTCAGCACAGCCGCATCGGGCTTAACGTCGATGACGGTACCTTCGACCACCTCTCCTGTCTTAATCGATTTAAATGATGCTTCCAGCATCTGTTCAAAAGTCTGTTCTTCTGACATCTTTTTGAACCTCCTCTATAATATTATTAGGGGTCGAAGCTCCCGCGGTAATTCCAATGAGTTTCTCGCTGCCGTTCAAATGCAGATCAAGGTCTTCCGCGGTCTGGATCAAATATGTCCTGTCGCAGACTTCCTTGCAGATCTCATACAATTTAGCCGTATTGGAACTGCTCTTTCCACCTATTACTATCATAATGTCCGCCTTTGAAGCGATTTCCCCGGCTTCGGTCTGCCTCTCGCGCGTAGCATTACAGATAGTATTGTTAACAGTGACATTATATTGTCTCTGCTTCAAAATATCAACTAATTCTGAAAACTTGTTGCCATTAAATGTCGTCTGCGCAACAACGCAAAGAGGAATGCTCTTATCCCCGTCAAAACATTCCGCCTCCCGCTCGTTTTCTATAATCGTCGCAGGTGTTCCGGACCAGCCGACATGTCCTTCGGCTTCTGCGTGACCATGATTGCCGATAATAATGATTTTCTTTCCGGCTGCGCTCTCCTTCTCGACAATTTCATGAATCCGTTTAACGAATGTGCAGGTCGTATCGATGCACTGCGCGCACGAGGTTTCTATTTTCTGCTGCAGCTCTTTCGTCACGCCATGAGAACGGATGACGATGGTGGCATCCTTGTGGCCTTCAAGCTCCTCCGGCGTATGGATGACATCAACGCCCCTGCGCCGCAGATCTTCGACAACAACTTCATTGTGAATAATCGGTCCGTAAGTGTAAATCGGGCTTCCGTTTCCCGCTTCGTTGTAGACTGCATCCACTGCTCTCTTTACGCCAAAACAAAATCCCGCCGTCCGGGCAGTAATCACCCGGGGCCGGCCTTTTTTGTCGGCATACAGATTCAATATTGCCTCGGCAACCTGCGAAATACTCATTTCGGAGCTGTCTATCAGGACAGCGTCGGAAGCCTGCACGAGCGGCCCCTTCTCACGGTGTGTGTCCCTGTAATCACGCTCCGCAATATCTTTCGCGATCACCGCAAGGTCCAGATCTTCACTGCTGACCGGCTTTCCGGCTTTCTGCTTTTCCAGATTCTCCAGATAGCGGCGCCGTGCCCTCACCTCCACGCTGGCTGTGAGGAACACCTTAATCTGCGCATCCGGAAGAACAACCGTTCCGATGTCGCGGCCATCCATGACAACATTTCCGGAAGACGCAATCTTCTGCTGCAGGCGCACCATTTCTTCCCGAACCTGTGGAATCGCGCTGACAACACTTGCCATACTGCTGACTTCTTCGGTGCGGATATACGGATTGACATTCTCTCCATTCAGAAGTACTACCTGCTGCCCGTTCTGATACTCCAGCCGGATATCCGCATCTTGCAGGCGGCTGCACACCTCTTGCCGAAAACTTTCAGCCATATCTGCGTCCGGCTTGGGAAGGCCGCTCCGCAGCATATGCAGCGCTGCCGCCCGGTACATCGCTCCGGTGTCCACATAGACAAAATCGAGTGTACGCGCAACTTTCCGCGCAATCGTACTCTTGCCAGCTCCGGCAGGTCCGTCTATCGCGATATTGAAATTCTCATCCATTTATTCTTCCTCCAAGGCCGCCGCACTGATCCCCGCGAGATGTCCGGTGGACCATGCGATCTGCAGGTTATAGCCACCGGTAAAGGCATCCAGATCCAGTACCTCGCCGGCGGCGAAAAGCCCTTTGATCTTTCTTGATTCCATCGTGGACGGATTGAATTCCCGGACACTGATGCCGCCCCTTGTGACAATCGCCTCCGCATAACCGCGGGTTCCTGTCAGCGTAATCGGAAGATCCCGGATCAGCGCTGCCAGCTCTTCAATTTCCCGCACATTGAGCGTCCGCGCCTTTCGGAATTCTCCTCCTTCCGCAGATGCTCTCACTTTGACACTTCCATTCTCCTGGCATGCAGCAAATATCCGCGCGATCTCGAGCGCAAGCCTCTCCGGAAACAGCGGGCGCAGCGCATTTGAGAGTTCTCTGTCCGGTGCCTCCAGAAATTCTCTTTTCAGACGGTTCACCAGCTGGTCCCCTGAAAGCGCAGGTTTCAGATCCAGGTGTAGGATAAAACCTTCCGGATATTTATGAAAATCACATAGTGAAGAGGCCGTCAGAATCAAAGGACCACTCAGGCCGAAATGCGTAAATAACATCTCCCCGAAGCCTTCATAGACCGGCCTCTGCCTTCGTGCCGCACCTGTTTTCTTCCTGCCGGCGGCGCCTGCCTCCGGTGCGCAGGCTGTATCTTTTTCTTCGGAGCTTTCCCGGGGCAGGATTCTGACCCCGACATTTTTCAGCGACAATCCCTGCAGCTGCAGCGGCCATGTTTCTTTTGTGACGAGAGGCACCAGCGAAGGTGCTGTCTCTGTCAGCTGCAGGCCTAAGCTTTGCGCAAAGCGCAGACCGTCGCCGGTTGAACCGGTCGACGGATAGGAAAGGCCTCCGGTGGCCAGAATGACCCGTCCGCAGCTGATCCTTCGGCCGTCATCCAGAACGACCCCCTGCACGCTTTCCGTCGCCAGAATTTCCTTTACGCCGCAGTGAAAAACAATCTTTACGCCGTTTTTTCTGCAATGGCGGACCAGCGCATCCGTAACATCAAATGCGTGATCGGAAAGAGGAAACGCCCGTCGTCCGCGCTCCACCTTTGTGGGGCATCCGTTCTCCTCAAGAAAACGGATCATATCCTGTGAGTCAAAATCATACAGAGCGCTATATAAAAACTTGGGGTTGCGGGGCACATTCTGGAAAAAGTCACCGGCAGCACAGGCGTTTGTAAAATTACAGCGTCCTTTTCCGGTGATGAAGATCTTTTTCCCCGCTTTTTCGTTATGCTCGAATATTGTAACATCCGCGCCGGCGTCCGATGCCGCGCACGCGGCCATAAGACCGGCTGCGCCGGCACCGATGACGATGATTTTTGTTTTGCCCATAAAATACGGTATCTGTCCTTTTTCCGTCAACGTCCGGAAACGCTGCTCACATGATCGCTGATCTGCTGCACGGTGCTGCTGACATTGTAATTCTCGTCTCCGAAAAGAACCGAGTGGAGCTTTTTAACATTATCCGTCAGGTGAACCGGGATGACACACGACTGATCACCGATGTAGCCGACGGTGACCATACCGTCAAACGGCATCCCGGTTGTCTCTGTAATGTTGTATCTGGACGCTTTCATAGCCATCGAGGCAATTTCGCCCATATCGAGAGAAGTGCGCATCTTGTCCGTCATGTCGTTCGCAACCTTGAGCATCGTGACGGGTCCGGCTGCCTTCAGTTTCGCGAAAGCCTTCGAAAGGACTTCCTTCTGCCGCTGCGTTCTCTTAAAATCGCCGCCGTCTGTATAACGGATTCTGCAGTAAGCTGTCGCCTGCAGTCCGTTCAGTGTCTGCAGACCGGTGTTCTGCACCGGTACATACTGTCTGCCGAGTTCCTGCGCCATTGTGGACTGATAATTGTTCAGATGCTCGATCTCGTCCGGCTGTACGTCTATCTCAACGCCGCCGACCTCATCAATCAGGCTGGCAACGCCGTTAAAGCCGACCGTCACGTAATCGTCGATATTCAGATCCAGATTCCGGTTCAGCATCGCGACTGCCTGATCGGGACCGCCAAATGCATATGCCGCGTTCGCTTTCTGGTACTTGCCATCCCCGATATCCAGATAGGTATCTCTGTACAAAGACACCAGCTTGACGTCACCCGTCGCATCATTGATCGAAGCAATGATCATGACATCGCTTCGGTTGTTGCCTTTATCCAGACTGTTGCTGACAGAATCCAGACCAAACAGCGCGATATTCGTATATCCGGCCATCGGTCCTGTCTGCTGGCTCTTTTTAACCTCTTCGGAAACAAACTTCCTGACAAATCCCGTGTCAAACTTTTCCGAATGCAGGCCGCCGAACTTGGCCAGTACATATAAAACAGGAAGCAGGATGATCAGTATGAGAAGTGTCAGGAAGAAATTCCGGATCGGATGATGGCGTTTCTGCCTGCGCTCCTGCTGCCTGCGCTCCCTCTTCCTGCGATCCGGCTGTCTATATTCCTTCTGTCTGCGCTCCTGCTGCCCGCGCTCCTGTCTCCGGGCCGGGCGTTTTTCCCGCGGCTGCCGCCGGCTGTCTGCTGCGCGCATATTTCTTTCCTCCCCTGCGGCACCGCGTCTTACCGGCTTTCTGTAAGAAGGGGCATACCAGTCTTCAGAATCCCTGCCGGTATCATCCATATCTTCGTAGCCACGATCCGGTGCCGCGCTGTCCGCCCGATGCTCCGAAGAGAGCATGCCGGCCTCCCGCAGGGCTTCTCTCACGACATCCGCCTCTCTTGGCATATCGGACGCATGCACTTCCTTTTCCGCTGCCGGGATTTCTTCTGTATCTTCGTCGTCAAATAAAAGGCTGTCGTTATCTTTATCAAAGTCTTTTTCCATAGCGTCCTCACAAATGAGATCTCCGGGCATTTCTCCGGTTATAAGAATACTCCAAGGTCATAGTCAGAACCACATTATAGTACGGATTGAATGGAAATTCTCTGAAGAATTTATTAAGAAAGGCGCAGCACGCAGGATAATTACACACATGCGTCAGCCGCGCGACGAAAAAAGAGGAGCCGCTGCCGGCTCCCCTTTTACGCATTGCCACGTCCTGATTACTTGTTGTAATTGACGATTTCAGCGAAATCAGCCTTCAGGGCTGCGCCGCCGATAAGGCCGCCGTCAATGTCCGGCTTTGCAAGCAGTTCCCTGCAGTTCGCGGGCTTCATAGAGCCGCCGTACTGAATACGGATTTTCTCTGCGGTGTCGGTATCATAGATGTCGGCGATTGTCTCGCGAATTGCCTTGCAGACTTCCTCCGCCTGGTCGGATGTCGCTGTTTTGCCGGTACCGATAGCCCAGATCGGCTCATAGGCAATGACCATCGAAGCTGCCTGCTCCGCGGTAACTCCCTGCAGGTCAGACTTGATCTGCAGACGGATCCAGTCCAGTGTAACGCCTGCTTCTCTCTGCTCGAGTGTCTCGCCGCAGCACAGAATCGGTGTAAGGCCCTTTTCCAGCGCCTTGAGCACCTTTCTGTTCAGGAAAGCATCGTCTTCCTTGTAATACTGTCTCCGTTCGGAATGTCCGATAATGACATATTTAACGCCGGCGTCAAGCAGCATGTCCGCGGAAATCTCGCCGGTAAATGCTCCGGCATCCTGATCGGAAAGGTTCTCCGCGCCCAGCTGTACATTGGAGCCTTTAATCGCTTCCGCTACCGGTACAATATCAATCGCAGGAACGCAGTAAACGACTTCCGCGTCCGCATCCTTTACAAGCGGCGCGAGCAGCTCTACCAGCGCCTTCGCTTCGCTCGGAGTTTTATTCATCTTCCAGTTGCCGGCAATGATTTTTCTTCTAGCCATTTCGTGATCTCCTTTACAGCTGCAGCGCGAAGCCGCGCTGCGGCTGACTTTCGTTGTTTTGCAGTCTCAGTTCTTGTCATCCGCCGCATAAACGCCCGGCAGTTCCTTGCCTTCCAGGAATTCCAGAGATGCGCCGCCGCCGGTGGAAATGTGAGACATCTTGTCCGCATAGCCCAGCTGGTTTACAGCAGCCGCACTGTCACCGCCGCCGATAATTGTTGTCGCTTCGGTCTCTGCAAGCGCCGCAGCAACCGCCTTTGTGCCGGCTGCGAGAACGGGGTTCTCGAATACGCCCATCGGTCCGTTCCAGACAACGGTCTTGGCGGATTTCACAGCTTCCTCGTAAAGCGCGCGTGTCTTCGGTCCGATATCCATTCCCATCTTGTCAGCCGGAATCTTGTCGATATCGACAACTTCCGTAGCGATCGAAGCGTCATCGATCGGATCCGGGAAATGATCAGTAATGACAGCGTCTACAGGAAGAAGCAGATTCTTGCCGAGCTTCTGCGCCTTTTCCATCATCTCCTTGCAGTAATCCAGCTTCGTGTCATCGCAAAGAGAAGTGCCGATTTCATATCCCTGCGCTTTCTCGAAAGTATAAGCCATGCCGCCGCCGATAATCAGCGTGTCGCACTTCTCAAGAAGATTCGAGATAACGTTCAGCTTGTCCGCAACCTTTGCACCGCCGAGGATCGCAACAAAAGGATGAACCGGGTTCTCAACGGCATTGCCGAGGAACTTGATCTCCTTCTGCATCAGATAGCCGACCGCGCAGTTGCCGCCCTTTTCGCGGATATATTTGGTAACAACGGAAACAGATGCGTGCGCTCTGTGCGCGGAGCCGAATGCGTCGCATACATAATCATCCGCGAGATCAGCCAGCTCCTTCGCGAATCCCTCGCCGGCATCCTGCGGCTTGGTCTCCTCTTTGCCTCTGAATCTGGTGTTCTGCAGGAGAATGACATCGCCGTCCTTCATCTCCTGAACTGCCTTTGTAGCAGCTTCACCGGTTACATTGTAATCCGGAATGAACTTTACTTCCTTTCCGAGCTTTTCGGAAAGTCTTGCCGCAACCGGCGCAAGGGACTCGCCTTCGTTGGGTCCGTTCTTGACCTTACCAAGGTGAGAGCACAGAATGACCTTCGCGCCCTCGTCAATCAGCTTCTGAATTGTAGGAAGAGCCGCAACGATACGTGTATCGTCCGTAATCTTGCCTTCCTTCAGAGGAACGTTAAAATCGCATCTTACCAGAACTCTTCTGTGGGATGCATTGAAATCATCCACAGTCTTTTTGTTTAATGCTGCCATAACCGGCCTCCTTCGTCAAAACAATGAAGACAGCAAATTTTCCCGCTGCCTGTGAAAAACGAAAAACGAGGCCCGGGCCCACGAAAGGCACCGGACCTCGCAATCTGTTTCTTCAGTTAAAAACGATGAAACAATTCAGTCCCGGATTACTTGTTCAGCAGGGAACCGAAGTGCTTGATTGTTCTAACCATCTGGCTTGTATAGGAGTTCTCGTTGTCATACCAGGATACAACCTGAACCAGAGTCTTGTCGCCCATCGGCAGAACCTTTGTCTGTGTAGCGTCAAAGATGGAGCCTGCTGTGCTGTTGATGATATCGGAAGAAACGATCTCATCGGTGTTGTACTCGAAGGACTCGGTCTCCTCAGCCTTCATCTGCGCGTTAACCTGATCAGCAGTTACCTTGCCGTTTACAACAGCGTCAAGGATCGTTGTGGAGCCGGTAGCTGTAGGAACACGCTGCGCAGCGCCGTTAAGCTTGCCGTCAAGTTCGGGAAGAACAAGGCCGATAGCCTTTGCAGCTCCGGAAGAAGCGGGAACGATGTTCTGCGCTGCTGCTCTGGATCTTCTCTTGTTTCCCTTTCTCTGCGGTCCGTCGAGGATCATCTGATCGCCTGTGTAAGCGTGAACAGTAGTCATGAAGCCGGACTCGATCGGGCACAGATCGTTCAGAGCCTTTGCCATAGGAGCAAGGCAGTTTGTTGTGCAGGATGCAGCGGAGATGATCTGATCTTCTGCTGTCAGAGTCTCATGGTTTACATTGTAAACGATGGTCTTGAGATCATTGCCTGCAGGAGCGGAAATAACAACGTGCTTGGCGCCGGCGTTGATGTGCGCCATAGCCTTGTCCTTGGATGTGTAGAAACCTGTGCACTCCAGAACTACATCGATGTCAAGATCCTTCCAGGGAAGGTCTGCCGCGTTCTTCTCAGCGTAGATTCTGATTTCCTTGCCATCAACGATGATGGAGTTCTCGGTAGCTTCTACCTTTCCATCATAACGGCCATGGGTTGTATCATACTTCAGAAGATATGCAAGCATATCAGGAGATGTAAGATCGTTGATCGCAACAACGTCATAGCCTTCAGCCTTGAACATCTGTCTGAAAGCAAGACGACCGATACGGCCAAATCCATTAATTGCTACTCTTACTGCCATGTCATTTTCCTCCTAAAAAGAAAGTTTCGTTTAGTATCCGACGGAGCATTCTCTGCGGTGCTGCAAGCAGGCGCAAAAATATGCTTGTCAAATTTTTGTCAGCGTTTATAGTGTAACAACAAGGGCGCGAAAATTCAAGATGCTTTCAGCAAAGTATTTGCGCCGGCGGATTTTCGTTTTACAATGGTGCAGACAGGAGGTGCAGTATGCCGGTTATTTCCGATTGTCACGTTCATACGTCTTTTTCCGCGGACTGCGAGACGCCGATGGAACAGATGGTTCTGTCCGCGGTGAAGAAAGGCATCCGCACGCTCTGTTTTACCGAACATTATGATGAAGATTCTCCGTTCATCAATGATCCCGAGGGAGAACGGCTGCGGTTTGCGTTCGATTTTGACGCGTATTATGAAGAACTGCAGAGAATGCGGGAAAAATACAAAGACAGGATTCGGCTTCTGTGCGGCGCCGAGATCGGTCTCAACCCGGCCTGCAGGGACAGGATTCTGCGCTTTGCGGACCGCTGTCATGATAAATTTGACTTTCTGATCGGATCAACGCATGCGGCGGACGGCCTTGATCCGTATTATCCGAGTTATTTTGAGGGCCGGAGCCTCGAAGAAAGCTACCGTGCTTATTACCGCGCATCGTTATTAAATGTCAGCGCTTTTGACTTCTTCGATTCGTACGCGCATCTGGATTACGTACTCCGTTATGCGCCGCCGCATGCTGCACCGCAGCATCCCCGCGCATACTGGAATACACTGTTTGAAGATGAGATCAGAGAAATTCTGGATATTCTCATAGAAAGAGGTCAGTCGCTGGAGTTGAATACGCAGGCCCTGTTCAAAGGCTTTCCGGATACGAATCCGGACCGGACGGTTCTGGATCTCTACAGGAAAGAAGGCGGCGTCCGGATTACCGTCGGTTCGGACGCTCATGTGCCTGCCTGCGTCGGAACCGGTTTTGACAAGGCACGGGAAATTCTTCTCGCGGCGGGGATCCGGCGTGTTACCGTTTATGAACGCAGAGTGCCGCAGACTTACACGATCTGAATTATCTGCAGATGGTCCCGCCGCACAGGATGTGATCGCCGTCATAAAATACAGCCGCCTGTCCCGGCGTGACCGCTCTGACCTTCTGATCGAATACAGCGGTGATCTCGTCCTCTCCGGTCTTTTCAATCGTGCATGGAGCAGTCCGATGTCCGTAGCGGATTTTCCCGGAAGCGCGCAGCTTCTGTCCCGGTTCCATTCCGGGAACCGACATGAAATTCAACCCGCGGCAGACAAGCCTGTCGCGGAACACATCTTCGCTTTCGCCGATTGTCACAGTGTTGTTCTCCGCGTCAATACCGGTAACAAAGACAGGGTGTCCCATCGAGAGTCCGAGATGTTTTCTCTGGCCGATCGTATAATGCGTGATTCCCTTGTTCGGTCCGAGGTCTCTGCCGTTTTTGTCGACGAAACGGCCGGGCGCTGGCACACGGTCTCCTGCTGTGCGGTCAAGGTACCCTGCATAATCATCATCCGCGACAAAACAGATCTCCTCGCTGTCCGGCTTTGCGGCGACCGGGAGTCCCTGTTCCTTCGCGATCTTTCTGACTTCTTCCTTGTAATAATCTCCTACCGGCATCAGCGTATGCTCCAGCTGATCCTGCGTCAGCTTGTACAGAGCATAGGTCTGATCTTTCGCCGCTGTCACGGAATTCCTTATGGTGTAACGTCCGTTATCGAGACGCAGAATCCGCGCGTAATGACCGGTCGCAATGTAGTCTGCGCCGATCTCCCGCGCTTTCTGAAGGAGTGCTTCCCATTTCACATACCGGTTGCAGGCGATGCAGGGGTTTGGCGTCCTGCCCGAGATATACTCGTTTACAAAGTAATCGATGACATTTTTCTGAAAAACATCCCGAAAACTCATGACATAATACGGTATGCCGATGACATCGCAGACGCGTCTGGCGTCATCCACGGCGCTCTGTCCGCAGCAGCCGCCTTCCCGCTCCATCTGGAGCGAACATCCGGCCTCCCAGACCTGCATGGTAACGCCGATGACATCATATCCCTGTGATTTTAAAAGGTATGCCGCGACGGAGGAATCAACTCCGCCGGACATACCCACAACTACTCTCTTTGACATAAATTATCCTGTACTCTAATTACCGGAATCCGCGGATTCTGCCGGCTGTTCCGGCACAGACTCTTCTGCACATTCCTGTTCCGGTTCCGGCGCGGGCTCCGCGGTCTGTACCTGCGAAGTCTCTGCCGCTGATTCTGTAATCTGTTCCTGCGCCCGCTCAGCCGCGGGCTCCGCGGTCTTCTCCTGTCCGGCCGGTTCCGCGGTCAGCGCAGGCTCTGCCGCAGTCTCTTCCCGCTCATTTGTCACCTGCCCCGCTGCATCCGGAACTTCTATATCCGGCATTTCTGCATCCGGCGCCTGCGCCGTAACGAGCGGCACCTGCCTTGCGCCTTCCTCAAACGGATAGACGATGCGGTACTGGCGTCTTATCTCATCCAGAAGCTCCATCATGCGCAGCGTTTCTTCGTGCGGCAGCTCCGGACACTCTGTCCAGCCTTCTCTGATCGCACGGGCGCAGGCCATGATTTCATACTCGTAACCCGTCTTCTGCCTCGGCCGTTTGTAACGCGCAATCTTCTTATAATCACTGCCATACACGGTCAGTGACTCGAAGTTATTGATATTCTCGATCACCATATACCCTTTGGTAAAGGTGATTACACCGCGCCGGTCTCCGGTCCCGAGCATCGAAGCGCGCAGGACCGCCATTCTGCCGTCCTTATAAACAAGCGTGATACTGTCCTGTTCGTCAACATGCTGCGGCGTAAACGTGCAGTCTGCCTTGACGCGGGCGATATCGTCTCCGAAAAACATCGACGCGAATGTCAGCGGATAGACGCCGAGATCCAGCAGCGCGCCTCCTGCCAGCAGTGGGTCCTTGAGTCGCTGCACGCCCCGGATCGGGTAAGAAAGCTCCGCGCTCAGCATGACGGGATCTCCAACCACGCGGCTGTCTATCACCTCACGGATCGTCTTTGCAAAAGGCATGTATCTCGTCCACATTGCTTCCGTGATGAATACATGTTTCTCCTCCGCGAGAGCAAAAAGCTCGCGTGCCTGCACCGCGTTAACACAGAAAGGTTTTTCAACGATCACGGACTTCCCATGTTCGATACAGAGTTTCGCGTTTGCGTAATGCTCGGAGTGGGGTGTCGCGACATAAACCAGGCTGACCTTTTTGTCATTCACCAGCTCCTCATAGGAGCCGTACGCCTTTTTGAAGCCGTGTTTTTCCGCAAAACCGGCTGCCTTATCGGCGCTTCGGGAAGCAACGGCATAACAGCGTACTCCCCGGATTTTCCGTACCGTATCCGCCATTGTCGCAGCGATATTGCCGGCACCCATGACCGCAAAATTGATTCTTCCGAACATACGCACCTCCCGGGCTGTTTCCCTGTCACTCGAAGGTAAAGAACTCAGATTTCACATATGCTGTCTGACCATTGTATTTAATCTGGCTCCATCCGTTCGGATCATATTTTACCACATCAAACGTATCTCCGGGATATGCGGAACCGATCTGCTCGGTTGTCGTGCCGGAGCCTTTGCGGATCGCCACGGTTTCTTTCGCCTTTGCCTTTGTCGGATTCGATACGGCGGCTCCTGACGAGGAGGATGCCGCAGCAGAAGCTTCCGTCTGTTCCTGATTATTATCCGAAGAAGCAGCAGGTGAGGCTTCAGCGCTGTTTTCCTCTCCGGAAGCAGCCGCTTCTGATTCCTGCGTGGAGGCATCTTCCGACTCTTCGCTCTTGCCTTCACTGTCCTTTGCCGCTTTCAGCTCCGAAAGGCTTTGACCGACCTTTACGTCAATTTTCTGTGAAAGCTCATCCAGATATGCGACAAGGTTCGGGTCCGATGCGAGAAGCTGATTGTAATTCGCCGTGATCTGGTTGTTCAGATCCACGACATCATCCTGTACCGAAACTTTCTGTATATAGTTCGTCACATCCGCGTCATGCTCTTCCTGTGTATTAATAAAAAGCTTGCCGGACCCGTCGTCTCTCGTGCAGACATACATCGTCTGCATTCCGGGAACCAGCCAGTCATGATCCACAAATTTCAGAATCGTATACACATAGCAGACATAAGTTCCGGCCGACGGCCCCTGCTTCGTGTACACATCAATCGTAGGATACGATTCAATGCTCTCGGAAATCGTCTGGATACGGATTTTTTCTTCGTCTGAAAGCGGAGAGCTGATGGATTCAATCGTCTCGATATCCCCCTCCGCAAGCGCGTCATAATACGTTCTGAACAGCTCGTTCACATCCGCATACGCGTTCTTCTCCATACCGACGAGGCCTTCCGTATCTTCCAGTGTTGCCGCCTGCTGGCTTTCCACCGTCGGGCCCTTATTAGTCCTGTGCGCCAGAAGACCGATGATGACGGTCAGCGCTATGGCAATGACCAAAATCCCCGGCATGACGATTTTATAATTCTGCATGAGGAAGGTTTTCAGGTCATAGAGCTGCTCGGAAAAGCTCTTTTTCCTGCGGTTATTATGGTTACCGGAACGGGTGTTCAAAAGTGTATTCTCTCCTGGTTCATTATTTTTGGGTACAAAAAATGCGCCCGACAGGAATCGAACCTGCATCAAAGGCGTCGGAGGCCTCCGTTCTATCCATTAGACTACGGGCGCATGTCTAACAACAACTATTAACTTTTGTATCTTATCATACCGAAATCAGGATGTCCAGCCTAACCCGATATTTCCATAAGAAGATTCATCAGGAAGATGAATTTAGTCCATCCGGAGCTGTCCGGCAGCCGCCGCAGAAGCGTTTCCACCACTGCGGCTGCTGCCTGTCAGCCTCTATGTCCTTTTCCGTTTATCAGTCTTCCAGCGTATCGGTCAGTGTCAGGCTGTGCTCCTCATTCATCTCATCGCAGATGTCAAGGAATCTGTCCAGCGGAACATTGTTCAGCTGCTTGTTGCCGCGGATATTGATGGATACCGTATTCTCGGAAGCCTCTTTGTCGCCAAGCACAAGGATATACGGATCCTTGTAATTCTTGTACTTCTTGATCTTGGTCTTCATATTGTCATCGCTGTAGTCCGCTTCGACCCGAATACCGTTGTCGAGGAGAAGCTTTTCCACTTTCTTCGCGTACGCATTGTGCTCCGGACGGATCGGAACGATGCCGACCTGATACGGGGAAAGCCAGAACGGGAAGTTGCCCTTGAAGTTCTCGGTGATGATACCGATGAATCTCTCCAGCGATCCGTAAATCGCGCGGTGCAGAACAACCGGCATCTGGCTTGTGCCGTCCTGCGCGGTATAGGTCAGGCCGAAATTGTGCGGCAGCTGGAAATCAAGCTGTACAGTACCGCACTGCCATTCTCTGCCAAGCGCGTCCTTGATCTGCAGATCGATCTTGGGGCCGTAGAACGCGCCGTCCCCTTCATTAATCTCATAGCCGCCCTTGCCGTATTTCTCGTCGAGGATTTCCTTCAGATCCGCCTCGGCGCGGTTCCAGACTTCAATGTCACCCATGAAGTCTGCAGGGCGTGTGGAAAGTTCCGCACGGTAGGTTACGCCGAAGGTCTTGTAAATTTCGTCCGCGATCGAAATGATGTCCGCGATCTCGGATTTGATCTGGGATTCCATGACAAAGGTGTGATCATCGTCCTGACGGAATTCCTGCACGCGGAAAAGGCCGTTCATCTGACCGGATTTTTCTTTTCTGTGCAGAACATCATATTCGCTGTAACGGATCGGCAGTTCCTTGTAAGAACGGTTCTTGCGCTTGTAGGTCAGCATCGCGTTCGGGCAGTTCATCGGCTTTGCCGCCATGGTGTCCGCCTCTTCCCTGCTGTAGACCGCAGCGCCTGCCATCATCTTCACGGTCTTGATGTCCGCGTTTGCCTCGCTCAGATTGTCAGCGACATTCTGAATGTCCGCATCCGCCTTCAGCCAGCCGGAAACGCCGGGAACCATAAACATGTTGTTGATATAGTGTGCCCAGTGGCCGGATATCAGCCAGAGTTTCTTGTTGTTGATTAAAGGCGCCGAAATCTCCGTGTAGCCGTGGCGCAGCTGCACCTCTCTCGAATACTTCAGAAGCGCCTGATACAGCTTCCATCCTCTGGGAAGCCAGTACGGCATACCGGGTGCTGTCTCATCGAACATGAACAGCTCCATCTGCGCGCCGATCTTCTTGTGATCACGCTCCTTCGCCTCACGGATCAGATCTTTGTGCGCCTTGAGCGCGGCCTTGTCCGGGAACGCGTACGCGTAGACACGGGTCATCTGATCTCTGTGCTCGTCGCCTCTCCAGTAAGCGCCGGAAACAGAACGCAGCTCGAAGGCGGCGGACATCAGTTCCTGTGAATTCGAAACGTGTGGTCCGGTGCAGAGGTCAACATAATCCTCACCGGTATAATAAACAGTAATCGGCTCGTTCTCCGGAAGGTCATTGATCAGCTCTGTCTTGAATTTCTGATCTTTAAAGATCGAAAGAGCCTCTTCTCTTGTGACTTCCCTGCGCACCCAGTCTTCCTTACGCTTTAAGATCTCGCGCATCTTGTTCTCGATGGTTTTGAAGTCGGATTCCTGAATTGTCTTTCCTTCCGGCAGAACAAAATCGTAATAGAATCCGTCCTCAATCTGCGGTCCGATCGCGTACTGCACATCCCTGCCGTAAATCTCGATAACGGCTTTCGCGAGGATGTGCGCGAGCGAGTGACGATAAACCTGTAAAAACTCTTCTTTTTCCATTTCTTCTTCCTCCGTGGAAAGGCGCTGCCGCAACCGGCGGCAAGCCTGTACTGGGCACGGATGCGGGGACATCCGTGCTTGCTTGATTTCCGGGCGTTTCTTTGCCCGGATGATTCGGACTAGATTTTACTTCAATCAGTTGTGCTTGTAAAGCACTCTCATATACAGCAAAAGGCATGCGCGCGGTTTCCCGGCACATGCCTTTTCTGATTATAAAATGTTATTCGCGTTATAAAATGTTATTCGCGCACTCGCACTCAGATCACGGATTATGCTCTGGAGAGATACTCGCCTGTTCTGGTATCAATCTTGATCTTGTCGCCGATATTGCAGAACAGCGGAACCGCGATCTGCGCGCCGGTCTCGACAGTTGCAGGCTTTGTAGCACCGGTAGCCGTATTGCCCTTGAAGCCGGGCTCGGTCTCTGTGATCTCCAGTTCAACGAACATCGGAGGCTCGATCGCGTAGATATTGCCGTTGTAGGAATCGAGCTTGACCATCTCGTTTTCCTTGACGAAATCCATATCCTTGCCGTATACGTCGGGTCCGAGATTTACCTGCTCATAAGTCTCGGTGTCCATGAATACGCACATGTCACCATCTTTGTAAAGATACTGATAATCCTTGCGGTCGATTCTTGCCTGCGGGAATTTTTCGGTCGGACGGAAGGTCGTCTCGGTAACGCCGCCGTTGATGACGTTCTTGAGCTTTGTTCTTACGAACGCTGCTCCCTTGCCGGGCTTAACATGCTGGAATTCAACAATTTCCAGTACCTGTCCGTCTTTTTCAATCGTAATACCGTTTCTGAAATCACTAGCAGAGATCATACTTATGTTCCTCCATGAATATAGTCGCGAATAATCAATGCACTCAATCTATCTTCTGTAATGCAGACATACCTATAAAAATTTATCTGAAATCACGGAATATGTCAATTCTTTTTTAGGTATACGGTGCCGGTACTTTACGAAAATATATCAATTCCGGCCTGCATCCGCTGCTGTTTTCCCGATGTATTCCATTGCTTCAAGATATCCGTCCAGCCCGTGTCCGTAAATCTGCAGATCGCAGGCGGGCGCTGTAACGCTGATACTGCGGAACGCCTCCCTCGACTGAATATCGCTGATATGGACTTCCACCTTCGTTACAAAAACACTTTTTAACGCGTCATGAATCGCGTAGCTGTAATGCGTATAAGCGCCGGGATTGATGACTACACCGATCAGGCTCTGATCGTAATACGCTTCCTGCAGCTTGTCGATAATCGCGCCTTCGTGGTTGCTCTGCCAGCACTCGGCCTCGAGTCCCAGCTCTCCCGCCTTCTTCTGAATTTTCTGGATCAGCGTATTGTAGCTCTCCGTACCGTAGACCTTCGTCTCCCGTATTCCCAGGAAATTCAGATTCGGTCCGTTAATCACAAGAATTTTATTCATTAGAAATCCTCCGTGCTGCCTGTTACAGGCAGCCATGCTCCTGCAGCACAATTTTCGTCCGCAGCGCGTTCTCCTCTTTCGAATATCCGTCCATGGCAAGAACGATGTCCGCACAGGCAAGATACATCGGCGTCCGGAGCAGCATCAGCTCCCGGACACGTTTTTCTCTCCCGCTTCCTGCGAGCATCGGCCTTGACGTACCGTCTCCGACGCGCTCCAGGGCTGTCCCCGGGTTCACCTTGAAAAAAACGACGGTTCCAAGTTTTTTGAGAAGCGGAAGGTTCTCTTTTCTTGTGACGATCCCGCCTCCGGTCGAGTAAACCGACGCGGAAGCGTTCTTCTGCTTCTCTTGCGCAAGGCGCGTAAGAAGACCGCTCTCGCGTTTTCGGAATCCCTCTTCCCCTTCCAGCCGGAAGATTTCGGGAATCGGCATCCCCGCCTCCTGCTCCAGCATGTCATCCATGTCGTAAAACGGAATCGATAGAAGCTTTGAAAGTTCCCTGCCGACGCCTGTTTTGCCGCTGCCCATAAAGCCGATCAGTACAATGTTGTCCATAATCGCTCCCTGACCTTCTTCACCTGCGTCTCCCCCGGCGCAATACCTGTCCAGAGCGTAAACGCGCGGATGCCCTGCTGCAGCAGCATGTCCAGCCCGCACCAGCCGGGAGTCCCTTCCTGCCTGGCAAGCCTAAGGAACAGCGTTTCTTCCGGATTGTAAATGACATCATAGACTGCCGCCGCTTTCTGAAAGAAAGCGCGGTCCGCAACAGGTGTTTCATTCACCTTCGGCGTAAGCCCGGCCCTCGTGCACTGGATCGCGAGGAATCCGCTTTCCCCGATCTTCGAAACTTCGGAAAGCGGCATCGCCGATACCGACATAGCTGGAAAATCCTTCTGCACAGTTTCTGCGAGCCGCGCGGCATGTTCCACGGTGCGGTTTACAATAATCAGCCGCCGGACTCCCTTCTCGCCGCACATGCAGCAGGCTGCCTTTGCAGCGCCGCCGGCGCCGATCATAACGACGGTGTCCGTCCGGATCAGATTCTTCCGGTCACATTGCTGATCCGCCGGAAAACAAACGCCGTTTTCTTTTAAGGCGCTCCCGATGCCGGAGCAGTCCGTATTATAGCCTTTGTATCCTCCGTCCACGCGGACGAGTGTGTTCACGGCTCCGATCTTTTCCGCCGAAGGGTCGATGTCCCGGAGAAACGGAATAACAGCGGATTTATACGGCACTGTCACATTCATGCCGAGGATATTCAGTTCATAAGCGCCGCGGATCGCTTCTCCAAGAGAGCCTTCGTCTTCAACCCGCAAAGGGACATAGACGAGATCCGTTCCGGTCAGCTCCGCGAGCGTATTATGAATAAGTGGCGAAAGCGTATGACCTACAGGATTTCCGATCAGGCCGCACAGACGTGTTTCTCCGCTGATAAAGTGTTCAAGCTCTTCCGGCATGCGCGCCTCCCTGCCCTTCCGGCTCCCCGAGTGTCTTTCTGATTGTGTTGATCACCGGTTTTTCCAGGAGGCGTTTTCCTCTGATCCAGAACTCTTCCCTGTCTGTCAGAGGCAGCGTCAGGATGCAGTAAAGTCCCGCGTTGTTCGCGCCCCAGATATCCGTGTAAATCTGATCACCGACAAAAAATGTCTCCTGCGGTCGGATCCCCATCTTCGCGACGGCATCCCGGTATCGTCCCGGAAACGGTTTGAGCGCGCCTGTAACAGCAGGACTGCCGACCTGCTCCGCGAAAGTCAGCGCGCGTTTTCCGGTATTATTGGACAGGATGACTGTCCGGAAACCGATGGCACGGAGCCTTTGAAACAGCGCCGCAGTGCGCTCGTCCGCCGGCGCATTCGGATATACCAGTGTATTGTCGATATCGTAAATAATGCCGCGGAAGCCTCTGTCATACATCTTCTGATAATCGATGTCGAACGCGCTAACAGCCCATGCGTCCGGATAAAAACTCTTTCCCATATCAGTTCCTGGCCCTGTCCTTGATGACCTTTTCAAGTTCATCCATGAACGTCTCGACATCCTTGAATTCCCGGTAGACAGACGCGAAACGCACATACGCGACCGGGTCCAAGTCGTGGAGCTTCTCCATAACAAGCTCGCCGATCTCCCGGCTCGAAATTTCCTTCTCTTCCCGGTCGAAGATCTCCGCCTCGATTTCATCCACCGTTTTCTTGATCTGGTTGACGGAAACAGGGCGCTTATGGCAGGCACGCAGAATACCGCCCTCGATTTTCGAACGGTCATAGGGTTCCCTGTTGTTATCCTTTTTAATGACGACCAGCGGGATCGTCTCCACCTTTTCATACGTGGTGAACCGCCTGCCGCAGGCATCGCAGATTCTCCGTCTTCGGATGGAATTATTCTCTTCAACCGGGCGGGAATCAATGACCCTGTTGTCTTCTTTACCGCAGAATGGACATCTCATGGTTTTCCTCTTTTAAACAGTTCTGTAATCTGTATCCTGATCTTATCATGATTTACGGCAGGTGTCAGTTCCTGTCATGGAATGGTGCAGCTTCTTATCGGCAAAACAACACTCTCCCTATTATCGCACAAGCCGCAGGACCTTCCTGCACGGTACATACAATTCCGCAAGAGAAATGAGCTCCTCTTTCGTGAAGCTGCTCTTGGCGGCTTTAAATAAAAGCTCCGCGCCGCGCCTGTTCCCCGGATGGAAATAAACGTTCCATTCATGCAGTTCGTCTTCGATCCGGATGTCTTTTACCGGGAAGCGGAAGCAGGGCTGTTTTCCCCTTTCCACCTGAAAATCCGCCGCGCGGATACCGATTGCCGAAATACCTGCAGGGAGTCTTTCAAATCCCTTTGCCGCGGGAAAACAGAACATCATCCCCCATTCTGCGGACAGCGCGTGTGTGGCATTTACCGCATGAACCTGTGTGACATTTTCGCAGCCGGACAATAAAGCTCCCGTCAGTGTCTTCGGATCGTCAAAGAAGAGCATCTTCCGCTGCACCTGCTCCGAGACGCCCTCTTTCATGACGCAGACGCCGGAGCTCATCGCGTAGACTTCATCCCTGTCTGTTGAGGCAAAAACCGCGGGAATTCCTCTCTGATCCAGCTGCCGCTTCAGCTCCCGCAGCATCGCTGCCTTTGTGAATCCCTCCAGTGTGGAAAAAGGATCATCCAGAAGAACAAGGCGCGGTCCCGCGGCCAGCATGCGCGCCGCCGCAGCCCGGAGCTTCTGCGAAGGAGAAAGCCCGGAAGGATAATATCCGCCGATTCCATCCAGCGAAAAATCGCGCAGATATTCGGCTGCTTTTTGAGACAGCGCGACTTTCGCGCTCTTCTTCCGGTTGCCTGTATCCCGTGCAGCAGCAGGGTTTCCGGCATTTCCGGGTTTCCACGCGCCTGTAAGGAACCCCGTTTCGGCAGCAAGCCGAATATTTTCCTCTACGGTCATCGCTTCAAACAGTGCATAGTCACGCACGAGAAAACCGATTCTCCGCTTATTCGCAGGCACATTGATCTTCGCCATAGAGTCGAACAGGACCGCATCATCCAGTGCAATTCTGCCCTCGTCCGGCGTCAGGATGCCGGCGATGCATTCGAGCGCCGCTGTTTTGCCGCTGCCGCTCTCTCCGAGAAGGGAAAAGATACCGCCTTCGCTCCGGAAGGTGACATCCAGTGTATAATGATCCAGTTTTTTACGGATACGGACGTCGAGACTCATCAGTTACCCTGCGCTCCCGCGCGTTTCTTTTCTTTTCTCCAAAGTGCGCGATGCAGAATCAGCGCGCAGCCGGCTGCAGGCAGCAGCATAAACAGGACAAAGCCGAAAGCCTCACCGAACTTTCCCTCTCTTGTAAGAGAAACGATCATCATCGAAACCGTTCCGGTTCTGCCTTCCATGTTTCCGGCAATCAAAGTCGTTGCTCCAGCCTCACCGGCAGCCCGCGCGAAAGTGAAAATCAGGCCGCATACAAGTGCCTCTAAAGCCTGGGGCAGCACGATTTTCCGAAAGAGCGCCCTTTCCGTCATTCCCATTGTTCTTGCGGCAATCACCGTACCATGACTGACGCGCGCAAAGCCTGATCTCGCGAACCGGTACATGATTGGAAACGACACGACAAAGGACGCGGCAATGCAGCCAAGCCAGGTGCCTGCTGCCGTGATATACAGATTCTCATAGAGAAGAAAGCCGAGCGGCGATCGGATCTCAAAAAGAAGCAGCAGCAGAAATCCGGCGGCAGCCGGGGGCAGAAACATCGGGATGAGAAGGAGCGTGTCTGCAATTCTGCCAACCCTTCTGCTCATCCTGCTTACCCGGAAAGCAAGGCGCGTCGCCGGGAAATAAACAAGCAGCGCCGGGAGAAACGCAGCCGCGAGTGTCAGCACCGGCGCTTTGAAAGCCTGCTGTGCCCAAATATCCGTAAACAGATTCAGAATACTCCGCAAATCAGTATTTTCTCCCATATCCGACGCGGTTTCTCCGCGCGCAGACTTCTTCAAGCACACTTCCGGCAATGCATCTAGCCTTGTCGGAAATCGTATAACAATTGGACAGCTCCGATTCTCTGGGATCAATGTCGGCAGTCTTGAATCCGGCTGTCACCGGAAAGCCGTCCCGCAGCATGCCGCGGATAAGCCCCGCGATTTTTGCCCGGATCAGTATCTTTTCACCGGCGGCTGTCTCTACATACGCGATCGGTTCATCCTTCCGCACAACATCTCCGATCCTGCGGACAGAATAAAAACAGCCTTCCGCCGGAGCGTGATACACACGCTCTTTCGTAAATCCGCAGATCGCGCCCGGAACAGCGGTGTCCGGTATCGCGCCGCCCTCATGGATAATGCGTCCGAGCGTATGCCCGCGCATCGTCTCAATGACAGCGTCCACACAGTTACCGCCTGCGCCCGCCGTAAAACCGGGACCGAGCGCAATCGTATAGGCGCCGCAGGCCGTCTTCCTGCATGTGCCTGTATTTTTCTTGACAAGTATCGCGTCTACGACTATATCCGGATGCAGGAACTGTACGCTCCGCGCACCGGGATCAACCAGAACCGGAACCAGCTCCCTGTGATAATAATCCAGAATCCTGCCCGCGTCTTCGCGGATTTCGTCCATCCCGATTCTGCGCGCCCGGATGTCCTCCACCTGCGCCTCTCCGTCATAAACAGCTTCCGAAAGGCTGACCTGCCTGCGGATTGCGGACGGCTTTTCCGTCTCAAGAACCAGAAGCGGGAAGCCTGCCCTGTAAAGGCGCGCGATTGTACCTGTGGCAATATCTCCGCCGCCTCTGACTATGATCAGCCTTGCATGTTTTTCCTCTGTCATACGCGCTTCCATCTTCCTTAAAACATCATGATATCATAAACGCCCTGCGCCGCCGGGCCATCGTTCTCCAGCACCTGCATCGAGGCAGTATAGTCCTCCGGAAGCATTCGGAAAGCAAGTCCGCACCCGGCACTGATTTCCTGCGGAAGCGGAATCATTCTGCCCGGAATCTGCTTCTGTTCACAGAATGCTTCCATTTCCATCGCGCGGGTATTTGTTTCAAATGCGATTACTTTATATAACTTCTTTGCACGCATAGGATCTTCTTTCCGACCAGCTCAAAACCGTTCAGGCCGCAGGGAGCTGCGCGGGTGTCTGCCGGATGCCGGCAGCGAAATCCCGCGGCGGATCGTTTTCACGCCCGCAGGGACTGCGCGAGTGTCCGCAGCAGCTGCGCCGCGCTGTTCACGTCCTGATCCGAATTCTCGGCGCTGAACGAAAACCGCACCATTCCCTGTTTTACCGTTCCGAAAGACGTATGCACAAGCGGTGCGCAGTGCACGCCCGCGCGCACACAGATACCGCCTTCTTCATACAAAAGAGATGCGAGCTGCGCGCTGTCCACACCCTCGATATTCAAAGATACAATCGGTACGCGGCGGGCGTCTTCCGCAGCATAGTCACCATAAAGACGAATTCCCGGAATATCGATGACCCTGAGAATAAAATTCTTCTCTCTGGCCATTTCCGTGTGGTGGCGTTTCGCGTCGTCGTAATTTTCATGGTACAGAACCGCCGCACCAAGGCCCGCGATCCCGGGGACGTTCGGTGTACCGGCTTCGAGCCGCTCCGGCATCGCTTCCGGCATCTCCCGCGAAAAGCTGTCCATACCGGTTCCGCCGGCGAACAAAGGTTCCACCTCTGTTCCCTTCCGCACATACATGCCGCCGGTTCCCTGCGGCCCGAGAAGCGCCTTGTGCCCTGTAAAACATATTATATCCGCGCCAGTCTCCCTGACATTGACAGGAATCGATCCGGCCGACTGCGATGCGTCGACAATCAGAAGAAGGCCATGCCGTCTTGTAAAGGCGCGGACTTCAGAAAGATCGGTTACATTGCCTGTCACATTGGAAGCGTGCGTGATCACGACCGCCCTCGTATTCTTCCGGAGCATCGTTTCCAGAAGTTCCAGCCGGATCCGGCCTTTATCGTCCAGAGGCAGAAAGGAAAGAGAAACATTCTTCTGCTTCTGCGCAAGATACAAAGGCCGCAGCACGCTGTTATGCTCCGCCATCGAGGTAATGACATGGTCACCTTCCCGGAGTGTGCCCTGCACCGCGATGTTCAGAGCCATGGTCGCATTCTGCGTAAAAACAATTTCCTCCGGGCTCTCCGCGCCGAGATAGCGCGCAAGGAGCTGCCGCGATCGCAGCAGATACTTCGCGGCCAGCATGGAAGGTTCATGACTTCCTCTTCCGGGATTTCCAACGGAATGCCAGGCGAGCGTCATTGTCTCTTCAACACCCGACGGTCTCCACAAAGCGGTCGCCGCATGGTCCAGATAAATCATTCCCTGTCTGTTTCCTGTTCCTGAGCTGTGCGCTCCCGTCATGGCTTCACGATCTTCTCCGCGCCTGTCATCTTCTCCGCGATCTCATACATGTTTGTTACCCGGCCTGCCCGGAGACGGTCCGTAAGGCCATAATGTTTCAGGCACGTGCCGCAGGTCATGACATCCGCGCCGTTTTCGATCAGTGTATTGATATCTTCGAGCACCGGCGAGCCTTCGCAGGTCAGCTTCGCGCCGCCGTTATAAAAGATGAAAGTCTTTGGCGAAACGTCCAGCTGCGTCAGAGAGAAGAAGAAACTTTTGATCAGAATTTTTCCGAGCTCGTCATCTCCTGTGCCGCAGACTCCGGAGGAACAGACAACGACGGTGCCGGACTCCGGTTCAGAAGGACAGACTTCCTGTGCCTGTTCCGGTATCTCCCGCTCTTTTCGCGCCTGCTCCGCCGTTACATGCATGACGACCCGGAAACGCCTCTCATCCAGTTTCTGTGTGGTCACTGAAAACCCCTTCTGCTCCGCCATCTTTTTCAGATTTGCGGCGGACTCCGGATTATCCGTCAGAACTTCCAGATCATCATCGGCGGTCAGCTCTCTGACTGCCTTCTTTGTCATAACAACCGGTACCGGGCATACCTGCCCCATTGCATCAACTGTAATCACCTTTCACCATCTTTCCATGACCCGCATGACTTCGTTTCCCTTAAGATCCATCACTGCCGCATAGTTGCCTTCCCGCAGAACCATGACCGGCCGCTCGATGTTTTCCACATACTGCGTACTGTAGCTGGTGCGGAAAATCACGGAGCCGTCTGTTTTATCGACAATCATCAGAGGATGATCCGGATCCTGGATCGCGACGAAATCGCCGAACGGAATATCTCCGATGTACTCCGCCCTGCGGATGCAGCGGCTGCCCTGCCAGAGCGTCGCCTCGTCCGCTGTGCTGAAGATAAACATATCCTTCGCGACACATCTGCCGATCCCCGGATTGGACTCTTCGTCCGCTGTCTTTGGAACGGACAGCGTGTATTTCTGACTGCCGTCCTGTTTTTCGATGGCGATGGTCTTATCATCCACCCGGTAGCCGTACCAGCCGTCCTGCAGAACCATCGTAAACGCATGTCCGTCCTTCGACATTGCCGGCGTATCCGAATCCGTGTACAGCTTGTCACCGTCTTCGCCATGCACAAGGAAAACCGGCGTCGAATAATCGTCCACATAGGCCGAGGAGATCTCATCTTTTCTGTTTGTCATGACCTCTCCGGTTCCCAGATCGTACAGAAATTCGATCCTTCCATCGTAGTCACCGTTCTTTTCCAGCGCGCAGGATACAATGTCTGCCTCTTTATTCAGGTCAAAATAATAGAAAGTCAGCCGGTCAAGATCCGCCCGTGAAATCTCCAGCTTCTCTAAATCGTCATCGGAGAGCATCTGCTTGGTCAAAACAACATCTCCGTCACTATTGAGAATACATGTGTCATCGAGAGAGCCTGTGTAAGCGATATAATACGGATCAACAGCGTATCCTGCCCGCATGTTCTGCGCGGCAAGATCGACCGTGCCTGCCTCTCTGCCGGACTTGTCCGTGACCGTGATCACATTGTCGCCGTCATCGTCGTTCCAGTACGCATCCCCGACCTTGTTGTAATATGCCTTCGTCTTTTCAAGCCTGCCGTTTCTGTAAACAAAATTGTATGCGGATGACCCTGCTTCATCACTGCTGCCTGTAAAACTTCCGTCATCATTGGCCGTCATGTAGGTATAGGTTGGCTGCACGACCCATTTTTCTTCAAAAAGATCGTAAAGGCCGGAAAGGCCTGTCTTATCGTCCGATGCGGAAATAGCGCTTCCCTTCCTGACAAGCGTCACCGTGAGCCGGGAAGACGGGCTGACGCCCGAAACAGTTTTGACCTCTTTTAAATTTCTGTCATAGATGCGGAGGCTATCGTCCAGCGCCGTCTGATGGCCGTCGAGCAGGATATACTGATCGTCTTCCAGAGACAGCTCCGCACCGCCCCGGATCTGCAGGAGCTGCAAGGATGCGGAAGCCGCAGTATCCTTTGTATCGGCGCTGCTGCCACCTGCTGCGCCGCTCTCCGTATCCTTTCCCGCCGTCACAGGCACATAGCCGAGCTTTTCGATCAGCTGCTGCCCCGGCTCCGAGGCAAGCCAGTCATAAAGCTTTTTCGCGTACGAATCCGCAGGCTCGTCGCTTCGAATCACCGCATAGAACGGATTCACAAAAGGATAGGAGCCGTCCCGGATCGTCTGCGGCGACGGCTGCGCGCCGTCAACCGACACGAATTTCAGGTTCGGCATGCTGTACATATTTCTCGCGTAAAAATAGACCGAATACCCGATCGCGTTCTCCGCGTTGGAATACGACGCAACATTTTCAATCAGCTGCCCCATCTCCGAGGGCGTTTTATAAGACGGCGCCTGCTGCATCTTGACGCCCTTCATGACCAGCTTTTTCATCAACGTCTGCGAGCCGGAATTTTCCACGCGCTGGAACGCCGCGATTTCCTTATCCGCGCCGCCGACCCTGCTCCAGTTCCGGATCTTTCCGGAATAAATGTCCTGCAGCTGCGCCGTGGTCAGATTGTCTGCCTGATTTCCCGCGTTTTCCAGAAAGACAAGCGCGTCCAGTCCTATTTTTTCCGAAGTGAGTTTTATCTTATTATTCTTGATATCCGCCTTCGTCTGGTCGGAAGGCTCATAGACAAGAAGAAGGTCCGCCGCGTAATCGCCGTCTGTAAGCATCGCGTAGTAGGACTGGTCTGTTTTGGAGTGCGCGACTGCCTTCTGCGCTTCCGAATAAGTTGAGCCCGTACAGAGCGCGTACAGTTCATAGGACAAAGGGAGCGTCGCCGTCGAGCCGTCAACCTTCGGATAATCCTCCGCGGAAATGTGCGGGAGACCACGAAGATCAATGCCCTCTGCCAGCTGCAGGGACAGATCCTTCCCGCTCTCCTCATCCTGCGTGGCAGCCTCCGCGGCTTCTTCCTGTATTGTTCCCGCCGCGGAAGCGCTTTCGGTGGCCGCCTCGGTCGATTCCGCAGCAGGCGTCTGTGTCGTCTCCGCCTGTGTCGTCTCTTTTACGCTGCTCTGCGCAGAATTTCCGGCGCAGCCGGCCGTAAATACTGCCACCGCACAGGTGAATGCAGCGGTCAGCCATGCTGTATGGTTCCATCCGGTTTTTCTCATCCGTCCTCCTTATGACATTTCTCATTACGAGCCTGTGACCTGAATCTCTTCCTTCGGATTTTGTCTTCTCTCACCGGCGCTTCCAATGATCCGCGCGGGATATCTCGCGGAGTACAGCTCTGTCAGCAGCGCCTGGGCATCCTCCCCCGCCACCGAAAACAAAAGTCCGCCCGCTGTCTGCGTGTCATACAGAACTTCCTGCTGTGCCGGCGTTATCGTATCTTCAAATGTTACGAACCTTTCCGCATAATTCCGGTTCTTCACCGCGCCGCCGGTGATCAGAAATTCTCCTGCAAACAATTCCGCACGCTTGAATTTCGGGACTGCCGCATAGGAAATTCTGCAGGAGCAGCGCCCGCCCATCATCTCATGCAGGTGACCGAGAAGGCCGAAACCGGTGACATCCGTGCAGGCATGTATTTTATACCCTCCGGCCGCCTGCGCGGCTTCCCTGTTCAGCATTGTCATCGAGCGGTACACTTCGGTCATTTCCTTTTCAGCGGCCGCCCCTGCCCGCTGCGCGGCGCACAGAATTCCGGTTCCCAGCTTTTTGCACAGAATCAGGACATCGCCCGGCCGTGCTCCCGTATTTGTCCAGATACGGGAAGGATTTACTGTCCCTGTTACACTCAGGCCGTACTTGATGTCCGTGTCGTTTATCGAATGACCGCCCGCGAGACAGGCACCTGCCTCCCGGACCTTTTCACTGCCGCCCTGCAGAATTCTGCCGAGGATATTCAAATCCGTCGATTCCGGAAAACAGACAATGTTCAGCGCTGTCTTTGCCTGTCCTCCCATCGCGTAAATATCACTGAGCGCGTTCACCGCGGCGATCTGTCCGAAAAGATACGGGTCGCTGACCATCGGCGGAAAAAAGTCAAGGGTATGGACGATGGCGGTGTCGTCACTGATCTGATAGACAGCCGCGTCGTCATGAGAATCATATCCTACAAGGAGCGACGGGTCCGCCGGCCCTTTCGGCAGCTTCTCCAGCACATGCGAAAGCGCCGCGGCTCCCAGCTTGGCCGTGCATCCGCCGCTCCTGCAGAATAGGATTTCATCTTCTTTCATAGACAACCTCTCCGAAATGACAGACAAGAACATTCGAAACGCCGCGTTCTCCAAGGAGCGTGCGGATTCTGCCGGCTGCAAGAAGGTCCTCCCTTGTATCGCACTGGTTGAGAACAGCGATATAGTCTCTGCCCTCCGCGCCTTTTCTCGTACCATCGGACGAAGCCAGGATCCGCGCAATCATCTCTTCCGTCACCGGAGTTTCAGGGTCCTTACAGAAACGCCGCAGTGCCGCTTCATCCCCGTAGCAGACCTGCCCGAACGGCTTCCCAAGGCAGGAAAGCCCTGCGACGCCGATCACGGTCTTTGTCTGCTGCAGAAGCACCGGCTCGTAGTCGCCGGGGAGCTTGAGCGGCATTCTTCTCGCGCCGTCCGCTTCTGAAATTATTATATCAGCACGGCTGAATATTTTCCTGAAATATGGCGCATCGGAAAGAGACGGCGCGGAGCCCTGCTCCCGCGGATCCGAAAAAACAGATGTGAGCTTCTGCGGCTGTCCGCCGCACTGCTTCGCGCAAAGAAGAAGGTGCCCCGGAGGCGCCGCTGTATTCTCGAACAGAAGGAAGTCTTCCGCAGCATCCTTTCCGGAGTCCGAAAGTCTCCAGCCTTCCTGCGGCGAGGGACGCAGAATATGCGTCGTTGTCGTAAGGACGACGCGGCGGCCGAGCCTGACATTTAATAGCGCCTGCGCGTACATAAAGGAAGTCTTACCGCCGGCCCCGGTTATGCTGATCACACGCTGCCTTCGTTTAAACATCAAGGTCCCCTTTAGAGTCAATGTCAAACAGCTCCCGGTCCCCTGCGGGAACAAGACACAGCTGGTCTTTATATCGTTGCAGCAAAGCCCGTCCGCCCGTTTCCTCCTCCGGCAGATCCAGAATCTCTTTATAGTAACAGCCGGAGAAGACCGCGGGATTGCATGGGCCGTGGGACCCCTCGCAGGCAGCGATCGCCGTATTCGCAAAGGGTCCACGCGCAGAGCCATGGATCGGATCATTATCCCGGGACCTCAAGGGCAAAAGCTCTTCCAGACATACGCCGCAAAGGCGCCATGAATTCAGGAGCCTCCGGATTGTTTCCTCCGTCATATACGGCTGATCAGCGACCGTAAACAGACACCCTTCGGAAATTCTTTTTCTCTCAAAGTAGGTTTCGCTGTCGATACGCTCGCGGCTCCGCATCAGATGCAGAATACCCAGCTTCATAGACAGGGCAAGTCCCTTTTCGGGGTGATCGTTCCGGACCAGACGAAGCAGCGGATACTGCCGTTTGACAATATCCTCAATCGCAGGGTCGTTCGTTACGAGAACGACCTCATCGATCCTGCTGCTTCTCTGGAGCGATGCCAGAATTTCCGTAATATGCAAAAACATCGGCTTTCCGGAAACTTCAGCCAGCAGTTTGTTTTCACTGCCGAAGTGGCTGCTGGTCCCGGCTGCCAGTATCACAGCGTCCATAGCTATTCTCCGCACTCCATGCTGCCTTTTACAAGCGTTTCCAGCCCGTGGCGCAGTGCCGTTCCGGACAGAAGAAAATCACAGTAATCTCTGCAGGCGGAAACACTGCCCGGCATGTTGATGATCAGGCTCTGCCCGCGGATTCCGCAGACGCCGCGGGAGAGCATGGCTTTATCTGTTTTGCCCATACTGTAGGCGCGCAGCGCTTCCTCGATGCCCGGCACGCGCTTTTCGATGACGGAAAGCGTCGCCTCCGGCGTGACGTCTCTTGGAGAAAGCCCGGTGCCGCCGGTTGTCAGAATCAGTGTGTTCTTATCCACGTCGCAGAGCATTTTCAGGAGCGCTTCGATCTCTTCCTTTTCATCCGGAACGACGGTTCCGGACGTAACATGAAAGCCTGCGTCCGCAAAACGCTGTGCCAGAAGCATGCCGCTTCTGTCTTCCCTCTCACCCTGCGCTCCTTTGTCACTGCATGTTACAATCGCTGTTCTGAAAGGTATCTGCGTTTCCATTCCATTACCTCTCCTCACGGAAATAGCTGAGGCCAAGGCTTGCCGGCGGCTGCTCCTCCGGCTTATTGCGCTTGGAAGTCAGGATCAGAATGATGATCGTCACAACGTACGGACTCATCTTCGTCAGCTCCTGCAGCGCTCTTCCGATACCGGGAATATAGATGTACAGAATATAAAGCGCTCCGAACAGGAACGACCCCCAGATTGCCTTTGCAGGATTCCACAGGGCCAGAATGACGAGCGCGACCGCAAGCCAGCCTCTGTCGCCGAAGCCGTTGTTGCCCCAGGTGCCGCCAAGGTATTCCATGACAAAATACAGGCCGCCGAAGCCCGCGATCACAGCGCCGCTGATCGTCGCCACATACTTGTAACGGTTAACATTGATGCCGGCCGCGTCCGCAGTCGCGGGGCTCTCGCCGACGGCGGTCAGCTGCAGGCCGACTCTGGTTCGTTTCAGAATAAATGTGCAGACAAGCGCAAGAATAATCGCCGTATAGGTCAGGAAACCGTACGAAAAAAGGAGCGGCCCCAGCACCGGAATCTGCGAAAGAACGCCGGGCTTTGCCTGAAAGCCGGAGGCCGTTGTTTTGACGGAAATCTGACCGACGCCGCCCGCGATCTTGGAAATCGAGCCGCCGAAGAAATTGCCGAACCCGGTACCGAAAGTTGTAAGCGCGAGGCCGACGACGTTCTGGTTGGCGCGCAGCGTCACCGTAAGGAACGTATAAATGAGGCCGCCGGCAGCGCTAGCGAGCGCGCAGCAAAGGAGCGAGATCAGGACGCCCGTCAGAACAGACGGATTGTCATTGCCCTTTTCGTAGAAAAACGCGCCCATAAGGCCGGCGATCCCGCCCATATACATAATGCCCGGAATGCCGAGGTTCAGGTTGCCGGACTTCTCGGTCATGATCTCACCGGTCGCGCCGAACAGCATTGAGATGGCCTGCACGATTGCCTGATGAATAAATGTAATCAGTACCATTTATTTCTCCTCCTTCGCGTTCGATACAACCGCAGTCGTGATTTCGATCCGGTAGCGGATGAAAAATTCACAGCCGATCATGAAAAACAAAAGAATGCCCGTAATAATATCCGACGCGTTTTCATTCAGTCCGTACTGCGATGCGATCTGGATCGAGCCTTCCTGCATAAACGTCAGGAATGAGGAAACCAGCACCATCGCGAACGGATTGAACTGGGACATCCACGCGACAATGATCGCGGTGAAGCCCCTGCCGCCCGCTGTCGCCGTGGAAATCGTATGGCTCGCGCCGGCGACAATGATTGCTCCCGCGATGCCGCAGATTGCGGAGGAAATCATCATCGTGCGCACAATGACTCTCCTGACATCAATGCCGGCATAGCGCGCCGTATTGACGGACTCGCCGACCACCTGCAGCTCATATCCCTGCTTGGTGTAACGCAGATACGCGAAAACAAGCACCGTGATGACCGTTACGAGAATCACGTCGATCATGTAATCCTGACCGGTAAAGGACGGAAACCAGCCGGCCTTTGTCTTCTGGTTGATGACGCCGACATGGTTGGAGCCCTTGGGATTTTCCCACAGAACAATGCAGAATGTGACGATCTGCATCGCCACATAGTTCATCATCAGCGTAAACAGCGATTCGTTTGTATTGAAGTGCGCCTTGAAAAAGGCGGGAAGCAGTCCCCAGAGCATGCCGGACAGCGCCGACACAATCAGGATGATGATAAAGAGCAGCCAGTCCTGCAGAACAGGTCCCAGATAGATCATGACCGCGGCTGTCGCAGCGCCGCCGATCAGGATCTGTCCTTCGCCGCCCAGATTCCAGAACTTCATCTTGAACGCAGGTGTAAGGCCGACCGCGATCACAAGGAGCGTTACCATTTCGCGGACGGTGACCCAGGCTCTTCTGCCGCTGCCGACCGCGCCGCTGATAATACCGGCATAAACTGCCACCGGATTCTGCCCTGTAATGCCGACAATGACAAACGCGCAGACAATCAGGGAAAGGAAGGCCGCGATCAGGCGGATCGCCCACGCCTTCGTCTTCGAAATGCCGCCGCGCCTGACCATATGAATTACTTTTCTGGTTTTTACTTCAGCCACGGGAAGCCTCCTTCTGCATGTTTTCGCCTGCTGTATGCCTGCCGCTCGTCATCAGCATGCCGAGTTCTTCTTTCGTTGTCTCTCTGGCATCCACAATGCCGGCCACCGTTCCCTCGGACAGGACCAGAATTCTGTCGCACAGCTGGATCAGGACATCCAGATCCTCGCCGACACAGATCACGGCCGCCCCCTTTTCCTTCTGATCGTTGAGCAGACGGTAGATTGCAAAAGCGGAGTTGATATCAAGGCCACGCACCGGATAGGCAACCATCAGGACCTTCGGCGAGGATGAAATTTCTCTGCCGACCAATACCTTCTGAACATTGCCGCCGGAAAGATTCCGCACCGGCGTCGTGATGCCCGGCGTCGCCACTTCCAGCTTATCCACGATATCCTGCGCAAGCTCCTTCGGCGCTTTCCGGTCCGTGAGGAAGCCTTTTCCCTTCTTGTAGCTGCGGACCATCATATTGCCGGTCAGGTCCATGGAGCCGACCAGCCCCATGCCGAGGCGGTCCTCCGGAACGAAGGACAGGCGGATGTTCATATCGTAAATCTGCTTGGGCGTCATCGTCGTAAGTTCCTTCACCGAGCCGTCAGGCGCGCGGTAAAGAATCTGACCGCTGTCCACATGCTGCAGTCCCGCGATCGATTCCAGAAGCTCCTTCTGCCCGCTGCCGGAAATTCCGGCGATGCCGAGAATCTGTCCCGATCTTGCGATAAACGAAACATTCTCCAGTACGCGCAGTCCTTCTCTGTTGCGGACCGTAAGGCCGCGGACATCGATCCTTCTGTGTGTTTCCTCCACCTCGGTTCTGTCAATGTCCAGCGTGATATGCTCGCCGACCATCATTTCCGTCAGCTTCTGTTCGTTCGTATCCTTCGTCTCGACCGTATCAATATATCTTCCTTTGCGTAAAACAGTCACGCGGTCAGAGATCTCCATAACTTCATTGAGCTTGTGCGTGATGATAATAATCGACTTGCCGGCGCTTCGCATATTGCGGAGGACATCGAAGAGCCTCTGTGTCTCCTGCGGCGTTAAAACAGCCGTCGGCTCGTCCAGAATCAGAATGTCCGCGCCGCGGTATAAAACCTTGACGATTTCCACGGTCTGCTTCTGGGAGACGGACATATCGTAGATTTTCATGTCCGGATCGAGATCAAAGCCATACTTTTCTGTCAGCGCGTTGATATCATCCGTAATCTTCTTCATGTTCAGCTTCTGGGGCCCCTGCAGTCCCAGAATAATGTTCTGCGCCGCGGTCAGAATGTTAATCAGCTTGAAATGCTGGTGAATCATCCCGATGCCGAGCGCGAAGGCATCCTTTGGCGAACGGATCATGGCTTCTTCGCCGTTCACAAGGATCTCGCCTTCATCGGGGAAGTAAATGCCCGAGAGCATGTTCATGAGTGTTGTTTTGCCGCTGCCGTTCTCGCCAAGGATCGAAAGGATCTCCCCCTTTCGAAGCGTCATACTGATCCTGTCGTTGGCGACAACTTCCCCGAAACGTTTGGTGACGCCCCGGAGCTCGATTGCGTTGACTGTGTTCTCCAAATCGGAACCTCCCTGAAAAACCGCTCCAAGTAAAAACGGAAAAGCAACCGGACCCGTTCTCCGGATCCGGTTGCGGAAATAACTGGTTTGTGTAAAAACCGGCAGACTTATTTCACCTGGGAATCAATGCCGTCGATAATAACCGCAAAGGAAGGAGCCGATGTGTTCAGCTTAACATCCGATTCATGATAATAACCGTCCGAAATGCTGTCCGCAAAAGCCTTCTTCGCGTCATCGCTCTGGAAAGAGCTGTCAAGGTCACCTGCAGCGAGGGCGTCTTCCAGAGACTTTCCTCCAACCGTGAACTTGGAAGTATCAAAAACATGCAGCTTTCCGTTCTTGATTGCGTCTTCGACTTCCTTAACCTTATCAGCCGTGCCCTCCGCTACGACCTTGTCGTTCAGAGCCGTGATCTTGTCCGCACCGTCGTTATATCCCTGACACCAGTCTGTATCAATCGGTGTGCCGTCAAGCATGCTCTGTACCGCGTATGTATAGTAGGGACCCCAGTTAATGGAAGCGGAAGTAAGCGCTTCGTTCGGAGCGGTCGGGATCATGTCGATGTTGTAGCCTACGCAGGGAACGCCGGCATCTTCACAGGCGCTCGGAGCACCGGTCGTATCCGCGTGCTGGGAAATCAGAACGCAGCCGTCCGCGATCAGCTGTGTCGCTGTCTGGTTCTCCAGATCCAGATCTGCCCAGCTGTTCGTATACTTGACTTCCATTGTCGCATCCGGGCATACGCTGCGGACGCCGAGGAAGAACGATGTGAAGCCGGAAACTACTTCCGCGTAAGGATAAGCGCCTACATAGCCGATCTTGAGCTTGTCCTTGGTAACCTTGCCCTGATCCAGCATCTCGTTGAGCTTGAGGCCTGCGACAACGCCGGATACATAACGGGATTCATATACAGCCGTGAAGTAATTGTGGAAATTGGAAAGGCCTGCGGTCTTTGCGTCCGCGCCGGTCGCGTGACAGAACTGGACATCCGGGAAATCCTGCGCAGCCTGCAGCATGAACGAACCATGGCCGAAGCTGTTCGCGAAGATAATCTGGCAGCCGTTATCTACAAGATCTGCGGCAGCGTCATAGCAGGACTCGTCTTCTCCGATATTGGTCTTCGCGATGATCTGATCGTCCGAAAGACCAAGGGACTCCTGCATCTCCTTGATACCTGCCATATGTGCGGCGGTGTACCCTTCATTCTCATCGCCGACATAGATGACGCCGACCTTGAGATCTTCCTTCTTAATGCCCTGTCCCGAAGCCGCCTCAGTGGATGCCGGTGCAGCTTCCGTAGCTGCCGCTGCAGCCTCTGTCGAAGCGCCTGTCTCCGCCTTGGAAGCCTGCGCTCCGCTGTCTGTGCTGCGGCATCCCGCAAGTGCCGCGGCTGACATCGCCAGTACCAGTGTAATGCTGAGTACCTTTTTCTTCATAACTCGTCTCCTCCTGTCAATACGTTTTCCACCGGATATGGCAGCGTCTCAGGCGATGCCCCTTTCCCGGATTTGCCACAGACTTCGCTGTGTTGAACTTACGTGACGACACTACTCTAAGTCATGATGCAAATCGTTGTCAATGAATAGTTTGGCAAAGTGCAAGGTTTTGTGCGCTTCTTCCTCCGGCGAAGGCATCTCCGCGTGTTTTCCCCGCCGGTCTTTCCGGCGGCGGCTTTCCTTACGGCTCACCGCAGCCCGCCGCGGCCATCGCGATATCCTCCGCACGCGCCGGGAGCGTCCGGAAATACGCGCCGCAGGCATTATACAGTGCGTCCGCGCAGGCCGCAGGCGGCGTATCGATGACGACTTCTCCGATGGACTTCGCGCCGTACGGGCCGCTCTTCTCGTCGCTCGGCGCAAACTCCACATGAATCTTCCCGATATCGGGCCTTGCGGGTACCTTGTACTGCAGCGCCGAGTTCTCGACCATGGAGCCGTCCGCGCTGTAGTTGATATCTTCATAAAGACTCATGCCGATTCCCTGCAGGATGCCGCCTTCCGCCTGTACTCTCGCAAGCGCCGGACTGACCGGCGTTCCGCAGTCCACGGTCGCGTAATAATGCACGCACCAGCTCTCCCCGGTCGAAAGATCCGTTTCCAGTTCCGCGATCCCGGCCATATAGGGCGGCGGGGAAATCTCGCTGCTGTTCGTTGCCGTCACGACTACCGGGATATTGTTGCCTCCGGTGCTCTTTGCCGCGATGTCAAACAGCGATGCTTCTTTCTCTGAATATGCACCGCTCTCTGACGGCGCCGCCTGATAAACTTTCGTCCCATCGAAGTCACAGTCTTTCTCCGGGCAGCCGATCAGCAGCGCGCCGATCCGGATAATATTCATCCGGAGCTCCTTTGCCGCACGCAAAACGGCACGGCCCGTCAGATACGTCGTCGAGGACGCGTAGGATCCCGAATCATACGGCGAAAGATCCGTATCCGCGCCGCAGACACTGATCTTCTCCAACGGACACTCGAGGACCTCTGCCGCGATCTGAGACAGGATCGTGTCCGCGCCGGTCCCCATGTCCGCGCAGCCGAGAAGCAGCGTATAATTGCCGCCCTCCTCGAGCTTTAATGTTGCCGAGCCGACATCGACATTGTTGATTGCCGATCCCTGCATCGCAAGGGACAGACCGAGCGAATGAACCCTGGTAACACCGTCGTCTCCGGTCACTTTCCAGGAAGGATACCGGTTTTTCCAGTCTGCCATACGCGCAGTATTTAAAAGGCACTCGCGAAGTCTGGACGAAGTGTTGATCTGCCCGTAATACGCCGGCATCACTTCGCCTTCCTCCGTGATATTCATAAGCCGCACATCTACGGGGTCCATGCCGATCCTGTGCGAGAATTCGTTGACCGCGGATTCCACCGCGAACAGGCCCTGCGGCGCGCCGTATCCCCGGTAAGCGCCGGCAGACGGATAATTGGTATAGACGACGTCCGAACAGAAACGCCAGACCTTCGTATGATACAAAGGGATCGATTTATGTCCGGAAAGGCCGACCGTCGTCGGCCCGTGCTCCCCGTAGGCACCGGTATTGGAAAGCGTATAAAGATCAATTGCCCTGATCGTACCGTCTTTCATGCCACCGAGCCGTACATGCATCTCCATTTCGTGGCGGTTGCTGCCGGCGGTGATACACTCTTCCCGCGTATAGACGATCTGGGAGGGCTTGCCTGTTTTCCATGTGACAAAAGCGGGATAAACTTCGCAGACGCTGGTCTGTTTTGCCCCGAAACCGCCGCCGATTCTGGGTTTGATCACACGGATCTTCGAAGACGGAATACCAAGTGCGGTCGCGACGTTCCTCCGCACATGAAAAACAATCTGCGTCGAACTCACAATCACGAGCCTGCCGAAAGCGTCTTTCGTGCAGAAAGCATTGAGCGGTTCCATATACATCTGGTGGACCGCTTTTGTATGATAGACCCTGTCCACGACAACGTCGCTCTCTGAAAGCGCCTGCTCCACATCCCCTTCGCCGCAGGCATCGTGCGCGCAGAGATTCCGTTTCCTGTCTGCTCCGACGTCGGAAAGCGCTTCCCAGTTTTCTTCAGGATGGACGATGACCTTGTTATCCAGTGCGGTATGGAAATCCAGTACCGGTTCCAGCACTTTGTATTTCACGCGGATCAGTTTCATCGCCTTTTCCGCGTTCTGCACCGTATCCGCGGCGATAATGCCGGCGACATCGCCGACATGGCGCATGTGGCGGTCGAGTACAAGGCGGTCACGCGGACTGGGTTCCGGATATGTCTGCCCGGCTTCCGTAAACCGCGGCATGTTCTGATCAACGTCGTGAAATGTAAAAACCGCTTCCACGCCCGGAACCCGCAGGGCTGCGGATGGATCGATTTCTTCGATGATGGCATTCGCGTACGGAGAACGGAGGAGCTTGATCTGCAGACAGCCTGCGGGAGCGATGTCCTGCGTGTACACCGGTTTTCCGGTGATCAGCTGCTCCGCGTCGATCTTGCGGAAGGAATGATTTACATACCGCAGTCTCTCCGCATTTTCGATATAGTCACCCATTTTTCTTCTCCCTGTAAGCAATGTAACCCCGGATTCCCCGCATCTGACTCTGATATCCGCTGCAGCGGCACAGATTATTGGCAAGGTATTCCTTTATTTCCCCGTCAGTCGGACTGGGATTTTCGCGGAACATCGCAATACATGCCATAATCAGCCCGGGACTGCAGTAACCGCATTGCTCCCCGCCCTGATCAGCGATAAACCCGCCGATTTCCTTTGCCTCGTCCTGCAGGCCTTCCAGCGTGGTGATCTGATGTCCGTCGCAACGCACGGCAAGGATGCCGCAGGACAACACCGCTTTCCCGTCCATATGTACCGTGCAGGCACCGCAGTTGGAAGTTTCGCATCCCCGCTTTACGCTGGGGCAGCCGTGGCTTCGAAGAAAGTCGATCAGCAGCTCGTCCGGCCGGATCGTATCCGTAATGTCTTTTCCGTTTACATTGATCGTGACATTCATTCTTCGTGTGTCCTTTCCCGCGGGGCCCGGCTCTCATGAAAAGACGCCGTTTCCGTAAGCTTTGCCAGCTGCTGCCGTATGCTCCTGCGGACCAGAACTTCCAGCAGATGCTCCCGGTACTGCGCGCTTCCTCTCAAATTCCCGGACAATGTGATTTCCTTCCGGGCAAGGCATAGCGCAGCCTCTTCGAGCCGCTCCGGCTTTCCATTATAAAATTCACGACAGAGATCCTGATCAAGCGGAATCTCTACACATCTCGCGGCTCCCGGCCTTGCGCCGACCGCGATGCGAAGGTAAGCGCCGGGGCCCTGCGTAAGACTGCTCGCGCAGGTCAGTGTCGGCAGATCTGTCCGGGTTCTGCGGACAGACAGATAAGTGAACGCAGCCGGGTTCTTTTCTATGATCAGCCGGACAACGATATCCCGGTCAGGAGGCGATGCAAGATAAGAAGCAAGCGGCACCCGTCCCGCTTTATAAAGCTCCACCTGCGTATCCATAACAGATAAAATGGTCAGCACATCCGAAAAGCCGTATCTTCCCGCGACGGTGCCCCCGATGGTCGCAAGATTCCGGAACTGCACACCGACAATTCCCCGCAGCGCTTCTTTCACCGCTCCCTGCGAAAATGCTGATATCCCCGGATCCTGCTCCAGTTCCCGGAGCGTCGTCATGCAGCCGATGGAGAACGCACTGCCCTCGTCCTTTATACCGGACAGGCCCAGCTCCGAAAGATCAATCACCGCGGCGCAGGCTGCGGAAGACATCTTCATCCACTGCATTCCGCCGACGACGCGGTTTCCCCGTTTCTGCAGTAAAGCATATGCTTCTTCCAGACTCTTTGGTTTTATATAATTCTGTGCAGTAAACATAGACTTCCTCTCCTCGTCATTCCTTCCTGATTCTATCGTAGATTTGCGGTTATGACGAGAGCCCTCGCGAATAATTCCATTGAAAAATAAATGTTATCCGTCTATAGTAAAATTTACAAGATTTTAATAATTCAATTCTTCAGCCGGCAGCCGCGCTGAAGCAGCGTTCGAAACATAATTGGAGACAAAAATGAAATTTCTTGAAGATCGTATCAGAAAAGACGGCCAGGTCCGTCCCGGCAACATACTGAAAGTAGACAGTTTCCTTAACCATCAGCTGGATGTGGAACTGCTCGATCAGATCGGGAAGGCATTTTATGACAAATATAAGGATGCGGGCATCACAAGAATTCTGACGATCGAAGCTTCCGGCATCGCGATTGCGTGCAGCTGCGCACGGTATTTCGACGTTCCTGTTGTTTTCGCGAAGAAAGCAAAGAGCAGAAATATTGACGGCGAAGTCTATACCTCGGTCGTGCATTCGTTCACTTATGGGAAGGACTATCAGATTACACTTTCGAAGAAATATCTGGGACCGGATGATACCGTTCTTCTGGTAGACGATTTTCTGGCTGTCGGCAAGGCGATGCGGGGGATGCTGGACATCTGCTCGCAGGCCGGTGCGAAGGTCGCCGGGATCGGCATCGCGATTGAAAAAGGATTTCAGGAGGGCGGAAAGACGCTGCGGGAGCAGGGATATAATCTGACCAGCATAGCGATTGTGGATTCCATGACAGATGACGGAGAGATTGTATTCCGGGAAGATTAACGCATATTTGTCGCACGAACGCCTTAAAAAGAGTAAAAATGCCGGAAACCCTTGAAAATAAAGGATTTCCGGCAAGAGGTTCAGAGCGGCTGACGGGAATCGAACCCGCCTCTCAGCCTTGGGAAGGCCGCATACTACCGATGTACTACAACCGCACGACAGGAGTATTATACCTGTTTCGTACAGAACTATCAAGATGTTTTTCCACAGGTATAATCTTCTGTCGTCCGCTCTCCAACCTGTCAGCGTCTCCTCACATCATGTCTTTTCCGAATCATAAAATCCGTAACAAGAATTGCAAGACATCCTGTCATTACCAGGAAATACAGCTCTATGTGCGATGTATCTCCTGTCGCAGGCGCTTTGCTGTTTCCAGTGCGCTGCATCGGCACTTGCGAAGGCGCGGCTGGTTTCGTGATGCTCCCGCTCTGTGCCGGCTGAAGCTGAGGCGCACTTTGTACTTCCGCTTCCGACGTCACGGCCGAAGAAGCCGGGCTTACCGTATTGCCGGTTACGTTAGCGCTGCTGCCAGAAGAACTCTGACCTGTTTCCGCCGTTTCATGACGGACCACCTCCCACTTTGCGTAGACGCAGCTTGCTTTCCGGCTGTTAACAATCAGGAAAGTATACGGACCGTCTGTGCAGTCTTTGTCCAGATACCAACCCTTGAATACATATCCGTCCGGCACGGCGTGAAGCGCACAAATGTCAGCAAGTTGAACGCTGCTGTTGTTTTTCAGCGCAGATACAGTGCTTGACGAATTGCCATCGGACTTGATTCCATATTTTTCAAAATTGAAATCATAGGTCAGCTGCGCCGTCTTCTCCTTGTCTCCCCACTGCGCGGTGAGTATCAGGCCACCCATCGGCATTGGTGCAGAGCCGTTCGGATAATAAATCTTACCGTCGCCGCTGGATTTCCAGCCAAGGAAGACCTTTTCTTTCGGTGCTGTAATACCATCAGCGGAAGCAACCGTAACACCGGCATTTTCATAATATGATCTCGTATCTCCCGGAGCTGGCCCGCTGCCGCCGTTCAGATCATAGGTAACCTTGTATGCCTTTATGCTTCTCCATTCCGCCTTCAGAACGATATCTTCAGTGACACCCGAAGCAAAATTGTAGGGTTTTCCATTCAGCGTCCAGCCAAGAAAAATATGATCCTCGTAAGTCGGATCTTGAGGTCGTGCCACGGCATGGCCATATGGAATATCGCTTATCTTGTCTATTGCCGATCCTTTCCCGGTATCAAAGCGGACCGTATAGGTTTCCGGCACCCATCTTGCGTACAAATCCACCTCATGCGCCGGCATTGTGCCGCTGAAGTCAAAACTGTTTGTCAACGCCGAATCCGTATACCAGCCGGCAAAAACAAAATTCTCATTTCCCTCTTTCTTCTTTGTTCTGTTCATGACAGGATCAGCGCCAGGCAGCTGCATAACGCGTTTCGCAACGGACTGTTTTATCGTCTGTCCTTCCGAATAATTTGATGGCTGGTACTTACGCAGATCATCTTCAAAAAGCACAGATTGGTTTTCTGCTTCCGGACCGCCGTTTGTATGGAAATTGAGAGGATAATGGTTACGCTCGTAATAGATCCGGATCGGGTCATTCGCACCGTTGTACATGTGCTGTGTACCATCCGGATTTTTTATAATATTATATGTCAGACCCGGATTATTCTTCTGGAAAAGCGCTTCAGGATACCGGAACCAGACACTCGCATTGGCTTCGCCATACAGATAATAATTACCATCCGAGTATTCCATTAACGGTGTAAAACCCGGAAAATCCGATGTAGTGACATCCGTTCCGCCAAACGTACCGCTGTTGAAATGATCTGACAGCTGCAAATAGTAGGTTCTTGTATCTGCACTGCCTCTGCGTGATGTATTTCTGACGACTGTCTTTCCATCAGGAGCTTTCCCATTCAGTGTTTCAAGGTACTCTTCATAGTATGAATTATCCCCGCCAAAGCTCTGCAAATACATTGCAGCATCTTCAGACGGCATGTTTTTCATTACGGAAGGTGTTTCAACGAATTCATATCCGCTATGTATATTCCGAAATACAAATCTGTGTTTTCCATCAAACAATTCCTGTTCCGGCCGTATCGCAAATACCGCCTTCCAGAAATTCGTCAGATCCGAGGAACATTTCACATTTTCATAGCTTAATTTCTGTGTTGTTCCATCCGCCTTCGGAACAATGGCAGAAAGGTTGTATGTTTTGCACCTGTAATACACATTCAGTACAGTTGAACCATCGGCTTGGATTGTCGGCCGGGCGGGATCCTGGCGGTCAGCCGTCGTAAGATCTGTGTTCAGTTCATACTGCGCGTCCGATTTTTCATAAGGGCTGGAAAAGATCAGCTTTGTGTGGAAACCGGCCTTGTCACCGGTCTTTCCCTTGATAACTTCCTGCGTCAGCAGTTTATAATCCCAGACGCCATCACCGACACCGCTGCCGGTTTTTTTCTGGTACTCGATCCAGTACTTAACAGTATATTCGGTATTTTCTGCCGGTTTATATCCCGCGTACAACGTAAGCGGCTTTATCACAGTCTGACTGAAGTCGTAGGGTTCTGTCAAAGCCTGGTCTTTATACCATTGATCAAATACATACCCCTTTCTGACCGGATCTGTCCCGGGCTTACTGACTTTGGCATCATCGCCTTTCGCATTACGGGCAATGAACTGCCGGGGAATAGACGTCTCGCTATCCGTTTTGAATTCCACCCAGTATCCTTCTTTCAGAATCGGGTAAAGATTAACAGACTCCGTACCCACCTTGAAGTCGCCGGACACATCCTGCGTACTACCGCGATCCGTACTCCATCCATCCTGACACTCTGTAAGAGGCTGAACCTGAATTAGTGGATCGTCCTTCTCAATCGTGACTGTAGAATCAGCTTCCACCGGCTGACTCTTGATCAGGTTGTTATACTGATCGTAGTAGTTGATGTAAATGGCATCCGCATAGCTGGCGTATAATCTGATAACTGCACCGTCCTGTGCAATATCCTTCACAGTGCCAAAACTGTGAAAGTCCGCACCGGAAGCATCTTTCCATCCTGTGAATGTTTTCCCACTGCGTGTCTTGGGTACTGCCGGTTCCGCAAGTATGTCACCGATACGAACTGTCTGGGATGATACGCAGGTTTTCTCCGAATCATAGAATTCGTACATTTCTGTATAATCCTGCTTCTGACTTTGATCTGACACTTCCGTTACTTCCCTGCTGTTGTCAGTGACAGCCGTCTGCGCAGAAGCAGGATCCGCCGGTGCGGTTTCACCCATGTAACTTTGTTCCTTTTCCTGCGAATTATTCTGCGCGGAAGATGTCACCTCCGTACTTGTTTCTTCTGCTGCATCTTCCTCATCTGCACTTTCTGTCTTCTGCGTATCCTCTGACGCGGGTGCCTGTGCGGTACCCCCCGCAGTTTCCGTTGCTGCCGGTGTCTGCGCAGCGTCTTCTCCATTCTCCGTGGTTTCCGCCGATACCGGAGCAGACTGCTGCAGACCTGCAGCATCATCTGCTTTTGCGGTCATCGGAATACCGGTAACAATCAGCAGACAGCACATCAGGACGTCTGCTATTAAACGACGAACATTGCTTCTTGATCTTTTCATTTCGGGCCTCCATTGAACTGTCGCCGCGTACCCTATCACTGCCCGAATAACAAATCAACCAATGGATCGATTAACTATTGTAAATTATCTTAATTTTAATCATTATCATAATTTCATTTCGTTATTACAGCTTTAAATATGATTATGGAAATGATATGATAATGCCGTATTCAGAGGAAATCAGAGAGTGAAGCCGGTGTCTATCCCGGACACTCCCAGTCCGGTACTCCCAAAAGGCTCCGGCAGCGCCTTTTGTTTCTGTCTGATACATCGAAAAAAGGCAGGTGCCATTGTGGCCTCTGCCTTTTATCTTTTGCACTATAATTCTGTTTTGCCGCTGCACCTGCAGCAGTCATTTCTTCTTCCGTTTCCGGTACCAGTGACGCAGTGAGAAAAACAGCGCGATCAGAAGCGCCCCGATATACCCCAGCATACCTAAAGCCGGGATACCGAGAATCTTCGGTTCCATATCCGTCGTGGCAATCAGGCTTGAACTCATCAGCAGCGCCGCCACGCATACACCGATAACCAGATTCCGTACTGCCTGAAAGATGACCTGCTCTGTATGATCAGCCGTCTCCAGATTCAAATTGACTTCACTGCGGCCGCCAAGGAATTGTTTCAGCGCATCGGCTGTAAGAGAAGGTATCTCAATCCCCTTTTTAACTGCCCTGTATATTTCTCTGCCGTCATGCGACAGTTCCCGTTTCCAGTCGATCTTCTGCAGATAATCATCGGTTACTCTGGCCTGTGCAATCTGCACCATGTTTATGTCCGGACTGATATCCGCAAGGACGCCTTCGACATGGGCTAGTCCCCGTGCCAGCATAGTCATACCATGCGGCATGGACATCTTGTTTTTCTTCATGATCTCCATGAGCGCCGCCATCGTTTCCGCGACATCAATGCTTCCCATGCCGTTGGAACCGTAAGTTTCAATAAACTCCCGAAGATCTTTGTAAAGCTGTTTATGATCCGGCTTTCCGCGGAAATCGCACAGATCCAGCACCGCGCTCTCAACGGTCTGCAGATCATGCATGCCGATCCCCTGCACGCCGCGTACCATAATTCTGCGGTCTCTTTCCGTAAGGCGTCCCATCATGCCCATGTCGATCCATACAATCTTCCCGTCGCAGATCTTGACATTGCCGGGGTGCGGATCCGCGTGGAAAAAGCCGTCGTCCATCACCTGCTTGATAAAGTTGTTGACATATTTGCTGCCGATCTCATCCAGATCATAGCCTGCAGCCTTCAGCGCTTCCTTATCGTTAATCGGACAGCCGCCGACATATTCCATAACGAGGACTCTCGAAGTCGTGTATTCATGATACAGCTTCGGACAGGTTACATAGGCAATGTCCTTATTGTTGCGGGAAAACTCCTCCATATTGGAGGCTTCCTTGAGAAAGTCCATTTCTTCCTGCGCAACACTCCAGAGCTCGTCCAGGACCATATTCAGATCCACCAGATTGCGGATTTCCCCGATCGGCGGAATCAGTTTGACAGCGCGCTTCATCAGTCCGATATCGCGCGCCATGATATCGTAGATGCCCTTCCTCTGGACCTTGACAATCACATCCTCGCCGGAAAGGAGTTTTGCCTTGTGGACCTGGGCAATCGAAGCGGATCCGAGCGGCTCCTTTTCAATGGATGCAAAAACATCCTGCCACCTGCAACGATATGACCGGTTAATCACTTCCTCCACCGTCTCAAACGGCATCGGCGTGACATCCGAGTTCAGCTTCATGAGCTCGTCGCAGTATTGTTTAGGCAGGATGTCCGAATGCAGGGACATAATCTGACCGAGCTTGATATACGTCGGTCCCAGTTCCTCCAGAATCTGACGCAGCTTCAAAGGCGTCAGTCCCTCATTGATTTTGCTGCGCATGAGAACGCTCATGATCTCGCGCAGCCGTCCGCTTGTCGCCGGGACTTTCTTGTCTTCCCGCTGCATTTAAATCAGCCTGCGTTCAATGTATCTTTGAGCTTCTGCAGGTCTTCCGGTGAAAGACTCTTGATAAACGCGTCCAGATCCGGTTTCTCTTCGCCGCCGGCTTCTTCCTTGCAAGGTTCTTTATCTTCCTTCTTCGAGCTTACATTTTCCTTGATCGTATGCTTGAGTTCCTGATTCAGGGCTTTCCCCTGCTCAACGGTGATCTCTCCGCGCTCAACGAGGTCATCAAGCACTTCCTGTGATTTCTCGGCGGTTACCGCTACAGCACCGATACCTGCCAGAAGAAGCTTTTTCACGCCATCTGTAAGACCGAATTTAACATTGTTGTCTGCCATCCTAAGCCTCCTTTTCTTCCCCCGCCGGAACTCGTATGACCGGCTGATTTCATTATACTCTATCCGCCCCGCCATGTATAGAAACGCGTTTATACGAACAGTGCAGCAAGCTTTGGCAGGAAAATCACGCAGCCGATGACCGCGGCTATGATCGCGGAAAACAACACCGCCCCCGCCGCTGCATCCTTTGCCTTTTTCGCGAGCGGCTTTTTCTCCTTGGTCACAAGATCCACGCAGGCTTCCACTGCCGTATTTACAAGCTCCAGACTGATCACCAGCGCAAACAAAAGAAGGCAGATAAACCACTCCGTGACCGAGATCCGAAGCAGCGCGCCAAAGAGTGTGACAAGACCTGCCGCCAGAAGATGAATCTTGATATTTCTCTCGGTCCTGATTGTGTTGAAAATGCCCGCGAAGGCATACCCGAAGCTCCTGTACAAAGGCGATCTTTTTCTCATAGCTGCCACCAATTCTTCCGCGCCTGAACCCTCTCCGCGAAAGCCATCTGCCTCCGGCGGTTTGTTTTACCTGTTATAGCGGTCAATATACGCCTGTACTTCTTCTTTCGAAGGCATAACCGCAAGCGCACCTTTTCTTGTCGTAATCAGGCTCGCCGCCGCGTTCGCAAACGTCAGCAGCTCTTTTAACTTGTCTTCATCCAGATCTTTCAATCCGAACTTCAGAATAAAATGCAGTGCGCAGGCGCAGAAGGTGTCTCCCGCTCCTGTCGTTTCAATTGTATCCGGATTCTTGAATCCCGGGACAAAGACACTGCGGCCCTGCCAGTAGGCCTTGCTTCCTTCCGCGCCCAGTGTCGCGAACGCGAGCGGAATGTCGAACCGCGAAATCAGGATGCGCATACCCTCATCGATTCCTTCCGGATCTGTTGTCCCGTCCGGGCGAACGCCCTTTCCTGTCAGCAGTGCGATTTCATTATCCGAAATCTTCAAAACGTCACAGTTCTGCATGCCAAAGGCCATCTTTTCCTTGGCTTCATCCACAGACCCCCACAAAGGCGCGCGGTAATTCGGATCAAAGGAAATAACCGCTCCGTTATCCTTGGCAATCGTCAGGGCTTCTCTGGTCGCGCGGTCCACGGTTTCATCTGTCATCGACAGCGTACCGAAATGAAAAATGGACGTATCCTCCAGAAGCTCCTTGTGCCGCTCTACTTCTTCGCTGGTCAGCATGATATCCGCGCCGGGCTTTCTGTAAAACGAGAAATCTCTGTCGCCGTTCGGAAGCTTCTGCACGAATGCAAGGGTCGTCGGAATGGACTTGTCCATCTCTAGGCCGCTCATATCGATTCCCTGACGCGCAGCCTTGTCCTTCAGCATTCTGCCGAACATATCGTCCCCGACTTTGCCGATGAACGCAGTACGGTCACCGAGTTTTGAAAGCATCGAAAGAACATTGCAGGGCGCGCCGCCCGGATTCGCCTCGTAAACGGGATTCCCCTGCGCGCTCTCCCCGCTGCAGGTAAAATCAACAAGCAGCTCCCCCAATGCCGTTACCGCATATTTCCTGTTCTGTTTCATACTGTCCCCTCACCAAAATCCGTTAGTTCTTAAAGCTGTGAACCGGCGCCGGAATTCTTCCCCTCCGGTCCACAAATCTGCTGCAGTCAAAGTTATTCACCGGCATGATCGGAGCGTGCCCCAAAAGCCCTCCGAATTCCGCCACATCTCCGACCTTCTTCCCGGGTACCGGGATCAGGCGGCAGGCTGTCGTCTTCTGGTTGACCATGCCAAGTGCCATCTCATCGGCGATAATTCCGGAAATCGTTGTTGCCTTCGTATTTCCCGGAATCGCGATCATGTCGAGGCCGACCGAGCAAACGCAGGTCATGGCTTCGAGTTTTTCAATCGTCAGCGCACCGGCGTTCGCCGCATTAATCATACCCTGATCCTCGCTGACCGGAATGAAAGCGCCGGAGAGGCCGCCGACATATGAGCTGGCCATCAGTCCGCCCTTTTTGACCTGATCGTTGAGCATGGCAAGCGCCGCGGTCGTTCCGGGCGCACCGGCATACTCCAGTCCCATTTCGCACAGAATATCGGCAACCGAATCGCCGACCGCCGGCGTCGGCGCAAGCGATAGGTCTACGATACCGAATGGATATCCGAGTCGCTTCGAAGCTTCTCTTGCAACAAGCTGTCCGACGCGTGTTACCTTGAACGCCGTTTTTTTGATCGTCTCGCTCAGCGTTTCGAAATCGCAGCCGCGGACATTCTCAAGCGCCGCCTTGACGGCGCCGGGTCCGGAGACACCGACATTCAGAACGACATCACCCTCGGTCACCCCATGAAAGGCGCCGGCCATAAACGGATTGTCATCCGGCGCGTTGCAGAAGACAACAAGCTTCGAATCGCCGTTTAAAACATTTCTCTTTTCTGAAAGCTCCGCAGTCTCTTTGATCACCGATCCCATGAGACGGACCGCATCCATGTCGATGCCGGTCTTGGTCGATCCCAGATTTACCGAAGAACAAACAATGTCCGTCGTTGTCAGGGCTTCCGGAATCGAACGGATCAGCAGTTCGTCCGCCGGCGTCATCCCCTTCGAAACAAGCGCCGAATAACCGCCGAGGAAATTGACACCGACTTCCTTTGCGGTTTCATCGAGGGTTTTCGCGATGCTTACAAAATCAGCGCTAGTTTTGCAGGCGGAAGCTCCGACCAGCGCAATCGGCGTTACCGAAATTCTCTTATTGACAATCGGTATACCGAAATCTCTCGAGATCTCCTCACCCGTCCGGACAAGATCCTTCGCGCAGCGGTATATTTTATCGTGGATCTTCTTCCGGAGCTGCGAAAGATCAGAATCCGCGCAGTCGAGAAGGCTGATTCCCATCGTGATCGTCCGGACGTCAAGATTCTCCTTCTCGATCATCGCATTGGTTTCGGCCACTTCACCTATTGTTATCATACGCTTTGTTCCTCCCGCGCTCAGATTCTGTGCATTGCGTCAAATATCGCTTCTTTCTGACATCTGATCTGCACGCCGATTGTCTCTGACCCGAGCCTTGAAAGTTCCGTGGAAAACTCGTCAAACGGGAGCTTCAATGAGGTAATATCAACAATCATCATCATGTTGAAATATCCCTGTACAATCGTCTGCGAAATATCCAGAATATTGATTCCGTTCTCCGCGAGATGCCCGCAGACTTTTGCGATGATACCGACCGTATCTTTTCCGACAACTGTTATAATGGCGCGTTCCTGCATTGCTTCCTCCTTTAATTGCCGTCCGCTCCTTGCAGGCAGACTATTTCTTCGGAAATTGATTTACCACTCCACCGCAAGCGAAGCATTCCTTCTGGACGCCACATGGAGCGGCAGTTCATCCGTGCGGTATCCTGTGCGGTCCTCCCGGCCGATCAGTTCGAGCCGGACCGTTTCATAAGCAAGCTCGGGATAATTGTTCTCCTGCGAAAGATGTCCTAAAAAAATGCCTTTCATATGCCCGTTCAGAATTCTGGAAAGCAGATCACCGCTGGAATCATTGGACAGGTGTCCGTACTTGCCGAGAATCCGCTGCTTCAGACGGTAAGGATACGGTCCGACCTGCAGCATGTTGACATCGTGGTTGGCTTCGAGAAGGACGACGTCGCTGTCCTTCAGGCATTCCACTGTATATTCATTATAACAGCCAAGATCCGTGCAGATGCACGCCTTTTTCTTTCCGTACAGGACACGGTATCCTACGGGATCCGCCGCGTCATGCGAAATGTGCATCGGATCAATGGTAAGGTCCTTGACAATCACCTTTTCGTTCGGACGCACCGCAATGAAGCGCGAAGGATCAATCACCTCGCTTTTCGGATTGCTTCTGATCGCGTCGATGGTTCCCTGCGTCGCGTAGATCGGCATCTGCGTAGTCTTGGCAATCATCCACAGGCCGCTTGTATGATCGGAATGCTCATGCGTGATGAAAATTCCATCCAGATCACGCAGCTCCAGCCCCAGTTCCCGAAGAGAATCCGAGGTCCGCTTCCGGCTGATACCGGCATCCATTAAAAGGTGGGTTGTGTCCGAACCGACATACGCGCAGTTACCGCTGCTGCCGCTTGCAAAACTTTGAAATCTCATAAAACAAACTCCGGTATCTCGAAGAAACTTTTTCCAAATGCAGGCTTCCGCACTAACGTTTCAGCCTTTCGTCAATCTGTCTGTAAGCATCAACCAGATCACCGGAATTGTCAATGACCACATCACAGTTTCTACGAAATTCCTCTTCGCTCAGCTGATTTTGCATAATACGGTCGGTTTTCTCCCTGTCATACCCGCGGGAAGCAGCAAGTCTTTGCCTTCGCACATCTTCCCGGCAATAAATGTACCACATCTCATCGACCATTTCTTTATAACCGCACTCAATCAAGAGCGCGGCTTCGAGGAAGAAATAGTCCAGTGCACCTTTTTCTCTTTCCTTTTCGACCTCGTCCTCAATATAGCGGCGGACCGCGGGATGCACCAGCGCGTTTACCTTTGCAAGGAGCCCCTTGTCCGCGAATATTCGGGCGGCCATCTCAGCGGGAAGAATCACCCCGTCAGGACTAAGAAGCTGCTTTCCAGAAGGATATCCTTCGAGCAGCGTGATCAGAGGCTCATATAAAGGACCGCCCGGCTTCTCCAGCTCTCTGGCCGCGTCATCCGAAAGCAGAATACGGCAGTTATAGTGTTCTTTCATATAACGAAGCAGCTCGGATTTCCCAGAGCCGACGCCGCCCGTAATTCCGATCAGTTTCATTTCGCCTCGTACCAGTCGCTGCCTTCATGGCAGTCCACTTCCAGTTCCACCGCAAGATCGGCGGCGCCTTTCATACCGTCTTCCAGAATCTTCCGGACCGCTTCCTTCTCGTCCGGCGCCGTCTCAATCAGCAGCTCGTCATGAATCTGCAGGATGAGTCTGGACTTCAGACCGTTCCTGCGGAGTGCTTCGTAGACACGGATCATCGCAAGCTTCATGATATCGGCACCGGTCCCCTGAATCGGCGCGTTCATCGCGACGCGCTCGCCGAACTGACGCTGCATGAAATTGCTGCTGGATAGCTCGGGAATCGGCCTTCTTCTGCCGAACATGGTAACCGAATAGCCGTACTCTTTGGCGTCCCGTACTTGTTTTTCCAGAAAAACGCGGATGCCCGGAAACATTTCATAATACTCGTCGATATACTTTTTCGCCTCCGCGCGCGAAATCGACAGATCCTGGGATAACCCGAACGAACTGATGCCATACACAATGCCGAAATTTACAGCCTTCGCGTTTCTTCTCTGGAGCGGCGTCACCTCGTCAAACGGGACATGAAAGACCTTGGCCGCCGTCTGCCGATGAATGTCTTTATTGTCTTTAAAAGCTTCGATCATGCCTTCGTCACCTGCCATCGAAGCCAGGATGCGCAGCTCAATCTGTGAATAATCCGAATCCGTAAAAACATACCCGTCCCTCGGCACGAACACCTTCCGGATCGCGCGTCCCAGCTCTGTGCGCATCGGGATATTCTGCAGGTTCGGGTCTGTTGAACTGATTCTGCCGGTCGCGGTAATCGTCTGATGGAACGTTGTATGAATTCTGGAATCCGGCGCGATATAAGCGGCAAGCCCGTCCGCGTATGTAGATTTGAGCTTGGTCAGCGCGCGGTACTCCAGCACATGCGCCACAATCGGATAGTCCGGCGCGAGCTTTTCGAGAATATCCGCCGAAGTCGAATATCCGGTTTTGGTCTTTTTGGCTCCCGGCAGGAACATCTTGTCAAACAGAATCTCTCCGAGCTGCCTGGGACTTGCGATATTGAATTCGCAGCCGGCTTCTTCATGAATCTGCTTCTCCAGCTCCGCAATTCTGCCTTCCAGCTGCTGACCGTATTCCAGGAGCTTGTCCGGAAGCACCCGGATGCCGGCCTGCTGCATATCATACAGAATATAGGAAAGCGGAAGTTCCATGTCCGTATAGAGCTTCCACATACCTTCCTCTTCGAGCTTCTCGCGGATCTTTCCGCCTGCCCGCAAAAGGCTCCACGCAGTCCGGCACGCATATTCCGCAGTTTCCTTTACGGCCTGTGCACCATCGGAAAGCTTCTCTTTAAAGGTTCTTTTCCCGATGAACTGCTCCTTCGCAGCAATTGTCTCCTGCAGATACTCCGAAGCAATGTCCTGCGGCTCATAGTCACTCTTCAAAGGGTTGACCAGATAACTTCCGATCAGCGTGTCAAACATTCCGGACAGCCTGATGCCGTCGTGAAACTCCTCTTCACCAATCCCGAGGAACGGGAACAGCTCTTTGATGTGAAAAACATAAACTGACAGGTGCCCTTCTCCTGCCGCAAGGCGCAGTGTCCGGAACCCGTTCCTGATGACTTCCGCTGTCTCCGCAGTCAGATAATGCGTTTCCTGCCCGAAAGCGACTGCCGCGCCCAGAAGGACCGGCTCTTCCGGCAACCTTGGCGCATCATAAACCGGAAACAGGCAGACTCCATCCGCATCTTCCGCCTTCCTGAAAACAACGGCGGTCTCCGCCGGATCGTCGATTATATCAAAGGAGAAGCCTGCCTCCGCAGCGCCGGTCGCGGCAGAGACGGCGGCCGCATCAAAACGGCCGAGAAAGTTTTTAAATCCCAGCTCTGTATACAGAGCGTATGCCTCTTTCGTGTAGAAATTTCCGATTCTGGAATCCGCAGGGGCAAGGTCCAGATCGCAGTCTGTTTTGATTCTTGCAAGGAATAAAGAAAGCTCTGCCTTGTCCTTGTTCGCGCGCAGCGTCTCCCGCAGGGCAGTCCTTGGAATTTCGTCCAGATGTTCGTAAACACCAGAGACAGAATGATACTTGGTGATCAGATCGACTGCTGTCTTCGGACCGACCTTCGGCACGCCAGGGATATTGTCCGCCGTGTCTCCCTGCAGCGCCTTGACCTCAATGAATTCTGCAGGTGTTACATGCAGCGTTTCCCAAACATCGCCCGCGTAATAATTCTCGATTGTCGTCTGTCCCTTTTTCGTCTTCGGAATACGGATCTGAATATGTTCGTCCGCAATCTGCAGAAGGTCACGGTCGCCGGAGATCAGAGAGACTTCCATGCCAAGCGACTGCGCCTTTTTCGCGAGCGTCCCGAGAATATCATCCGCCTCAAGCCCCGCCTGCTCGACAATCCGGATTCCCATGGATTTCAGAACTTTCTTGATGAGAGGGACCTGACTGCGCAGCTCCTCCGGCATCGGATGTCTCGTACCTTTGTACTCCGTGTACACCTGATGACGGAAAGTCGGCGCATGCACATCGAAAGCGACGGTCAGATAGTCCGGTTTCTCCTCATCAAGGATTTTGAACATGATATTAAGAAAGCCGTAGACTGCGCCAGTGTGCACGCCCGCGGCATTTGTAAGGTCCGGCATTCCGTAGAACGCTCTGTTCAGAATACTGTGTCCGTCAATCAGGACAAATTTTTCACTCATAAACATCTCCTGCCGCAGGCATCCCGTTTTACTGAAAAAGCATGTTCTGCATGATAAGCATGTTTTACATAAAAAGCATGATGCCCGTAACGGCAGCCATCACCATGGCCGCCAGCGTGATTACTTCCAGTATAAATGCGACTGCGCCGAGATGTTCCCTTCGCCGCAGCCTCCCGCGCTCCGTCTGAATATAAGCATCCAGTTCCTTCTGCAGATTGAAGGTTTCCCCTGTCTCCAGCTTCGGCATACCCGCAAAAACCAGAAACTGAATCGAAAGCTCATCCTGACAGCTTCCGCAGGAATCCAGATGCCGCAGGAACGCTTCCAGCGCACGGTTTGCAAGCCGGTCTTCCAGAAACAAGGGGATCTGCTTTTCGAATTGTTTGTGCGTTATGGAGTTTCCTTCGGCGCGCGGAATAAAATTCGTCTTCATAGTGCATATTATATCACGCCGGCAAGCACAATTTGCGGTTATATTTCAGACGACCGGAATGTCAAACGGACGCACACGCCCTGTTGCCCCCGAGTAATAATAGATCCTTCCCGCAAGAGGCGTGTCTCCGTCCGCTTCCGCGGTTTCGCTCAGGATCTGCAGACGTTCTCTGATATCCATATAGTCGGTGTCCGACATTCTGTGAATCATGCAGCTCGCAGCGCTTGTAAAGGCAATATAGTAATCCTCTCCGAGAATATCATGGATTCTTCTCGCAACGCCGGGATAGAAAAGTGCTGTGGCTCCGCCGGATCCCGACAGGGTTGTTAAAACAGGATTGAACGGCTGCGTATCCCCAATGTTCCAGTCCTGATCCATAAACTCTCCCTGTCGATCGTCCATCTCTTCCATGCCGCAGGGATCGTCCGAATAGTACAGGCGCGCGGGATCGCTCTGACTCATATTGCAGAGTACCTCCCGGAAAAGGTCGTCCGGATCTTTATGCCATTGCCCTGTAATGATGTCTTCGGGCACGACAATGGACATATCCGTCGTTTCAGTTCTGGATATATGAAGGTACACGCAGAGTGCAATCTCGTTCACTACCGCGTGACAGCTGCATCTGACCTTTTCGCGGTTCCTCTCAATGTTCACCGCGCGGATGAACAGGCGGTCTTTAACGTGCTCGTAGTATTGAATCTCTTCCGTAACATTGAAACTGCCAATCAGCGGTATATTATTCAGTGTATTCCTGACGCCGATGAACATGCCTTCCCATCCAAGCCGCAGAAACAGCTGATACATCGGCTCAACCGGGAGACTGATATGCTCTATGCCGCAGGCTCCCGGCACACCGATCCGCACAGCGTCCATGGAACTGTTGTACTCCGCGGTCATATCCCGCATTCTCGGAAATTCTTCCCTGCGTTCCATAAGGCGTTTGATCAACGCTTCCGGAAAATCCTGCCGCTCCATATAGTCCGGCTTAAAGATATACTCTTCGCTCTGCTGTGTCTGATAACTGCTCTGCACCATGACGTGTCCTCCCAAGATATGATGAATTGAAGATGTGATCGTCTGACATCAAGATGAATGTCTGACCTGACATAAACATTATGCCATAGCGGAGGCGAAAAATGCGGAACTCTCACGCCGGAAAACGTACGTGAGGTTCCGCAGGCATATAGTATGCTCAAGAAGTTTTCAGCAGCTTTCGCGCTTCTCGAGCGTTGCTTCGAATGTAACATGCTTCGGCTTATATTTGACCTTCCGCATATTTGCATCATTCATATACGCTACTTCCTCCAGTGTAATCCTTACAGCCGTCTCACCGATTTTAATTGCCGGAAGTTCCACCGATGTCAGCGTAGTCTCCAGCATCTTACCGATTTCATGGCCGGTCATGCTGATGACCTTCATCTGATCAGGTACATGAATTCCGTTCTCCTTCATAGCACGAAGCACTCCAAGTCCCTGTCCGTCCGTCGCTGTCAGTATTCCATCCAGCGCCGAATTCATATCCAGAAGTTTTTCGGCGCAGTCATGCCCGTAACCGGACCCGCGGTTTACCGAAGGCAGCTCCACTGTCAGAATATCCAGATCATTTTCCTTCATTGCTCTCTTATATCCAAGCAGTCTTCCCCTGTATGGAGAAATATAATCCGGTCCGTTTATCAGTCCCGATCTGTCTGCACCCTCTGGAAATCATATATTGCGCTGCCTGATAGCCGATCAGTTCATAATCCACATCCACACTGCTGATGCTGTGATCGGAAAAACGCACAATCTGTGTCATGGCAATTCCGCCTGCGTGAATATCCCGCAGCAGCCTTGTGTTTTTTCCGGTTCCCGCAATGATCAGGCCGTCCACAAAGCCTTCCCGCAGGCGGTTTAGCTCATCCTTTTCTAGCTTTTCATCTTCACCGCAGCTGCTGATCAGAGTCGCGTATCCGTTCTTTCTGGCTTCCTGCTGGATACCCAGAATAACGTCGCCAAAAACAGAAAGCTGAATCTTGGGCACAATGACCCCGATAGTGCGGCGCTTGCCCTGATGCAGACTTCTGGTAATAACATTCGGGTGGTAATTCAGCTCTTTGACAGCCGCCAGAATTCTTGCCTTGGTGTCAGGATGCACATAAGATGTATTATTCAAAGCTCTTGAAACCGTAGATACATCGCAGTTCGCAAGTCTTGCTACGTCTTTTAAAGTTGCCATTTATGTCCCATATTCCATCTTCAGATTGATAAAAAACACAAAACAATGGATATAAATCAGTATCTTATGATAATTATAGCACAAAAAACGAGTGTATTTATTGTCGTATCTGTACAATCTGTGCAATTATTTGCAGACGGTATGCAACATATTGCAGGCAGGCCTCTGATTGCTTCTGTTCATTCCGGCGTTCTGTTATAACCAAATCATCAGGAAGGCAGTACACAGTGAACAAACAATCAAACACACAAAGGAGATCTAAAATGGCAAAGGTTAAGAACTTCAAAACAATTTTCCCCGCAGTCGCAGTTCCCATGTTTGAGGACGGCACGATCAATGAAGAAGATTTCAGAGTTTATCTTCGCTGGATCAAGAGCTTCTATAACAAAGGAATTCAGGGGCTTGTCTGCAACGGCCACACAGGAGAAATCACCGGTCTTACAAGAGCCGAGAGAAAAAGAGTCGTTGAAATTTGCGCTGAAGAGTGCGGCGACATTATGACAATCGTTTCCGGCGTGAACTGTGAGAATACGGCTGAGACTATTGAAATGGCAAAGGAAGCTAAGGAAGCCGGCGCCGACGGAATTCTTCTCATGCCTCCGCACATGTGGCTCCGCTTTGGTATGAACCCGAACGCTCCTTTTGAATATGTAAAGGATGTGGCTGACGGTGCTGATATCGATATCGTCATCCACCTTTATCCGGCAACATCCAAGGCTTTCTATCCTGTGGAAACGCTGATCAAGATGTGCAAAGAGATTCCCCACGTTAAATGCATTAAGATGGGCACGAGAGTAACTCCGATTTATGAGCATGATGTACGTGAACTTCGCAAAGAATGTCCTGATGTTTCACTGATTACCTGCCATGATGAGACCCTGTGCGTATCCTGGTTTACCGGCATGGACGGCGCTCTGATCGGTTTCGCAGGCTGCGTTCCGGAACTGATCACCGGCGCATGGAATGTATTCTCTCATCCGGATCAGCACACACTGAAAGAAGCGCAGGACTGGTCGAACAGGATCTATCCGATCAGCCAGGGAATTTACGGCGGCGGCCAGCCTTCCGGAGAAGCGCACGCAAGACTGAAAGAAGCTCTTTATCAGAGAGGTATCTTCAAGAACGCGGTTATGAGAAAGCCTGTCCTTCCTCTGAATCAGGAAGAAAAGGACTGGGTTGCGGCAGGGCTTGCAAAGTCCTATCCGGAAGGATACAAGGTTGACCTTTCCGCTTTCAGAAAGTGATTTTCGTTAAAAAGCACGGTATCATCTAACAGGAAGGCACGCATCATACAGGGGGACATGGTGCGTGCCATTTCCAGCTTTATAATCCTGTAATGGGGACGAAGGGATAAGCAATGACATACGATAATATAGATATGTCCGGGAGCGCCAAGGATCGGCTTGGTTTTGATCCCGGGAAAGTAAAACGACTCTCTTTTAAAGAGCTGATCAAACGAATCGGGCCCGGGATCATATTAACAGGAATCGTAATCGGTCCGGGTAATATAACCACTTCCGCAATGATGGGCGCCAACTACGGCTACCAGATGATGTGGGTCATTCTTCCGATTTTCATCATGGGTATCACTTTCACGCTCGCATCCTATAATATTTCGATTCTTACCGGCATGCCGGTTCTGCACGCGATCCGGTATTATTATGGAGGATTTGCCTCCGGATTCTGCGGTGCAGCTCTGTTTCTTTCGTGTTTTTTCTTCACCCTTGGCAACATATCGGGGACCGGCGCCGGCATGCAGCTGATCTTTGGAATCAACTGGAAACTCGGCGCTCTGATTATGCTTGGTGTACTGGCAGTCTGTTATCTGACAAAAGGTGTATATTCCAAAGTCGAAAAAGGGATTCTTGTCTGTATTATCGCGATGATTCTTGCTTTCTACGCAACGTTGATTGCTACCGGCGGACCTGACTGGGCACAATTCGGCAAAGGTCTTGTAACCTGGCAGTTTCCCGAGAAATCCCTGACGACAACGCTTGCTTATATCAGCACAAATGCCGCTGTAACCGCAGGTATCTACGGAACTTATCTTGGTCTCGAGAAAAAATAGAACAAGCAGGACCTGTATAACGGCGTAATGCGCGCAGATGCAATTACGCACATCGTGTCTGTTATACTGATTTCCGGTGCTATCGTGCTTGTCGGCGCTATTGTACTGAATCCAACACACACGGCAATTAAAGCACCCGCACAGCTTGGCGATCTGCTGCGACCGTTCCTTGGTAACTTTGCTCCTGTCATCATGGGGATCGCTATCGTCGGCGCCGGTTTCTCCTCGCTTCTCGGCAACACCCAGAGAGGAGTCGTTCTTCTGGATGCCGGGCTTGACAAACCGACAGGTCTTGAATCCAAGCCTGTAAAATACGGGTGTATCATCTGTCTTGTTGTGGCGACAGTCATCTGTTTTGCCTATGGCAGATCTCCGACCCAGCTGATTTTTATCGCGAACGTCGCTACATCCATTGCAACCCCTGTAGCCGGTCTCTTCATGGTTCTGATCCTTTGGAAAAAAGAGCTGTTTACCGGAATGAAGGCACCAAGGCTTCTGCAGATCAGCATGACAGTCTGCTATCTGTTTGCGGTGTATATGACTTATATTGCGCTGCAAAAACAAATCCCGAACCTGATCAATTCCTTTATCGGAAAGTAAGTAGTATAATATTTTTCAGTACGCGAAACAGTCCGCACCTATCCGGCGGACTGTTTTTTCTGATATTCACAGAAAGGAGTTTTATGACCGGCACCCAAAACAGACAATACACGCTGGCTATCCTGTTCGTCATACTGGATTCCATCGGATTTTCGCTGATGAATTTTTTCGTGAAGCTTTCCGGAGATCTGCCGGCCATGCAGAAAGCCTTTTTCCGAAACGTGATCGCTTTGATCGTTTCCGTCATTGTGCTTGCCGGCACCAGAGAAAAATTCAGGATTAAAAAGGAAAGCTGGACTTGACTTGGTTGATCCTTCGCTCCGTCTTCGGTTCTCTCGGTATCTTCTGCAATTTCTGGGCGCTTGGCAGACTGACAATCGCGGATGCCAGCATCCTGAACAAAATGTCTCCGTTCTTTGCCATCATTATGTCAATATTCATTTTGCATGAACTGCCCGGCGTCTTTGAATGGTTCTGTGTCGCTGCGGCGTTCGCGGGCACACTGTTCGTTGTCAAACCGACTGCAGGTCTTGCGAGCATCCCTGCTGCCATCGGGCTCTCCGGCGGATTTTTTGCCGGAACAGCTTACACCTTCGTACGGCTTCTTGGCAGGAAAGGTGAACGGGGACCTGTAATCGTTATGTTTTTCTCGGCATTTTCCTGTCTGGCGTTCCTTCCGTCGCTCCTCTTCCATTATCATCCGATGACAGCCGCGCAGATTCTTTCTCTCCTTGGTGCCGGCATAAGCGCGTCTCTGGGGCAGCTCTGTGTCACAAAAGCCTACTCTCTCGCTCCCGCAAAAGAGATATCCGTGTTCGATTATTCACAAGTTCTTTTCGCGGCGATCTGGGGATTTTTATTCCTTGGAGAAATTCCCGACCTGTTCAGCCGGATCGGTTATATGATTATTATCGGAACCGCGCTTATCAAGTGGGGCCACAGCATACGCACGGAAAAATCATAAAAACCGCTTGCGCGATCGTTCCTGTTCCTGTAGAATAAAAAAGTCACGAGAAAACAAATGTGACAAAGATGCGATCATAGCTCAGCTGGGATGAGCGTCCGCTTGACGTGCGGGAGGTCAGAGGTTCGAGCCCTCTTGGTCGCAGACAGTGCAAAGCCCTGAAGGAAGAATCCTTCAGGGCTTCTTTAATTCAGATTTTCTTTTATTCAAGGCTTTTCTTTTGACTCGGGTTTTGTCCCGGGGATCGTTTTGTTTTGTCTGCCCCTTCTTCTTTTTATCTTTTTGCCAATAAAGATGATGACCGCAATCAGCAGCGCCAGTACAATTATAAACGGAAGAAGGTAAATCAGCACAATCAGGAGCTGCTGCATGGCGTTTACAAACGTTTCCCCGCTGTCTTCAAAGGCATTGCACAGCCGTTCTGCATAGGAAATCTTCTGCGGACTGTAGAACTTTACTTCGCGAAGCGTAACATCGACTGTCGAGTAAGAGACATCGTAATCGATCTGGTTGTTTTTGCGGGAGAGCTCCGCGATCCTCGCGCGGACATCCGCAAGCTTGTCCTCGATTGTGATCATGTCTGCGACATTATCCGCTTTCTTTAAAAGCTCGAGAAGCCGGTCCTGTTCCGTGCGCAGCGCCCGCAGTCTGTCTTCATTGTCCTGATAAGTTCTTGTCAGATCCTGCGAATTGCTCGAGCGTTCGGTTATCTTGCCGTCGATTTTACCCGCGCCGTCGAAAAACCGCTCAAAATTCTTCGATGGAATCCTGACGGTCAGACTCCAGATCCGCTGCGCGTTTTCCCTGTCAAAATCATCCTCCGAAGCATAATAGTATCCGGAGTCCGAATCTGACGTCTCGCTCTGGTCTTTGATAAATCCGCCGCAGTCTTCGACCAGCTGCAGCATTTGTTTCTTTGCGGTATCATAGTTCTTCGTCTGGATCTGCGCGTTGCCGCTGTAAACAATTTTCCTGCTGATTTCAGCGGCACTCTCCTGCCCTGTGACCGGGGTCTGCGCCGTTTCAGATGCATCTTCTGTCTGCCCTTCGCCGCTTCCTTCATAAAGCGCGGAATCCTGCTGCATGGAATATGCTTCTGTCCCGGCTGTATCCCCCGTGTCCTCTGCCGCGGCGGTAAAGTTCACCGTGCCGGCAGACTTTCCCGCGGAAGCTCCGCAGCCGGCCAGCGCAAGCAGCATTGCAGAAAGCGCGGCCGCTGTCACCTTGACGACAAGATTCCCATTCTTCATAGCGTTCTCCTCCTACGAAACAGACTGCCCCAGATTCTGAAAGAACTTCTTCTTACAGCTTTGTTCATAGTCCGCGAAACCGCGTTCTGTGAACTTATCAAAAGCCTCCAGCCGGAACTCTTTCCAGCTTTCGCTTTCCTTTTTAACAAGAATCGGATAGAAATATACGCCGTTTTCCGCTGCCGCCCGTTCATCCCCCGGCGCGTCCCCGAGCACCAGAACCTGCTGCGGCGCGTACCCTTTCGCGAGAAGCGTGGCTATGCAGTCTTTCTTGGTGCCGGCATCCTGACAACACAGGACATCTACAAGTTCCAGCAGGCCGCACCGCTCCCATTCTTCGATGACAGCTTCTTTATTCGCGCTGGATACGACAGCCACATCCGCCTTTTGCCTCGCACAGGCAAGTGCTTCCCTTACACCGCTAAACGCCTTCTTACTCTCCTGCGGCAGCGCGTCAATGCTTTCATTCACATGCAGGGACCAGGACAGCGCCTTCGCGAATATCCCGTCCGAATCTCCCTCGCCTGCCCGCTCTTTAACTGCGCGATTGGAAAGCTCCGGCGCATTTTCTGCCCAGTCCGCAAATATCTGTATCCCTGGAATCTTTCTGTAATCTCTGTCTACCTCCAGAAGTGCCGCTGCCAGACCTTTGAAACGGTTGATTCCGCGTGTCATCGAGTACAGATTGATTTCGTTCCAGTGCTGCTGAATCTGTTTCTCATAAGCTTGGAGTCCCCATTCTCTGACCATGCACGGGCCAAAACAGCGAAAATGCTTGATATTCATCGTGTCCATGGCGCAGCCGTCGCTGTCCACGCAGATCAGGTAGTCTTTGTTTTTGCAAAATTCCCGGATATCTTTTGCCATTGTTATGATTCCCTCGGTCATGTTCCAAATTAATAATCCGCGGTAACGGTCCGCGCGGTGTTTATCTTTGCGTATCCCAGCGGCCGCACCAGACAAGATCATTGGCTCTTCCTTTGAAGCCACTCTTTCCGGTTATCTTTTCCACCAGAGCATGGATATATTCTCTGGTCGGGCAATATGCGTTGATGAATGTTTTCATCATCGGAAGGTCAAACAAATGGTTCGTATAGGACAGGGAAACAGCCACTGTCGGCAGTTCGTGCTCATACCACGGAATCTCGAAGGAATGGCCCGCAGAATATGTAATCCGCACGTTATTTGTCTGCGCATATCCCTGCATGTTCGATACTACAAGAACCCAGTCATACGACTGCCGGAAATCGGAAATCTTCGGCGTATTCATAACCTTGAAACGATGGAATACCGACTGCTCTTTCATCTCCATTTCGTAGTAATCCTCCGGCGCAGTCACCGAAAAGCCGGCTTTTTCCAGCTCTTCGATTACCATCTTTTTCGCCGGATCTGTCCCGTCTGCAAGGCTCTTCGGCGCGCTCTGCAGATAGTACAGAAGCACCCGCTTCTTTTCCTCCGGCCGCACCGGAAGCAGCTGCTGCGTGTCCTTTACAAGCGTAATGCTCTCATCCGCCGCTTTTGCCGCTTTTTCGTGATGCTCAGCGCATCCGATACAGGAAATACCTTCGCGGGGCGGGAAAACAAGATGATCCAGGCCGAGCTTCGCCTTGAGGCCAAGAATCCGCAGCAGTGCGTCCTGCAGCCGCTCCTGCGTTATGATTCCCTTGCAGAGTCCTCTGCGGACGAATTCGATATCTTCCAGTGGATCGTTGAAAAACAGGATCATATCACAGCCTGCCGCAATCGCCTGCGGAAGGATATCTTCCCGCGCACCCGCGTCATTCCAGCCGGCCATATGCGTCGCGTCGGTTACGATCAAGCCGTTGAAACCAAGCTGCCCCCGCAGAAGTCCCTGCAGCAGTTCCTTCGAAGTTGTTGCCGGCTTTATTTCCGCGTCCGTTAAGGAAGGTGAAAATCTGCGTTCATAGGCAGGCTGGCAGATATGTCCCGCCATGATGCTGTCCAGATCATGTTCAATCAGCGTTTTATAGACCTTGCCGAAGGTATTGTCCCATTCGTCGCAGGACAGGTCGTTGCAGCCCATGACAAGATGCTGATCCCGCTCCTCTGTGCCGTCTCCGGGGAAATGCTTGGCCGCACAGGCGATGCCGTTTCTGTGCATTTCGTCCATGTACGCAACAGCACGCGCAGCGACTTCATCTTTATTATCTCCGAATGCTCTCGTATTGACAATGGTATTGCGCCAGTTCATGAGAACGTCACAGACCGGGGCGAAGGTCCAGTTGCAGCCGATGCTCCCTGCCTCCTGTGCGCCGACCCGTGCCATGTCTCTGGTGGTTTCAAGTTTCTTCGAAGCGCCGCACGCAGCTCCGGTCGCCACCATGGTTCCTCCGCCTGCTAGTCCGTTTCCGCCTGCTTCACAGTTTGCGGCAATCAGAAGCGGTACCTTGCTCAGCTGCTGCAGCGTATGATTCTGTTCCCATACTTCCTGTGCGCTGCCTCCCTGCCAGCGAATTCCGCCGACATGGTATTGATTCACGATTTTTTCAAGCGAGGCAGGATCCCGCCGCAGCGTCAGATTGATGAAAAGCTGTCCGATCTTTTCATCTTCACTCATAGACGCAATGGTATTCTCTACCCACCGCACCTGTTTGTCATTCAGATAAAAAGGTCTTTTCTTCAGATCTACCATGTTTTTCTCCCATTCTTTTCCGTTTTTCAGGTCTCCGCGCCGGTTGCATTCTTTCCTCCAAAACGCGAACGACACGACATAATCAGTGAAAACATCGGCACGCCGTCATCAATTTCCTTCCGGATTTCGTCCTCATGTTCCGGCGGCACCAGATTCTTCACCTTCGCCCAGATCATTTCCTTTGAGAATCGCCGGTCATAATCAAATGGCACAATATCCGCGGTCCGCATGAGCCAAAGAAGCTGCTCATGCTGCAAATCCTTTATAATATCCGCGTATTCCGGATCGCCGGCACAGTTGTTTCTCTCTCCCGGGTCCTTTAAAAGATCATAGAATTCATCCTTTCCATTGACGCGGGACACCAGCTTGTATTGTCTGGTACGCAGCATGTACCCTTTGGCATGCGCGTCGGCATCTGTCTGTGCCAGATGCCGCGGATAATAAGGACTGTAGGGCGATGTCCCCCGGGGACCCGCTGCATGAAATTCATCGCAGTGCGTTTCATCCGGCATTCTTCCGCCTTCGCAGGTCACAAAATGCCGCAGTTCTTTCGATCTGTCGGAAAGGACCGGCTGCAGCGGTTTTCCGAAATGTGTATGGTCCGGCATCACACCCGCGAACTCCATGACCGTGGCATAGAAATCAACGAGTTCTGTCAGCGAGTTCGTAATTCCCGGGTCCAGCGGATAATCTGCCGGCGGCTTGATCAGAAGAGGTACCCTGGTCAGGCAGTCCTCGAATGTGTTCTGCGCCTTTTCCGAAATGCCGTAGTCTCCTGTGAAGTCGCCGTGATCCGAGAGAAAAAAAATGGCGGAATTATCATACTCTCCGGCTTCTTTCAAAGCAGCGCAGAGTTTTTTAAACTGCGCATCCACTTTTGCTGTCATTCCCAGATAGACTGCGCGCAGCTCTTTCCACTGCTCCTCACTGTAACCTTCCAGTTTCTGATTGTGCCGGATTGCTTCTTCAATGCGGGATTTTCCGCTGCACTCCTGCGGCAGGATTCTTTCCGGAAGCAGGCCCCTGTCAATCATACTGAAATAAGGCTCTTCCACCTGATATGGCGGATGCGGGCAGATAAGGCCAAGGAACAGGCACAAGGGCTGATCCGCGGGTTTTCTGCGGATCATTTCAATCGCCGCGTCAACGTCTGCGTCGTCGCTGCTGTAATTCCGGCCGTCCTGATCAAGCAGTAGTTTTCCACCGTAATGTGCGCGGAAAGAATCGTCCGCGGGAGCTGCAGGCTTTTCCGGTCCCGGTGCCGGTGCGGCATCGCCGCCATAATAAATTTCGCTTGCGTGCTCCATAAGAGCACCGGGTTTCCCTGCAGCAACGAGATCGTTTCTCGCGTTCATCCAGACATAGTAGCCCGCGTCTTTGAGTTCGCTGAACATGGACGACTCGCCTTCTCTTAAAAGATAGGACATCGTCCTGTGTCCCCGTACATGCGGATAGAGTCCTGTGGAAAAGCTGCATCTGGATGGCACGCAGACCGGATTCTGACAGAAAGCGTTTGCGAAAGACACTGCCTGCGACTTCGCGAATCCGTCAAGGAACGGTGTATGTGCTGCGGGATTTCCAAGATGCCCCAGCGCGTCCGCGCGCATTTCGTCCGGATTGAAAATAATGATATTCGGCCGTTTATTCATTGTTCTGACAACAATTCCTTCCTGTAGTATGTATGCTGTATATAACTATTATAAAATAGAACACGGGAAATCATTGTCTGAATTGGCTCTTCATCTCCTGATTCTGCACTGGAATCCGAAAAATTCCTTATCAGTTCAGATGCTCTGTCTGCCAGGCCTTCGGCGAAGTGTGATAGAGCTTTTTGAACGCGTGGCAGAACTGTGAGTTTGTTTTATAACCGCTGGCTCCTGCCGTTTCCGTAATGCTCTTTCCGCTGAGGAGGCAGCAGGTTGCTGTTTTGCACCGTATTCTGTGCAAAAGAACGGAAAAACTGCATCCGCATTCCGCCTTCAGCATCTTCGACAGATAACCGTAGGATACGCCGCATGCTTTTGCAGCGGCTTCCAACGTCACGTCTTCGAGCAGATTGGCATCCAGATAGGAAATGCAATGTCTGACATGAATACTGTATTTGTTCTGACTTGCCTCACGTACTTTGCGGCAATAGGTCAGCGCGGCCTCATCCCGCAGGCGCAGAAGTTCCGCTGTGGAAGGTGCCTCTTCAATCCGGCGCGCGTAATCCGCGCAGATACTTCTGACAAGAACGCTGGATGCGCCGCCGTCCTCCGCCGCGCGGCAGTAAACCGAGTTCGCGCTCGCGATGCCCCGGCGCGCCCGCACCAGCGTCCCTTCGCCGGACAAAAGATGCACCGGCATCATATAATCAAAAGTGCTGGTCTGCAGAAGATAAGACAGGTTTCCGTCCGAGATCGCCTGCCGGATCGCTTTCTCCCGCATTGCGTTGTAGCGGATCTGAGACGACGGCTGCATGCGCTTGAACGTCATCATTTCTGCCTCTTCGCGGGGTCTCATGCCAACCTGCGGCTCATCTTCCGGAGATGCGGCATCCTCCGGCTGCTCCTTGAACAGCGGCTGCGCGCCTCTTTGAAAAAGTCCCTGCAAGGCGAAGACATCAGGCGTCATGTAGCAGGGAACATCGGCTTCCACCATCTGGCCGAGCTTTTCCTGCAGATAAAAAGGACCGATACACAGATAATGGATGCCTTCGGTCAGCAGAACCGGTATTGCCTGATAATAATAGTTTTCTTCCGGATAAGGCTCCTGCAGCCTTTGCGATACGCTTCCCTTTTGTAATTCCTGCTGCAGCTGTTCAACAAAATCTCTTCTCGTACGGTTCCTCCGGAGCTGGAGCATCGAGTGTCTGGATACTTTAATAAAATCCGACACCGGGTGACCTTGCGCATCGAACAAAATCATATCGAGCCTGCCGAGCGCATAGAGATCCCTGAGATAGGTAATATAGTCCTGTCTGTTCATTGCAAGTACTCCTCCGGAAAACTTCATAGTTCCCGTATCACCGGATCATTGCCGGCGCGCGGCATCCTCTGCACAGCGTTTTAACCGCTCTTTCGCGTAAGCAAAAAACTTCCGGTACCCTTCGCAGTAAATATTCCGCATTGCAGGCTCCGCCGTTACGATCCGGCTCCGCCTGCAGCCGCAGCGGCAAAGCTGCAGATACTCACAGGAGATGCATTTTTCGTCAAGATACAGGGATTTTTGTATGAATCCGGATGCATCTCTTCTTCGTTCGATCTCGGGCAGCAGATCGGAATTGAAATTGCCAAGCTTCCACTCGTCAAGCGCGTAAAAATCACAGGGATAAACGGAGCCGTCTGCTTCGACGACAAGCTGCCTCGAACATACGCCTCTCTGGTCGCAGGACTCCGGTTCGATTCCCATGAGAATTCCGATGTAATTCTCAAACTGCCGGATATAAGGCTGTTTCCCGGCGAGATAATCCGCGTACCACAGATCAAAAAGCCTGCAGAGAAACGTCCCGTAATCTTCCGCGGTCAGGGAATACGGACTGTGTTGCTGATCCTTACTTCCCTGCTGCAGCGCACTCTCCAGAGGATCCAGACAGGTTATATACTGCTGATAATGCCAACCTTTTTTCTTATAAAATTCATAGATTTCTCCGATGTGCGCCGCCGTTTCCTTATGGACAACCGTCAGGATATTATAGTCAACACCGTAGCGGTCAAACAGCGCTGCCGCCTGCAGCACATGCGTGAAAGAGCTTCCGCCGTCCGCGCCATGCCGGTGCCGGTCATGCAGTTCTCCTGTTCCATCGACGGAAAGACCCACGAGAAACTGATTGTCATGGAAAAAAGCAGCCCACTCCTCATCGATCGCATAGCCGTTTGTCTGGAACGCGAACTGCAGCCGGCAGTGATTCTTATTATAGTGTCTGCAGATGTTCACCGCTTCCCTGAAAAACGGAATACCGTGCAGCGTCGGTTCGCCGCCCTGAAACGCGAGCGAGTATGAGCCTTCTGAACGCATCAGCGTGCGTTTAATGACATTCTTGAGCGTGGCTTCATTCATCATCCCGTAGGACGCCGTCTTTCTTTTCGCCTGCTCGTCACAGTAAAAACAATAATCGCAATGCATGTTGCAAAGCCCCGACGCCGGCTTGACCAGCACACTGTAAGCAGCCATTATCTCTCTCCGTTCCTTTTGTCATCTTGTTTTCATAAGGGCTGCGCGCCTCTTACGATATCCATAAAGTCCTGCATCAGAGGCGTCCGCATCTTATCCTGATGATATACAATAAAAAACGCCTGTTCCATCCGGATTTTCCGGATACTCCCTCTGACCACACGTCCTTCTCTTACTGCATCTTCCGCCATCTGACGCGGCAGAACCGTAACGCCGAGCCCGCTCTGCACCGCGTTCAGGAGCGCGGTTGTACTCGTAGCTTCCCAGAGCGGAACTACCGGGCCCGCGCCGTGTTCTTCCATCGCTCTGTCAAAGATGTCCCGCGCGCCGCTGCCTTTTTCCCGAAGAAGTATGTTTTCCTGCAGGAATCTTTCGAGTGGCATTTCCAGATTCATTTCAAATCCTTGCGCCGCCGGCATAATCAGATCCAGTGTATCCACGGCATACTTCTGTGCTTCCAGCTCTTTATTGTGAACCGGCGTTTCCACAAGCGCAAGGTCCAGCCCGTTCACGAGCAGCATCTTCTCAAGGTCTCTGGAAAAGCCTACCTTTACAAAGACTTCGGCCAGCGGATGGCAGCTTTGAAAACGCTTCACATATTCCGGCATCTTCCGGGAACCGATCGTTATGCTGGCGCCGATCCGGATCGTTTCATGCTCCTTTTTTTCTTTCAGCTGCCGGTCCATGTCATCAAAGGTCGAAGCGATCCTCTGCGCGTATTCCAGAAATTCCTGTCCGGCATCTGTCAGATACAGGCGCCTCGAGAGACGTTCAAAGAGCTGCAGCTGATATTCCCGCTCGATTTCCTGAATTGCGACGCTTACGCTCGGCTGACTCAGATATAAGGATCTTGCCGCTTCGGAGATATTATTGTGATGATTTACGACGGAAAGAAAAATCCGGATATTCCGTATGGTCATAGCTGTTCCATTCCTGCTTTTTCCTAAGTTAGGATAATTATAATAAATATACTATTATATTCATAATTTAATAGTATTTTACATATTTATATCCTGCTTTACAATGGTGTCTTGTAAAAGGAGGGTCAATCATCTATGGAAAAACAAACTCGGGCTGCGGAACCGCTTTCCGAAAAGAAAAGTGTGGTTCTCAAAAAGCTGTTCTTCGCGACACTCTATCTGTCCGCTTTCACGTTTGGAGGCGGCTATGTCATCGTAACTCTGCTCAAGCAGAAATTCGTCGATGAGCTGCACTGGATTGATGAGGAAGAGATGCTCGATCTCGTTGCGATCGCCCAGTCTTCACCCGGAGCGATTGCCGTTAACGGCGCGATCGTTGTCGGATACAAGCTTGCGGGCATCACGGGCGTTATTGTCTCCGTCATCGGCGCCATACTGCCGCCGTTTATTATTCTGACCGTCATATCCTTCTTCTATGACGCGTTCAAGTCCAACTTTGTTGTGCAGGCGATGCTCAAAGGCATGAACGCGGGCGTGGCCGCTGTGATCATTTCGGTTGTCTTCGATATGGGTGCCGGTGTCGTCAAGTCGAGAGACGTGCTGCTTATCGCAGTTATGATTGTTTCCTTTGTTATGAATTATTTTCTGAAGGTCAACGTTGTCTGGATCATCCTGATGACCGCGGCGCTCGGCGCTGTCATCACGATCCTCCGCGAACGGCAAGGAAAGAATGCGGGATCAGGCGCGGATAAGGAGAGGAAGTAACGCATATGATGACGTCTTATATTGAACTGTTTTTCGCGTTTTTAAAGATCGGCGCATTTTCGTTCGGCGGCGGATACGCCGCGATGCCGTTAATACAGGCGCAGGTCATCGACCGTTACGGCTGGCTCTCCACCAAGGATTTTACTGACCTTGTGACAATCTCCCAGATGACGCCCGGACCGATCGCTGTAAACGCCGCAAGCTTTGTCGGCAATCTGGTAGGTGGAATTCCCGGCGCGGTGTTCGCGACACTCGGTGTCATTCTTCCCTCCTGTATCTTTGTCACTGCCCTTGCCTATCTTTATAACAAGTACAGAAACCTGACGCTCATGCAGGGGATTCTGGGCTTCCTTCGTCCGACCGTCGTCGCCCTGATTTTTGTTGCGGGTCTGAACATTCTCCTTCCTGCTATATTTACAGGCGGGACATACGCTCTTACGCCGGGTAACATCAATATCAGGATCGTGATTTACTTTATAGCCGCACTGATCGCCCTCCGCAAATGCAAGGCCGGGCCGATTAAGGTCATGGTTGCCTGCGGCGCCGCGGAACTGATCGTGCAGACCGCGCTGAAGTTTGTGCATTAAACAGAATGTCCGCATGTAAGAACCCCGGCAGGAACCTTTTCGGAAGATCTTTCTTCCGGAAGATCCCTGCCGGGGTTCTCATGTGCGCCCGGCGGCGCACGTTTTCTAACCGGTGCAAGTCCGGAGTCCGCCCGGTAGTGGGAAGGACATAGCTGAAGGCAAGGGTGTCCATCGTGAGGTGGAATCTGAAGGAAGCCGGATTCGGGGAAACTACTAACCCGA
>JAQXUQ010000005.1 GCA_029224465.1 Bacillota bacterium | reverse complement strand
TTTTTGCAAGAAATCTTTCTGCGCAAATCCGCATTTCTGCTCTTTTGCAAGAAAGCTTGTGCGTAATTTGCATTTTTCTTCTTGCAAATTTTCAATTTAAGGCTTTTTGCAAGAAGAGCTTCTTGCAAGCCCCTCCGGCACTCCCGCCACGCCTCGCCAGGCAAACCGCGTCTGGCATTCGCCCGCCGCGCGCGGGCTGGCCGCCCCGGCACTTTCCCACCATGCCAAGCACTCCCGCCTCGCCTCGCCAGGCAAGCCTCGCCTCGCCAGAATAGCGATCAGGACGCTCCAGTACCCGGTAGCCCCTTAGAGGTGCCTCCGCCTCCCTCTACACAATCGGCTGCTGCACCGCAGAAATAATCACGGTACTGTCCTGCACTTTGCGGCCGCCCGCATGCAGCTCATAGTCTACACGGATTTCCACGCGTGCCCGGCTCTGTGTCATCACGATTTGCTTTGCGGTCATGCCAAGCTCCAGAATACCCGCCGGGGTCTTGTAGTGTGTGATATTCATTTTGCCCTTTTCAAAGGTCATTTTGGATTCGAGTGCACCCTTTTTGGTTACTTCCAGCATCTGTTCGTTGAATTTGACAACGTTTTTTACGACACCGTCCGCGCCGTCCGTCATCTCGTCGTACAGAAGATAATGCTTCCCGTTCTGTACAAAGTGCCGTCCGTTTGCTGTCGTAACGACCGGCTCCTGCTTTATTCCGTCTGTCTCATGCGTCCCTGTTACAGTAATAATCACATTGCGCGTCATAAGTCACTCCCTGTGTAAAAAAGCTGTCCGCCTTAAAGATCGCCGAGCGTCCGGAACAGCCAGATCCAGAACGTCAATGTAAAAGGACTCAGAACGGTTGTCAGCATCACGGTCCCGGAAGAGACCGTTCCTTTGTGTCCCATGCTCTTTGCCATGACATAGCCTGCAACCGTTCCCGCGGAGCCAAGCATAATAATCGCTGCGGCGAGCTTCGGGCCGCGGTAGCCAAGCGCAAGGGCAAGCGGCGTAAAGAGCGCCGTAAAGACAATCAGCCGGAGAGTGCTTGCCCCCAGAATCGGCCCGATTTTCCGCCGTATATCTGCGAAATCAAGACTCGCGCCAAGCGCAATCAGTCCCATCGGACTTGCCATCCGTCCGATATAGCCGGCTGTCCTTGAAAGCATTTCCGGCATATGCAGTCCTGACAAAGACCAGCCGAAGCCGAACAGAATTCCCCAGATAATCGGGTTCTTCAAAATACCGGTCAACGCGCCGCGAAGGCGCGCCTTGTCAATCTTTCCTCCGCCCGGCTTCATCAGAGACAGCACCAGAACCGCGAGCACGTTGTATAAAGGTACACTTCCCAGCATCATCAGTGTACCCATGGCACCGTCGTTGTAGATGTTTTCCATATAGGTCATGCCAAGGAGCGACACGCTGCTTCTGTAGGCACCCTGCACGAATTCTCCGCGGCTGTCCTTGTCCCGCACAAGGAACGAAAAGGCAAGCGCGATCAGCGCCGAAAGCAACGATACGGCAAAACAATACACTACATACGACGTATCCCAGAGCTTCCAGAAGTCCACTTCATAAAGCTGGACGAACAGATTCACCGGCAGTGCGATTTTGAAGACAAAGGAGTTCATCGACAAGGCGAAGTTCCCAGAAATAAAGCCGGTTTTCCGGAAGATGTACCCAAGCATCATCACGAGAAAAACCGGCATTGTGGCATTCAGGCTGAATATGAGATTCGACATGTGTTACCTTTCTTTCCGGCACGGCAGGTCCGCGCGGCGTCCATTCATTTCCTGCAGAGTTCATAAAACGCGACCGCGCCTGCCGCGGCGGCATTCAGGGAATCCACGCCGTGCGCCATCGGAATCCGGACCGTGTAATCACAGTCCGCAATCGTCTTTGCGGCAAGTCCGTCCCCTTCGTTTCCAAGGACAATCGCGAGCCTTTGGACGGCGTGAAGCTCCGGATCGTCAATGCGGACCGTGTCATCCCGCAGCGCCATCGCGGCAGTCTGGAAGCCGAGTTCCCGCAGAAGGGCAAGTCCTTCTTCCGGCCAGCTCCCCGGGAAATATGTCCAGGGCACCTGAAATACGGTTCCGACCGAAACGCGGAGCGTCCGCCGGTACAGAGGATCGCTGCAGTCCCTTGTAAGCAGCACCGCATCGACGCCAAGGGCTGCCGCGCTCCGGAAGACCGCGCCGACATTGGTCGGATTTTCTATGTTCTCCAGGACAGCGATTCTGCGGGCGCCCCGGCAGACATCCCTTACGGAAGGCAGCGGCTTTCTGCGGAAAGCGCACAGGATGCCTCTCGTCAAATGGTATCCTGTAATCCGCGACAAAACAGACAGCGGCGCAGTATACACCGGAACGCCCCCGAGGCGTTCGATAATCGGAGCCGCTTCCGTCTCGATATACTTTTCCTCGGTTAGGAACGACACGGGTTCATAACCCGCGTCCAGCCCGCGCAGAATGACATTCGGGCTTTCCCCGATGAAGATGCCGGGCGCAGGCTCATAATAATGCCGCAGCTGATTCTCGTTCAGATGGGCATAGGCAGCAAGCTCCGGCGCCGAAGGATCTGTGATGCGGATGATATCTGCGGTCATAATCTCCAGTAATCCCAGCCCTTTTCCTGCGTGAAATCTTCCTTGCGGAAGACGCCCTTGAGGTCTGCAAACACCCTGCCTGACCACTTCGGGTTGAAAAACGAAGCGATCTTTTCGGGCGTCAGCGACTCGAATTCCTTGTGTTTGACGGCCATCAGGACAGCGTCCATGTTCTGAACATCGCTCATCGGGTGGAAATCAATGCCGTAAAGGCGCTTTGCTTCTGCCGCGTCGCCCTCCGGATCTACAATCAGAGGCTCGATTCCGTACTCGCGCAGTTCCTTCACAATGTCCATCACCTTGGTGTTGCGCGTGTCAGGGCAGTTTTCCTTGAAGGTAAAACCGAGGATCGCGACTTTCGCGTTCTTAACCGGAATATCGTTCCTGATGAGGAGCTTGACCAGCGACTCGGCGCAGTATTTGCCCATGTCGTCGTTGATCCGTCTGCCCGACAGAATAATCTGGGAATGGTAGCCGAACTGCTCCGCACGGTAGGTCAGATAGTACGGGTCAATGCCGATGCAGTGGCCGCCGACAAGCCCCGGACGGAAGTTCAGAAAATTCCACTTGGTACCCGCGGCTTCGAGCACGGATTTCGTGTCGATTCCCATCTTGTGGAAGATAATCGAAAGCTCGTTCATAAACGCGATATTGATGTCGCGCTGGGAATTCTCAATGACCTTCGCGGCTTCCGCGACCTTGATCGATTCGGCTCTGTGCACGCCCGCCTTTACAACCAGCTCGTAAACCTTCGCGATCGTATCCAGCGTCTCTTCGTCCATACCGGAAACAATCTTCGTGATCGTTTCGAGGCGGTGCACCTTGTCGCCGGGGTTGATTCTCTCCGGAGAGTACCCGATTTTCCAGTCGGTGCCGCACTTCAGGCCGGATTCCTTTTCGATAATCGGAATGCAGGTTTCCTCGGTTACGCCCGGATATACCGTGGACTCGAAAACGACGACCGTCCCTTTGGTCAGATTCTGCCCGACAAAACGGGAAGCTCCCTCGACCGGCGTAAGGTCCGGCGTATGGTCGTCATTGACCGGTGTCGGAACCGCGACGATGATGAATTTTGCCTCCCGGAGTCTTTTCGGATCTGCTGTAAATTCAACCGTTGTCTCTCTGATTGCCTCGTCTCCGACCTCGTTTGTGGGGTCGATGCCGTTTTTATATTTCTCAATCTTCGCTTCATTGAAGTCGAAGCCGATAACCTTGATCTTCTTCGCGAAGGCAACCGCGATCGGCATTCCGACATAGCCGAGGCCTACCAGCGCGAGTTTTTCCTCTCCGTTTACCAGTTTTTCGTAAAGATCCATTTTTCTCTCCCAAAGCCCCGCGGCTTTAACTGTTTTGTCCCAAAAGACACGGCAAAATTTTAATTGTTTTGTATGGTTTTTTCAAGCCAGTTCTGGAACATCAGGATATACCAGATCTGCGGCCTGTAAACTCCTCTTTCGGTTAAATCCGCCCAGAGCCGCGAAACAAGGTCCGCGTCAAGATACCCCTGCCTGCGGATTTTATCCGGCTGCAGCAGATCTTCCGCAAACGGCCGGAGCGCGGAAGAAAGAAGCCACTTTTTGACCGGCACGGAAAATCCTTTCTTCGGACGGTCCAGAAGACGCTTCGGTACATACCGGTACAGAACATCCTTCAAAACAAGCTTGCCCTCCTGATCATCCCGAAGGTACGAAGCCGACAGCGTCCACGCGAATTCCACGATGTCGCGGTCGAGGAACGGTACTCTTGTTTCAAGGGAAACAGCCATCGCGGTGCGGTCCACCTTGACCAGGATATCATCCGGATGATATTGCAGCAGATCGCGCAGCATCGCGTCTTTACAGGCATCGGATAAGAGAAGCTCCGGCAGGTATTCTTCGGCCGCGGCAGGGACCACAGTACCTTTCGAAGCGTCAGTACGCAGTGCAATCTCATCCGGAATCCGGCCGCGGACGCCGAACTCGGCGTTCCTCTGGAGTCTTCCGAGCGAGAGCGGCCCTTCCGCCTGCAGAAGCATTCCTTTCGTTCTGTAAAGAGCGGGCTCCGGCAGCGGATTATGCAGGAGCGCCGCTCCGGCGATCCTGCGGACGCCATATGGAACACCCTGCATCTTCCCCCAGATCCGCGCAAGGGACGCGTACGAGCGGTACCCGCAGAACAGTTCGTCTCCCGCGTCTCCCGATAAGGACACCGTGACATGCTCTCTCGTCATTTTGCTGACAAGATAAGTGGGAATCTGCGAAGAGTCCGCGAACGGCTCCCCGAACATGCCCGCAAGCTTCGGAATCACCGCCTGTGCCTCCTGCTCGCTGATATACAGCTGCGTGTGGTCCGTTCCAAGGTGCCTTGCGATTTCCGCGGCGGCAGGCGCTTCGTTGTAGGCGTCTTCGTTCATGCCGATTGTGAACGTCCTGACTTTTCCGGGCGCCAGCGACTGCATGACCGATACAATCGTCGAGGAGTCGATGCCGGCGGAAAGGAACGCGCCGAGAGGCACATCCGCGACCATCTGCCCGCGGACCGCTTCCTGCAGAAGGCGCTCCAGCTCATCCGCCGCCTCTTCTCTCGTTCCGCGGAACGGATTCTGAAGGCCTGCGGCAGCGGCGTCCCTCATGGACCAGTAAAGTTCATAGCGGAAGCCTTTGCCTTCATAACATCCGCTGCCCGTTCTGTGGCATTCCCCGTATAAATCTGCCGGCACATCGAATTTCTCGTACGGCGCTTCCAGCGTCAGCATGCTGCCCGGCACGAGTTTGTACAGATCTTCGTAGATTGTGTACGGCGCCGGAATATACCCGTAGCGGAAAAAGAGCGGCAGAACATCCCGCCGGATTCTGTTCGAGAAACCCGGGATCTTTGTGAGCGCGCCGATGTCCGAAGCAAACGCGAACGATTCCCTGCCATCCGCCGCCTTGTCCGTATGCACCCAGCCGTAATAAAGCGGTTTTTCCCCGACGCGGTCGCGTGTGAGCGTCAGTGTTCTGCATCTGCTGTCATAAACCGCGGCCGCCCACATACCTTTGCACATCTGCAGCGTATTCTTCACCCCGAATGCTCCGCAGGCTTCTACGAGCGCTTCGGTATCCGACGTTCCGCGAAAGCCTGTTACTTTCTTCTCCGAAAGGAGCTTCTGCCGGAGCTTCTGATAGTCATAGATTTCTCCGTTGAAGACGATGATATAACGGCCGTCCGCCGACAGGAACGGCTGGGAGCCTGCAGGCGAAAGGTCAATAATCGAAAGCCGCCTGTGTCCCAGCGTAACAGCGCTGTCCGCGCTGGTCCAGATACCTTCTGCGTCGGGCCCCCGGTCTTTCATCCACTCATTGACTGCATGGACCGCGCCCTTTGCGTCTCCTGCAAAACAACATAGTCCTGATATTCCACACATATGGACCTCCGGCATCCCCTGTCAGCGGGATGCAGTGTTCAAAGGCGGCGAAAGAAGTGCCGCGTAATCATAGCTTCCGTAAAAACTTTTTTCAAACTCCAGCAGTTCCCGCAGGTTTTGCTTCGTGACTCTGCCTTCCCCGGCATGGATCCTGCGCATCAGCTCACCTGCGGTTTCCGCGTTATAATGCACGGAATCGGCATAATTGGAAAAGTCCGTGCAGAGCGCGGTATCCTCCGCGAAGGAATACAGCTGCACATTGTCACAGGAGAGCAGAAGCGAAAAGGCAAGTTCCTCGGCCTGTATCTGTTTGTACAGAATGCCCTGCGCGTACATGGTACCCCAGCGGGCGATGGAGACCGGCGGGACAAAGTAATAGAACTGTGTGTCCGGATGCGCCTTCACGATCGAAACGAGGTTCTGCGAGACATTCTCCTTTACCATTTCCGCTTCGCCGGCTGTCAGTTTCTCCTGCGGCACGCTTCCCGGCACCCCGGAAAGCTCCTCCTGATAGTCCGAAAGCTCGCGGAGCGCTTTCGCCCGTCCGTCCGATGTCTCCGGCGCCGCGCTGTAGGAATCGAAGGAATCCACGCCGCCCTTTTCATGCAGGAGTCTCCTTGCTGTCATCGGCAGGCAGTAGCCCACGATCACATCCTTGTTCAGAAGATATTTCAGGTCGTCAAACGGATTGCGGTTATACAGGTAGGTCGGATATTCGCCCATCTCCTTGTGGAGCGTGTCTTTATCCTCAATCAGGTAGGAGTCTTCCACACTGCGGAGAACAAAACGGATGCCGCTGTGCGTCCGGAACGCGGTCTTTAAATTGTCACCCACTTCCCGGTAGGAAGCGCCGGGATACGGCACTTTTATCGATGAAGCATCAAAGAGGCTGTCGAACTGCGAAGTACGGAAATTCTCGGTAAAACTGGTACCGGTAATCAGACTGTCGTAAGCGAAATGCTTCGTGATGCCGTCGTTCTGCGCCCGCTGATTCTCCAGCTTATAGTAAAACCCGGGAAGCGGCGCGTGATAATGAAAAAACGGATCCAGCACCGCGGTGTAAATGCAGACGCCCGCGGTAACCGCTGCCGTAAGAATGATGAAGTTTCTAATCCATCGTTTTTCGTTCATTGCGCCGCGCGCCTCTCCTCGTCTTTAAAAGTTCGAATAAATAAAGGTCGATACGGTTCCCGTCGAAGCCGCGCAAAGGACAAGAAGGAGCGCAGTCAGGACAAGCTGCGGTTTCCCTGCCTTGTACTTTCGCTCCTGCAGGTTTTTCGTAAAGAGGCACAGAATCAGTCCGGTGCCAAGCAGGATGACCGCGGACAACGTGAAAACAACACTGTCCGAAACCGAAAACCCCAGAAGCTGCAAAACCGCGCGAAGTCCGGGAATCCGCAGAAGTCCCGCAAGCTCCTGATTCAGAATGTAACCTCCGTTGAAAAGCTGCGCGGTCAGATACCGCCACTGCGCAAACGACGACGCGCCGAACAGAAGCCATGCGGCATTGACGAAAAAGAACGTGAAAAACCAACGGATGATTTTCGGCACATACGAGAGCGGCTTCTTGAAAATCCGCTCGAAGCACTGCGCCGCGCCGTGCAGCAGTCCCCAGACGACAAAGGTCCAGTTCGCGCCGTGCCAGAAACCGCTGATCAGAAAGACGATCATAATATTTCTGTACGTGCGGAGCTTCCCTTTTCTGGAACCGCCGAGCGGAAAATACACATAGGTCCGGAAAAAGTCCGTCAGCGTGATATGCCAGCGCTTCCAGAACTCCGTCACGGAAACCGCCTTGTACGGCGAGTTGAAGTTCAAAGGCAGATCGATGTTCAGCATCATCGAAACCGCCGCTGCCATATCGCAGTACGACGAAAAGTCAAAATAGATCTGCAGCGAATACGAAAGCATGACGATGATCACATCAAACGTAGTGCAGTTTCTGTAATTCTGATATCCGAAGGCTGCCGCCTTCGCGAACGTATCCGCAAGAAAAAGCTTTTTGGCAAGGCCCAGCGTGAACATCTGCGCCGCTGTCACAAAGCGGTGCGCGTCCGGCCGCGTTCTGTTTTCCCCCGAAAGCTGTTCAAAGAAGGCCGAAGGCTGCATAATCGGCCCCTGCGAGAGCTTGGGAAAGTACGAAACATAGAGCAGATACTGCGGAAACGTTACATTTCCCAGTTTTCCATGATAGCGCTCTGCACAGAAAGCCAGCTGGGAAAACGTGTAGAAGCTGATGCCAAGCGGCAGCAGGACGGACGGCTGCGGGAGCTGTCTTTGCAGGAGTGTGCCCGCGGTGTCCAGAAAGAAATTCGTGTATTTGAAAAACAGCAGCAGGCCGATATTGAGAAAGACCGCAATGAGAAAAGAGCCTTTTCCGGAGTTCCCTTTTTCCCGCGCTTTCCCGGTACATTCTGTCAGGGCAAACGTTGCAGCGGAAGAGGCAAGAAGCAGCAGGGCCGCCGGGATTCCCGCGAAGGCATAGAAAACAAGACAGGCAGCCAGAAGGAATCCGTCGGCTGCCCGCCTTCCATGTTTCCCCGCAAGGAAAAATCCTGCCGTCACTGCGGGCAGAAACAGATAAATAAAGATCAGCGAGTTGAAATTCATCGGCACATAAGACCCTTCAGGTAGTCCAGCCACTGCCGGTTGATTCTGTCCGGATTGTACATTTCCTGTACGCGGGCGGCTGCCGCGCCAAACCTCGCGCGAAGCGCCTGGTCCGACATCAGCACCGCCAGCTTTTCTGCCATTATATCATCCCTGTCCACCGGGACCAGAAAACCGTTCTCACCGTCCCGGATGAGGTCCCGCGGGCCGTACGACGGACAGTCCGTCGAAATACAGGCAAGGCCGAGGCTCATCGCCTCGATCAGGGCGTTCGGCATGCCTTCTGTTCTGGACGGAAGGACGAAAATCTCGGACTGGTCAATGCGTCTGTCCACGCCCGAAACCGCCCCGTGAAAAACAACGTGGTCCCGGATCCCCAGCTCCTCCGAAAGCGCCTCGAAGTCTGCCCTTTTCCTGCCGTCGCCGTAGATGTGAAGCGTATATTCGGGATGCGTCTCCCGCGTCTTCGCAAACGCGCGGATCAACATTCCCTGATTCTTGTTCTCGTCCAGGCGCCCGACGCAGACCACCTCCTTGCGCCGTTTTCCCTCATAGGGCGGCCGCAGAAACGCGGGATGAATCGAATTCGGCAGAAGAACCGCCTTCCTGCGGACAGCGCGCCGGAAATATTTTGCCGCGCCTTTCGTCTGTAGCACAACGCCCGCGGCATGCGCGAACAGCGCCTGTGCGCAGAATTTCATACCTCTGCCGCTGTATTCCCGCGCCGGCATGCCGCGCACCGAAACGACCACCGGGAGCGGCCTCTTTACCTGCCGTCCCTTGTCATCCGCAACCATATGCTTCAGGCCTTTCGCGGTCGCGACCGCCATCAGGTTGTTCTTTCCGGAGAAGGAAAGGATCAGATCCGGCGAAAGGCTCTTCCAGATTCCGCGCAGATTGTCGAAACGGACCCTGAAATTGTGCAGTCTTCCGCCTGCAAGCAGCGCTTCCGGCGGATCGGAATAGACTCTCCGGATGCCGGCTTCGTTCTCCAGAGGCTCCCCCGTCACCGGGTCCCACGCCCCGTGCGGCAGCACATATTCCGGCGGATGGAAATACGTCGTTACGAGCGTCACGCGTATTCCCTGCGCGTAGAAATACTCGGCAAGATTCCCCATCACCCGCTCGGCACCTCCCTTCTGGAGTGAGCCGATATACAGGACAATGTGCGGCGCCTCTTTTCTAGCTGCGTCTTCCATGCGCGGAAACCTCCAAAAGAAAATCACGCCACTGCCGGTAAATGACCTCTTCGTTTGCACTTTCCCGGATTTTTCTCGCACGGTCTCCCATGGCCTGCGCCTTCTCCGGATGCTCGATCATATACAAAACCGCCTGCGCCATCCGGTCCGTATCACCGACAGGCACTAACAGACCGTTCTCACCGTTTTGGATCAGCATCCGCGGCGCACCCGGCCTGCAGTCCGTTGAAATGACAGGTAAACCCAGAGCCATGGCTTCCATCAGGGCGTTCGGCATGCCTTCATAATCCGACGGAAAGGCGAAACAGGCCGCGTCCCGGATCTCCCTCTCCAGCGTACTGCAGTCACCCATCAGGAACACCGCGTCTTCCAGATGATGTCCATGAATAGCATCTTCAATGCTTCTCTTCGCGCCGTCCCCCGAATCCGGACCGTAAATTTTCAGAACATAGTCCGGATGCTTTTCATGAACCTTCGAAAACGCGTGTACCAGCATGGTCTGGTTCTTGAAAAAGACAAGCCGGCCCACACTGACAACAGTCTTTGTCCTTGCGGAAAGCGGCGTGTCCGGCGCGTCGATATACTTCTGCGTAATCGGATTCAGAATGACGACCGAGCGCTTTCTTATGTCTTCCGAAAAGAAATCCCGCGCGTCGGGCGTCTGGAAAACGCCTCCCGCGGCGCGGCCGAAAAGGAGCCTTATAATGATCGAATTCATAACGCCTGTATAGGATGCCTTCGGGTCAACGCGGACACTGATGACAACCGGAACACCGGTTCCCCTGCAGGCGGAAAGCGAGCGGTAGATAGCCTTTCTCGCGAACGCGACAAGAACATCCGGCTTTTCACGCACCATGAAATCATGCAGGTGAGAGCGCCGCGCGAGCGCTTTTGCGGCTCTTCCCTTTCCTTCTTCGGAAGGCAGAAGCCCCACATGGACCCTGCGGACAGAAGGGTGCTGTTCATATTCATTCGGATCAGTCCATTCAGTCGCGACAATGACTTCATCGCCGTGCTCTGCGAACGTTCCCGCCAGATTGGTGACGACGCGCTCGGCGCCGCCGTGTGTCAGGCAGTTCAGATGAAATGCTATCTTCATAACACTCAGTTCTCCAGAATATCCGTCAGCGTGTCCGTAAGCGCCTGCCGGTACCGGTCCGGCGTGTACGTCAGCGCGCGCGCTTTTGCAGCCCCGCTGTAGTGCCTTTGCAGTTCTTCGTCTTCCAGCATCTGCAGCATCGCTTTCGCGAGGATTCTGTCGTCTTCCGTTATGCTGGAAGCGTCATAATCCTCATGGTCGTCCAGATCGGGAACGAGCATGCCGTAGGCACCGCGGACAATTCCTTTCACGCTTCTGCGGCTTTCCGATGAAGCGCCGGCGCGCGCGCCGTTTCTGCCGGCGCCTTCTTCCTCCGCAGGCAGTTCTCCTCTCATAAGCTGCCGGTACTGCTCATCCGAAAGCAGAATTTCCCTGGGTCCTGTCTCGCAGTCGGCCGCGATCACGGGGCGGCCCAGCGCCATCCCCTCCAGCAGGGCATTCGGAAAGCCTTCCCGGTTCGAGGGCAGCAGGAACAGGTCACATTGCGCCGCATACGGAAACGGATTCTTGCGAACGCCCGGAAACGCGGTCACATCTGCGATACCAAGTTTTTCCGCGAGCTCTCTGCAGCCGTCAAAACGTCCTGCGCCCAGAATCAAAAGCCTTGCCTGCGGCAGCTTTTCATGTACAATCGAAAATGCTTTGACCAGATGCCAGAAACCTTTAATTCTGTCATCCCGGCCAAGGCTGCAGATAACTTTCAGATCTTCATCGCCGCGCGGAAACGGAAAATCGCCGATCTCCTCTTCCGCACGTTTGTTAATCTCTTCCACAGCCAGCGGATTGTAGATATAAGTGCTCCTTGTATAGCCGAAATCCCGCTCCAGCTCATCGACGATTTCCTTCGAGCAGGAAAGCACTCTGTCCGATCTTCTGCAGAAGAGCCGCACCTGCCGCGGCTCTTCGAGATCTGTCTGACAGCGCAGACCCGTCACGACTTTTCCGGTTGTCCTTGTAAAAACATTGATGAGATTAGCACTGGCCCCGAAGCTGTAGGAAATGTCGTAGCGGTTTTGTTTTTTCAAAGCCCGCACTCTGCGGATCCGCTTCAGGACATTCCGGAGCTTCCCGGCTTTCCCCGGGACGCTCGGTACATCGATGTTGATGACATGGAGGCCCGTGACATCATAGTTGATATCCTTGTCGGAAAAGATCAGGATCGTGACATCAAAGGTGCCCTGCAAAAGCCGCGCGGTCTGAACGCAGACGCGTTCAAAACCGCCCTGGTGGAGCATCGGCACCATCAGCAGAAGTTTTTTCATTTCGTGGGTACCGCCTTCTCAATCTCCTGCAGATACGCCGCGGTGACTTTCGTCCTGTCGAATTCCCGGACCATCTTGTCATGAGCTGCCTGCCCCATCGCCGCGCGCTGCCCCCTGTCGAGCGCGAGAAATTTTTTCAGGGCGTCCGTCAGCGAATCCGCCGATTTCGGTGCGAAGCCGATCCCGGTCACCCCGTCTTCAAAGATCTCCCGGCAGCCGCTGATATTGGACGCGATCACCGGACGGCCGCAGGCGGATGCCTCCATCAGAACGTTCGACATGCCTTCATGGTAGGTCGGCATCACAACCGCGGATGCCCTTCTATAATATTCATTGACTTCCGTATGAAAACCGAGCTGGTCAATAAATCCCTGCTGCTGCGCTTCATCCAGCTTTTCCTGCCAGTCTTCGTCGCAGTAGCCCATCAGACCGAAATGCACTCTTTCGCCCGAAAGCCGCCTTGCCGCGGTCAGCAGTTCCCCGATTCCCTTTTCGCGCATCATCCGCCCGACATAAAGGAAACAGGTGTCATTCCCTTCGGGATATTCCATGAACGGGTGCGCGGAAAGGCTGACGCCGGAGCCGGATACGAGGCGCGATTTTCCCGTCACAAGGCCGTACTGCCGGAACAGATTCAGGTTCTCCTGATTCTGGAAGAAAACACAGTCTGCCTTCCGCAGTCCCCGCCTGTACATGATCTCGATCATGGAAAGAAACAGGCCCTTTTTCTCAAAGGCGCTGCCAAGGCCGGTAATCGTCGCGATATACGGAACGCCGAGCGCCGCGCAGGCCATGCCGCCGTAGATGTTCGGCTTGATCGTATAGGTCAGGACAAGCGCGGGACGATACCTGCGGATCAGGTCTTTATAAGCCCCGAGGAGCTTTAAGTCTTCGAACGGGTTGACGCCGCGCCGGTTGACCGGCGTCTTTATGATTTCCACGCCTTCTTTTTCGAGAAGGTCTGTTTTGACGCTGTCCGGAAGGCTCGCGGCCACCTGATAGTTTTTGCGCAGCTCCAGTACGAGTTCATTCCGGAAGTCGTAAAGCCCGCCCGAAGAGTTGGCCAGAATCAGAATTGTCTTCACTTTATCAGCTCCTCTTGAGACCGGATGACAATGTCATTGTATTTCATCATGTAAACGCCGTCTTTGTACGCAAAGTCCGCCGCGGGGTTCTCCTGTCCGCGGAGGTTGCGCAGAATCGCCGCCGGGAAATTCACGCCGCAGGCGTAGGCATGCGGATAGCCGCCACCAAAGCGCGGGTTGACCTCGGAAAGATACCAGAGGTCCTTCTCTTCATCATGAAAAAGATCGAGGTCGATCATGCCGCGGAAACCCATGTTTTCCGCGAATTCCGTGATCCTGCGCATCACTGCGGGCTCGTGGACGGACACCGATTTGTCGGTCTCCCCGGCGCGCATGCGGAGCTTCTTCTTCAGGAACAGGGAGGTGCATCTGCCGGAAATCAGATCAAGGTAGGCATCGCACCCGTACTCCTGTCCCCGCATCAGTTCCTGTATCATCAGACCGCTGTCCGCATGCAGGAGGGCGGTCAGCATTTCTTCACTGCGCACGAGATTGATTTCGATCGAAGCGCTGCCTTTTCTGGGTTTGACAAACACCGGATACTCTGCGCCGGGGACACCCTCTGCCCTGTCGGCGTCAAAGGCCTCTTTTGTAAGCCAGCAGCGCGCGGTAGGAATACTCTGTGCACACAGCTTCTCATACATCGCGTACTTGTCAAGAGAGAGCTCGCAGAGATCGTACGATGAAACAATGACTGTCACGCCGATTTCCTCAAACCGGGCCCGGTTCTTTGCAAGGAGCGAAAGCTCGGGATCGATCAGTGTCAAAACAGCGCGCACCTTCTCCTTCCTGCAGATCTCCAGAATAAAATCAATATATCCCGGCGCGTCAATGCGCGGCACAATATACGCCTTGTCGGCATCATACAGGGCCGGTGCGTAAGGCGAAGCGTCGGCGGCAATCACAAGTCCCTGCCCCGAAAACTCCTTCCGGAAAGCCCGGACAACCTTGTCGCGGGTGCCGGCAGCCAGAATCAGGATATTGTATTCATCCATGAGATAACTCCTCTTTAAAGCCTGTCAAAAAACAGCGGCGCTCCGCCGGTATGCAGGAACATAATGTTTTTCCCGCGGATGCCATGGTCCGTAAGATAGTTTAACATTCCGGTAAAGGCTTTTCCGGTATAAGTTGTATCCATCGGAATGCCGTCGCACCGGAAGACCTTTTCAATCGTATTCAGAACCTGTTCATTGTACAGACCGTACCCGCCGAGAATGTAGTGGTCGTCAAAGATCAGATCCTCCTCGCGGAACCACGACTGCCGCCCGTGCATGCAGTGCTCGAGATAGGAAAGGACACTCTCCTTGACCACCTCCCGGCCGCGCTCCTCATTTCTCGCGATGCTGATGCCGACGATGACCGGCTTGTCCGGATCGGCGTCAATGGTTTGATGGTTCCCGTCCGCCCGGAACTGTGCCGCAAGATTCAGCTGTCGCAGCTGCGTGCTCATAAAGGTCTTCCCGCAGATCAGTCCCGCCTGCGTCGCGCCCGTACCGGAGGCCAGAAACAGATAGTCAATCTTCAGCGCGTTCAACTGCGCGAGGAACTCGTTGACGTACGCCTTTGTGTAGGCATCGGTGCCGAGGTCCCCGTGGCCGCCGCCCTGGATGAAATACGGCTTCATTCCCTGTCTTCTGTAGTCTTCCAGCCTTGTCTCAATTGTATCATGCACCATGGATACCGGAACAGTCTCCACGTCCGCCCCGAACTGTTTGATGAGCTCTCGGTTGAAAAGTTCTCTCCCGTCTTTCCCCTCCACCGCATGATCACTCGAAATAATATGGCAGGGAACTCCCATCGAAGCCGCCATGTTCGCGATCACGCGGCAGTGGTTCGAGGAATTCGATCCGTAGGTCACAAGGATATCCGGCTGCTCTTTCATGATGTCCGCGTAAAAACACTGTGCCTTGCGCACCTTGTTTCCGCCAAAAGAAAACGGGATCAGATCGTCCCGTTTCACATAAATCCTGTTATCCGAATAATCGCCGGAAAGCGCCTGCACCGGCGTCGGTACAAATCTGCTCTCCAGTACGGCGATCGTGTTCAGTTTCCCGTTTTTCTCCCGCATTTCTTTTCTCCAGGGACAGCGGTACCATCCGGCGCCGCGTCTTTATTCAAACTCTTCCGTGCTGCGGAGCGGCTGCATTCCCTGCTGCTTCCTGTAGACATCAAAATCTTCGACCGACTGGTCCGCGCCGGACTGAACGCCGCTCTTTTTCAGAACTTTTCCGATTGTCGCGAACACAATCCTGCAGTCCTGCGCAAACGTCACATTTCCGGCATACAGAAGATCATACCGGAACCGGTCTTCCCAGTTCAACGCGTTCCGCCCGTGGATCTGTGCAAGGCCGGTCAGGCCGGGACGGACATCGTGCCGGTGCATTTCCTCTTCAGTGTAATAAGGGAGGTACCGGACCAGCAGAGGTCTGGGGCCTACAAAGCTCATGTCTCCCTTCAGGATATTGAGGAATTCGGGCAGCTCGTCGAGACTCGTTGCTCGCAGCACCCTGCCGAAATGCGGCAGCCGCTGTTCGTCCGGCAGCAGCTCTCCGTCCTCTCCGCGTTCATCGGTCATCGAGCGGAACTTTAAAAGCCCGAAAATCTTTCCGTTCCTGCCGGGGCGCTTCTGATGAAAGAATACGGGACTGCCGAGCTTCACCCGGACGAGGATCATCACGGTCAGAAAAACCGGGCTGATCAGTATCAGTCCCGCCAGGGAAAAGACAACATCGAGCAGCCGCTTTACGTATTTTCCGTAGATTCCCGTTTTCAAGGCAGTCTCTCCTTCTGTGCAGACAAAGCTTTTACGCAAAGCATCTGTGAATCACTTCGATGATCCGCTCCTGCTGCTCCTGTGTCATCTTGTTATCCGAAGGAAGGCACAGACCCCGCGCGAAAATGTCGGCGCCGACGTCCAGAGGTTCGCCTTCGTCAATGTAGGCATTGCTCTGTCCCCTGCCGTTTCCTTTCGCCGTAACAAAACCGTTCATCCGGTAAACCGGCTGCAGATGCATCGGCTTCCAGATCGGGCGTCCCTCCGCGTTGATGCTTTCGATCGCTTCGAGAATCTCGCTCGGGCATGTTTTGCCGGGCTCTGAAATAAACAGCGGCTGCTTCTCGCCCCGGACCTGCCTGCACATCGCGGAAGGGTCGATCAGAAGACAGGAAAGCCAGAAATTCGGCTCCGAGTTTTCCGCGTCATACGGATTCATTGTGACCGGAAGATCGGAGAGTCCCTCGCGGTAACGCCCGTAAATTGCCTTCTTCTGCGCGATGTGTTCGTCAAGATACGGAATCTGGCCGCGGATAACACCCGCGATCACATTGCTCATCCTGTAGTTGTATCCGATTTCCTCATGCTGGTACCAGGGCGCGGCCTCGCGCGACTGGGTCGACCACTTGCGGACCTTGTCGGCATCTTCCCTGCTGTCCGTTAAAAACATACCGCCCGAAGACCCGGTGATGATCTTGTTGCCGTTGAACGAAATCGCGTTGTAATCTCCGAAGGTCCCGGTCTGCCGGCCTTTGTAAAGCGCGCCGAGCGACTCCGCGGCGTCCTCGATGAGGAGTGCGTCATGCGCCTTCGCGATCTTTAAAATCTCGTCGATCTTTCCGGGCGTTCCGTACAGGTGCGCGGTCACAATCAGGCGGACGTCCGGATACAGTTCAAACGCCTTTTCGAGCGCCGCGGGGTCCATGTTCCAGGTGTCCCGTTCGGTGTCGATAAAAACCGCTTCGCCGTCCTCATACGCGACCGGATTCACCGTTGCGTCAAAAGTCATGTCGGAGCAGAAAACCTTGTGTCCCCGGAGTGTTCCTTCCGACGGCCTTGCCATGCCGTAGAGCCGCTCTCCCGCAAGCTTCGTTGCAAGATGCAGCGCAGCCGTACCCGCCGAAAGCGCCACTGCGTACCGGCAGCCGACCTTCTGCGCAATCTGCCTTTCGACTTCGTTGATGTTCGCTCCGACCGTCGACATCCAGTTTGTCTCATACGCCTCTTTCATATAGCGCAGCTCATCGCCGTGCATGGTCGGCGACGAGAGCCAGACTTTCTTTTCAAACGGTTCGATTCCTGAAAAATCTTTTGTACTCAGCATAGGAGTGCCCTCCCGTCATTGTTTTGCGTAATTTTCATTTGCCCTGTTGTCCAGCGCATGCTCCCTGATGGCCGTATCGTTGACTTCCGTATTCTTTTTATATGTCGGCACAATCGCCTTCACATACTCGCGGATGTCCGGCGATTCGACATAAGCCGCCTTCTTGAGCGCGATCAGCTGACTGAAGAAGTGATCGCGGTCAATTTCGAGCGGCTTTCCGATATGGATCTGACTGTTTTCGGTATCCCGCAGGCCTTCTTCGTCCATCAGCATTTCTTCATAGAGCTTTTCGCCGGGCCGCAGTCCCGTAAATTCGATTCTGATATCTTCGCCGACCTTATAGCCCGAAAGCTTGATCAGGTTTTCCGCAAGATCCAGAATGCGGACCGGTTTTCCCATGTCGAGCACGAAGATTTCGCCGCCCTTCGCGTAGGCGCCGGCCTGCAGCACAAGGGAAACCGCTTCGGGAATCGTCATGAAATACCGGATGATGTTCGGGTCTGTTACGGTCACGGGACCGCCTGCCGCAATCTGCTTTTTAAACAGCGGAATCACCGAGCCGTTGGAGCCCAGTACATTTCCGAAGCGGACCGCGACGAAATTCGTATCCGGATACTCGCTGTTGAACGCCTGCACGATCATTTCACAGATCCTTTTGGACGCGCCCATGATATTGGTCGGATTGACCGCCTTGTCGGTCGAAATCATAACAAAACGCTGCGTATGGTACAGCGCCGCGGCCATCGCCGTGTTGAAGGTGCCGAAGACATTGTTCTTGACGGCTTCGCACGGGCTGTCTTCCATCAGAGGCACGTGCTTGTGCGCGGCCGCGTGATAGACAATGTCCGGCCGGTAGTTCTTGAAAATCCAGTTGAGCCTTTCGGCGTTTCTGACCGAGGCGATCAGAACCGTGAGCTTGAGCTCCGGATGCGTTTTCTTCAGCTCCTGCTGGATATCATAGGCATTGTTCTCGTAAATATCCACGATTATCAGCTGCCCCGGATGATGTCCCGCGATCTGTCTGCAGAGCTCGGAGCCGATCGAGCCGCCGCCGCCGGTGATGAGGACTGTTTTACCCTGTACGTAACCGAGGATCGAATCCATGTCGACCCGGACAGGTTCTCTTCCGAGTAGGTCTTCAACTTCGACATTGCGCAGCTTCGAAACGCTGACTTCGCCGTTGACCAGCTGATAAATGGCAGGCAGCACCTGCAGCCGGCACTTGGTCTCCTTGCAGATGTCCAGAAGGCCGGCGAGCTTCTGCCTTGAGAGCGAAGGAATCGCGATGATGATCTCGTCAATGTCATATTCCGCCGCGGCTTCCAGAATCCGGTCCCTGCCGCCGACGACCTTGATGCCCTGAATATACCGCCCCCACTTTTCCTGATTATCGTCGATGATGCACTTTAAATTCATCGTGCTGTAATGAGAGTTCAGGATTTCCTTGATGATGATATTGCCCGCTTCGCCCGCGCCGATCACCATGACGGAAACGCTGTTGTTCTTGTTGGCGTTCCTGTGCTTCAGGCTTCGCAGAAACCGGTAGGAAAACCTGCTGATGAAGGTCATCGTGATCAGAAGGAACACATACATGAAATGGAAGCTCTGCGGCACCGCCTGCTGCTCGATCCTGAAAAACGGCAGAATGATGACGCCCGCCGCGCCGGAGAGCACGCACGCGATCACAAGATTCTGCAGCTCCGTTTCCCCGGCGAACGCCCAGAGAGAATTGTAGAGCTTCAGAAACCAGAATATCGCGATTGTCGACGCGACAAGCAGCGGCATCGCGCGCATCACCGGAATATAGAAATACTCCGGCACCTCCCCGATATGAAACTCATACCGGATCAGAAGCGCGAGCGCGCAGGAAACGATGACGCTCATGATGTCGTAGAGAATGAGCGCGGTTCTTCGCCAGAATTTGGCGTAATTAAATGGTTTTTTTGTCTGTCTGTTGTCAGCCATCCGTAATACCTGTTTTGCAGTGAATTATTCCGCGGCTTCCGGCTCCTGAAAAAGCACCGGAGCAATCATCAGGAAGAGCGCCAGCGTATACGGGTTGCAGAACTGGAAGATCCATTCCACAAGTCCCGTGATCATGAAGCCCGAAACGGTCAGGAAAGGGACAAACCCGTACAAGTTCCATGCGCGATTCTTTACATAGTATATCCATGTTCCGGCCAGTGTCAAAACAGTAAAGCCAAAGAACAGGATTCCGCCCGGAATGCCGAAGTCATAGGCTGCCTGCAGGTAGACGTTGTGCGCGTGCACGGCCACCTGTCCGCCCAGCAGTTCGACCCCCATCTCATCGTGGCCCGTCAGCCGCAGCTGCTCCAGATACCGCTTCCACAGCTCGACCCGGCCGTTTGAAAGATCGCCGTTGGCAAGCGAGCCTTCCGTGCCGGTCGCCTGTGCGGAAGAGCTCTCCTGTCCGTCTCCGGCAAACAGCGCCTCTTCCTGACCTTCCAGTTCTTCTTTGCGTGCTCCTTCCGCGGTGGCTGCCTCCTGTGCGATATCGTCTTCGATCTCGCCCATGAGCCTTTCACGGTCATCCATAAAATCCCGCTGCTCGTTCCAGCCGAGCCCGAAATACAGCTTTGATCCGGTTCCGCCGCCGACAATCCGGTCGCCGAAATCGCGGATGAAGATTTCCAGATTCATAAACCACCGTGAATCCCAGCGCACGTTCCGCAGAAGACTGTCATTATACGGCTCGATTTCTTCAAAGCGGTGCGGTCTTTCCGCCACTGTGGAAACCAGCCGCTGCCCGGTAAAGGCCGCGGGGAACGTGATCAGCACAATCAGAAGCATCGATGCCAGCGCGGTCAGCGGCCCCCGGATCCGCATTTTCTTTCCTCCGCAGAGCGCGAACGCGGAAAAGACGCAGAAAAGGAACAGTCCGCCGATGCCTGCTCTTGTAAGGCTCATCAGCATGTACGAAGCCGTAAAGCCGAAGAACAGGACCTCCTTCCAGATATACGAGAGCTTCTGCCGGAGCGGCAGTCCCCGATATGCGCGGAGCTTCGAAAGAAGAAGCGTTACCGAAACTGCGGACACAATGAGCAGATAGTAGGCCGTCACGGTCACTGTATGGAACTGCATCGAAAAGCGGTTGTATTCGTAAGCGATGTAGTATCTGTGCAGCATCGAGTACAGGACCGAGCACACAAAGTGCAGGGCGATGCCGCAGGATACGTCGCGCAGCCACAGCTTTCTGTCCGTAAAGAACAGATAGCGCGCGTAAAACATGACAAGGATGAGAACCATCACAAGGACCCACTGTCTGGGTCCCCGGAAGATCAGCATCCATGCAAGCAGAGCCGTAAGCGGAAGCGCTGTCAGAAGCTGCGCTTTCGGAAGCTTTTTCCGGCAGCCGGTCCGGCGCGTGAGCATGACAATTAAGGAAACTGCTGTCACAGCGGCAAACACCATGGCTGCCGCGGACGAGCGGTAAACGCTGTTGTGTTCCAGATAATACCGGACCTGCGGCCCCTCTTTGTGCGCGTGATACCAGAGGACAGCGGCAGCCGAAGCACCCGCGGCCGTAAGAACCGTCCATCCGTTCAGCGTCCACGAAAGATCGCCCATGATCAGCATGACAAGGCACAGAAGGATGATGATCGCGTTCTGCGCATTGTCATGCGTGATATCGCTGAGCGCGTTCATGTAGTCCGCGGAATACTTGAAAAGCAGCGCGATGCAGACAATATTCAGAAGATGCCGGACAGAGGAGACAGCTTCCCCGAACGACATTTCGCGTTCCATTTCCGTAAAGACCGGACGCTTGTGCCAGAGTCCGTACAGTGCGGAAAGGACGAAAACCGCGGTGCCGGCTTCATAGAACACAATGTCGAGAGGGCTCGTGTCGAAGAGCTTCAGCGGCCAGATGCAGATACCCGCGGCGGCGCCGGCGGTCAGGACCACCGGCGTCAGAACATATTGCAGGACTGTAAGCACGGGAACCAGTGTGTTTTTCTCCGGTTTCTTCCGGAACCAAAGTACAGCCGCAAAAGCAATGAGCAGTCCCGCGGCAAGCACTGCCGCCGCGGCTGCAAGCGTTCTTCCCTTCTGCAGCGGGACCCGGTAGGTCAGATCCGCCGCGGTATGGAGCCCGTTCAGCGAGGTGTCCTGATAGAAGCCTCCAAGATACAGCGGCGCGCCGTCCCCTTCCTGTGTGCCGGTCAGCCCCGCGGTAAACGAGGAATGGATTCCCCGCAGCAGCAGGATATAGGTGTCTCCCGGGATCAGATCGGCGTCCATGGGAATCGTCACATAGTCCGGCACATCCTGCGGAAAGCGGACGAGCTCCTCGGCGGCCAGTTCCGTGCCGTCCTTTCCCTGATGAAAAAGCTGCGCTTTGAACGCTCTTCCCTTTGAAACGCCGGAAATATAAATCCGCGCGCTTTGTAAATGCGAATACTGCGCGGTGAAATATTCCCCGGCGTCGCTCCCGTCATCAATGACGCCGGTGCTTTCTGTGATCTCTCCGCCCTCGAGCGGAATGTCCTGCGTAAACAGCCGCAGCGGCCAGAGGAGGGACAGCAGAAGGGCCGTGATGAGCGCGATGACAAAGAGCGCCGCATTTTTCTTTTCTACAATCTTTCTCAGCATAAATCTTCCGGATCCTTCCGAATTTCTTCTCCGCGGGTGCCGACTGCCTGCCGGCCGTTCCCGCCCGCGGGGGCATCCGCCGTCTCCCTGCCGCATCCCCCGGCGCGGGCGCCGGCCTGCGGTGCACCTGCCGTTTCACGGATCACATACTGCGGCGCACGGTTGACGGAGATGTACGTCCTCCCGATATACTCGCCCGCGAGCCCGACCATCAGCATCAGCATCCCGCCGAAGAAGATAATGGCCGTCATCATGGCCGAAAATCCCATCGGTACGGCGGGATTGATGATTTTCTTGATAATTGTATAGATGCCGTAGATAAAGGAAACAAACGCGAAAACAGCGCCCATTTTCGTTGCGATCCGGAGCGGCTCGATCGAGAATGCCGTAAACCCGTTCATCCAGAGCCCGAAAAGCTTTCCCAGCGTATAGCCGCTCGTTCCGCTCTCTCTTTTCCTGTGATGCACGGGCACGTTCACGATATTCGAAGTCGAACGCAGCACCAGTCCCAGAAGATACGGGTAGGAATTTTCGTAGCGCCTTACTTCCTCCGCGACAAAACGGCGCATCGCAAAATAGCTCGACACATACAGATCCTTCGGCTTGCCCAGAAGGATCTCGCACATCTTCTCATTGACCGAAGAACCGAAGTTGCGGAAGCCGGAGTGCTGTTTTTTTTCGTATTTCGCGTAAGCGGCATCGGCGCCGTTTTCAATCGCGGCAATCAGCTCCGGAGCCTCGCAGGCCGGCGTCTGTCCGTCGTCGTCAAGGCAGATCAGAATGTCGCCCTGCGCTCTCCGGATACCCGCCATAAGAGCAGCGTGCTGACCGAAATTCCGCGCAAAACAGATGCCGTCCCTGCCCTCTTTCTCCCGGCATAGCTTTTGAATCACGCCCCAGGTCCCGTCTTTCGGGTCATCGTTGACCATAATGATCTGCGTTCTGTACTGCGGCAGCTCCTGCATGGTTTTATCGATCTCTTCCACGACGCCGGGCAGCGTCTTCGCCGAGTGATAACAGGGAATGATGAAGCTGACAAGCTTTGGCGTTTCAAGGTTATCCGTTCTGTTTTCCATAAAAATTATCCTTCAGACACTCCGACATGTACATATCGGAGCAGAATCCGTCCGTGCATCTGACCTTCAGGCATCTGCCGGCAATCACGAAGCCGGAACCGCCGGTTCCTTTAAGGGACGGCGCGTTGAACACAAAAATCCGCGAATAGGCTCTGGTCATCGAAAGGTCCGTAAACGCGTAGTCCAGCATCAGGTGCGCGGCTTCGGAGCTTAAGTGCTTCCCCCGCGCGCTGTCTTCCCCGATGAAAAAACCGAACTCGCACTGCCTTCTTGCAAAGTCCAGATGATTCAGCACACAGCACCCGGCCGGCATGCCGCTTCCCTTCTCGCAGATGACCGCCTGCACGGCTTTTCCCGTCTGAATCACATCCCGGTAATAGGCTTCCTGCCCTTCCAGCGTAAACGGCTCTCTGTAAATGTAGTTTTCCCGCACGCGCGGATTGTTGCGCCAGCGCACAACAAGCGGCGAATCTTCGAGCGAAAGAGGGCGCAGATAAACGCGCTTTCCCTGTTTATGAACCTGATATTCCATTCCGCATCCTCCGCGGCTTTTTAAAATTCCGGAGCCTGCCGGGGCGCTCCATCATCCGCACTCACCAACGGTCCGCCTTATAGACGGTCCAGCAGTCCCCGATCGTGTCCGCGGCGTTCACCATGACCTGCTGCCCTTTGCCTGCAAAGTATGCGGTCAGCCACGATGTATCCGCGTCCCTTCGGCAGACCAGATAGACCGGGCCGTCGCTTAAAAGCGCGTCCTGAAAGGATGCATACCCTTCCTTCGCAAGCTTCTCCTTCTGCAGCGGACTGCCGTAAACCCAGCCGCCCGCAAGGTCCCAGCTGCCTTCCTTTCTTTTCCCCGTGAACATTTTCTCGGAAAAATCCACGCTCGAATAAACATCGACAAGAAAGAGACTGTCTTTATGCTCCGCCGTGTAATCCATCAGAGACGCCCAGTCCGCATTTACACTCTCTCTTTTCGCGTATTCTGCCTCGACACTGCGGTATTGCGACAGCGCCGCGAGAAAAAGCGCCAGCGTCACAATAACCGCAGCCGAATGCCGCAGTGCCTTAGGCGTACCCTGCCGGTTCTTAAAGAACGCATCTCCCTGCCGCAGGAGCAGCGCCGCAAGAAGTACGGCTTCCGCAAGGTACAGACTGTGCGTCAGCCGCGCAACCGGACGGTTATTATACTGCAGATACAGAAGAAGCGCGCTGCGGACAAGAAAAACAAGTCCCGCGCGGACGAGCGTCTCCGCCGCCTCCAGTCCGGCGTACCGCCGGTTCTCTGCCGCGGACGCTCCCGCGATGCTAAGAAGTGCCGTAATAAGAACCAGTCCGTAAAGCGTAAAAGCGAGCATGCTGTACGGCATATCGCCCGAGGGCCCCAGAGATGTCCTGTAGTTCCAGAGGGCACTGCGGATTCTGTCTTTCTGATTCTGTCCGGCGTGCGCTTTCTCATAGGCGTAATCGGCAATAGCCTGCAGCTTTCCGGCATCCAGATTTTCGTCCAGACCGAAGTTATAGTTTTCAAGGAGTGTCACTTCCCCGCGCGTTACGCCGATGCTTTCATAAAAGTCCCGGTTTTCATCGTAGGGAACATCGCGGATATCCGCGAAATCGTACAGCTTCGTCCGCGCGTCAAAAAACGAGCGGAACGAAGTCCACTCCCCGCTGTATGCAGTTTTGTCCGCCGCGTACACGGCTGTAAACGATGTGCCGAGAACAAGGCCCGCGCACGCAAGAAGAAGCGCGGTCTTTTTGACGGTTTCAAACCGCGTTCTCCTTCCCGCAGCATCCCCGCCGGTTCTTTGTCCTGTGCGGACAAGATCCAGCGTTCTGAAAAGAATCGCAAGGGCGCACACGGGCGTCATAAACAGCATCATCTCCGACCGGATCAGGTATCCCTGCAGCATCAGGGCGATGCCCGGCAGCGCGCCGGAAAGGTATCCCCGCAGATTCTGAAAAGGCTCCATCGTAAGGAACCAGAAAACCGCGGCGGCTCCGAGGATCCCGACCGTCACCGAATACTGGATGAACACAAAATGCCGCGGCAACATGCCGGCCGTAAGAAATACCGCAAGGACCGCGCCGGTCCGCATCTTCTTCCGGAGGAGCCTGTACAGGACAAGAAACAGCGCGCCGAACTGGCAAAGACACAGAATAAGCGCGTACCAGTCCGCAAAGGGAAGCAGGATCTGCAGCCGGCTGACGACAAAGCTGAAAGGAAACATGTTCTGGATATCATGTGCGGCAGGCCGCCCGGTATAGGCACCGGTCAGTAACCGGTCGATCATGAAATCATCGTTCAGATCCCAGTAAAAATCCCATTTCACGCTGATGAAACATACGAACAGGAGCGTTACGGAAGCTGCTGCCGCGGCGCTTTTTAATCTGTCAGTTCGCGCGGTAGAACTCATTGATTCTTGTGACGACTTCATCCACGTTTTCCTCTGTGAGCGAATAGTACATCGGAAGCCGCAGCAGCCGCTCGCTTTCCTTTGTCGTATAAACGTCCTCGCCGTGGAAACGGCAATAACGGACGCCCGCCGGCGCCGTATGCAGCGGAATGTAATGGAAGACCGCAAGAATACCGTGTTCCCGCAGATACCCGATCAGCTTCTGGCGTTCTTCCAGATCCTTTGTCTTGATGTAAAACATATGCGCGTTGTGCTCGCACCCCTGCGGAATGACCGGAAGAGAGATCCGTCCCGCCTCGGCAAGCGGCGTAAGCTCTTCATAATACCGGTTCCATCTGGCGAGCCTGGTATTGTTGATCATTTCCGCGTGCTGCAGCTGCGCGTACAGATAGGCGGCATTGAGCTCGCTCGGCAGATACGACGAGCCGTAGCTGACCCAGGTGTACTTGTCGATCTGCCCGCGGAAAAACTTGCTCCGGTTCGTTCCCTTCTCACGGAAGATCTCGGCGCGCTCAATGTTTTCCGGATCTCTGATCAGCGTCGCTCCGCCTTCTCCCATACTGTAGTTCTTGGTCTCGTGGAAGGAATAGCAGCCGTAGTCGCCGATCGCCCCGAGGTCTTTCCCCTTGTACTTTGCCATGACCCCCTGCGCGGCGTCCTCCACAACGAGAAGATGATGGCGCTTCGCGATATCCATGATCTTATCCATTTCGCAGGCAACGCCCGCGTAATGCACCGGCACGATGACCTTCGTTCTGTCCGTGATGGCATCCTCGATTTTCGTCTCGTCGATGTTCATGGTGTCCGGCCGGATATCGACAAAGACCGGCACCGCGCCGCGCAGAACGAACGCGTCCGCGGTTGAACAGAACGTATAAGCCGGCATGATGACTTCGTCCCCCCGGGAGACGCCGGTCAGGAGTGCAGCAAGCTCAAGCGCGTCTGTTCCAGACGTTGTGAGGAGGCAGCTGGACGTATTTGTTCTGGCTTCAAACCAGCCTTTGCACTTTTTCGTGAACGGACCGTCACCGCAGATCTTGTGATTGCGTTCGCAGGCAATCCGGATATTCTCCATTTCACTGCCGATATACGGCGGAATGTTAAACGGAATTTTGATATCTGTCATTCTTGTTCCTTTCCGGCGGCTGTGTAGACCGTGTAGGCGCCGCCTGTATATGCCTGCTGATAAGCATTGTCCCGCATGAAATCGAACAGCTCGCCGCACTTCTCATCCGAAGACGCCGACTGCGGTTTTTCTTCTTCATGCAGAATAATGAGGGGCAGGCTGTCTTCCTTCAGCTGCCGCAGCTGCTCTTTAAACTGCTCCGCGGGATAGCTGTCAAGATCCGGCCACGCGCTGTCCAGCGCGGGCGGCAGCTCCATCAGATAGTGAATGCCGGGCGCGCTGCCGAAAACGACAGCCGGCGTCCCTGTAAGGCCTTCCGAGTGCAGATACTGCCACAGATCTTCGAGTTCCTGTGCGTTCTCCGGCGTCGTGTGCATGCCGGCGGCCACCGGGATCGTCCGGATCACGGCGCTTCTTCGTATCCCATCCGTTCCGTCCCGGAACGCGAAGAAAATGTGGAAAAGACTCCCCTGTACCAGTGTCATGCAGAGGATCATCACCGTCATGGCGTGCCAGGAAAAATGTGTCGCCGTGTGTCTTGTCTCCTGCCAGATTCTGCGCAGCATCCAGAGCGTGTACGGCGCCGTTATGAACATGCAGTTCAGTACCGGATACGTATAATTGTTGGAGCCAAGCGGCAGAATCAGGATCGTCACAAATACTGCGGCCGATAGGAACCGCTCGTCCGGATTCGCGCCGTATGCACCCGCCATTCCGATGACGCACAGGATGAGCGCCAGGATCACCAGCATCATTCCCCACTCGAACATGCTGCCGTAATCCTGATAGTTCCTGTTGAACATGCCGCGCGAATAGTAGAACCGCACGATCACGACGATCCCCGCAATATACAGAAGCCGCTTCAGCCACTCCTTGCTCCGAAGCAGCGGCATCGCGAAGAAAATAGCGCCCATGATCACACAGGGCACAAGGATCAGGAACCAGCGGAGCGTATGTCCATATGCGCTGAGCGTCGAAAGCAGCATGCCGGCCGCCGTATACGACTGCACATTTCCGGCCGCCGAAAAAAGCTGCGGAATCATCTGCCAGTAAGCCGCGGGGCCGTACATCGCGGCGCACAAAAAATACCCCGCGCCGAAACCCGCCGCGTATCCGGATACGCAGAGGAGCGTCCTCTTGGCGGCGGCGGAAAATCTTTTTCCCGCGCAGGCGCACCAGAACCAGAGTGCCAGAATCAAGGCTGCCTGCGTAAGATTCGAGAACCGGACAGTCACATTCAGGCCAAGGCAGACCCCGGCGAGAATATAATACCGCTTCTTCTCCGGCACCGATGAAACCGCCAGAAACAGAAACAATGTGCCGAGCGTCAGCAGAAGGTAGGTCAGATAATTATACAGGATAACTGCCGGGCACCAGCAGAACGCGGCTGCCAGAAATTCTCCGCAGAAGATCATCCAGCCCGGGATCATGCGGCCGAGAACGTAGTAGCAGGCAAGCGCGGTCAAAGAAATCAGAAGAAGGCACAGAAGGTTCATGCCGGCCATTGTTTTTCCGACCGGCAGCGCCATGAACGCCCTTCCCGTCACATTGGCAAGGAAAGTCGCGATGTTCCACATCGTCCCGGCCCCCTGCGGATACCGGTAGTTGGCAAGGCTGTAAGTCGTGTCCATCACGCTGACGCCCTGCCGCAGTGCCGCAAGCGGCCAGAGGACAAGAAGCAGCGGAAAAACATATCTCTCGAGCGGATTCTGCAGTTTTTTCAGTTTTTTCAGCATGTCGAAAGTCCCCGTGTTATCTTGCAAAAATTGCGTCCGCCTTCCGCAGCGCCGACGCGATCCTGCTGCCGCGAAGGCAGCGCGATGCGGCCTTGAACAGTCTGCTCCGCAGGTAGTCGATCAGCGCGCAGCAGATAAAAACAATCACGGCCGTAACGAGCGCCTGCAGAAGAAACCGGAGCGGCGATCCCTGCCGCACCTTTCCCGTCAGCGTCTGCATCCAGATGACCCATCTGTCCCGAATATCGATCTGTTCATGAATCAGATAAACACCGAACGCATACGGCGCCACTGCGCGGGAAAAGGCTGCGGCAAAGCCGTTCTCCCGAAGCCGCAGGCAGCGGAACAGACTGAAAAAGCCGAGCGCCCCCGTAAGGCACAGCAGCGAATTGTAATGAAACGGCACCGTCGCGTAATACGAAAGCGCTCCGGACTTTTCGTTAACGATATGCAGACAGACGTGCAGCCCGTAGGTGGCGAGGCAACTGCCGATATAGACACAAGCGGCTCTTACCGGATCTTCGAGCCGGCGCAGGCCGTACTTTCTGATATATGCCGCGAGCAGATACAGTACGAGGAACCAGCCGAAATCATACCCCATCCTGTCCGTAACGAGCTGCACCGGCGAAATACTCTTTAAAAAACAGGTGAAGAATAACAGAAGCAAAATGACCGTACGCAGTGCCTTCCTCTGCAGTTTTTCCACCGCCGCGTTCAAAAGCGGGGAAAATACGAGCATCAGAATATACGCACTTACGAACCAGTAATGCTCCGTTGACACCGGCAGAAAATACGCCGCCGCCTTCCAGACGCCCTGGCCGTAAACCGGAAGGCCCGCCGCCCGGAGAACCGGCGGAATCAGAAGCGTATAGAAAAGGACCTGCGCAAGAAGCCGGACGCCGCGGCTTACTTTAAACGGCACGGCGGAAAGGAAGTATCCGCTGATCAGCACATACACGTTGACCGCCACGATGCAGAAGGACTCGAGAAACCCGCCCATGTACCGCGCCGGCGTCATTTCGTCTCCGGGGAGAGCAAGGGCGTCCGTCTTCGAAATATAGTGCAGCGTCACGACCATGAGCATCGATATAATGCGCAGAAGCTCAATGGATGCTATGCGCCGCTTCTCCGTAGGCTGTGACATACGTTTTACCTCTCTCTGCAGCTGTCCCGCAGACCTGCAGCGCGGCCGCAGAGCCTGCCGCCAGGTCTGCCTGGCGGCGAAGCCGCAGGTCATGCCTTCCTGTTACTTTCCCGCGCCTGTGCGGGCAAGCGCCTCTTCAATCTTCTCGGTGTAATGCTCTTCGGGTTCAATTTTGCCGTCCTGCACTCTGTACACGACATCGCACTTTTCGATTGTTTCCAGCCTGTGCGCGATAATGATCAGTGTCTTTCTTCCGTGCAGGCGGTTGATGCTGTCCATGATGGCCTGCTCGGTATCGTTGTCGAGCGCGCTTGTCGCTTCATCGAGCACCAGCACTTCCGGATCTTCGTACAAAGCTCTCGCGATGCCGATCCGCTGCCGCTGGCCGCCCGAAAAGCGGATGCCGCGCTCGCCGATCTGCGTGTCCAGGCCATCCGGCAGGGAGCGCACATGCTCATCCAGCTGCGCTTCATGCAGCGCTTTCCAGACCTTTTCATCGTCGATGTCTTCTTCCGGAACGCCGAAGGCGACGTTTTTGCGGATCGAAGTATTGAACATAAAAATCGACTGCGGGATGTAGCCGATGTTGCGAAGCCATCCCTTATAGTTCGACTGTACGTCGACGCCGTCCGCGAGCACCTTCCCGCTCTCGGGATGCAGAAGGCCGAGCATGATGTCGATGATCGTTGTTTTGCCGGCGCCGGAAGGTCCGACGATACCGATCGACTCTCCGACCCTGAACGTCACATCCGCGTTCCGGAACACATAGGTATTGCCGCCCGGATAACGGTAGGTGATATTCTGCAGCTGAATTTCCCTGTGTACCGGGAGCTTCGTCACGTTTTCTCCGACCGGATAGTCCTTCACATCATAGGATCTTCCGCTCTCATGAATTTCGGCCTGCAGATTTTCGCTGACATTGTCCAGAAACGGCGAGAAGTAAGCCACGCTCGTCAGGTAGTTGTTGATTCTGTTGGCGGAAGGCAGGAGCCTTGCGGCCGCTGCCGCGAAAACGCCAAGCTGTGAAATCATCGCGGTAGGGTCGGCGCCTCCGCGCAGAACTTCGATCAGCATATACCCGACAAGGCCTGTGATGAAAACCGTCTCGATCAGAAGCCTTGGCGTCGAGTTGAATACATTGTACTTCTGCACGGCGCTGACATAACCGTTGCCGCACCTCGCGTATTCGTTAATGAAGTAGTTCTCCTTGCCGCCGATTTTGATTTCCTTGATCGCGTTCACGGATTCGGAAATCCACTGGAACAGTCCGGTATAAAAGTCCTGATTCTGTTTGCCGGCGCGGATCATAATCGGCTTGATCACCCACTTTACGATCATCAGGACGCCGATTAAAAGTCCCGCGATCACCGCGATCATCTTCGCGTCGACAAGAAGCAGCACGCAGACCAGAATAATGAAGACGATAACTTCGGACGTGAGCTGCAGGATCGTCAGAATCAGCGCATACACGTTGTTGATGTCCGAAGTGATGTTGCGCTGGATGATGGACGTGTTCGCGCCAAGATAATACTCATACGGCCGCTTCATGAAATTGATCATCATCCGGTTGCTGGTCTCAAACTGGTTCGTATAAATGAACTTGAGCAGCGCTACGTTCTGATAGAACAGGAAAAGGTTCTTCAGCACAAAAACAACGATAATCGCGGCCATCATGACGACCGCAAACTGGATCGTGCTGCGCATTCCCAGCAGGTTGTAAATATCACCCATATGGTATTTATTCTGCCGGATCGAGGCGGGATCAACGATCGCCATCATAATCGGAATGACAAGCGTAATTCCGAGGGCCTCCAGAAGCGCTCCGATCAGCATGAGAAAAACCAGCCAGACCATCTTTCTCTTCTGGCGCGCGTCGAGCAGAAGCCCAATTTTTCTGAACATTTTCAGCATTCTTTCTGTTCCCCCGCTTCCGCGTGTGTTACGTGCGCATGCGCTTCCTTCGGCTCATAACGGTCCATGAACGCATTTCCGAGATAAATTTTCTCCTTCGCGCAGTGAATCGCATCCGGCACGGTATAAACCGTGACGACACGGTCAAACTGCACATCCAGAAAATTTAAAATTTCCATCGGAAACCGTGCGTCCAGCACAATTTCATCCGGAAATTCCTTTTTGTAATCCAGAAGATCCCGCGGGTGCGGCTTGATCACGGCAGTTCCCTTCTTTCCGTCCGAATAAGCGTACTGCTCGATCATGTCCGCAAACAGTTTTCTTCTGACCGCAAGGTCTTTGCAGAGCGGCTCTGTCAGAATCAGGATCACCGGCAGGCCCTTCGCGTGCGCCTTTTCCAGCGCGGCGGCAATCTCCTCCCTGGCGGGAATAAAAAGGCGGACCAGCGTCTCCCTGTCCTTGCACGATAGAGAGCGGACAAGTTTCTCTCTTGGAACTTCGACCATCTTCTCCATCGGATGATCCAGCACCGAAAGATCGTTGACCTCCATGTCCACGCACCAGCGGCTGTATCCGTTCTGAATGAAGATGAGGCCGAGTGCGGCCAGCTTCGCCTTGAAGCTGAAATGTCCCGCGTTGTCCTCGCGCGCCGTATCCCTGTAGCGCAGGCAGTTCAGGCCGTCCTCAAGCGCGTGATACGGAAGTTTTTTATATGCGAGATAACAGCCTACGGGATCCGAATCGCAGAAAACATACCGGTCTTTGTACTTTGCAAAGTCGACCGGCACATACGGCTCCTCGAGCTGCCCGAGCCTTCGCTCGAACCGGATTCTCTGCAGCATGTTCAAAAGAAGGGAGCCTCTGTCTCTTTTCAGCTCTGTAAGTTCCGGAAAGAATTCAAACGCCTTCTCATCATAGGGAAGGACGTCCTCGAAGATTCCGCTTTGTTTTGCCCGCTGCAGCAGATCCCCGAAATCCGTGGACATCGACGACAGAAGAAGCGTCGCCCCGCCTTTTGCCTCCTCCGTAAGGTTCAGTTCCTTCAGGCACGCCACATACACATGGTAATAGGTGTGGCAGACATAAATGCGTTCTCTGCGCATACAGAAAATCCTTTCGCAAGATAATCAAGATATTTTACCACGTATGCGCACAAAAGAAAAATCAGGGACCGCGGCTGCCCGCAGTCCCTGACTGTCTGTCCTGTCGATTTTCCGGATTACCTGTCTGTCGTCTGTCCGTTTTCCGCCTGCATCGCAGCTTCCGCGGCCTTGATCATGATCGCGCACTCGATCCTCTTGCGGAAAACATCACAGCCGTACGCATACGTACCGTGAATGTCGCCGGTCGCATGGTAAGCGTTCGCGGCGCATCCGCCCGAGCAGTAGAGTCTTGCCCAGCAGTTGTCGCAGTCATGTCTTGCGTATACATTGCAGAGCTTGAACTCGTCCCGAAGTTCCGTATTCGTAACGCCGTCCCAGATATTGCCGAGCTTGTACTGCTCGTCTCCGACGAACTGATGGCACGGATACAGATCTCCCCACGCGGTGACGGCCATGTATTCCGTGCCCGAGCCGCATCCCGAAATCCGCTTGTAGATACAGGGTCCTTCGGTCAGATTGATCATGTAATGGTAGAACGTGATCGGCTTTCCTTCCTTCTCCCTGCGGATCATATCCTTCGCGAGAATTTCGTACTGCTGATAAATCACCGGCAGATCTTCCTCTGTCAGCGCGCTCGGGTTCGAGGGATCTGTCACGACAGGCTCCATCGACAGCTGGTCGAAGCCAAGGTCGTCCGCCATATGGAAAATGTCCTTCGTAAAGTCGGTGTTGTAATGCGTGAAGGTGCCGCGCATATAGTATCCCTTTCCTCCGCGCGCTTCGACGAGCTTCTGGAAATTCGGAACGATCCTGTCATACGAGCCGTTCCCGTTTTTATCCACACGGAAGCGGTCATTGACCTCTTTCCTGCCATCCAGCGACAAAACAACGTTGTAGCACTCTTTGTTCGCCCACGCAATGACTTCGTCAGTCAGATTTACGCCGTTTGTCGTCAGTGTAAAGCGGAAGTTCTTGTTTTTCTCCTTCTCGATGCTCCGCGCGTACGCGACCAGCTGTTTGCATACCTCAAAGTTCACCAGCGGCTCGCCGCCGAAGAAATCAACCTCGAGATTCTTCCGCAGGCCCGAGTTTTCCACCAGAAAGTCGAGCGCCCGTTTCCCGGTTTCAAAATCCATAAGGCCCTGCTGCCCGTGGAACTTTCCCTGGGAGGCAAAACAATACGAGCAGTTCAGATTGCAGGTATGCGCGACCAGAAGACACAGCGCCTTGACGACATTGCTGCGGTTCTTCAGATCAAATGCTTTACCTTGAAAGATATCTTCGGAAAAGAGCTTTCCCTGCGAGATCAGTTCGTCGATATCGCTGAATGTGTCCTCGATATCCTTGCCCGTAACGCCCTTGTCCTTATATTTGTCAAGCAGCTGCGCTGCAATCTCGCTGCGCGGTTTTCCGGCATCCAGCCCTTCAACCGCATCGTAGGCGACCTCATCCGTGACATGCACGCTGCCGCTGTAAGTATCCAGAATGATATTGTAACCGTTTAACTTGTACTGGTGGATCATGAAATCTCCTTATATACATTGGAAAGCCGGAACGCTCCTCGCGCTCCGGCTTTCCAATGTCGCACCTTGCGGCAAGATTATCTGTTCTTGTTCTCGCAGGTCTGGTTCGCGATGCCGCAGCTTGTCTTGCATGCGCTCTGGCAGGATGTCTGGCATTCGCCGCAGCCGCCCGTAACAGCACTCTTTGCCATATCACGTGTGTTCAGAGTAATGATGTGCTTCATTGATGTTTCCTCCTATATAGGTTTTTTCGCGCGCGGCATCCGGAAAGTCCGGATACCTTGCATAATATTACGCGCGCGGAGGCTCTTTTGTCAACGCTGTCAGGGGCCTTTCGGCGCGGAAGCCGGCGCCCCGCACGGATTTCCCGATCTGCGGCCGCGTATTACAGCACCATCAGCAGCGTTCCCGCGCCGATCAGAATGCAGCCGATAATCGACTTACCGGTGACCTGCTCGTGCAGAAAAACAAAAGCCAGGATCAGCGTAATCACTACACTCAGCTTGTCGATCGGGACCACCTTTGAGGCCTCCCCGATCTGCAGTGCCCTGTAATAGCAAAGCCAGGACGCGCCGGTCGCAAGTCCCGACAAAACAAGAAAGAGCCACGACTTCCTGCTGATTGCGGAAAGACCTCCCTGCGCCCCGGTTAAAAATACCATCCCCCAGGACATGACAAGAACAACACCGGTGCGGACGGCTGTAGCCAGCGTCGAATTGACTCCTTCAATGCCGATTTTGGCCAGAATGGACGTCAGTGCAGCGAAAACGGATGACAGCAGCGCAAATACAAACCACATGGAAATACCCCCTTATTTCATTTGAGAATTACAATAATAGGAACGATTACTATTTTATACCAATCCTTTCTCTCCTGCAAGCCATCTTTATTTTTCAGGCAGCGCATCCGTGATAAAATACGGATACACAAAGCCCGTTCCTTGAAGGGAGTAAATTTCTCTTGCAATTTCTTACCTGTGTTACCGGCGCGCGAAGGCCGCGCCGCAGCGAATATTCCAATTTCACATTCCGAAGCCGGCTGCCTGCTCTCGTCAGGCAGCTTTTCCGCGCCGGACGGCCTTTCCGCTGCCGCCTCCTTATTGGCGCTCTTTTCCTCCCGATTCTATTACTTTGCGGCTGCGGCGCAGACGAGACTGCCGTGTCCGGATCTGCAGGAGCGATGACCGGCAGCGCACAAGTGGAAGAATCCGGCAGCGCCGGAACAATCCTCAGCGGGTCACAGGCGGAAGTATCCGATGCTCTGAATTCCTTCGATACTCTCAGCGTCCCTACCTGCATCCGGAAAATCGGCAGCACCTGGTTTATCGCCGACTGCTACCATAATCAGGTCATTTACAGCGATGACCTTTCAGCGCCGCTTTCGAACTGGCATGTGCTGACCGGTGACGCCGTGCAGCCGCACACAATTGCCGGCGACGGAACCGTTTATCTTGTCGATGATACAGAGCAGAACCGTGTTCTGATCTTTGTTAAAAAGGACGGGCACTTCTATCATACACAGACCTTTGACAATATCGGAAACCGGCCGCATTATTCCGTTTACGATTCCGCGACGGACACTTTTTATGTCCTGAGTTCCATGACCGGACAGATGTATCTTTTCCGTCACGCGGCGGGGGATACGCAGATGAGGCTAACCGCGGTGCATACGATTGCCGGTATGGAAAAGTCATATATCCGCTCGTTCACGATCGAAGGCGGCGACATTTACTTTGTTTCGGGAATACCGCTGGACGGCACCCGTCCCTGCATCCGCCGCTGCCGCCTTTCCGATTTTACGCTGATCCAGGAATACGCCGTGCCGGACGCCATTGCAGGCATGGCAGGACTCATGAAGTCAGGAGACGACTGGTATATAACAGTATCAACAGACCTTTCCGGCTCGCAGGACGCGGCGACCATCATCCGGACAAAGGACCTGAATCTGCTCTCCCCGGGTAGATTCGAAGATATCTACAACAGATATTTCATCGGCGGCGGAACTCCCTACTATATCGCGTTCGAAGACGGTGTCTGCTATCTGACAGAGCACCGGATTCCGGGCCATTCCATCTGGAAATTCCGGACGCGGGGCGAGAAAATTCTGGACGTGCAGCCGCTCTTCTAAAGCAGGATCACAGCCTCCGCGCACCTTCCACAGGCAATACTCCGGAAAGATTCAAAAAACGCAGCATGCAAAACAGCAAGCTGTCTATTTACATGTTGCACATAATTTATTAGAATAAACGATAAGTATTGTTCATTTTAGACAATAAAGAGGGGGTATTTGAAATGACAGGCTTACCATTAATTCTCGTCTTCGTGCTGGCGATCATCTGCATGATCCTCATGATTTCCAGGCTGCGGATTCATCCGTTTCTGTCGATCATGACGGTTTCGCTGGTGCTGGGGCTGATCGCGGGTATTCCGCTGGTTGACCGGACACTGGACGACGGCACAAAAGTCAGCGGACTTGCGACTGTAATCGGACAGGGTTTCTCGGGCACATTTACGAGTATCGGCATCGTCATCATTCTGGGTGCCTTGATCGGCTCCGTTCTCGAGAAGACAGGAGCGGCGCTCAAGCTCGCCGACATGGTCATCCATCTCGTCGGCAAAAATCACCCGGTTCTCGCGATCGAGCTGATGGGCTGGGTTGTATCCATTCCGGTCTTCTGCGATTCCGGTTTTGTAATTCTCAATCCGATCCGCAAGGCGCTTGTGCAGAGAACCGGCGCGTCCAGCGTGGCAATGTCCATCGGCCTTGCTTCCGGTCTGTATATTTCCCATGTGTTCATCCCGCCGACTCCGGGCCCGATCGCCGCGGCATCCACACTCGGCATCGGCGACAATCTTCTGCTGCTGATGGGGCTTGGTGCTCTCTGTTCTGTTTTCCCGCTGATCACAGGGTATCTGTGGGCCAATAAAATCGGCAAAACGATTCAGGCAGGAGACGAAGCCTCCAAGGCCGAACTGTCCAAGACCTATGAGGAACTGGTCGCGGAATACGGCAAACTGCCGTCCGGCTTCTCCGCACTGGCACCGATTATCGTTCCGATCATCCTGATGGCGCTCTCTTCGATCGTTTCGATGGCAAAAATGAGCGGCGCGTTCGCGGACCTTCTGAAATTCCTCGGCACACCGATCATCGCGCTCGCGGTCGGCACGGTTTTCGCGATTCTGCAGATGCAGGGCGCAGGCAAAATCAAAGAATTCTACGCGGTTACCGAAGATACGCTTAAAACGGTAGGACCGATTCTGTTCGTCACGGCAGCGGGTGGTGTCCTCGGCAAGGTCATCTCGAGCTCGGATATGGTGAATTACATTTCCCAGCATGCGGGTGTTCTGTCCGCGATGGGGATCTTCTTCCCGTTCATCCTCTCCGCGATTTTAAAGACCGCGCAGGGTTCCTCGACTGTTGCACTTACAACGACAGCCGGCATTGTAGCGCCGCTTCTGCCGGTGCTTGGCTTTACCACTCCGGTGCAGATCACGCTCGTGACGCTCGCGATCGGCGCCGGCGCGATGACCGTATCGCATGCAAACGACTCTTATTTCTGGGTAGTTACGAATTTTGGTGAAATGACGCCCGAACAAGGATATAAGGCAGAAACCGTCAATACATTGATCATGGGTATTGCCTCTATCCTCGAGATTTTCCTGTTGTCGTTATTCCTGCACTAACACGCAATCCGGCCGCTGCATCTGCCGCGGCCGGATTTTAATTTCTGCTGAATCATACACCGCAGGCAGTGTATAATAAACAAAAATGAAAAGGGGGTTGCATTCCATTATGAATACACAATTAAGAGCAGACGCCGATGCAATCGTAAAGGCAAGTATTCACGCGGTGCTTCCGGATGAAGCCGTAAGCCGCGCGCTGAAGGATTTCCGGCGGGGAAGCGGCAGGGTCGTACTTGTCGCCACAGGAAAAGCCGCATGGCAGATGGCAAACGCCGCAGTCCATGTCCTTGGCAGCGTCGACGGGGGCGTCGTTGTCACCAAGTACGGACACGTGATGGGAGAAATCCCGGGAGTCTCATGCTGCGAAGCAGGCCACCCGGTTCCGGACGAGAACAGTTTTCAGGGAACGCAGAAGGCGATTGACCTCGTAAGCGCTCTTACTGCGGATGACACTGTCCTGTTTCTTCTTTCCGGCGGCGGCAGCGCTCTGTTCGAGAAACCGCTGGTTTCCGGAGAAGAACTGCAGGATATCACGAAGCAGCTGCTTGCCAGCGGCGCCGACATTACGGAAATGAATACGATCCGCAAACGGCTTTCGGCTGTCAAGGGCGGCAGGTTCGCGCAGATCTGCGCACCGGCGAAGGTATATTCGATTGTTCTGTCGGATATTCTGGGCGATCCTCTCGATATGATTGCCTCCGGTCCCGCTTATCCGGATTCTTCCACCTGTGATATGGCGCTGGAAATCGCGCGCAAATACAATCTGCGGCTTTCCTCTAAGGCGCTGGAACTGCTCGGGCAGGAAACGCCCAAGTCGCTTGATAATGTCACGACTGTCATCACAGGTTCTGTACGGGAGCTTGCCGCTGCGGCGGCAAAAGAAGCAGAGTCGCTCGGGTACGAACCCGTAATCCTGACAGATCAGCTCTCATGCGAAGCGCGCGAGGCCGGTATTTTCCTCGCGGGCATTTTAAGAACCCACGCGAAAGAAGGCAAAAAACTTGCCTTTATCGCCGGCGGCGAAACTGTTGTGCACCTGACAGGCAAGGGACTGGGCGGCAGAAATCAGGAGCTCGCTCTCGCGGCGGCGCCGCTGATAAAGGATCTTCCGAATGCTGCCGTTTTCTCGTTCGGCAGTGACGGAACAGACGGCCCGACCGACGCGGACGGCGGCTACGTTGATGCCGATACAGACAAAGAACTGCTGGCGGCAGGCGTTCATATCGCAGATGTGCTGAAGGAAAATGATGCCTATCACGCACTCGAAAAAACCGGCGGACTGATTATCACCGGCCCGACCGGCACCAATGTCAATGACGCAGCCGTAGCGCTTTTAGGATAGACATGCTCCCCGGCTGCAGCATGCAATATACAGCACAGTGATTTATAAGGAGGTACTTATGAGCAAACATCTTTCGTCAGACATTCGCGTTCCCATCGAACCGGGTAATCCTTCTATTTATCGCGCAGAGGAGAAATGTATTAAATGCGGCAGCTGCAGGGATGTATGCCGGGACTATATTTCCGTACTCGGCTACTACAACCTCAAACATACAGATGACACGGCCGTCTGCATTCACTGCGGTCAGTGTGCCAACGTCTGCCCGACCGGAGCCATCTCCGAGGTTCCGGAGACCGAGTTGGTCAAACAGGCGATCCGCGATCCCGAAAAGATTGTCATCTTCAGCACTTCTCCTTCCGTCCGGATTTCTCTGGGCGAGGAATTCGGTATGACAGACGGCAGCTTTGTCGAGGGAAAAATAGTCGCGCTTCTTCGAAAGCTCGGCGCCGACTATGTGCTGGATACAAACTTCGCGGCGGATATGACGATTGTGGAAGAGGCGAGCGAGCTTGTAGAACGCATCACCCGTAAAGACAAACCTCTCCCCCAGTTTACATCCTGCTGCCCTGCATGGGTAAAGTTTGCCGAAATCTATTATCCGGAGCTGCTGCCCAATATTTCAACAGCCAAAAGCCCGATCGGAATGCAGGGGCCCACGATTAAAACCTATTTTGCAGGTAAGATGGGAATAGACCCTCGCAAAATCGTGAACGTTGCTCTGACGCCCTGCACTGCCAAGAAATTCGAGATCCGCAGGGATGAAATGAACGCGGCAGGCAGATATTCCGGCATCGACGGCATGCGCGACATGGACTATGTCATCACAACCAGAGAGCTTGCAAAGTGGGCAAAAGAAGCGGGAATTGACTTTCCTGCACTGCCGGAAGAGTCTTATGACTCGTTTATGGGAAAAGGCTCCGGCGCCGGTGTCATCTTCGGCAACACCGGCGGTGTCATGGAAGCCGCGCTCAGAACCGCCTACTACTATATTACCGGCAGACAGGCACCGGATCAGCTGTATGATCTGCAGCCGGTCCGCGGAATGGACGGTCTCCGGGATGCCACCGTCCTTATCGGTGATCTGAAGATCCGTGTCGCGGTTATCTACGGTACGGCAAATGTACGTAAATTTCTCGACCGGCAGAAAAAGGATCCCGTACAGTATCACTTCGTAGAAGTCATGACCTGTCCCGGCGGATGCATTGGCGGCGGCGGTCAGCCGAAAGGTACGCAGGAAAAGGGAAATATTCTTCTGGAAAAACGCATTGACGGTCTGTATAAACGGGACGCGTCCCTGCCGAAAGCGCAGCGCTGCAGTCATGAAAATGAAGAGATTCTGGAGCTATACCGCACATTTTACGGAAAGCCGCTTAGCGAACTCGCGGAAAAGATGCTGCATACCGTTTACGAGGACCGAAGCGGGTTACTCGGGGAAGATGCCGGCAGATATCAGCAGTATCAGAATCTTTCGCCTGCCGCTTCTGCCGAAGCATCCGCCGGCCAAAGCAGCATCCTGTTCCACACCGGCGCAGATAACCTTGGGCAGGTGCATGTCTATAAATGCACGGTCTGCGGAGAGGTGGTCATAGGGACACAGCCTCCCGCAGAGTGCCCGGTCTGCCATCAGGGCAGGGATGTTTTTACGGATATTACGGAACAGGTAACTTTATTCCGCGGCGGGACAGGCAAAAAGATCTGGCAATGCGATGTATGCAGCTATGTCACGGAAGGTGACGAAGCGCCGTCGGAATGCCATGTCTGCCATCAGGAGCAAAGCCATTTCCATCAGGTGACGGCATGGAAATGCACGGTCTGTGGAGAAATTGTTTTTGCTGCGTCAGTTCCGCAGGAGTGTCCCGTATGTCATCAGGGAAGCGATGTGTTCATCGCGGTGGAATGACCGTTTCAGCGGATTCGCCCGCCGGTATACTCCTGCGGGGGCGCCGGGACGTTTTTCGTGACGATCACGTCACTGTCAGTGCAGCAGACGCCACGCAAAACAACCGTTCCCGCAGATACCGGCGCGGTCAGAACCACCTGATCCTTTTCTACATCCGCAGGCGGATGGCCATTTTCAAAAGAAGTCTTTTTACATATCCTGTCAATCATAAAACCTGACCGGCCAGTTCCCGGCCTTCTTTTCCATATCGCGGTACTGCGGGTCATCTTCCCATGAAGCGATCGTCTCCGCGCACATCGCGCGCAGCGCTCCCATGTATCCGCCAAGCGCCTGATCGGCTCCCCTGCAGTTATAGAAAATCAGTTCCCAGTCTCTGCCGCTCTCTTCCAGAACATCATGCAGCGCGTCGAGATTATTTCCGTAATAGGACGGCAGCGGCAGAGCTTCGCGCAGGCGTTCATGGAGCTGTTCCTTCGTGCCGACACCCTGCAGATCAATATAATAGACAATCATATACTGCTCCTTGCATTCAGCGTTTCTTTTTCCCCGAAAGAATGATTCCGATACTTACCAGCACCAGCGCGCAGAAAACGCGGACGCTGAAAGCCTCTTTGCCTTCCCCGAGAAACAGCGCGGAAAGCAGAACGCCCAGTACCGGATTCATGAAGCCGAGAATCGTGATGCGGCTTACATCATTGTACTTGAGAAGAATTCCCCAGAGCGTATAAGCGCCCGCCGAAATAAAGCCCATGTACAGAAGAAGCAGAAAAGCGCCGGCTCCTGTCGGGTGCAGGCGTCCTCCGAACGCAAGTCCCGCGAGCGTAAGAACGATTCCACCGCAGAAAAACTGCCAGCCGCTGAGCGTTACCGGATTTTCCTTCGCGGAAAACTTCTTGATATAGCAGCCGGCGACTGCATTCGCGAACGCCGCGATGACCATGCACCCTTCTCCGGCAAAACTGACCGCGCCGCCGGAGGAAGCGCCCGCCGTCACGATAAGGAGGACGCCCAGAAAGCCTGCGATACTGCCCGCGACTTTCGCGGCCGTAAGATTTTCAAACCGGAAGACGAAGGCTGCCAGAAACAGAGAGAAAAATGTTCCGGCCGCGTTGATGACAGATCCGCGCACGCCGCTGGTGTGTGCAAGCGCCGTATAAAAGAAGATATACTGCAAAATGGTCTGAAACGACATCAGCACGAAGACATACTTCCAGCTGGTCTTTGAAGGATGCAGGAATCTGCGCTGCTGCGCGCTTCCGAACGCGATGACCATTATGCCGGCGAGGAAAAACCGTACGCCCGCAAAAACAAATCTCGACGCCAGATCCCCGGCCCCGATCGAAAACAGTTCATAGCCAATCTTGATCGCCGGTGAAGCAGATCCCCAGAGAAAGCAGCAGAAAAAGGCAATAAAAAAGACGACCGCCGGGTTTGTCCAGAATTTCTCCGCCCGGCTTTTCGTCTGTGTTGTAGTATCCATATAATTGTTCCCTCCCTGATGTTGGCGCCGTCCCTCAGCAACGGCATTGAATTTTGATTATATCATATAAGCATACGTTTTGTCATCGCCACCCGGCAACCCGGCAATATGAATGGACAGGCTGCCGGATGGCAGTGTGAACGTTAAGCCGTCGGAACAGAGCAGTAAGAACCTCAGGGAGAAACCGGCCCGTCCGCGTTATACAGCTGCGTGAAATGCCCGTAATGGTCGTCCGTATAGTATATGTTCCAGTCGCCGGACCAGACGATTCTTTTCGCGCCTCTGCTGCCGCCGTTTGTATCTATGTCGCACTCATGATAGTCCGCGTCTTCCGGAAGAACGCCTTCATAATTTCCGAAGTGATCGCCTCCGATGCTTTTCCCGGGGGCAAAATCCTGCAGCGGACCTCCCTCCCAGCCGAGCTTTCGGGCTTCCTTCTTCGTAATGAAGTTCGATGGCAGATGGTGGTACGTATAAAGATAAAGCGCGACCTCGTCTTTCGATGTGTACGCGCCGTCTTCCGCAGGCGCCTCTGCGTCCGGCGCATCCTGTATGTCGGCGTCCGGCGCGTCCTGCTCTGCCGATGCGGCTGCGCCTGCTTCCTCCGGCATTGACTGTTCTGCGCCCGCGGCTGTTGACGCCGCCACGCTATCCCCGCCCGCAGGCTTGCCGGGCGCCGAAGCGGGAGCAGAACCGCAGCCGCTGACAAGCAGCAGGACAAGCAGAACGGGAAGCAGGGCACGGAGCCGGCTTCGAAGAACTCTTCTCACTTTGCCTCCTCCATTTCCTTAAGGACAGAACGGACAAGCGGGATCGAGATTGCGAATGTCAGGACATCGGATACCGCCTGCGTTATTTCGACGCCGGTCAGACCCAGCATCTTCGGCAGAATCAGAATGAGCGGTATGAAAAAGAGACCGGACCGCGCCGAAGCGAGGATCGTCGCCCTGACTCCCTTTCCGATGGACTGCAGCATCATGTTGGACATGACAATAAACGCTGCAAGGAAGAAGACAATCGTCTGATAGCGCAGCGCGCGCATGCCGACATCCACAACATCCGGGTCATCCCGGAAAAAGCGGATGATTCCAGGCGCATACGCAAACAAAAGGGCCGAGAGTGCGAGGAGGAACGCGGTGCCTGTTTTGACGCAGAAGAAAAAGCCTTCGCGCACACGTTTGTAGAGACTCGCGCCGTAATTGAAGGCCGCGACAGGCTGATAGCCCTGCCCGAAACCGATCAGCGCCGAATTGGCAAGCATCATGACTCTTGTGACAACCGACATGCCCGCGATCGCGGCATCCCCGCCGATTGCGCCGGCCATCGTATTCAGCAGGATCGTCGAAATGCTCTGCATCCCCTGTCTTGTGAGGGACGGCGAACCGCCGTTGACAATCTGCAGCATGTAATAGCGGTTGAAACGGACGTTTTTCAGATGAATATGAATATTCGGCCCGTGATAGCTGCCGTACAGCAGAATGGCGAACGCGATCAGCTGACTGAGCACCGTGGCAAGCGCAGCACCCGCGACGCCCATTCCGAACCCGAAAATAAACAGCGGGTCCAGCCCGATGTTGATGACCGCGCCGCTGACAAGTCCTGCCATGGCGTATACCGCGCTTCCTTCGAAACGGAGCTGGTTATTGACGACAAGTTCCGCACACATAAACGGCGCGCCGAGCAGAATGATTCGCAGGTAGCTTTTCGCGTCTTCGAGGATCGTAGGCGTCGCGCCGAGCATTCTGCAGAGCGGATTCAGAAAAACGAGTCCCAGAACCATCAGAACCGCGCCCAGAATGAAGGCCAGTGCGAACCCGGTTGCCGCAGCCTCATTCGCCTGCCGGGTATCCCCGGCTCCAAGGCGTCTCGACATGAAATTGCCCGAGCCGTGGCCGCAGAAAAAGCCAAGGGCATTGATGATTGCCATGACCGAAAAAACAATGCCGACCGCCGCCGTCGCCTGCGTCGATATGCGGCCTACGAAGAAGGTATCCGCCATGTTGTAGATATTGGATACCAGCATGCTGATGATCGTGGGAACGGCAAGGCCTCCGATCAGCTTCGGTATAGGCGTCTGCGTCATGTAGGCGTAACGCTCCTGCGGCGTGTTTTGCTTCATTAGAAATTCCCTCTTTTTCTTAAACTTTGCTTATTGTTACAAAGAAGATGTCCTGTCCCTCCCGCGCGAACGAGTGGTGAATCCTGCATCCCGAGCGCCCAAGCCTTGCGAGAACATTTCGGTGCTCCGGCAGGATTCTTTCTCCGGGAACGAGAATCGGGATTCCGGGCGGATAACAGTAGACGTATTCGGCGCAGATTCTGCCCTCCGCTTCTTCTGCCGGCACTTCTTCCGCCGGTTCGTCCAGCGCTTCGCCTATCGCGCAGACACTTTCTTCCTTTTCGGGCAGGCGATATGCGGCGCCCTCTGCGGCTGCGTTTTCCGGTTCGTGCGCAATCCCTGCCGCGGACGCATGTTCAGCCGGGAGCGCGTTTCCTGCCGAGGGCACATTTTCCGCCGGGGACGCGGCAGAAAGCCCGGTGTCGATTGAAAGGAGCGCGTCCGAAAGAAGGTCAAACGCTTCCGCGGGATCGCAGACCGTGGTCATTGCGAGCACATTGCTGCCGGAATGCATCTCGGTTTCGATATGATACTGCACGCGCAGAATATCCGCCAGTGCCGCACCGCTCAGCGCCGCGCCGCCGCAGATCAGTATTTTCCCGGGATCGAGCGCGTAGAAGGAAGAATCCGAAAGATCCTGCGCCGCCGCATTCCCATGTCCGAGGACCCGCAGATTCTTCAGGGCAAGAAGCCGGCTGCCCAGGCGTTCGAGGTTTCCTCGATAGGCCTTGAACATTTCTCTGCCGCGGTTTTTAAGAATGCCGGTGCAGCCATCCAGCGAAGCCATCAGAGGATAGGAAGGAGAACTGGTCTCAAAGACATTCAGCTGCCGCGAAATCTCCTGCTGCGTGAAAAAGCTGCCGTTCCAGTGAAGGAAGGCAGTCTGCGTCAGGGAAGGTAATGTTTTGTGCGCGCTTTGGATAACCAGATCCGCGCCGCAGGAAACAGCGCTTTGCAGCGGTCTCCGCGGCGGATTGTCCGGGTACTCTCCTATAAACGAAAGATGCGCCCCATGCGCTTCATCCACGATCAGAGGCACGCCGGCGCGGTGGCAGATGCCGGCAATGGATGCAATATCCGACAGCACGCCTTCATAGGTCGGGCTTGTGATCACGACAGCGCGGGTATCCGGATAGCGCGTAAGCATCTCCCGCACACGCTCCGGCGACACGCTGCCGTAAATGCCGTAAGTATCATTAAATGACGGATAGACCCAGTGTACGCGCAGGTTCAGAAGTTCTGCCGCATGCAAAACAGACTTGTGGCAGTTTCTCGCGGCGATGATCTCACTTCCGGCCCGCGCCGCGCACCGGACGGCAGCCAGAATTCCGACGGTACTGCCGCCGACAAGGTACCACGTCTTATACGCGCCGAACAAACGCGCGGTCCGGTCCATGGCATCTTTGAGAATTCCCTCCGCGTCATGGAGATCATCCACGCCATCCACTTCGGTCAGGTCCCAGTCATACGGGAGTCCGGGTGCCGGGGCAAGCCGCCTTTTATGCCCCGGCATATGAAACGGATAGAGGTTCTGATCAACATATGCCCGCAGCTGTGCCTCGAGAATATACTCTTCCTGGCCGGGGTTTTCGCACGGGCTGTTTTGCCCGGAGATCACTGATCCAGCTGCGATGTGCAGTGCGGGCAGCGTGTCGCGTTAATATCAATCTCACTCTTGCAGTAAGGGCAGATCTTCGTTGTCGGAGCTGCCGGCGCCGCGGGATGACGGTCGAGCTTTTCATGCGCTTTATTGAACGCCTTGACGATCATGAACAGAATGAACGCCATAATGAGGAAGTTCAGGACTGCGGAGATGAAATTGCCGTAGTTCAGAGATACTGTCTGTTCGGGTGTCGCGCCCTGCTTCAAAACCACGGACATCTTGTCCAGGTTATGCGTACCGAACAGACCAAGGAGCGGGCTGATGATGTCCGCGACCAGCGAATCGACGATCGCCTTGAAAGCAGCGCCGATGATAACGCCGACTGCCATGTCGACTACGTTGCCGCGGCTGATAAATGTCTTGAACTCTTCAAACAGTTTCTTCATGATGGCCCCCTTTACAGGAATAATTATGATTTTTGAATCAGCTTCTTGAAGCAGTCTCCCCGCTCCTCGAAATTTTTAAAATACCCGTACGATGCAGCCGCGTTCGACATGACGACCGCGCGGCCTTCCGGCGTGATCTCTCTTGCCTTCGCGACCTGCTGCTCCAGATCTTCGACCAGATACACGTTCGGGCAGTCCTTCACCTGCTCGTAGATCCGCTTTCCGGAAGCGTAGGCGAGAATGAAATTCAGGTCACTCCGTCTGCGGATAAAATCAATCAGAATATCGTAATCAATGCCGCGGTCCATGCCTCCGATCAGCACGGTCGCTGTATCCGGAACCGCATCTACCGCATTGATCGCGGCTTCCGGTATCGTCGAGATCGAATCGTCGTAATACGCAATCCCGTCATAGGTTCCCGCGTACTCCAGCCGGTGCGGCAGGCCGCGGAATGAAGAAAGCGCTTCCCGGATTTCTCTCTCCCCGCAGCCGAAAACTTCCTCGGCGATCCGGCAGACAACTTCCGCGTTGAACTGATTGTGCACGCCGGGGATGCGAAGCTCGAAATCGCCTTTTACATGCTCCGCGTCGACAACACGCTTCTGCGCCTTCGTCACAATCGGCGGAACTTCGCTGCCAACATAGAGGATATCTTTCTCCGTCTGATGTTTCGTAATTCCGCACTTCGCGTCAAAGTAATGCTCCAGCGTATGATACCTGTCCAGATGATCCTCAAAAAGATCAAGGAATACAGCGACATGCGGATCCGCCTGCAGCCGCTGGCACTGATGGCAGGAAAGCTCGAAGACCGCGATGCTGTCAGGGTCCATCTGATCGATGTAGTCAAAACAAGGCTTTCCGATATTCCCCATGAGGAACACCGATCTGTCCGTGCACGCGGAAAGCACCGTGTACAGCAGCGCGCTGGTTGTGCTCTTTCCTTTGGTTCCGGTAATTCCTACGGTCTGCGCGCCGTATTCTTCCATGAAGACTTCCGTCTGCGAAGTGAATTTGGTATTTGTCCAGTCCGGCGCATCTTCTTCAAACGGGATGCCGGGGCTGACGAAAACATAGTCGTAATTTTCCTCCTGCACGCCTTCGCGCGGTCCCTCATAAGTGTCGAGTACAGCCGGAGAGCATTTACTCCGCAGCAGTTTTTCCGTCGATCTGCCTTCCCGGCCGCAGCCCCAGATCAGGATCTTCTTTCCCTTAAATTTTTCAATCGTCTTTTCCACGCAGTTCTGCCCTTCTTCCTCCCACTTACAGTTCCGAAAAATCCGTGTCCATATTGGCGGCTACCTGATAGTCCGGATATGCTGTCTGCACCTGTTCCAGAACTTCTCTGAATACCGCCTGTCTGTCCTTTGCCCGGAAGCTGATGACGAGGTCGAAGCGGATGGTTTTATCCGCCTCACACAGATAGAAGCCGTGCATCTGGTTGACATACTCGTTCTTCATGACCATCTTGCGGATCGAATCCCGCACCTGCGCGGCATGGTCGTTCTTCGTATTCATCGAATACAGGCCGATGCCGGTCAGGATCACGCCGTGCTTCTCATAGACCTTCAGCGCGATTTTACGGATCAGCTCGTCGATTTCATCCGCGGTCAGCGTATCCGGCACTTCGATATGGATAGAACCATTATACCTGTCCGGGCCGTAATCATGAAGTATAAGATCGTACGCGCCGTGCACTTCGTCAAAACTGTTCACGGTTGCCTTCACCTTATTAACAAGTTCGGGGTCCGCGCCGGTGCCGAGGAGCTTTCCGATCGTCTCCCGCAGCATGTCGATGCCGGACTTCATGATGACAACGGAGATAATAGCACCGAGCCACGCTTCGAGACTCACATGGAAAACCAGAAAGATCACTGCCGCGAGCAGCGTTGAGGCGGAGATCACGGAATCCATTGTAGCGTCCTGTCCGGAGTTGACAAGAGAGTCACTGTTGACTTTCTTCCCGGTGGATTTGAAGAATCTGCCAAGCACGATTTTGACGACAACCGCAACCGCGATGATCAAAAGTGACACTGCCGAATAGTCGGAAGCTTCCGGATGGATGATTTTCTTAACCGATTCCTCCAGCGAAGTAAAGCCTGCATACAGAACAATGATCGCGATAATCATCGCCGAGAGATACTCTACGCGCCCGTAGCCGAACGGATGCTTTCTGTCCGGTTCTTTCCCCGCGAGCTTCGTTCCTACAATTGTAATAATCGAAGAGCCCGCATCGGAAATGTTGTTGACCGCGTCCAGGGTAATCGCGATGGAATTTGAAAGCACGCCGATGACTGCCTTGAAGGCCGCGAGAGCAGCATTGACAAGAATGCCGATGATGCTGGTCCGTACGATTACCTTGTTGCGGTTTTCCTCCTTCGCGTCATTTAAAAGATCCTTCTGTGTGACCCTTACGGATTCCTCTTCCTTTCTATGTTCCTGCGTCATTCCGTACACCTCCTTTGATTGTGCGCAATTAAATCAACGCAACTATACCACGGAATTGCCTCCCGTGCTAGAATAATTGTGTTTTTCTTACGGAGGTTTTTATGTTTCGTTATTTCTGGATGGAAGGGAAGGATATTCCCGCGAGCGTCGGCTTCGGCCATTTCACGGCAAAACATATCCTGATGCTGCTCCTGTGCTCAGTCTTCATCACTCTGCTGACGCTGTGGTTTAAAAAGCAGCCGCTGCGGCGGCAGAACACGTTCCTGAAGATTCTGGCATGTCTGATGCTGGCGGGGAATCTTGCTCGTGATTTGTTTTTACTGATCATCGGGCGGATGAGCCTTGGTTATCTCCCGCTGCATCTGTGCAGCTTTTCGATTTTCGTTTATCTGCTGCACGCATTTCTTCCCGAATCCTACAATGATACCGTCATGACACTGAATCCCGCAAACGGCCGGTACTTTGCGGTCCGGGACCCCGAATACAGCGAAGCCTCCGGCATCCATCAGTCCCCGTTTCGCGAAGCACTCGGCGAAATCGGCTTTGTCCTGCTGCTGCCCGGTACGCTCTGTGCGCTCCTGTTTCCGGACTGGAGCAATTATCCGATCCTGAATTTCATGAGCCTGCACAGCTTTCTGTGGCACGCGGTTTTGTCAGCGTATCCGATACTGCTTCTCATTTCCGGCCGGATCCATCCGACCATCCACCATTTCTGGTATCCGTTCGCGTTTCTTCTTGTGTTCGTGCCGCCGGTGTGGCTGTTCGATGTGCTCACGGGGTATAATTATCTGTTTGTGCTGTTTCCGCCGGCGGGCACGCCGCTTGCGTGGATCTACAGCTATATGGGCAGCGCGTGGCGGCTCGGGTACGCGCTGCTGACTTCAGTGGTCATTCTGGCTGTGTATGGGGGAATTGAGCTGGTGAGGTACTTAAAGTAGGTGAAGCTGCAGACTGGAGACAAGCGTCCTCACTCCGCATTTCGCCGGCTGGCGCCGGCGCTGCGGGCTGGAGACAAGCGTCCTCACTCCGCATTTCGCCGGCCGGCGCCGGCGCTGCGGACTGGAGACAAGTACTGGAGACTTATCCGGCCTTTCCTCCGATCCACATCAAGCACCTGCACATCCACAATATCACCGACATGCACAACATCCAGCGGATGCTTCACAAAATGGTCCGAAAGCTTCGAGATATGCACAAGTCCGTCCTGATGCACGCCGATATCCACAAAGGCGCCGAAATCCACGACATTTCTGACCGTTCCTTTCAGCTTCATCCCCGACTCCAGATCTTCCAGCGAAAGCACATCCTGCCGCAGGACCGGCCCCTGCACGTCCTGTCTGGGGTCCCGTCCCGGCTGCGCAAGCTCTGAAAGAACATCCTGCAAAGTATATTCACCAAGTCCGGTATCCCGGGATAGCTGCTGCAGCGGGAGGTGCTCCCCAAGCTTTCTTGTTCTTCCATCCGCGATGTCCTGCGGCGTATACCCGAGTTCTTTGAGAATCAGTTTCGCGGCTTCATAACTTTCCGGATGAACCGCTGTCATATCAAGCGGTTCGCTTCCGCCTGTAATACGTAGGAACCCGGCACACTGTTCAAACGCCTTGGGGCCGAGTTTCGGCACTTTCAAAAGCTCGCGCCTTGAGCGGAAACGGCCGTTGACTTCTCTGTAAGCAACAATGTTTTTCGCGGTCGTTTTATTGATACCGGAAATATAAGACAGAAGCGCCGCGGAAGCCGTATTGACATCCACGCCGACCTGATTCACGCAGTCTTCGACAACCGCATGCAGCGTTTCTCCGAGCTTTGTCTGATTCATGTCATGCTGGTACTGGCCGACGCCGATGGCTTTCGGGTCGATTTTCACCAGCTCCGCGAGCGGATCCTGCAGGCGGCGCGCGATCGACGCTGCGCTCCTCTGCCCGACATCAAACTGCGGAAACTCTTCGGCCGCGAGTTCGCTCGCCGAATAGACCGAAGCGCCCGCTTCATTCACAATCGCGTACTTTAATGGAAGCCCGGATTCCTTTATGAAGTCCGCAATCACCTGCTCGGACTCGCGGGAAGCTGTTCCGTTTCCGCAGGAAATCACATCTACGCCATACCTGCGGCAGAGCGTGTTCAGCTCTTCTTTCGCTTCCTTTACCTTGTTCTGCGGCGCGGTCGGAAAGATTACCCTTGTCGCGAGCACTTTTCCAGTCCTGTCTACAACCGCGAGCTTGCAGCCGGTACGAAACGCGGGGTCCCATCCCAGAACGACCTTGCCCTCAACCGGTGGCTGCATCAGCAGCTGCCGCAGATTCGAGGCAAAAACCGTCATTGCGCCGTCTTCCGCTCTCTCCGTTAGAACGCCGCGAAGCTCGGTTTCCATCGAAGGCGCGATCAGACGTTTATAAGCGTCTGCTGCCACGGCTTGCAGATACGGCACGGTCTTTTCATTTTCGCGGAAAACATCACGGGTTGAAGTCTTACGCAGATTCAGGCGGCGGTACAGATGCTGCACAATCTCTTCCTGCGGAGCTTCTATCCGGACCGAAAGAAACTTCTCTTTCTCTCCTCTGTTGACCGCGAGTATCCGATGCCCCGGAATTCGTGCAAGCGGCTCACTGTACTCATAGTACATTTCATAAACCGCTTCTCTTTGCGCGAGCTTTTCGTTTTGCCTCGCGGCATTTCCGGATCTGTCAGCCTTTTCGGTTACAAGCGTTCCCTCCCGCATTGTCTTCTCCCGGATCCATGCCCGCTCCGCCGCGTCATCCGAAAGCATTTCGGCAAGGATGTCCATCGCCATATGAATTGCCGTGTCCGCGTCCGGGATGCCTGCCTCTTCATTCACATACTTCTGCGCTTCCTGCTGCGGAGGCAGTTCTGTTTTCTCCAGAAGAAGATAGTCTGCGAGGGGCTGCAGTCCCTTCTCTTTCGCGATCATCGCGCGCGTGCGTCTCTTCGGCCGGAGCGGCCGGTAAAGATCTTCGAGAGCGGCGGCAGTCATCGCCGCCTCAATCTCCTTACGAAGTTCCGGCGTAAGCTTCCCCTGCGCTGCAATCGCGGTCAGGATCGTCTCCCGCCTTTCATCGAGCGCGCGCAGATACCGGAGCCGCTCGTCAAAAGCGCGCAGCTGCCCGTCGCTCATGTTGCCATGCTGCTCTTTCCTGTATCGCGCGATGAACGGGATTGTATTGCCTTCGTCGATCAGACGGATCACGGCCTGTGCCTGCTCCCGCCGCAGATTCTGTTCCTTCGTAATGACGCTGATAATATCCATGCAAAATCCTTTACCCGATAACTTCCAGATCCTTCGGATAGCTGTTGAGCACTTCATGCCCTTCCGGTGTGATCAGCACCAGATCCTCGATCCTAACACCCATTTCTCCCGGAAGATAAATGCCGGGTTCGATCGAGTGTGTGTTGCCTGCCCGTGTTACACTCTGGTTTGCCAGCGAAACATCACCGTACTCATGGTCTTCAATGCCGATGAAATGGCCGAGCCTGTGCGTGAAGTACGGACCGAAGCCCTCCGCTTCGATAATATCGCGTGCTGTTTTGTCAACAGTGGAAAGCACAATGCCCGGCCGCAGCATCTGCTCCGCCGCGCGGTTGGCTTTCAGCACGGTTTCATAAACGAGACGGTCCCTGTCGGAAGGCTCCTTCTTATAGAAAAATGTTCTCGTCATATCCGAGCAGTAATTGTCCGCGACGCACCCGACGTCGAACAGGACGCAGTCTCCTTCCTGCAAAACAGTCCCGTCCGGCATATGATGCGGGTCCGCGGCATGCGCGCCGAACGATACAATCGGATCAAAGGAATATTTCTGCGCGCCGAGCGACTTGTAGATCGGCAGCATCTGCTCTGCGATTTCGATTTCACTGACACCGGGGACGACGAGCTTTACAAAGCGTTCCATCGCAGCATCGTTGATTCTGGAACTCCTGCGCATCAGCTCCTGTTCGCGCTCATCTTTGACCTGTCTGGTCAGATCAATTGCGATCGAACCGCCGGTGTAACCTGCGGCGACGTTGTTTTCCATCATCATAAGCAGGAATTTCGAAGGCATGACTTTATCAATGCCGAGCTTCTGCCGGGGATCAATCTCGTTCTTCCACAGAGGTACAATGTCATCCGTGTCGCTGAAATAGACCTTCTCCACGCCGATCTCTTCCTCAAACTGGAAAAGGATGTTGACATACAGCACCGCCGGACGGTTCAGGCGAAGGAGGAGTCCTAAAAACCGCTCGCCCGGGAAAATCCATTTCCCGGTCAGCCAGAAGATCGCGTTCGGGTCGCTGACCATCATCTGCGTAAGTCCTCTTTCTTCCATTTCACCGAAAACACGGTGCACTCTTTTCTCATCCAGCATAATCTGTGTCCTCCTTCTGCAAGGCTGTGATACAATTTTTAAGTCAGCCGGTATCCTTTGATTCCAAAGCTCCGGCTGAACAGTTATCATTATAAACAAGATGGAAGCAATAACAAGAACGGAGGCATGATGTTCGAAAATATTAACAAAGGGCTCCTTGACTTTCTTGAAAAAAGTCCGACCGCTTTCCACGCCGTTTCCAATATCCGGGCGGCGCTCCACGCGGCGGGTTATACGGAGCTTTCCGAATCACAGAAGTGGGAGCTGCAACGGGGCGGGCGCTATTTTACCATAAGAAACGAATCTTCTGTCATCGCGTTCCGGATCCCGCAGGAAGATTATTCGCATTTTATGATCGCGGCGGCGCACAGCGACTCTCCGTCATTCAAAATCAAGGCAAATCCCGAAGTGAAAGCCGGGCCGTATGTCAAACTCAATGTCGAGAAATACGGCGGCATGCTGATTGCACCCTGGTTTGACAGACCGCTGTCCGTTGCCGGCAGACTTATTGTGCGGGATGAAAACGGCGGTCTTTCCACGAGGCTTGTGAATGTGGACAGAGATCTTCTGATGCTGCCGTCTCTCGCGATCCATATGGACCGGGAAGCAAACAGCGGACACGCGTTCAATGTGCAGAACGATGTCATGCCTTTGTTTGGCGACGAGACAAGCGCAGGGCATTTTATGGAAATTGTGGCGCAGGCGGCCGGGGTTAAAAAGGAAGATATTCTCGGCGATGATCTTTTCCTCTACGCACGGGGCAGGGGAACCGTGTTCGGCGCAAATCATGAGTATCTTGCGGCCGGGCATCTCGATGATCTCCAGTGCGTATACGCGGCGCTGCAGGGCTTTCTCGCGTCCGGGTCTTCCGCAGATGACAGCTGCCCGCCCGCGCAGGGAACGCTTCCGGTCCTTGCGGTCTTCGATAATGAAGAAGTCGGCAGCGGCACCAAGCAGGGAGCAGACAGCACATTTCTGGAAGATGTTCTGCGCAGGATCAACGAAGTGCTCGGCGGCGGCACGGAGCTGCTTCTGCGCGCGGTTTCTTCCAGCTTTATGGTCTCTGCGGACAACGCGCATGCGATCCATCCTTGCTATCCCGGCAAGGCAGATCCTGTCAACCGACCGGTGATGAACCGTGGAATTGTTATTAAATACAATGCAAACCAGAAATACACGACCGACGCGGTCAGCGCAGCGCTCTTCAAGATGTTCTGCCGCAGGGCGGATGTTCCCTTCCAGGAATTTACAAACCGATCGGATATGGCAGGCGGCTCCACACTCGGCAACATCTCGAACGCGCATGTCTCGCTGAACACCGTTGATGTCGGGCTGCCGCAGCTTGCGATGCATTCTCCGTATGAAACCGCAGGCGTAAAGGATACTGCCTATCTCGCGCGCGTCCTGCAGGTGATCTTCCGCTCGGGTCTTTCGGGCGGCGCTGCCGGCTCCTACCGCTTGTAAGCGCGGTGCTGCTTTCTCTGAAACGAAAAGGAGGACCATGACTTCGTCAGATACCATCTATATCACCGGCCACCTGCATCCGGACACGGATTCTGTGGCATCCGCGATTGCCTACGCGTTCTATAAGCGCGCCCTTGGTGTGCACGCGGTACCCTGCCGCCTCGGCGCCCTGAACGCCGAGACCCGCTATCTGCTGCAGCGGTTTCATTTCGAGGAGCCGATGCTCCTCAAAGACGCCCGGGTTACGCTCGAGGAAATCAAGCTTGACCCTCTGACCTACATTACGCCGGATACCACGATTTTCGAAGCGCTGCAGTCGATGAACCGGGAAAATCACACCTACTGCGGCGTCGTCGATGATGACCGGAAGCTCATCGGGCTGGTCACCAAATCGGACATCGCAGCGGTAGGTCTTGGCGATACTGCATACAATATCAGCATCATTACGCAGACACCCGCGGAAAACTTCTGCCGTACCATCGACGGCCGCATGATTTATGACGATCCCGAAATGCATCTCAACGGCAAGGTCAGCATTATCGCGATGACCTCGCCTGAAAATCTGTGCCGCTACGACGTACGCGACCGGATTGTCATCATCGGAGACGATGCACAGGCGCAGAAGGCGGTTTTGCGCGAGGGCGCGGGACTTCTGATCGTCGTCTGGGCAGCGGACATCGATCCGTCCGTCATCGAACTTGCGAAAGAGCATCACTGCCCGATCATGATTTCCGGACACGGCAGCATGAATACTTCGCGTTATATCTATTTTGCCCCGCCGGTGAGTCTCATCATGCAGAAAAAGCTTGTCAGCTTCAAAACAAACGAGCTGGCCGAAGATGTCGGCGCCAAAATGATGCGTTCCCGCTTCCACATTTACCCTGTCACCGATCCTTCCGGACGACTTACGAGATATGTCGCGCGCTACCATATCATGAACTCCGAGAACAAGAAAATCATTATGGTTGACCACAATGAATTCTCTCAGTCGGTGCGCGCAATTGAAAAAGCGAGGGTGCTGGAAGTTATTGACCATCACAGGATCAATGATTTCTCGACCACGCAGCCGGTTTCTTTCCGTAATGAGATTGTCGGTTCAACGGCAACGATTGTCGCCACCATCTTCCGTGAGAATCAGATCCCGATTCCGCAGAATCTCGCGGGACTTCTGCTCGGCGCGATTTTGTCGGACACGATGAATTTCCATTCGCCGACCACGACGAAAAAAGACCACAAGACCGCCAACATTCTCGCGGCGCTCGCGGATCTCGACATCGATACATTCGCCGATGAAATGTTCGCTGTCACGGCGGATACAAGCGGCCGGAGCCTTCCGGAAATGATTACGCAGGATATGAAAATTTATGATATCCGATCCTGCAAGCTCTCGATCTCGCAGGTCATGGTTCCGTCGGTCGGACGTTTCCGCGAAGACAGCGCGGAAATCCAGAACAGTGTGGACACGTTTGCAAAGAAGAAGCAGCTCGATCTTTCCGTCGTCGTCTTCACATCAATTATGGACAATGGCTCGATCGTGTATGCGGGCGGCAACCGCGCTCCCTGGATTCTGGAAGCTTTTCCGGACAGGGACGGCGAGGAGCACAGTCTGCAGGAGGGTCTGCTTTCCAGAAAGCTCCAGATACTGCCGAAGGTAACGCAGGTCATCGAAAGCTACGACTGAAAAAAAGCGCGCGGCGAATGAAGCCGCGCGCTTTTTCTGTGTTATTCCGCTCGTCCCATGACCCACGCGAAAGCCTTTGCCGTGCGAAGGTCATTGTCTTTAAAATGATTTCCGGCATTCCACGCAAGTGTGCTGTCGATCTTCTGCTCCTGCAATATGCCTGCGGCTTCCCGGATTCTATCACCGACGGAAGCCATCACGGGATTGCGGGCACGTTCTTCCCTGTCGCCAAGGCTTAAATAAATCCGGCTGCACATGGGCTTTCTCTGTTTCATGTAATCCGTAAACCCCGGGAACCACATGGATGGCGAAGCTGCTGCGGCTCCCCGGAACCGGTCCGTCTGATAGACTGCCCACAGCGCGAACAGCCCCGCAAGCGAATAGCCGCCGATAGAATAGATCTTGTCTTTCTCCCTGCAATAATCCAGTATCTGCGAGAGCGTCTCTTTAGCGCCGCCACCGAAATCTTCGTTTCCGAATACGGCAGGCGCGCTCCACGGAGAAAGATCTTTGTTCCAGCTGCCTACACGAAAAGCGGCGAGCCGGAAATCCCTGCCTGCATATTCCCGGATCAAACGGACTTCCCGGTCGATACTTTCCAGATCATGTTCATCCACGGGCTGCAGCAGAACAGTTTCCGCGTCTTTATTTCCATACTCCAGAATTTCCATGCCGGCTCCTCCCTCTGAATTTTACAGTTCTCTTCCCATCAGGATCACTTTGTTTTCACCCCGGAAGCCATGTTTTGCATAAAAGGCGGGAAGCGTTCCTTCCCCTGCCGTGATCAGGTGCACATCTTTCATACCCTGCGCCTTTACATCGGCAATGCACTGTTCGAGAAGTTTCGTGGCGATGCCATTTTTCTGAAAAGCCGGATCAACCGCAAGATCATTGATCTCGAAGCTGCGTCCGTAGTGAAACAACATGGACGTTCCCAGAATGAATCCGGCAACCTTGCCGTCCGCAAGGCATTCCAGCCCGTACGCCTGCTCTGAGGCAAGCAGCTCCTGTACATGGACGCGGGCATCTTCTTCCTTCCAGTCGTCATTCCATGGCTCCCCGGAGAACGCTGCCGCATAGATTCTGCCGTATTCGTCAAGGTGCTGTTCTGTGCATGATCTGATTTCAAAATCCATCTGCTGCTCCTTAGTCCGCAATGCGGAACTTACCCTGCAGGAGGACATGGTCCCTGCCGCCTCTTGCCTTTTCATCCGCAAAGGTAAGGAAAACACTGACCTTATTCGTATGGAAATTCAGAATCTGCGAAGCGGTCATGCCGTCCTCTTCCACCCAGTTCACATTGTAGATTCCGTCTGTTACTTCCAGTGCCGCGTACGGCTCGGTTCCCTGCGGCGCTTCACCGTCGGACAGCTCATGAAGCGCTTCCCAGCGAAGCTGATTGTCTGACAGATACGTCATGCGGTAATGTGCGCCGCCTTCATATGATACTTCAAGCTTTTTCCCGTTTAATCTTTCAAAAATATGCATCTTTTATCCTTTCTGTGTGTTCATCCTGCGGAGCAGGAAAGTTAAATAGATAAAACATAAGGTAATCTGCAGCACCGTCGAACACGGTGTCGCAAGCCCTATATGGAACAAAGATACCGGTTCCCATCTGCTCATCATATAGGAAACAGGCACTCTGACCGCGAACGCGCCGAGGATCCCCTGTGCCATAACAAAAGCGGTCTGTCCCATCCCGTTATAAAATCCGATGAAGCAAAACAGAAAACAGGTCAGCAGACAGTCAATCCCGTAAGCCTTCAGATAGTCCGCGGAAGCCGCGATAACCGCCGTGTCATTTGCGAAGATGCCGGAGAGAAGATCCCCATGGAAAAACGCAAGATAGAACATAAAAGCGCCGAAGGCAAACGAAATCGCCACTGCGGATTTGAATCCCCGGAAGGCGCGGTCTGTCCTACCGGCGCCGCGGTTCTGCGCGACAAATGCGGACATGGACTGCATGAATGCCGAAGGCACGAGCATGATGAACGCGCAGACCTTTTCGGCAACGCCAACGCCCGCGGACTCCGTAAGGCCGATCGAATTGACAATGGCCAGAACTACAAGGAACGAGATGCCAACCAGAAGGTCCTGCAGGGCGATCGGCGTCCCCAGAAACAGAATCTTCCGGACAATTCTTCCATCCCACCGGATGCTTTCCCGGCGGAATTCAAACGGCAGTGTCTTCCGGGAAATCAGTGCGCAGGAGATGACGACGCTGATCAACTGGGCGGCTACCGTCGCGATTGCGGCGCCGCGTGTTCCGAGATGAAAGCCCGCGACCAGAAGGAGATCGCCGGCGATATTGGAGATACAGGCGATCAGGACTGTCACAAGCGGCGTATTGGAATCTCCCATGCCGCGGAAAATGCCGCCGATCAGGTTATAGGCAATAATGACAATCGAACCCGCGCCGCAGATCCGGATATACTGCGCTGTCAGGTCAAAAGCCTCCCGCGGCGCATGCATGATTACCGCAAGCTTCGGGGAAAGCGGCGGGATCAGCAGCGTTAAAACAACGCCGACAGACAAGAAGAGAAGCAGCCCGCTCCCGACAATTCTGCCGCCTTCTTCTGTCTTCTTCTCTCCGATCTTCTGTCCCAGCAGAATGGTCATTCCCATGCAGAGGCTGCTGATCAGATTCGTAATCGTCATCATAATCTGGGAGCCGGTGGAAACCGCGGATACGTCTGCCGGACTCGCGAACTTCCCTACGACCAGCAGATCGACCGCGCCGTACATTGCCTGCAGAAACAGCGCAAGAAGAACCGGCCCCGCGAATTGAAGGAGCGGTCCTACGATCGGTCCTGTTGTAAAATCAATTCTCTGTTCTGACACTTTCATGATTTCGTCTTCCGTCTTCGTTTCCTTACTGCCTTTTCCAAGCTTTCTTACTGTCTTTCCTGCGCCGCCGCATTGTCTTTCTCCAACCGTGCGTTCATATCGCGGAACATCTCCGATAGCTTCACCTGATCCATTTCGTCCAGCATGTCTTTCCGGATCAGCCCCAGCCTTCCATCCAGCACAGTCTTGATTGTCCGGCCGACCGGGCAGTTCACATTCGGATGCTCATGCATGCGGAAAAGTTCCGCGTCCTTTTCTTCGACTGCGTTAAAAATCATGCGCAAAGAAATATCTTCCGGCGGCATTGCTAGGTAGGCGCCGCCGATCCCCGCCCGGACAGAAATCAGGCCGGCGCTCTTTAGCAGCGACAGGAGCTTCCTGATATTGACAGCGTTGACTCCTGTAGTATCTGAAAGAACCTCCGAGGTGATTTTCTCTTCGTTCTCGTATTCTTCGATGTACAGCAGAATATGAACTGCCGTCGCCAGTTTGCTGGAAAACATTTCTGCCTTCTTTCTGATTCTGCTGCCCGGATTCTGAACCTGCAGGCCGGATCGCAGCTGCCGGGCCGGATTTTGGCTATACATGCTGCCTTTGCCGCAGAGCTGTTGTAGTCGTTGTGGCTACAACATTAGCATGTGTCTTCCGTTATGTCAACGGAAGATAAACGTAATTCAACAGCTGTTTTCACCGGAGATCTTATCTATTGAAGGAGCATATTATGCGGCGGGATGAAAAGAACAGGCAGACAAGAAGAAAAATTATGGACAGCGCGGTTCATGAATTCGCTCTGCACGGTTATGAGGCTGCGTCAATGAACACCATCTGTCAGCAGGGCGGCATATCAAAAGGGATCATCTACCATTACTTTGAATCCAAAGAAGCGCTGTATCTTGCCTGCGTTCAGGAATGTTTTCAGTCACTGACAGCAGTCCTGCAGAACGAAATGATGTCCTCTGCGGGATCCGCTTCCTTGAAAGAGGAGTCTATGTGCGGCGATGCTCTTCTGAATCTTTATTTTAAAATCCGTCTGAATTTCTTTCATGAGCACGCGGATTACGCCCGCATTTTCTGCGGCGCGGTAATCATTCCGCCGCCGAAGCTGCTCGATGAAATCCGCAGAATCCGCATGGATTTCGACGCTTTCAATGACGCCTGCTTCCTCCGGATTCTCGCGGGAAGACGCCTTCGGAAAGATCTGACCGAAGAGCAGGCTACGCTCCTGTTTCACCGTCTGCAGGATTTTTTAAACGCCGGCATGGCAGCTCTGCAAAACAATGAGACAGACATAGAAAAGCATGAAGACGGAAGCAGAGTGATGCTGGATATCTTCTTCAATGGAATTCTTGAAAGGAAGTGACTTGAATTGAATACAGTTCTTTTAGTTCTTCGCTGGGCGGCAGTGCTGTTTCTCGCGGCAATGGCAGGAAGACTGATTTCAAAAGTGAAAATGCCCGCAATTCTCGGCTGGCTGATCGCGGGTATGCTGCTCGGTCCTTACGGGCTTTCACTTCTGTCCGAAGAGATCCTTTCTACGGAATGGTATAAGATCACGATTATCTGGATGCAGTGTGCTTTCGGCCTGATGCTCGGAACCGAGCTCATCTGGACGCAGATCCGCTCCTACGGCTGTGCACTGATCCTTACAACGCTCTCACAGTCACTGGGCACTTTTGCGGTCGTTTCCGCCGCTTTCGCTGCCGCGCGTGCAGGCAGCGGCGGTCATCAATGAAATCATTGCCGTCATCGCTGCGAAAAAGGGCTTTGAACTTTCAGGAGAGATCCATGCGGGTTAACGCTTCCGTCTCTTCTTTGATCTGTGCGTCTTCCGTCAGATCATAAATCATCGAAAAGCAGTCGAGCGCCTGCTGCCGCCAGTGTTTTGCCGTGGCAGTCTCATCCTTCCCGGCTGTGTCATTCACATGCTGCGCGGCAGTTCCATTCTCACCCGCCGCTCCGATCGCGTGCCGCGGTAATTGCTTCCTCGCCGCGTCCTCCGCACGCTGCAGCGCTTCCTGCCCCGCTCTGTAAAGGAGTGCCAGCGTCACATTGGAAGCGGTGACCGGAATGCCGGCTTTCTGCAGTTTTTTCTGCAGTTCACACTCTGAATCATCAGCGAGCTTTCGGTCCATCGCCGCCTCTAGATACCGGATTTCTTCCTCCGCCTGCGCGCTCTTTGAAAACAACGTGCTGTACCTGTAGAGCGCCGCCGACAGCTCCGGCTGATACTTCTCAAGATAATAATATCCGAGCCACCGGTAATACTGCGCCATTTCGGCCTTTGTCGAAAGATACGGATAGACTTCTTTCGTTCGGGAAAACAGCTCCTCCAGCTGTCCCAGCCGGAAATGCACGCTGATCAGTCGGAAATAAATCTGCGTGCTGACGGGATTGAAAGCCAGCGCTTTTTCGTAGCTCTGCAGAGCCCCCATCAGACCGCCGCGCTTCTCCTGCGCAAGCCCTTTCTTTAACAGCTCTCCGGCATGGTCTTCTTCGCAGATTCTGTATTCGCCGGGCCGGCAGTAGTATTCGAACAGGAACTGCTCCGCGATATGATAAATACAAACATCTTTCATAAATTACTCCGGATAGACCAGATGCTCTTTCGTAATACCATACAGCGTATGATCCAGATAGCGTTTTGCGAGCCACTTCGCCATCGTAAGATTCTGATCCAGGTAATTGCCGCAGTCTCTTGCCGCGGCGCCCGGAATATCGCCCTCAAAGTCACGGATGAATTCAAACATTCTTGTGATGAGATCCACAATATCCTGCGATTCCAGATCTCCCTCGAGAATCACATAGCAGCCGGTCCGGCAGCCCATGGGGCCAAAATAGACCACGCGGTCCATCCACTGCGGATCGTTACGAAGAAATGTAGCGCCCAGATGCTCGATCGTATGCAGCTCTGCCGTATTCATGACAGGTTCTCTGTTCGGTGCCGTCATCCGCAGATCAAAGGTTGTCAGCGTTACATTGCCAAAATGGTCTTTCCGGGATACATAAATGCCCGGTTCGAGTTTCAGATGATTTACCGTAAAACTTGCGATCTTCTTCATGTTTTTTCCTTTCTTAACCGCCCGTCCCGGCGGCACTCCCCGCGGGCAGCCGTGCCTGCCGCATTCCCGCCGGTGCTTACGCGCGGGCTCCAGGGCCTGCCACGCTCCCGGCGGCACTTCCGTGCCGGCCACAATGCAGTCCGCTGCCCGGCTTACTTGAATAAATCCATGTTGACATTGCCGTGCTCAAACAGATTGTAGTATGCGGCTTTCTTATAATCCAGAAGCTCCGGCACGCTGTCCAGTTCCGATACGCTGTGCAGTTTTCCGTCGCTGTCCGTGAAACCGAAAGCGTTCAGCGAAGGATAATCCTTCCGCACCGAGCTGACCATCCGGTCATACGCGCTCTCCGAAAGTCCCGCGTTTTCCAGAAGGAAAGAACGCAGATAATTCGGCGAAGTCAGAGGCAGCTCTCCTTCCGGCAGGTCATAATTAGCCCACATTACGTAGGGCACGGTATATTTCTTCTCTTTTTCTTCCAGCGAAGCACCCTCTTCGTACATTGCGGGGTCCATTGCCTTGAAAGCGCTGTCATTCATTCCCGGCTGATGGTCGCCGAACATCAGAATGATGGCCTTGCGGTCCGATTTTGCGAAATAATCGGTCAGCTTTTTGAACGCTGCATCCGACTGAATAATCAGCGAAAGATATTCCTGAATCTGCGGAAGCTGCAGCTTCTCATCTGTCGGATTGACCGTCACGTCGACCGCGCTCTGCTCCGTATTATAGCCGCCGTGATTCTGCATTGTGACGTTGAAGAGGAAGAACGGTTTTGTTTTGTCCCGTTCCTCGTACAGACGGATCAGGTTGTCCACATCCGCGTCGTCGCTCATATACGAGCGGATTGTGCTGTTATACGGAAGGCCGTCGTCGGAGCTGATAAACTTGTCAAACCCCATCAGCGGATATACTTTATACCGTTTGTAGCCGGAAGCAAGGAACGGATGGAATGCCGTCGCGGAATAATTCTTCGCCTTTAACAGTCTTGCCAGAGACTGAATGTTGTCGCCGATATACTGCGTATACGGAACCGCTTCGCCGTGCAGAAAGGCCATGCTGTTTCCGGTCAGAAACTCATACTCGGTATCTGCCGTCGTCCCGCCGAATACCGAGACATGCAGGTATCCCTTTTTCACGTTTTTACCGGACAGCGAATGGATATACGGCATGCCGTCGGTATTGGTCTCAAACCCGTAAATCGAAGGCAGATCCGAGAAGGCCTCGTTCATCATCACGATGATGTCCGGTGCCTGTCCGTCCGGCGTCGCCGTACTCTTCCCCTTGCCGGTCTGCGTCTCTTCCGGATTCTCGTACTTTTCGATAACGGCTTCCGCCTCTTTCCTGCTGTAACCTTCCGGGACCGGCTTTTCAAGGGTCCTGCGGGCGAACGACAGGAACGAAACCGCATATCCGTCATACTTGGTTCCAAGGTTCGTATTCCAGAGATTGACCTCGGGCAGCGTCGTATGAATATAGAAGATGGAAGCTGCGGCAAGGGCTGCCGAAAGGATCAGCCATGGCGCCTTCTTTTTCCGGAAAACAAGCCTGTCTTCACTCCCCGCCGCCAGAAAAACAGAGGCCGCCGCAATCGTCACAAACGTAAGCTCCGGCGTGAAATCGAGCCGGTACTGACCGATCACGTTTTTCGCCGTCGCCGCCATCGTAAGGTCGGACAGTTCGAACGCCTGCCCGCGAAATTCGAAGTAAAAGTGGTTTACGCCCGCCACCACGGTCCAGAAGATCGTCGGAATTGTCCATGCGAACCTGCGCCCCTTCATTCCGAAAAACAAAGCATAGGTGACCAGATATAGCAGCGCATAAACGACAAGATTCTGCCATGCTGCTTCCATGTTCGTGAACTTGAACTGGTCCGAATACAGGATCTCGACCATCGCGAAGTCAAAAACCGCCAGAAGCAGTATCCGGAGAGGCGCAAGTTCTTTCTTCATTACGACGAGCGCGCGCTCGTCCGCATGTTCTTCCCCGTTATCAGGTTTTCCGGTTCTTCTGATCCCCGGCCACAAAAGAAGGATGATGAACAAATACTCCGATAAAAAGAGCGCGAACCAGTACACGGTCGTATATGGCAGCCAGTCGCTGATCATATATTGATGCACAAAGTACAGGGAAAGCGCGAACTGGAGCCCTCCAAGCAGCACCGCGCGCGTATCCAGCCATCTGGACGTCTTCAGGCGCCGGCTCTTCACCAGCTCGAAAATGACAATCTCAAAGAGCATTGCCGCCGCCAGATACAGCAGAAGGGTGCGCAGCGCGACCGCGATAAAGTGCCCGCGAGGGTTCACTGTCATCGAAAGCAGGTCAAAACTGACCCCTCGCAGCGACACCGGCGAGTAGGTGATGGTTTTCGTGCGGTCTGTTTTGTCCGCGCCATCGAACGTAATATAGTTCCTGCCATCAACCATGATGACCTGTCCGTAGCGGCCGCTCTCGTTGAGGGAAAGGTAGGACCAGCAGTTCATTCTGCTCTCGTTATCCGTGACAAAACAGATCTCCTTGATCCCGACATCCGCGGTAAACGGAAATGTGATCGCGGTGTGGTTGGACTCCGCGGTCAGCCTGCTGCCGGAGCGCGAAAGTCCGCTCAGGTTTGCATCATCTTCGCCGAAAATCTGTTCCAGCGGAATCGAAACCTGCGGATAGCTGATAATCTGTCCCGCACAGCGCACGGTCTGCAGCACCGTCAGCGCGATGGCCGTAAAGAGTAGAATCTTAAACTGTATTGTCTGAAAGAATTTCATTATTTTGTATATTCCTGATACATGGCCACGTGATCGCGGATCGCGCGCCAGTTGCCCGCAGCCAGTGCTGTTACACAAATATAATGCCCGCCGTCATTGGAAAGCTGATAGCTGACGGCGCAGTTGCCGGATTCTGTGACGTAACCTGTTTTGGCGCAGAGGACGGTACCATGCGTGTCTTTATCCTCAATCCTGCGGAGGAACCAGTTCGAGATCAGCCGCCCCTCCGGATATACCTGCTGCGCGCCCATGCAGGTGTATGTATGCGCGGTCATAACCTTGCGCACAAAATCATTCTCCATCGCCGCCTTCATAATGACAGCCATGTCGTGCACGGTTGTGTAGTGATCTTTATCGTACAGGCCGACAACGTTTGTAAAATGCGAGGTAGCGGACAACCCCAGTTCGTCCAGCTTGTCGTTCATCAGTTTGACAAAAGCATCCTGTGAACCGGCGACATAATCCGCGAGGCCCATTGCCGCGTCCGCGCCGGATTCCAGAATTGTCCCGTAAAACATCTCCTCGACCGTCGGTTTGTCCCCCGGCATGTAGCCGACGTTGCTCGCGTCGTTGATATACGCAAGGTCTGTGATGTCCTGCGTGATTTCCTGCGTATCCTGCAGCTTCGAATCGTCGATATGCTCCGCCGCCACCAGAACAGTCAGCACCTTGGTCATCGACGCCGGACAGATCTTGTCCTGCGGGTTTCTCTCTGCCACGATCTCATTCGTGTCCGCGTTTACAAGAATCGCGTAATCACTGTCTACATAGTCGTCACCGACCGCTCCTGCGGGCGCTGTTCCCGTCGTGGCTGCCGGTTCTTCCTGACTGGAGCTTTCCGAGGGATCCTCCGCGGCGGAAGGCGTCGTCCCGGCTGCGGACGCGGCAATTGCCGCATTCCACTTTTTCTCCTGCTCCATCTTTTTGTAGTTGGCGTCAGTCAGCGGGATCTGCGCAGTCGCGCCTGTCTCCTTGAATTTGTATCCGAGCGCAAAGGAAGCTACATCCGCCGAAAGCCCTCTCTTCGCTTTCGCCTTTTCGAGCTGCTCCGGCGGCATATCATCGGGATCGGAAGGAAGCTGTTCTTCCTGCGCTGCTTCCGAAACTGTGCTCAAAGTGGAAGCCGCGGCTGTCTCGCGCAGCGCGTCCTGCTTCTTCGCGGCATTTCTGCTCATAACAAAGCGCACCGAAAGCAGGATTACCAGCGCCGCGGCGGCAGAACCGCCCGCGATGGCGGCGATCAGGATGCGGCGTTTCCGCTCCCTCGCTTTCCGCTCTCTCTTCCTTCGCTGCCGCAGCCGTTCGCGGTTTCCGCCTTCTCGCCCCGGGCTGCCGTCTGCGGATCCGCGGCTGCTGCCAGTGTTCCCACGGCCTTTGCGGCTGTCTGCACTCCCGCGGCTGTCACGGCCGACGCCCTGCACAGCCGGCCTGCGCGCTGCAGACGTTTCTTCCTTTACTCGGTCGCCACTTTGCCGCTCCGGTATGTCTGAATATGGAATTGTTGAATAATCATCAAACCCGTTATCGAAGAAATCTTCGTCCGGATCATATTGCCCCTGATTGTCGTAATACATTCCTGCAGCTGACTCCTGTGTACAAAAATACTTCGTTATTGTAGCACAAAACACTTTTCCGCGTTGTGAACAAACAGAGAACAATTCTGCCCCCGTTTTCCCGCCGCCAAAAGAAAAAGGCTGCGAAGCGGCGCAATCAATCCGCCGCTTTACAGCCCCTCTCTATGCTGTTTTGTAATAAAACAATCAGTTGATTGTCAGTTTGCTCCAGCTGTCGTCAGGAACATAGGTGATGTATGTTTTGCCGTTATTGATTTCAATCGGATTGCCGTCAGCTCCAAAGTACTGGGTGATTCCGCCCTCACTTGTCTTGCTGTAGGAAATCGGGACAGCCTTGCCGTTGGTTACATAGAAGCCCTGACCGCCTTCCTTGATAACATTGTAAATCAGGTAGCCGTTGTCGTCGTACTGATGGAAATCGCAGGAAAGCACAAATAGATTCTTGAACGAAACCGTATTACCGTCGCCGCCGTCCTTACTGAGATTACCGAACTCGTAATAATCGTAAGTCTTTGTATCCTGATTATACTTCAGCTCCGGTGTCGTATTGGCAAACGGAAGCTTTACGTTGTTCGCCGCGATGACATTGTCCTGGCCGTCCAGATTAACTTCGGTTCCATACTGTGTGAAATTGAAGTGGTCGCCGGGCTGCTTACGGTCATCATACGTCGTGGAATAAGAAGAATTCTTGAAGTTCTTATCCAAGTCGCCCGAAAGAATAAATTCAGTAAATTCTCTGGGTTTCCCGTTATCTACGCGGGAAAACGTTCCGGAGAAATGAATTCCATAGCGGGAAAGGTAATCATTAATATAGAAAGGGCCTCCGTCATGGCAGATCACGGCATCCCACTCCTGCGCAAGCAGGATATTGGTAGGACGTACGGAACGGATGCTGCCGACCTTTTCGATCTTGCCCCAGTCCTTGTACATCGCCATCAGACGGGTAATCCGGTTGTTGGCTGTAGAGTTCATCAGCTCATAGACAATATCCGCCTCGGAAAGACCGTAGTGCGGAAGCGCGCGCTTATCATTGTCAATCATGACCGCGATGGGTCTCTGATCCTTGATGTCTTCGCTGACAGGGAGTCCGGTCAGTTCACTCGCATACATTCCTTCGGGAATGGTGTCACCGGTGGCAGCTTCCTCTGTCTTCGCCTCTGTGGCTGCGCTTTCCGAGCTCTCCTGGCTTACGCGCTCATCAACCGGGATTGTCTCTACAAGAGAAGATTCCTGTGACTTGCCCTTCGAACCGCAGGCTGTCGCCATGGTCGCAATCAGTGCAGCTGCTGCTACAATCATCCATTTTCTGTTTCGCATAAAAACAAACCTTTCCTCAACTGAATTTCCGATCCCGGACGGTATATATCTCCAGTCTGAACAGGCTGTATGATTGCCGGCCGTGGAGCGGTTGTTAATACTGTATGCTCAGCGCGTGCAAATACGCATCCGAGCCGCGGGCGCAGCGGATCTGCGCCGTTCTTCCAACGACAAGCGCGCTGATCTTGCTGACATCGGTCGTGTTGTCGATTTTAATCAGCATTGTACCACTTGATGTCGAAAGTTTCACTAAATTGCTGGTTGTTCCGGATACAATTGTTCCGGATACCGTAAAAGCAGACCGCATATCCAAAGTCGCCGCTGTCTGAAGCGAATTGTCGATAACGCGGAGCCCTCCGGCAGAATTCTTTGAATCCACGGCAGGTTCGATCGAAACCGCGTGCAGATACGCATCCGAACCGCGGGCTGCGGTGATAACGGCTTTCTGTCCGGGCCAAATAACTCCTCCGCCTGAAACAGCCGTATCTTCATCGAGCTTGATCGTCATATTCCCCTGATCGGTTTTGAAATTCAATGTCGTCTCGGTGGAATCCGGTTCAATTGTGCCGGAAACCGTATAAGTACGTGACCGGTCAACCGTAATCCTGACAACCTTCTTCTCGTTTGTGATCCGGTTCGTATGCATATATGCGTCCTGACCGCGATAGACGTAGACGGTTATCTCTCTTCCCGGGAGAAGCAGTCTTGATCCTTCAACCTGGCAGCCGCTGTCAATGCGGATCAGCATCTGACCGCCCTGCGTATCAAGCTTCAGGAGATCGCTGGTCGATTCCTTGTTGATTTTCCCGTAAACCGAAGAAGTCGCGGCAGTTCCGGCCTTCTCCGGCTGTACAGGCGTGCTGGAGGCGCTGTTTCCGGCGGATGCGCCGTTCGCGGCATCTGTCACAAGCGTCGCATGCATATACGCATTCTGTCCGCGGTATACATCCGCGGCCAGACTCTTCCCTACACTGATTCCCGAACAGCCCGTGAAAGCAGTGCCCTTATCCAGCTCAATCACCATTGTTCCCTGCGTTGTCTGCAGGTACAGCATGTTCGCTTCGGTTCCCTTTACCGCGGTCCCCGTAACTCTGGTGGTTGTCACGGCCGACACACTTTTCGCCGGCACGGCTGCGGCGCAGATCACGCCGGCCGCGAGAGCCGCCGCAAATGCGCGGAATTTCATCTTACGCTCCATGATTTCCCCCTGTATACCCCTGTCATTTCGTGCAGATAAAATTATTTTACCATATTTTGAGGCTGGCATGACAATGTTAAACAAATATTAAGATCCGGATGGGATGCAACACGGCCGCCTGCAGTTTCTACGGCGCTTTTGCGGTTAGCCGGTGCGGCCGGCGCAGTTGGTTTCTATAGATGTTTTGCGGCAGGTGCAGCTGGTTTCTATAGCTGTTTTGCGGCAGGCGCAGCTGGTTTCATGCAATGCCGGGGCAATTTTTGGATTTGCATAGATTATTCAAGACATATCGCGTGCCCTATTGCATATTGTATTAAAATTACCGTTTTTCAGGCAATCCGTGTCAATCTTCCTAATTCGTCTTGGATATTCTATGCAGCTGAGACAAGCGGAGGCGTATTGCATTAATCGATGGGAGATTATGTGTTGCTGCCGCCACGGATCAGATGGATCAGCCTGAACCGCAGCCATCTGGGGAGACGAAAGTTTGTACAGAAGGACTCAGACATGGCGCCTTCCTTCTCTGCGACTCACTTTTTCGTAAATCTGCCATCTGCCTGCAAGTTAATCTTCTGGAATGAAAATTTAAGAAGAGCACTCGCTGAAAATTCCTTCCGCTGGACAATTCCTCGATGTGGGAGGAAGACAATTCTTGCCGGCAAGTGATAATTGCTCCAACGATTCCATCCGCATGCAGGATTTCAGCAAAGAGAGGAAAGTTCGTTTCTCCCGCAATTACAAATTTTTCTATGGATGGAAACTATCATGTATCCATACTGCTTCTGTCCTGAAAATATTTCAGGCAAGAGGAAATCCTTGTTGGTGTATCAAATGCTGCTACCTATATTCTTACTTTGCGAAAGATAAGAAATTGAGTGTACATGCAAGACAATAAAAACTGCTGTACCGAATGAACGATACAGCAGTTGCATGCGAGGTGACAGCCGGATTTGAACCGGCGATCAAGGTTTTGCAGACCTACGCCTTACCACTTGGCTATGTCACCATGCGTGACTCCGACGGGAATTGAACCCATGTTACCGCCGTGAAAGGGCGATGTCTTAACCTCTTGACCACGGAGCCATATTATTATGTTGCTTAAATATTATATCAAACAAGAGCTATTAACTCAAGTATCTGATAAAAAAACGCTTATGGAGCATCTTGTGAATGCTGTCATAAGCATTTCAAGCGCCCCGAGCAGGGCTCGAACCTGCAACACCGCGGTTAACAGCCGCGTGCTCTACCTTTGAGCTATCAGGGCTTATACAACAAAAACGCATCGCTTCTGCAACGCGTTTTCAAATCCGGTGCCTTCAAAACTGAATACAGATTTTACATCAAATGATAGTTATTGCAAACGGCCTTGCCGTTTGTCCGCTTCGCGGATGAAACGCGCTTCGCGCATTTCACATTCATTGGTCGTACGCACTTCGTGCATACGCCTTGCAAACAGCTCCGCTGTTTGTCCGCTTCGCGGATGAAACGCGCTTCGCGCATTTCACATAGGATAAGCATCCGACCGATTAGTACTTGTCAGCTCAGTGCCTTGCAGCACTTACACCTCAAGCCTATCTACCTCATACTCTCTAAGGGGTCTATGT
>JAQXUQ010000004.1 GCA_029224465.1 Bacillota bacterium | reverse complement strand
ATAAACGATACTCGTTCCATACTGAATCCGGACGCGCTCCACCGCATCCGTGTCATCCGATGTCCATGCCTGCGGCGCATAATACAGCATGCCCGGGTCGAAACGCGCGCCGCCGCTCGCGCACGACTCAAATAAAATTTCCGGATAGCGCCTGCGCAGCAGCTCATACAGGCGATAGACACCAAGAATATAGCGGTGTTTTGTCTCGGGCTGACGCCATGCCGCACTCCCTGAAGAATATACTTCGCTCAAGGATCGATTCATGTCCCACTTGATATAGGAAATTTCCGAATCATCCAAAAGGCGCCGAAGCGTGTCAAACAGATAGTCAACAACCTCTTTTTTAGAGAAGTCCAGTACCAGCTGATTCCTCGCAAAACAAAGCTGCTGACGCCCGTCTCCCAGCACCCAGTCCGGATGCGCGCGGTACAGGTCACTATCGATATTAATCATCTCCGGTTCGATCCAGAGACCGAACCGCATCCCCATCGCCGTGATTTTACGGGAGAGACCGCTGATACCGTCCGGTATTTTTTCGCGGTTTACAACCCAGTCACCCAGCGAGGAAGTCGTCGAATTTCTCCTTCCAAACCAGCCGTCATCAAGTACGAAAAGCTCGATGCCGAGAGTTGCAGCTTGTTTCGCCATGGAAAGGATCTGCGTTTCATTAAAGTGAAAATACGTCGCCTCCCAGTTATTCAGCAGCACCGGCCGCTCTCTGTCGCGCCAGTATCCCCGCGCCAGCCGCTTTCTGTATAACGAATGAAACGTCCTGCTCATACCGCCAAGCCCCTCATCGGAATAGACCAGGACAGCTTCCGGTGTGTCAAAAAATTCCCCCGGCCGCAGCGTCCACGAAAATTCTTCCGGATGAATGCCGATCATCAGCCGTGTGATGTCAAAATTGTCTACATCCGCCGCAGCGAGAAAATCCCCGCTGTAAATCAGGCTGAGGCCGATTGCTTCTCCGCTCTCTTCGTTTGTTTCCGGACGTAGCAGCCCGATAAAAGGATTGAACTGATGACTGCTGCATCCCCGGAGACTGTACACAGACTGGAAGCCATATCCCAGCGGCCGAACCTGCGGTGCTCTCTCCCTTGCCCAGGCGCCGCACAGACTGAGCATCCTATAGTCATTGTCAGGATAATCAACGGATAAGCTCATTGCCCGTCGGATCATAACGGTTTCCCTGCCCCCTGTAAAACGCACATGCCGCGCGATGGCAGGATAATCCCGGAATACCGTATAAAACAGCGTCATCCGTGTCCCGGTCTGGTCGTCCTGAAGATCTATTTCAAGAGTCTGCGCTTCGTTCCTGTCTTCCACATAGACAGCCGGCAGCCCCGGTATGCCGTCTTTTCCGTCATAAATCCGATGCGTGCAATACCTGAAATCAAAGACTCTGCTGCCATCCTCACGCTCCAGATCAAAGGCCGGCTGGCGATAGTCCCCCCTGTTCGCAGGCGGATATTCCTGCCGGACATGCTCGAGTGAAAAATCCGGATTGTCAAAAAACGGACTTGCCTGCATATCCCGGTGCCCCCGCTCCGAAAGGTAACGAAGGTCAGCCGTTGTTGGAAGAATTCGGCCATGATATAATTGCTCCAGCTGGTGATTTTCCATGATGCGGAAAATGTAACTGATTCCGCCGCCGGTAAGGTGAAACTGTTTTGCTTCCTGTGAATATATAATTGCCATCTTCATTCCCCCTCTGGCATATCAGAATCCGGCCTATGGCACACGAAACTTCAGATAAAACAAACATTGTTCCGGGCGGAATAGCCGTTTCTGCGCTCTCCGACCTTTACATTCATTTCTGCCGCCAGATCCCTATAAGATCTCTTCGGACCGCAGCCTTGTTCCCTCCGGATTCCCACACGTTTTTCCTGCTGTGCACGAACAGCGGAAAAGTCCGTCTCGGACGGCAGCAGTACAATATCGAACCCGATACTATTCTCTATGCGCCTGCGCGTTCTGCCGGCAGCTTCATATTCCGCTGCCCCGCGGATACTTCCGTCACGGTACTGAATTTCTCCGGAACCATGGCAGAGGAGTACCTTGCCCGTGCAGGTTTCCATGTATCGCCGGCTGCGCACTTAAAAGACTCTCTTGACGAAGTCCGTGATCTGATCACCCGGCTTACGGATATCCACTACGTGACAAAGGCAAACGAACTTCTGCGCACGGCTTTGCTGTATCAGCTTTTCTCTGTTTTGACGGCATGTAATATGCAGCGCAGTCAGGAAGGCTCCCGTGCCGGTGAAAACAACGATGTCGATTACCTGTACTTCTTTCTGGATTATATCCGCAGCCATGTGGATACAGTTACGATACAGAATCTGGCGAAGGCAGGCGGTCTGAGCCGCACCTATGTCTACCGGCTTTTCCGGAAGCGCTACGGTATGAGCCCCAGCGATTTTATTCTGCGCTACCGCATGACGCTCGCCGCGCACAAAATTCAGACAACGCAGGAATCACTCAAGGATATCGCCGCAGAGACCGGATATCAGACTTATGCCGGCTTCTCAACGGCTTTTCAGAAATATTTTCACGTCCTGCCTACCGCCGCGCACCGACAGCAGGATATCTTATGAATTCAGTATACTCTGTCATGTTTTCACAGCATATAAGGAGATGATTTATCATGCCGCACGGCAGACAGCAGATTTCCTTCTGGAAGCGCAGCGGGCTTCTCGAATATATGAACATACCGCACCAGAACGTCGATCTGTTCTTGTCCTTCTGCGGCATTGAGCAGTGTGTTCCCGGGCATTTCTATGACAAACTCCGCTCGGAATACCATCTGCATGTGATCCTCTCCGGGCAGGGCACATACGTTTATAACGGGCGGTGCCATCACCTTGGCAGAGGCGACATGTTTCTGATTCTCCCCAAAACCGAGTATATTTACACCGCCGATAAAACAAACCCCTGGCGATATGCCTGGATCGGTTTCAACGGGACCAGGGCAAAACAGTTCCTCCACGACGCCGGTTTCTCTGCTGACCGGGTTATACGAAAAGCCGCTGCCGCTCCCGAGCAGTACGCAGCGTACATTCAGACGATGCTGGAGTGTGATCCGTTAAACCCCGCGGATGAGCTGAAACAGCTCTCCAGTCTCTATCAGTATCTGTCCGTTCTTGTGAGCACCAGCCGCAGAGAATCCTCCTCGAAAGAACGTCCGGAAACTTATGAACGTATGAATTACGTAAGCAGCGCCGTCCGGTTCATGCGCGAAAACTACACACAGCCGATTAGTGTCGCGCAGACCGCTTCCGCGCTTCACATTGATGTCAGTTACCTCTACCGGCTGTTTCAGGATACGTTGCAGAACTCCCCTTCAGAGTTCCTGACCGGTCTGCGGATGCAGCATGCCTGTGACCTTCTTGCTTCTTCCGGCAGGAGCGTGCAGGATATTGCCATCGCTTCCGGGTATAAAGACGCGTCTACATTTTCCAAGTGTTTTTCAAGGGAAAACGGAATGAGCCCCCGCGCCTACAGAAAAAGTCACGCGATTTCGTGACAGCGCCACTGCGCCTCATTTTCGACGCGATTCTGTCTTTCGCGCATCTGCGCCTCACATCTTGCTGCCCGAATTCGCGACGCCTTCAATAAACTGTTTCTGGAACACCAGATACAGAAGAATCATCGGCAGACACGCGATGCACGACGCGGCCATCAGCTCAGGATATCTTGTCAGATGCTGTCCGTTGATTTTGGCAAGTGCCGCAGCCAGCGTAGTCATATTGTTATCCGTGTTGGCGATCATCGGCCACAGCAGTTCCTTGTAGCCAAACAGCGCGGTGAAGATACACAGCGCAATTTTCGACGACTTTGTCAGCGGACTCATGACGAAAAGAAACGTCTGTCCGATATTGCAGCCGTCTAGCCGCGCGGCGTCCTCCAGATCCCGCGGCATGTTCATGTATGCCTGCCGCATCAGGAATACGCCGAATGCACTGACAAGTCCCGGGAAGCAAAGCGAGAAAATCGTGTTCAGCGCATGAATTTTGCTGAGCATCAAATATTGCGGAATAACGAAAATCTGTTCCGGAACCATCATCTGAAACAGGACCAGTCCGAACGCGAATTTACTGCCTTTAAATTTAAGTCTCGCAAAAGCATATCCCGCCATATCCGACGTGACCACGCAGGTTATAATCCGGATAAAGATCATCGCGAAAGTGTTCAAATAAAGCCTTCCGAAGTTCAGCTCTTCCCACGCCTGCACAAAAGCTTCCGTGCGAAACGCGGTAGGGAAAATCAGAAACGGATTCATCTGCGTAGACTCGGTCTGCGTCTTGAATGCTGTCAGAATCATCCACGCGAAAGGAACAACCATGACAAACGCTACGAGGAGCAGAACCACGTAGATGATGATTTTGCCACCCCGGCTGATTTTTCTGTTCATATATTGTCCGCCTCCTTCACGCGTAATAAACCCACTTCTTCTGCGCCCACATCTGGAATACCGTGATCAGCATGATGATCCCGAGAAGATACACAACGATTGCCGCGCCGTAGCCGCGGTTGTTTTGCAGGAATGCATGCTTGTAAAACAGATAAACCAGTGTCTGCGTATGCGGAAGCGCGGGATTCTGCTCGCCGATCAGCATGTAGATGAAGTCGAACATCTGGAACGCGCTGATAATTCTGGTGATCATCACGAAAAACATCGTCGGCGAAATCATCGGCAGCGTGATATGGAAAAACTGCGCCCAGAAGCCGGCGCCATCGATTTCTGATGCTTCGTAATAATCATGCGGAATTTCCTGCAGGCCTGCCAGAAACAGGACCATGTTGTAGCCGAGAATAGACCATATTCCGACGATCGCGACCGATAAAAGCGCAACCTTCGAATCCGACAGCCAGTCAACAGACGAAAGCCCGATGGAATTTAAAAAATGGTTAACCAGACCGAACTTGGAATTGAGGAGCCATTTCCAGACCATGGCCACTGCTGCGGGCGCCGCGACCATCGGCACGAAGATGATCGTACGGAATGCAGATCGTCCTCTCATTGGCCGGTTCAGCAGGACCGCGAGAATCAGTGCCAGAATGATAGAAACCGGAACCTCGAGCAAAACAAATTGAAACGTGTTGATCGTCGCAAGGAAAACGTCTTTGTCCTGAATCAGCTTCTGGTAATTCTGTGCGCCAATGAAGACGTAGGATCTGCCGAACGCTCCTGTTTTAAAGAAGCTCTGGTAAATCGTCTGAAAGATCGGGATAATGTTGAGGATGATCAATCCGACAATTGCCGGCAGAATCAGTCCCCATCCCCACAGAAATTCACTTCTTGCGCGTCTTTTGCGACCGTCCATGTCAAACCTCCTGCTATTCTGCCGTACTATACTGTGCGCCGTTCTGCCGCGGCGACTGTCCGGGCCGCTGTAATGGCGCCGTTCTGCCGCGAAAAATGCCTGCCCGCTTAAGGCAGGCAGGCATTTCCCACGACAATTATCAAATGTCAAGAATACTTTTTCTGATCAGCTTCGCTGCTAAATAATCTGTGGTGTTTTACTCTTCTGCCAGATCAGCGTTCATTTCTTTTGCGATATCCTTGGCTGTGTCGTCCATTCTTGCAGAACCGTCCCAGACACTGACGAGTTTTTCCTTCATCATCGTGTACCAGACATTTGTGTTCTTGGAGTGCGGATAAAGGACAGCATTATCCATTGCATCGAGGTAAGGCTGAAGGTCAAAGCCGGGCTGCGATTTTGCCCATGCGTCACTCGCTCCGTCATATGCGGAAAGCGTAACGCCAAGCTCCGCCTGCTTCTTCTGTGCCTCTTCTCCGGTCAGATATTTAATCAGTTCCCAGGCTTCATCCTGATGCTTGGACTGTGCAGATCCGCTCCACGCAAGGCTGTTGGACATTGTTACCGCGCCTTTGGGCCCCTTCGGAAGCGGAGCGATTGCGATATGCTCTTTCAGATAATCATTGACCGAAAGCTCGGAAGCTGCCCAAGAGCCCTGGAAAGTCATGGCAACAGTTCCTGCTTCCTGCAAAGCCAGCGGATCATTGTCTGCCTGCTGGCTGTAAGGCGGCATCGAGCCATCATCGATAATTCTCTGAATGACATCCAGTCCTTTCAGTGTATTCGGATCATCAAATCCGGATTTCTTCATGTCATCGCTGATGACATAACCGCCATAAGCGTAGATAGTACCATACCAGCCTTCCTGATCAGAGCCGGGTTTCATGGCAAGACCGTACTGGGAACCGTCTGCTTTGGTCAGTTTCTTGCAGTCTTCCCGGAAATCATCCCATGTCCAGTCCGCTGTCGGGTACGGGATGCCGGCTTCATCAAACATATCTTTGTTGTACCAGACTGCCGCAGTATCTCTGTCTTTGGGGATACCAATCTGATCGCCGTTCGGGTTCTGGAACGCCTTGACGAATTCTTCCGGATATTTGCTCATATCCACTTCGGGATCGTTCGCGATGCGGTCGGACAGATTCATCAGAAGGTCATCGTACTGTGCGTAAGTTGCTACCTGGAAAGTATGCATCCAGAAAACATCCGGCAGATTTCCACCGGTTGCAGCCGCTTCCAGCATAGTCCAGTAATCTTTATACGGTGTAATCTGAATATCTGTCTTGATTCCGGTTTTAGCAGTGAAATCATCCATAATCTTCTGAAGACCGGGCTGCTGGCCTTTGTCCCAGATGGCAACCGTCAGCGTAACATCCGACTTATCTGAGCTGTCCTGCCCGGAAGTTGACGCAGATGTTTCTGATGTTGCAGAATCCGACGCAGCAGCCGCAGCTTCTCCTTCTGTCTTTGCAGCAGTTGCCGCTGTGCCGCTTCCGGATGAACTGCCGCATCCGGCCAGTGACGCTGCCGCTAATAATGCGGCTAAACCAATTGCCAATTGCTTTTTCATAATCTGTTCGCCCTCCTTCGTTACGATATTACGCCGATCGGATGTTAATTTGCATCATGTCCGATAAGCCTATATTATCTTTTTTGTGCATTTTATCAATGAAGTGAGGTAAACAGAATATGTCATTTTCGTGCCTGCTATCGTTCGTGCTGTTGTGAGAGAAAACAGATATGATTGTCCGGACAAGGAGAAACAAGACAACTGGATGAATTGATGCTTCTGTCCATCGCCTGCAATTTCCTGCATATCCGAAATTTTCCTGATTTTGCAAGAAACCCTTCTTACAAATCTTGCTAAATCCGAAATTTGCAAGAAGATTTCCCGCGGGCGCCTGCGTTTCTTCTTGCAAATCTTTTATTTCAATGGTTTTGTAAGAAGCATTTCTTGCAAAGCTTGCGCGGCGGCTTCCGCTCCCGGCGAAACGACCTGCGCGACAGCTCCCGCTCCCGGCGAAACGACCTGCGCGACGGCACGCACCATATTTCTATGCAATATCGGTGCGACTTGCTCGCCTGCATAAATTTTTTACGACATTTCAATGGCGCGGGCTTGTATTGCATAGATTTCCCGCTTTTCTAGGCAATACGGCCCGCGCCGCTCAATTCGTCTTGAAATATTTATGCAATTTACATGTTGGCGCACGTATTGTATGAATACTAGTCGCGACGAAGTGCTTTGCACGCCAGCAACCCTCGCCGCGCAGCTTTTACTTCTTTTCTCCGCGCACCGACGCCGCAATCACATCCGCCATCGCGTCAAGGTCGCTCTCCTTGCTGCTCGGCAGGGACGACGCCATCGTCACGCGCGTATCCAGCACTTCGCACTTCTTCAGATTCGCCTCGATGAACTCCTGCATCAGGTCGCCGGACTTGATCGCCCACGAGCCGTTTTCCATGATGGCGAAAGTTCTGTTTTGCAGATTCAGAAGCTTCATATGCTCCAGATAGTCCAGCATGACGGGATAAATGTTGAGATTGTACGTCACCGACGCCAGAACAATATGCGACACCCTGAACGACTCGCTGATCAGATATGAGACATGCGTGTCCGAAACATCACAGACTGTAACGTCCGTAATGCCGCGCTCGACAATTTTGGCGGCAAGTGCCTGCGCCGCAGTCTCCGTATCGCCGTACATCGACGCATATGCGATCAAAACACCCCTGTTCTCCGGTTCATACCTGCTCCAGTGATCGTATTTGTCGATGAACCAGGGAATGTTTTCCCGCCAGACGGGGCCGTGCAGCGGACAGATGAATTTGATTTTATCGAGGACGGCGGCTGCTTTTCCGAGGACGCGCTGCACCTGCGGCCCGTACTTTCCGACGATATTGGTGTAGTAACGCCGTGCTTCATCCAGCCAGTCGCGCTCAAAATTCACTTCGTCGGCAAACAGCTTCCCGTCAAGCGCAATGAACGAGCCGAAAGCGTCCGCCGTAAAGAACGCGCCGTTTGTGAGGTCGAGCGTCATCATCGCTTCGGGCCAGTGGACCATCGGTGCCATGACGAATGTGACCGTATGCCCGCCAAAACACTGCGTATCCCCCTCCCCGACCATAATCTGGGTGTGTTCGTCTACGTTCGGTACGCCGAACTGGCGCATCATGATGAACGCTTTCTCCGTGCTGATGATCGCCGCGTCCGGATAACGCAGCAGCACTTCGCCCAGGCTTGCCGCGTGGTCCGGCTCCATGTGATTGATGACGATGTAGTCAAGCGGCCGGCCCGCCAGCACATGTTCCAGATTCTCAAGAAACAGCCGGCAGATATCCCAGTCTGCCGTATCGAAGAGGACTGTTTTTTCGTCCAGCAAAACATACGCGTTATAAGAAACGCCCTTCGGAATCGGGTGGATGTTCTCGAACAATGTCAGACGGTGGTCGTTGCCGCCGATCCAGAAAAGATCATCCGTTACTTTTCGTACACTATACATAATTTCCTCCGCTATAATTTATGAATATTGCCGGGCTGGCGCTGCCGGCTCTCCCGGTGGTGAATTGCCATGTCCGCAGCCTGTTTACGGCGCGGCCTGCTCATGCCGCGCCATATTCTGACTCACTTATTCCTGCACGAAGCGGCTCTTCGGCTCGCTGCATTCCGGGCAGGTCCAGCCGTCCGGCAGATCTTCAAACAATGTTCCTGCCGGGATTTCGGCAGCCGGATCTCCATTCTCCGGCACATATTCATATCCGCAGCCAAGGCAGACGTATTTGGGGCCGATCGGCGAAGGCTTCGGCAGCTTCGGCCTCTTGATTTTAACCATCGGCGGCGCAGGCTTCTTGTCTTCTTCACCGCCAAGAGCGTCGATCAGAAGCGGTATAACCTCATTCAGATCGCCGACGATACCGTAGTCACAGTTTTTAAAGATCGGCGCATTCGGGTCCTTGTTGATCGCCACAATTGTGGAGGCTTCAATGATGCCTTTCAGGTGTTGTTTTGCACCGGAAATACCGCAGGCAATGTACAGATTTCCGGTGAACTTCTGTCCGGACATGCCGACATAGCGGTCCATCGGCACATATTTGAGTGTCTCCGCGACCGGCCGCGAAGAGCCGAGCGCCGCGCCTGCAGCGCGGGCAAGACGTTCGATGAGCTGCATGTTTTCCCGCTCTCCGACGCCGCGGCCCGCCGAAACCACGCGCGCCGCCTGCGTGATCGGCGTATCCATCGGAATAGTTACGCTGAAATCATAGTCCTTCTTCAAAGCATCCACGAGCGCCTCCACCTGCGCGCCCGCGTCACCGTCACGGAAAATAATACCCTTCCGGATTCCGGTGATCGGCGCAGGCTTCCTGATTTCTCTGCGGGAGCCTTCGTGGTGCGCCTTACCGATTTTGCCGAGAATGTACGAGCTGATGACGACTCGCATAATCTCGTTTGTGCCTTCATAAATTGTTGTGATCTTCGCGTCACGGTAAGCCTGCTCGACATGCATGCCTTTGAGGAAACCGCTGCCGCCGAAGATCTGCAGCGCGTCATTGCAGATTTCAAGCGCCGAGTCGGACGCGTACATCTTCGCCATCGCGGCGTCCTTGCCGTAGCGCAGATGGTTTTCTTTCATTTCAGCCGCAGAGTAGTTGAGCATTCTTGCCGCCTTCAGCTTGGTTGCCATATCCGCGAGCTTGAAGCTGATGCCCTGATTGACGCCGATCGGATTGTCAAACTGCACCCTTTCCTTCGCGTAAGCGAGCGCATCCTCATACGCGCCCTGCGCAATGCCAAGCGCCTGTGAAGCAATTCCGATCCGTCCGCCGTCGAGTGTGGCCATCGCGATTTTGAAGCCCTGACCTTCTTCGCCCAGAAGGTTTTCCTTCGGCACCTTCACGTTGTTGAACGTGAGCGGGCCTGTACTTGATGACCTGATTCCCATCTTGTCGTAGTGCTCGCCGGGCGTGAATCCTTCCCAGCCCTTCTCGACTATGAATGCGCTGATGCCTTTCGTGCCGATTTCCGGTGTCGTCACCGCAAAAACAATGTATATGTCCGCCTTCGGCGTATTCGTGATAAAGATCTTTCCGCCGTTCAGCAGATAATAATCACCTTTGTCAACCGCTGTCGTTTCGGTGCCGCCCGCGTCCGATCCCGCGTTCTCTTCGGTCAATCCGAATGCGCCGAGTTTTTCTCCTTTGCAAAGAGGAACCATGTATTTGCGTTTCTGCTCTTCCGTTCCGAAGGCCGCGATCGGGTAAGTTCCAAGGGACGTATGCGCCGACAAAATAACGCCGACCCCGCCATCCACTCTGGACAGCTCTTCTACCGCGATTGCGTAGCTGATGACATCAAGCCCCGCGCCGCCGTACTCCTTCGGATAGGGGATACCCATCCATCCGTTCTCCCCGAGCTTTCGGACGATCTCATCCGGAAAGGTGTTCGTCTGATCCAGCTCCATGGAGACCGGCTTGATTTCCGCCTCCGCGAAAGCACGGATCTTTGCCCGCAGTTCCTCGTGTTCCTGTGTCGTTTGAAATAACATGCCCGAATTCTCCTTTACCCCAAGCTATTGTGCATTTGTCACTTTCATTTCGTTCAGTTGTGTGTTAACTATTGAAATTCTCCATTTTATTACATTATCAATAATAGTTACTATGTTTAGTTTATAATTATTGATGATAAAACGCAATATCTTATTTGAAATTTTAGGCAGATTGATAGGATTTGGAGGTGGGGCTGGCCGCACCGCGCCGGGCATACGGCAATTTCTTCTGCAGACTACTGCGGCTCTATGCAATATCGGCGCGGCCTGCTCTTCTGCATAGTTTTTTAAAGGCATTTCAGCGGCGCGGCTTCATATTGCATAGATTTCCCGCTTTTTCAGGCAATACGGCCCGCGCCGCGCAATTCATCTTGGATTTTTCATGCAGTTCGCATCGCGGCGCGCGTATTGCATAAAGCAAGCCACGCCGGGCCAATCTGACCGGCTTGCAGTCTCGCCACGCCGCGCCGGGGAATCGCCGCGCGAACCGCAAACGCCGCACCACTCCTGCTGCCATACAGCAAAAGTGATGCGGCGTTTGTCTTTCCGTCCGGCCACAAAGAACCGGGCGGCATACTTGCCTTATTCAATTGAGGAGCGCCTGTTACTGCGCCTTCGATCCCTCATACAGCTTCTGCGCGGACACAAGTTTCACGCAGACCGAGAACAGCTTTGCCGCTGTCTTCAGGTCCTCGAGCGGCGGATAAGTCGGAGCGACACGAATATTCGAATCATGCGGATCATTGTGATAAGGCCATGTGGAACCGGCGGGTGTCATCTTGACACCGGCCTTCTTTGCCTTGTCGATGATCTCCTTTGCGCAGCCTTCCATCGCGTCAAAGCTGATGAAATATCCGCCCTTCGGCGTTGTCCACGATGCGATACCGAGGCCGCCGAGATTTTCATCAAAAATCTTTTCAACTGCCTCAAACTTCGGCCTGATAATGTCCGCATGCTTTCTCATATGCTCGGTCATTCCATGAATATCTTTGAAGAAGCGCACATGGCGAAGCTGATTGATCTTGTCATATCCGATCGTCTGATGCTGGAGCTGCCTCTTGATGTCTTCCAGATTGTTCGGCGATGTTGCAAGCGCCGCGATACCTCCGCCGGGGAAAGTAATCTTCGAAGTAGAAGCAAACTTATAGACCAGATCCGGGTTGCCGGCTCTCTTGCACTCCGCAAGAATCTCAATCAGATAATCCTGATCATGATCATACAGATGGTGGATGCCGTACGCATTGTCCCAGTAAATCCGGAAGTCCTTGGCAGCCGGCTTTAATCTGGCAAAACGGCGTACCGTCTCATCACTGTAGGAATATCCCTGCGGGTTGGAATACTTCGGAACACACCAGATGCCCTTGATCGCTTCATCACTTGCGACAAGTTCCTCTACCATATCCATGTCCGGACCGGTCGGCTGCATCGGCACCGGAATCATCTCGATGCCAAAATACTCCGTGATTCCGAAATGCCTGTCATAGCCGGGTACGGGGCAAAGCCATTTGACCTTGTCCAGCTTGCACCACGGAGTATTTCCCATGACCCCATGTGTATAGGAGCGGGAAATCTGATCATACATGACATTCAGCGAGGAGTTTCCGTAGATCAGGACGTTGTCAGGGTTGTTTTCCATCATATCCCCGATCAGGACTTTCGCCTCGCGGATGCCGCCAAGCACACCATAATTGCGGCAGTCCGTTCCGTCTTCACAGGAAAGGTCCGCTGATGAAGACAAAACATCCATCATCCCCATCGAAAGATCCAGCTGGTCAAAACACGGCTTCCCGCGGCTCATATCCAACTGCAATTCCATGGACAGATAGCGTCTGTACTCCTTCTTCAGAGCTTCGATTTCTGTCGCGAGCTCCTCCGTGGTCATCTCTTTGTATGCTTTCATAATCTGCTCCTTCAAAACTGTGCCGTTTCGGATACGTGTATACAATCTGTATCTCCACGAAGATACCACAAATCAGAGCAGATATCCACATTGAATTTAAAAAAATGCCACACCCGGTTGCGTCAATTCCCGCTTCTCACTAAAATAAGCTCATGAATACAAAAAACAAAACTCTTCAAATCACTTATGGTGCCATGCTGGTTGCGGTTTTCGGTGTCTTTCTGCTGATCAACCGCTATACCGGCGGCTTTATGGAAGGCGTCCTCAGCTATGTCCTTCCGATTCCGATCGCGGCCTACACGGTCCGCTACGGGAGGCGGCAGGCAGTTATTGTCTTTGTGTGCATGTGCCTGATTTCCTTTTTCTTCGGAACATTCACCTCCATTTTCTATGCGGTGAGTGCAGCCTTCATCGGCCTCGTTCTGGGTGACCGGTTATATCATAAGGCAGATCTGAACCGCACGCTTCTGTTAACGATGCTGCTGGCCATGCTGTCCGAGCTGATCAGCATTCTGGTCATCGCACAGCTGACAGGCGTCAGCATCGATACCGATGTTAAAGAATTTCAGACCATGTTCCAGCAGATGTTCGATAAAGTCTATGGCGGTAAGGTTGCCTTACCTGAACAGCTGCAGTCCGGCGCCATGATCAAGCGGATTATGATGGTTGCCATTGGCTTTACCGGAGCGCTGCAAGGTTTCATTATCTATGAGATCACGCTCATTGTTCTGCGCAAGCTCAAAGTACCGGTGCCCAAACCCACTCCCGTCTCCGACATTTATCCGCCGTCATGGACAGGCCTGTTAGGTCTTGCAGGATATTTTCTCTATTTCTACTCCATGTCACACACATTTAAAAACACAGCTGTCCAGTCTGCTGCCCAGATCGCAGGTGTAATCGGATTCTACTATCTGATGCTGTTCGGCATCATCGCTCTGGATCAGATTATCAGGACCTTCCTAACGCGCAGCATTCCGGTCCGGATTATACTTGTTTTGCTCGGTATGTTCTCTCTGATGATGATCGTCGTAATTCTCGGCTACCTCTACATTTCCGGGAGTCTGCACCGGCTTCTGGCCGAGCGGCAGAATCAGCAGACGGCGCCGAAGAAATAGCTGCTGCACAGGCACCGGATCATTGCGGCCTCGTCAGATGATATCAGCGGATCAGCTTCGCGCTTGTCACTACGCCATCTTTTCTGATTGTAAGAAGAAGTGTCGCGGTGCCGGCGTGAAGCTTTTGTTCCTGCCCTGCCTCTTCTGCCGAAGACTCCGCTTCTTCCCCCGGAATCATCTCCGCATAAACAGCTCCGGCATAGGATCCCAGTTCATCTGCGTACAGTCTTGTGCCATCTTCCTTGTACCAGATCTGCCGTGTATACAAATTCTGCACATCATAAATCGTGCAGCGTTGTTCCGCCTCATCCTCATCCTGTCTCACCATTCCCGTAAACCATCCCGCATCGATCAGGCGCTTCGTGTTGTCTGCAAGATCCCGCCTGTTCGTAAATCCGCAGCCATCCAGCTCCGTCATCGCAAGATATGAATCCCGCCCATCCTCATAACGGCTGATTTCTCCGTGAATAATCCCGCCGTCGACATCGGACAGCACAAATATCGCGAATGATGCCGCCATTACGAATACGGCAGCCGGGACAGCATGGTACTTTCTGAAAATCCGGACAAGCGCAAGCACGCTGACAATCAGGAGCGTCGCCACGAACCAGAAGGACAGTACGCGCCGCGCCGTGAATCCGTACAGGTGAATATATACATATATTTTCAGGATTGCCAGAAGCGTAAAGCCAATGCCGCTGAGCGCAAAAACACCCGTCAGCAGGTGAAGCGCGCCTCTTTTGCGCAGGGGATTCTGCTTCTTACCATGCTCTGTATCAAGGAAAAATCCGAAAAATCCCAGAACACAAAAATTCAGAATCAGTATCCTGCACAGCTCCTGAAACCCGTTTCTCGCAAACTCCGAAGCGGACGGTGCTGACAGCACCTGCCCCGGATTTCCGCTGCGCGTCAGAATCAGGAAAAGCTCTGCCGCCTGCAGCGAGAAGAAAATCACATAAACCGCAGTCAGCGCGCCCATAACGATACCCGCGCTGAAAGCAGGGACGCGGCGCATGGGCTCCATGTTATCGCGGAAGTTATCCTCGGAAACTTTCAGTCTGCGTCCGCTTATAACCAGACTGCCGCAAACCATTGCGAACAGATAACAGCCCACCGGAATTGAGAGCAGGATTGCGGGCGTCTGGCTGCCGCGGAATAACTGCCGGAAGAACCTGCCGATTCCTTCAAAGAACGAACTTCCAATCTGTCCAAAGTTGCGGTCTGCCGCAGCAAGCTGCGACCACGCGAACATAACCACACAGACGGCCGCAGCGATACTCAGAACAACCGGAACAGACGGCTTGCGTTTCGCGCGGAATGGTCTGGCAATACCCTTGATCAGGCTCCTGATGCGCAGCAGGACATTCATCGCCGGCACCGCAAACATCTGTGTCAGAACATCAATCGGAAGGAAAACGCTTGTACAGCCGGCAGCCAGCATATCCGTACAAACTGCCGTGTAATAAATCGCGGTCATATGCCATAGGAAAATCTGCCAGATGCCAAGAGATCCGGAGTGCATGCCATGGATGGCAAGTGCTGCACTCTGCGCGGTCAGTATTACGCCCCAGAATAAATGCTCCCGGGACGTACTGCCCGCGCGTTCGTGCCGCGCAAGGCGGCTGACTGCTTCTACTGCGGCCATGAATATGACTGTAAAGAGCAGTGCCGAAGGAATCCGGATTCCCGGCGTTCCGATGCTCTTATTAAACAACAGCGCGCGGATATAGAAATAGGCAATCGGATAACTTAGAAGAGCTGCGGTGAAGAGGATGGGTTCGGTGGCGTTTGTTTTGCCGGTATTCATAATTGAATTCTCCATATCATATTTAAGACTCCGACTGTGCAGCATCTTCCCGATACTCCAGAAGATCCGCGGGCTGACAGTCGAGCACGCGGCAAAGCGCTTCCAGCGTTGAGAAGCGGATTGCCTTTGCCTTATTATTCTTGAGGATGGACAGATTGGCAGGGGTAATTCCGATTTTCTCGGCAAGTTCGCCGGCGCTGATCTCCCGTCTGGCCATCATCACATTCAAATTTACGTAGATTTGTCCCATGTTCAGACCTCAGATCGTATAGTCCAGCTCGTCTTTCATTGAAACGGCGCGCTCAAAAGCATCTCTGACGACACGCACAATCAGAGCCATAAACAAGATTCCCGCCGCAAGCGCGCCGAATATCCAATAGCTCAAAATCCCCATGATAATGCAGGCCCCTGCCGCAAAGATGCAGCAAAGGCTGATCCGGTAGAGCGTCTGCACGTTCTGCCTCGTAAAAACATTTCCCAACGCAAGCCGCCCCAAAAAGCGGAACATCATAATGAGCATGACAAGCGCCAGGGTTCCGCAAATATATCCGATCGTAATTGTCACACCAAAGGCGTATGGCTTATCAGAGAGCAGGAAGTCCCTGCCATGGATGCCGCGCACGAACGCAGCCGTCAGCCATGGGCCGCGCACCAGCATGACCGCGCAGATGACCAGCAGGATGACAACACAAATCCTTGTGATGCGTATGTTCCGGGTATCATAAACCGGGGTGTCGATTTCATTCTTCGTCATAAAACCCTCCGCAAAAAGGAGAAGTGAGCGGAGGGAAAAAGGAAAATCCTCCGCAAAAATCCTCTGCAAGCTACGAGTAGTGTAGCATGCGGATGATTGTTTTTCAATATAAAATTATCGTTTATCGATATGCTTGTTTTTATGAGGCTGTGGGTTCGCTGAGTTGTAATCCGAGAACGCCCGTGACAGCCCCGTGACAGACTGTACGACAGCTGCGTGAGATAGCTGAACCGAATTCATGCTCTGACATTCCTGCCATCCATAAGTTGCTTTTGTTTCGCAGGAAGAATATCGTGCGCTAATTCTTGCGGACAGTCGACCCGCGCCCGCAGCCGCCATCGTCGCGGCAGGTCTTATCGGCTGTCTCGCAGGCAGCCGGATTCCGTCCAGAGTGCAGGATTCTATGATGACAGCAAATGCGCTTGCTGTTTTGTTTCTGGGAATCGGCGGCGCGATGGCAGGAATGCTGCGGCTCAGCGGCAGCTCTCTGTCTACGCACGGTACCGTCATGATGGTCGTCAGCCTTGCGGCCGGCGCCGTGATTGGTGAGATCATAGATCTGGAAAAACAATTCAACCGCTTCGGTGAATGGCTCAAGAAAAAGACAGGGAATTCGAAAGATCAGAATTTTGTGAACGCGTTTGTCACGGCTTCGCTGACCGTGTGCATCGGCGCAATGGCTGTCATCGGATCCATTCAGGACGGGATGTACGGCGACCACTCGATTCTGATTTCCAAAGCTTTGATGGACTTCATTATAATATTGGTAATGTCGGCGTCGATGGGGAAAGGATGTGCTTTTTCTGCCGTGCCGGTACTGCTGCTGCAAGGCGGAATGACATTGCTGGCGCGTGTTTTGCTGCCGTTTATGACGGACACTGCGATGGCGAATTTGTCTTGTGTGGGGTCTGTTTTGATATTCTGTGTCGGTGTGAACCTGCTCTTTGACAAAAGAATCCGCGTCGCAAATCTTCTGCCCGCGCTGGTTGTGGCGGTGGCGTTTGCGGCGCTGCCGGTGTGACGGGGCGGGGTGTGGATGTTTTCACATCCACACTGCAGGAACTGTTATTCCCCATTCCCCAGAGTCCTCTGCATATCGTTCCAACTGTCAAAGCCATACGCACGCAGATTATCCGAATAATAAATCAGCGAATCATCCGTCAGCTCCTCTTTCCAGACACAGGTGTCATATTCATTCGCAGACAGCAGCAGGAAGACCTTTCCTTCCGGTTTCTGCGTATCATGGCTGACCAGCTGCAGCCATTTGTAGGTATCATTTACATTTCTGCATTCCGAGAGATCCAGATCCTGATTGGCGTTTCCTCCAAAATCATACATGTCAACTCGCCCGTTCGAGAACTCTGTAATAATGTTCGCATGCCAGAAGGTGGCATATCCGGTAAGGTATCCTTTGTTCAGGACAATCTGGGATACTTTTTCATTTTCGTTGGAAAAATCTGTTTCGCTGAACGAAGCAAGCATGAAATGATATGACAGAATCCCGCTGAGCAGGCATAACCCTGCATACATCGCAAAAACAGAATCCTTCCGCACCTTCGTCCACGGTTTTTCCGCAATCCACATGGCGATCAGTACATAAGAAAAAACAGCGACCGGAACATTGTAGCGGCCCAGGTATGCCATGTCCGTCATAGAGTACAGCAGCAGATAAATCACCACGGCACAGACATAATATGCCGCAAGCAGGAAGTACTCCTCCGAAACCGCCGCACGATTTTTAAATGCATACATAATCGCAATAACTGTCATCAGAAAAACAATACCAGCTATCAGATTCGTAGCTGTATATTTTCCTACGGGTCCGGGGACATATCCGAATGTCCCGAGGAAACCATTCAGGACAGTCAGAAAGCTGTTCCAGTCAAATGCTTTGTAAGAAAGGCCATTCCAGACCATGAAATGATAAGCTTTGGAGAGAAATTTCGTGTTGAGCAGATATCCGATGCATCCCGCGGCAAGATTCAGGACAGCCGCCAAAGAGAATACCCCCCATTTGCGATATTCTCGATAACCATTTCCCCGAACCTCTAATGCCGTTAAAATGAATGCGCAGAAGGCCATTGGAAGATACAGAATCAGAAGCTGACGCGGCCCGCCCATGCAGGCAAGCAAAGCAATTGCCATCGACAGGACCATCCGCAGGGATCTGCGCACCCCCTTGTTGTGCATGGCACTGAATATCGTTCCGATGGTCACAAATGAAATGACAACATGCAGTATATAATAAGCACCTTCCAGAATGACATAATAATAGTCCGCGGAAAACGGCATCAGCAAAGCGAGTGCGGCAAAAGGAAAGCATTCTTTATGTTTTGACTGCCTGCAAAGGTACCAGATACTCAAAAGCAGCAGGATATGAAGAATGAAAAGGGATCCGATCCGGATGCCATGCCAGCCTCTGTGCGGAAACAGCAGAAACATGAAGGCATAAACAAGATTTGTATTCAGAAAACGAATCTCTGTTGAGTAATACCAGTCAGGAGTGATGATCTGCTTCTGTTTTGCCAGAAGATGCGCAAGTACCAGTTCACTTGCATCATCAGAGTTAAGCTGCAGATTGATATACTTGTATAAGAAATAGAGAAGATATAACTCTGCCACTACAAATGCAGCCAAGGCCGCATAGTAGATCTAGGATTTCTTATTATCGGATTTTAATATAGACATTTTTCCCCGCCTTTCTTTCTGCATTTAACAGGAAAACGCCACGAGGAGTATATGTTTCTGTCCATGATATGTCGCTTACTTATCATATCTGTCCAGATTCGCAGCCGCCGTCAGCTCGTTGTTGCGCCGCGACTCCGCTTCATTTCTGTGATAATAGCACTGGAAAAGGATGTCGATGATGTGGAGCTGGCTCATTTTGGCGCCCATGGAGCCGCCCTCGAGCGGTCCTTCCTTCGCCCCGCAGATAAAAACAGTATCCGCATACCTCGTCAGATCCGATTTCAGATATCGGGTGATGACGGTGATTTTCGCGCCGCGCTCACGCGCGATTTTCGCGATCATGACGTTGTCTTTCGTCGCTCCGGAATAAGAGAAGAAAATCAGCATGTCTTCCGGCCCCACCATGGACGCGGCCATTGCCTGCATGTGGGGGTCGATGACGTAGCAAACTTTCGGGGTGATGTGCAGGAAGCGGCCCTGTGCCTCTTCTGCGGTGATCATGGAGTTTCCAACACCTAAAAACATAATCCGCCGCGCACTCGTCATCATCTCCACAGTTTCATTTACGACCGCAGGGTTCAGCAGCGCATTGGTCTCCCGGATCGCATCCAGATGATACTCCAGGATCTGCTGATACTGGCGTTTACCGGCGTCGCTTTCGGGGAAGCCTGTGCTTTCGCGCAGTTTTCTTGACCTGTCGTCTTCTTCCTTGACACTCAGGGACAGCATCATCTTGAATTCCTGATAGCCTTTGACCTTGATCGTCCGGCAGAAGCGGTGTACGGAGGCTTCCGCGACATGGCAGGCGTCGGAAAGTTCGGTGATGGACATGAACGGCACATCTTTGCTGTTCGCAAGTACGTAGTCGGCAATTTTGCGTTCCGTGCGCGTGAACTGGTTGTAGCCAAGCTTTATTTTGACGAGGATATTGCTGCTGATTTCCATAGCTAGCCTCTCTGGGAGTGGGTATGCGTTTGCCGGTGAGCCGCCCGGCACGGGGCGGCGGTGCGGCAGCATGCCGGCGCAATCGGTGCAGCCGTCCCACGCGTTCATTGAGGGCGGCGGGCGCACCGGACGAATTATTCATATATATATTCAATTATGAAGTATTCTGCGGTGATGTCAATGCGATTTGAAAGTAATTTTCCAATAATTGTGATTGCTGGTTAATATATTTTTCACGCTGTGCTGACTTCAACGTTCGGGCATACCTGTATCCTCATAAGGTACATGCAGTCAGTGCGCTTCCAGTACTTACAAATACCCAAACACAAAATTCGTCCCGGCACAGCTTCCATCATTTTGTCATTGCTGCACCGGGACTCGACTAATGTCCGTTCTGCCTGAACTAATTTCTCTTCGCATTACTTCAGACCCCGCCTATTTAATTTTTTCACGTTGCAATTCACTGCTTTCTTCATTTCCTCCCGACATACATGTGTTCCGGGAACATCTCGCCAAAATCCTTCAAAAACAAAATCGCCTCATGTAAGAATCTCATATTGTCTCCTTTCTGAAAACAAAGAGAGCCTCCGAAGGCATCCATGGCGCCTTTCGGAAGCTCCCTTGCTTCTCTTATCTTTGTTAATTGTATAGTACACCCGGCGGAAACAATATTAAAATACTTTGATCGTATTTTAATTATTTAATATTTGTATGATACTTGCCTGTAAGAAGCCTTTCTTGCAAATTCGCTTTTTCTATACTTTTGCAAGAAGAAATTTGTTGTCTCGCTCGTTTTCTTCCGGCAAATCCCGAGATTTCTTCTCTCGCAACGAAGGCCTTCTTGCAAATCCTGATATTGTTCCGTTTTGCACGAAATCGCGCTGCCCGCACCCATCTGCGCCACACCTCGGCCACCCCGCATGATCGCAATGCTCACCCGCGCGGCTCGGCCCACCCGCGCACGGCATTCACCGCCTGATGCCAGCCGTCTATGTGCTCCAGCCGCAGCTTCTCGTCCATCGACGGCATGAACTCTCTGTCAACGCCGAGATTCGAGATCACGTCGCCGCGGTCTTTCCAGAACGAAGTCGCAAGGCCGGCAAGATAAGCCGCGCCCATCGCGGTTGTTTCGACACAGCTGGGACGGCAGACCGGCGTATTGATGATATCTGCCTGGAACTGCATCAGGAAGTTGTTTTTGCTTGCGCCGCCGTCTACCTTGAGGTGACAGAGATGAATCCCCGAATCCAGCTGCATCGCGTGCAGTACATCACTCGTTTGGAACGCAAGCGACTCGAGCGTCGCGCGCACGATATGGAATTTGTTGACGCCGCGCGTCAGGCCGAGAATCGCGCCGCGCGCATACGGGTCCCAGTATGGTGCTCCCAGTCCCGTGAAAGCAGGCACCACATAACACCCGTTCGTATTCTTCACTCTCGTGGCGAAGAACTCCGATTCCGGCGAATCGTCCAGAATCTTGAGCTCGTCGCGCAGCCACTGAATCGCGGCTCCGGCTACGTACACCGATCCCTCCAAAGCATACGTCACCTTGCCATCAATTCCCCACGCGATCGTGGACAGCAGCCCGTTATTCGACAGAACCGGCTCATGACCTACATTCATCAGCATGAAGCAGCCGGTGCCGTAGGTGTTTTTTGCGTCTCCCGGGTCAAAACACCCCTGCCCGAACAACGCCGCCTGCTGATCTCCCGCGTCTCCGCTGATCGGAATCGGGCCGCCGAAGAATTCCGGGTCCGCCTCGCCGTAAATGCAGCTTGAAGGCTTCACCTCCGGCAGGATGCTCATCGGAATGTCCAGAATTCTGCACAGCTCTTCATCCCACTGCAGCGTGTGAATATTGAAGATCATTGTTCTGGACGCGTTCGAGTAATCCGTAACATGGGCCGCGCCCTTGGTCAGCTTGTAGATCAGCCAGGTATCCACCGTGCCAAAACAAAGCTCCCCCTGCTCGGCAAGCTCCCTGACACCGGGGATGTGCTGCAGAATCCAGTGGATCTTCGTGCCGGAGAAGTAAGGATCGATGATCAGACCTGTTTTGCGGCGGAAAAGCTCATCCATCTCCGGCGACTTCTTGAGCTCTTCGGCGTAGTCCGCGGTCCGGCGGCACTGCCAGACGATCGCGTGATAAACCGGCTGTCCGGTCGTGCGGTTCCAGAGAATCGTGGTTTCGCGCTGGTTCGCAACGCCGATCGCGGCGATGTCTTCATAGGTCGCGCCGATTTTCTGCATGGCTTCGCGGGCGACCAAAAGCTGCGTCTGCCACAGCTCGTTCGCGTCGTGCTCCACCCAGCCCGGATGCGGAAAGAACTGCGTGAACTCTTTCTGCGCGAGGCTGCGGATCCTGCCGCTCCTGTCAAACAGAATGCAGCGGCTGCTGGTCGTTCCGGCGTCAAGCGCCATAACGTATTTTTTCATGATAATCCCCCAAAGTGTTCACCTGCCGCGGACCCTGACCACGGCAGGCAGTATATTGTTGCATTATATCACGCGCCGGACGGCGGAGCACAGCCAGTGCGGCAACGCGGCCGGACTGTGCGAAGGCACTCTTCGCCGGCCGCGGCTTGTGTTCGCAGCCGGCCGGCTGATGCGATGCAATTCCGGCGCGGCTGCCCGAGCGGCCCGCGCGCCTTACAGCACGTCGCCCGTCGCGATCACATCGACACCGGTGCCCGCCACATCACGGATCAAAACATCCCCGCGCCTGACCGGAGCCTGCGCGCCCGCTTTGTGGATCTGCGCCATGACCACAAAGATTTTCTGTTTGGGGATGTCGGATGCTGTTTTGCAGGGGATGCGGACTTTTCTGCCGCCGCCCGTGACAGGAATCGTCGAAGTCACCGTCCTTGCGGGCGCCGTGACCTCTTCCCTCGCATACGCGTCTCCCCGCGGACAGGTGTTGCCTGTCACGGAAAGGATTTTACCGGCGTCCATCTGGACGCTGACCTGGCAGCCCATGGGGCAGCCAATACATGTCAAAGTACGTTCTTCCATCTTTGTCGCCCCCTTACCTGCTCTGCGCTGCCTGTGCGGCGCTGTTCTCTTCAATCGAGATCTCGATACTGTCTGCGTTTTCATGCTGCAGCAGCTCGTCTTTCGTGATGATGACCTGTTCCATCTCGCCGGGCGCAATAATTTTCTTTTTGAGGGCGCGCAGCCGCTCGCCGCCGAGGCGCACGACAACGCTCGCATCCTTGTAGATCGCGCCGACACGGAAACGGATAATCAGGTTGCCGTCCAGTCTCTCCGGATTTACAAACGACGGTACGGTGTATCGGACACCGTTTCCAGTCCGGACCTGGATTTCGCCGGCTCCGGTCCGGGTTTTGGCTCCGGTCCGGGTTTCGCCGGCTTCGGCCTGCGTATTGAGGGTGTCGGGCGGTGTTGTTTTGCCGGAATTTCGGGCAACAAACCTCGCCGCGTTCGTGCCTGCGCGGGATGCTTCCTCGGACACGTTGTCCACGAGGTCATGCACATGCAAAACATTCCCGCACGCAAACACCCCTTCCTCGCTCGTTTCCAGACTCTCGTTGACGACAGGGCCGTTCGTCACGCCGTTGATCTCAATGCCCGCGGCGCGCGAAAGCTCGTTCTCCGGAATCAGACCGACCGACAAAAGCAGTGTGTCGCAGGTATACCGCTCCTCTGTTCCGGGGATCGGGCGGCGGTCCGCGCCGACCTGCGCGATCGTCACCGCTTTCACACGATCTTTCCCTTCGATATCCACAACGGTGTGTGAAAGCTTCAGCGGAATGCCGAAGTCGTCAAGACACTGCACGATATTTCTTTTGAGGCCGCCCGAGTAAGGCATGAGTTCGGCGACAACTTTGACTTTGGCTCCTTCGAGTGTCATACGGCGCGCCATGATCAGGCCGATATCGCCGGAGCCCAGAATCACGACTTCATGTCCGGGCATGTAGCCTTCCACGTTGACAAGGCGCTGTGCCGTGCCTGCGGAGAAGATGCCCGCCGGCCGGTAGCCGGGGATGTTCAGCGCGCCTCTGGGGCGTTCACGGCAGCCCATCGCGAGAATGACAGCCTGCGCACCGATCTGGAAAAGGCCGTCAGTGCGGTTGGTCGCGGTGATGATGTGGCGGGCGCCGCCGGCAGCAGCGCTTTCGGCTGTTTCCGGCGCTGTCTGTGCGGCACCTGCGTCGGCGCACGCGTCAGGCGCTGCGCCGGCCCGCGAAATATCCAGCACCATCGTATTCAGAAGATACGGAATGCCCGCTTCCTTCACCTGATCGATAAAGCGGCCGGCATACTCGGGGCCGGTCAGCTCCTCATGAAAAGTATGCAGTCCGAAGCCGTTATGAATGCACTGATTTAAAATTCCGCCCAGCTCATCGTCCCGCTCTATAATAAGGATATTTTCGGTTCCGGCCTTGCGCGCGGAAAGCGCCGCCGCAAGTCCCGCGGGGCCGCCGCCGATAATTACGATATCAACTGTTTTCATTACTGCCCCTCCCCTCTTTGGATGTCCAGCACAATATTCGAGCGGCCGCCGCTCTTGGTGATTTTCTCCATCGGCAGCCCCAGTTCACGTGAAAGAATGTCCATCACGCGCGGACTGCAGAAGCCGCCCTGACAACGGCCCATGCCTGCGCGGACTCTGCGCTTGACACCGTCCAGCGAGCGCGCTCCGAGGGGCCGCCGGATGGCGTCGATGATCTCGGCTTCGGTGATGTTTTCGCACCGGCAGATGATCTGTCCGTACGCCGGATTCCGCCTGATCAGTTCGTTTCGTTCCTCAAAAGAAAGATTCTTCGGGCTTACGATGCCTTTGCGGGTAGCTTTCCACTCTTTTTTTCTGTCAAAACAAAACCGCTCCGCAACCATCCCCCCGATATACTCTCCGATAGCCGGAGCGCTGGAGAGGCCGGGCGACTCAATACCGGCACAGTCATAGAAGTCCTGCGCGTCTTCCACCGGGCCGAGCACAAAATCATGTCCGTCTTCATGCGCGCGAAGACCGGCGAACGAAGTGATAACCTTGCGAAGCGGCAGGTTTTTCACGGAAATCGCCGAACGCGAAATAACCTGGTCGAGGCCCTCCTGCGTGGTGGCGGTGTCTTCGCGGTCCGGTACGTCAATCGCCGTCGGGCCGACCAGCGTGTTACCGTGGATCGTGGGCGCAACCAGAACGCCTTTGCCGAACTTCCCCGGCTGCTGGAAAATCGTGTGCTGCACGAAGCCTTCGGTCTCGTGATCCAGAAGCAGGTAGTCGCCGCGTCTTGGCGTGATATGAAGTTTCTTCGCGCTCACCATGTTGTGGAAGATGTCGGCGTAAACACCGGCCGCATTGACTACGCAGCGCGCAAGGTATTCGCCGTTGTTCGTGCGGATGTGCCAGCGGCCATCCTCCTCGCGGCGCAGCGCTTCGACCTCTGTGTTAAAGCGGAAGTCCACCCCGTTCTCAAAAGCATTCTCGGCCATGGCAATGTTCATCAGAAACGGGCAGACGACGCCCGCGCTCGGCGCATACAGGGCAGCCACGACCTTGTCCGAAAGATTCGGCTCCATCGCAAGCGCCGCGTCGTGATCCAGAAGCTGCAGTCCCGGAACGCCGTCCTGAATACCCTGCTCGTAGAGCCTCTGCAGAGCAGGAAGCTGTTCCTCTTCGACGCACAAAACAAGCGATCCGTTTCTCCTGAACGGAAAATCCAGATCTTTCGAGAGCTGTTCCATCATTGCGTTCCCGCGCACGTTCATCTTCGCCATCATCGATCCCGGCTTGCAGTCATAGCCTGCGTGCACGATCGCGCTGTTGGCTTTGGATGTGCCGCAGCAGACGTCCTCTTCTTTTTCGAGAACGCATACATTGCAGTCATAGCGTGAGAGTTCCCGCGCGATTGCCGCGCCGGAAACGCCGGCGCCGATGATTACCACATCGTACATCATTGTTCCATTACCTCCTTGAAAAAAGCGTACAAGTATTCCACCCGTCCTGCATCTCCCGTCTCCAAAGCAGTACGGAACAACTAACAAATGATTGTGACGGCCGGCCCATGTCCAGCCTGCATGCGGCGGCGCGCGGCTAGCGGCGCCGGTGCGGTTTGCGGCGGCTGGTCAATGCAATACGCCGCCGCGCGCTTATTTTGCATAAATTTTCCAAGACGTTTCTGCCGTGCGGCGCTGTAATGCCTAGATTTCTTCAAAATCTAGGCATTACGCTCCGCACCTTGCAAAATGTCTTGGATTCTCTATGCAATTCAAGCGTTTCTCCCGCTATTGCATGAATGCGCGGCAGGCGCCGCATGCGGCGGCGCTACGCGGTCCAGAGCCGCTGATCCGTCGTCGAAACAGCAACCGCCCCGGCATTCAGCGCATGCAGCACTTCCTTTTTGGTCGTGACAAGGCCGCTGGCCATCAGCGGCACGCGTGTAATTGCCTTAATCTTGCTGATGAATTCCGGCATCAGAATCGCCGGAAGAATTTCAACGATATCAGGCTGCACCTTGGACTCGCTCTGCCGCTGCACATTCCGCAATGCAATCGAATCAATCATAAAATACCGCAGCACCGTGTTCATGCCCAGCGACGCGGCATGCTCGATCAGATTCGAACGGGTGGAGATGATGCCGGCGGCGGATGTTTGGGCGTGGATAAAGTCGACCGAAACCTCCTTCGGCGCAAGCCCCGTGATCAGGTCCATGTGGACGAGGACGGTTTTGCCGGCTGCGTTCAGGCGGCTCACAATGCCGGGAAGGCTTACAATATCGCCGTACAAAACAAACACGACACCAATATCCGACGCAAGACATTTTTCGAGTCCGACGTTGTCCTTAACCGCGGCGACAACCGGATTGGCCTCTACAAGATCGATAAACTGCTCATGTTTCATCGGGAACCTTTCCGCTCCGCGCGGCGTTTTCTTCCGCGCAAAAAGAGCACAACAAAAGTATACAATACTTTCGCCGTGCTCTTCATCTCATTGGCTCAAAATATATCCGCCGTCAGGCGTTGTCAGGCTGCCGTGGGGGTCGTCTCCGGCTTCGCGGCATTTATCTGCCCTGCGTGGCTTAGTAATTCTCCTCGCGAACCTCAAAGAATGCCTGCGGATGCTTGCAAACCGGGCAAACCTCGGGAGCGGAAGTGCCGACAACAATATGTCCGCAGTTTCTGCATTCCCAGACTTTGACTTCGCTCTTTTTGAAGACTTCATTGTTCTTCACGTTTGCGAGGAGCTTGCGATAACGCTCTTCATGGGTCTTCTCGATCGCTGCTACGCCGCGGAACTTTGCCGCAAGTTCATGGAAGCCTTCCTCATCCGCTTCCTTCGCCATGCGGTCATACATGTCGGTCCACTCGTAATTCTCGCCTTCCGCGCCGGAAAGCAGATTCTCATCTGTATCGCCGAGCATCCCCAGTTCCTTGAACCAGAGCTTTGCGTGCTCTTTTTCGTTGTCTGCCGTCTTCTGGAACAGCGCCGCGATCTGCTCATATCCCTGTTTCTTCGCTACAGATGCAAAATAAGTATATTTGTTGCGGGCCTGAGATTCGCCTGCAAAAGCCTCAAGAAGATTCTTTTCAGTTTTTGTGCCGGAATAAGGGTTCATCGTTTTACCTCCATGTATAGTCTCTGTGAATAAAAGCTCCGGCGTCTGTCCGGGCAGAATGCACATGCCGGGCATGGCGGCAGAGAAACTTTCATTCATATTGTAACAAAAAGGGTGGGGTGGATTCAAGAGAAAGAGCGCGGATGGACGGACAACAGCAGGGCAATATCTACCGTGCGAAACTCATCTAACATCTAATATGTACATCTGTTCCAGTCTTCATTCAGATATATTCTTTTTCATATTCATTTTTTTATACTCTGTCGGGGATATCCCCATGGCTTTTTTAAACGCCGTGCTGTAATAAGCAGGTGTATCATATCCCACCTTATCCGCTATTTCATAAGCCTTCAAATCCGTATTCATCATCAGCTCGCAGGCTCTCTGAATCCTGATCCTGATCAAATAATCTGTAAAAGCAATTCCCTCTTCATTTTTAAACAGAACACTAAAATAACTGGGACTTATGTGAACCTGGTTTGCAACTTGCTCTAAAGACAAATCATGATTCATGTAATGTTCCTCTATGTACTGTTTGGCCTTATACATTAATTTTTTATTCTTGTGTTGCTGATCTTGTTCGAGCTGATCAATTATACAATAGATATTTTCACGGAGCATGGAAATTGCTTCCGTAAGATTTCCCGCGCCGGATATTCGACTATATTGCTCCCTTGGACTCAATCCAAGAGACTCTTCGTCAACCCCCATTTTACGGAGTTCTTTCAGAAGCGAGCCAAATAACCCGGCAGTCATCAGTCTCATGTACAAATAAGACTTACCACCGTTCGCAAGGAGTGATTTTCGCATATCTTCCAGTTCCCGGTCAACTCCGTGTTTATCCCAGCGGATAATCGAAGATACGATGGCTGATGTATCAATCGACTCGTTATGTATCAACTGTGTCTCCGCCTTCTGCATACTATTGATATCCTGTGAGAAGACAATATCAGATGCCGAAGGATAGTTGAATCGATTCTGATGTGCGAGGCGTAGTTCCTCTCTTGCCATCTGCGTCTGCCGCAAATCATCATGGATTTCACTTCGAACAGACGTCACTGTATGCCCGTCATACTCCTTTGCAATTTCCTTGCGACACTTTGCAATGACGCTCTCGCCGAAGCTCTGACACTCTTTTCTTCCTTCTGCCAATATATAGAAAGAAACAGCACCGGCGAATTTTTCAAATTCAATGGCATGATTGTTGGAATCTTCAACGCATCTATCGAGAATTGAGAGCATTCCACGACATTCTGTTTCCGAAAACTGTCTGGAATAATTGATATAATCATCAATCTCTGCTGTCCAGAGACCAATGCATACCTTAGATATTCGCTGAAGCCTTTCTATCCCGTGGATCTGAATATAGCTCTCTGTACCTTCATTCATAAGGGAGAGTATTTCGCTCTTCTTATATAAAACGCTTCCTATTTTCAGCGTGCTTCCGGCTTCCTTCAGTCTAAGAATTGACACACATTTTTTCAGGCAATCTATAAGTTCATCCTCGTCTATAGGCTTAAGCAGATAATTGGAGGCTTCTGCACGTATGGCCTCCTGCGCGTATCTGAAGTTATCATATCCGCTGATAATTATTGCCTGCGTATCATTATTCTGCTGTTTTGCATATCTGGTCAGTTCAATTCCACTCGCGCCTGGCATACAGACATCACTGACCAAAATATCCGGATGGTGTTCATCAATCAGCTTTCTGGCTGCCGTACCGTCATACGCTATGCCACATAGTTCAATACCAATTTTCTCCCATGGTATAAAAGACGCGATTCCCTGCGTGATGATCTCATCATCATCACATACAATTGCCGTATACATCTTTTCCACCTGCACCATGATTAATCATCAATTCTCATTCAAAGGATGTTCCAGACTGCGCTTGTCCATAAGAATTGTAACTGCAGTTCCCTTTCCTTCTTCAGATTCAATATATAATCCACAATCCTGACCGAAATATAATCGTATCCTGTCGCTTACATTTTTGAGGCCATAGCCGCCACTCCCGATACTTGGAATCATACTCTTATCCTCTGTCATATCGGCCAGCCTATTTCTCAGTGCTTTCAGTGCTTCAACGCTCATTCCTGCGCCGTCATCCCGTACAATCATGGCAATTTGATCTTTCTCCTGCCGGACAATTACTTCAACATGTATTTCCGAAGCAGCGCCTCCGACCCCGTGCGTCAGGGAGTTCTCGACCAGAGGCTGTAAAATTATTTTTGGAGACAGATAATCAAATGTTTGCTCATCCGCGTGAATCTCATAAGTAAATTTGGATTTGTATTCCTGCCGCTGTAACTCAAGATATGCTCTGACATGCCGTATTTCATCTCGAATCGGGATGAAATCTCTGCCATGACTCAGCGAAATACGATATAACATGGAAAGATTTTTAAGCATCGTAATCGCATCCTCTGTACGGTTTAATCTCAACAGCCATTTAATAGAATCAAGTGAATTATACAGAAAATGCGGATTAATCTGCTCCTGCAGAGCTTTCAGTTCCAATTTACGCATCCTTCTCTGGCTTTGATAATTCGAATTCATAAGATTGTTGATCTGTACGACCATCTCATTGAATTCTGCCGCAAGCGACGCAAGCTCGTCTTCCCCCTTGGGCGTGACATGTACGCTCAGATCTCCTTGGGCAGCTGCACTCATAGCCTCCTCTATTTCAATAATCGGCGCCGAAAGTCTGCGAGAGGCAATTCCGGAAAATACAATTGCAAGCGCTGCCTCGAGGAACATGATTCCAATGATTACATAAAGCATATTTGTGGCGGAGTAAAAGAAGAAATTTCTCGAAACAACTCCGGCAATAGTCCAGCCGGTAATAAACGAATGTCTGGCAACGATATACAAATTATTGCCGTCCGTCAGTGGCAGAATTGTTCTCTGAAGCAGGAGATCAGATGAATGCCTGCGGACTACATTCGCCGCATCATTCAGCTGTTGTTCACGAAGATTCGTTCCGGCAGATTGAAAAAATATGTGATTGTTTTCATCCAGAATCAATAACGCCCCATTTCCCACCACATTTCCATCGTAAAGGTTATGTAGTTTAGCTACCGAAATATCCACAACAATGACACCGGTGTTTTCTCCGGAATGCGTGTCTCTGAATGGATAACAGCATGTGATAATTTTGTCATTGGCTGTCCTTACGACATAACTGCCATTATGCATACTGTACCAGTTTGCTGTGAGAGAAGACAATGCCTTCTGATACCACGCCGTATCCTGAAAGCGGTCCGAAATCAGTGATCCCGAATCCGATTTGCAGATGATTCCATTGTTTCCTAGCAGATACACGCCGCTGAAAGCATCATCTGACAGCACCATCGAGGCCAGCTCCATACTTCCCTCAAGTTCTGAAGCATATTTTCTTGCCGTATTCGGATAATCAGCTCTCATCAGCCTCTGCAGTAATGCATTGTTTTCAATTTGCCTGCAAAGTTCCTGAGCATCTTCGAATCTTCCATTTATGTCTGAAAAAGCAAGCGTAACCTCAGTCTGCATGGAGGAAGTAGATACAGAAGAAGTGGTTCTGACCTGCAAAATGATACTGATAATTGTCAAACCGATAAGCGGAAGAAGCGAAACATACAGGAGATACCGGACCATTCTTCTTCGTATGGAACTGCTGGCTTTTTTCTTATGTATTTTCATTCTGTTTTTTCATTCTTCATTGTCACCATGTGAACATATTGTGAGACAGTTGCCTGTGTGACAAGGGTATTTTCAACCGCGATGTATTTTGGCGATATATCTTTTCCGCTTTCAAGCGTTTTCAAATCGGCTGCAATAACATCACCGAGATTATCACGCGGCTTTATCGTCGCAGTGTATTCTTCTGCTGCTATAGCTTTCAGGGCATCCTGACTGCCTCCAATCGAGATAATTTTCAAATCCTTGTCCGGATGATATCCCGCCAGCTTCAGAGCGTAGAGCGCACCTATGCCGTCTTCATCACTGCACGAAAAAACTGCGTCAATCTCATCCTTGTTTCTGCCTTGAAGAATATCCGTAAGAACCGATTTGGTACTGTTAATGCTCCCGTTTCCCTGTCCGGTTTCAAGGATTGTCAAATTATTATGCAAAGCCGCAGCTTCCCGGAATCCCGCCGACCGAAGATTGGACATCCTGCTTCCGGAAGATTCCGTAATTTCAACAATCCCGGCTTCTTTCCCATGAAACAGCTCATCAAGATATTCTGCGCACATTTTTCCCTGTGTTCGATAATCAATACTGATTCCGGCCGCACACAGGTTGTAGTCCTGCGCATTTTCCATCACCAGAATCACCTTTACCCCTTGGCGTTCCGCTGTCTCCAATATACGATCGAGTCCTGTTCTGCTGCTCGGAAAAAGGACGAGATACTTGATGTCCTTTCTCTCTCCGTCAATATACTCGTTGATTTTTTCTATCTGCCATGAAGAAGAATACTGTTCCGGTTCGTCATATACCAGTTTAAGGCCGGTGCTTTCGGCAATTTCTCTGATTCTGTCGATCCAGTCGGCGATCAATGCATGATCCGGTTCTACTATGGATACGACCACCTTCCCCACTTTATCATCAGGATTGGCATCGATCTGAGACTCAGGATGCTCCCGCAATCCCTGCAGCAGAAATATCACCGCAATGATTCCAAGAAACACGGCAAATACTGTATATTTTTCCGGCATTTTTCCTTGGAAAATCTTTTTCATAAAAACAGATACCCCGCTGCAAAAGCGCAAAGGAGGATATGAATTCATACCCTCCCTGACTTATATTCTTAGCAAATATTATGACATAACTGCAAATGCTTCCATCAATAAAATTGTACTGACGGTCAGACATCTTTAAAGAAAAGCCGCCGCGCATTTTCTCCCATTATCAAATCCAGATCGGACTGCGGTATCCCGGTATGCCTGTCTAACAGGTGGATCAGCTGATCATATGTCGCATGATTAAGCATCCCCGGATAATCACTGGACCACATCATTTTTTCAGGTCCTACCTTTTCGTACGCGTTTCGAATAATCGCTGTCGAAGTCTGATAAGGATATTCTTCCTTAAAGTATACCGGAACAGTAGAAGTATCAAAATATACCATAGGATTATTACGTACGAGCTCTACCAGATCGTCAAAACGGTCATTATGCAGGCCTCCGGCGAAACAGCTGTCAGCACCCATATGACACAGAACGAACAAAATCTTCGGAAACAACTTAGTAAGCTTGTGAAGATCCTCTATATCTCGTCCCGTGAACATATGGATAAAACAGGGCTGATGATATGCATTCATAACATCAAAAACCGGCAGCAGATCCTCATCAGCCATATGTTTGTTCTTGGCACACTGAAATGTGCTGTCTGTTTCAATCTTAAAACCAATCAGCGGCGTACTGTCATAAATACCCGCAAGTTCTTCAGCAGCCTCTTTTCCCTTGAGCAGATCGACAAGCGCAATGCCTTTCAGACGATCCGGATACTTATTCACGCTTTCAATAAAATAATCATTTGTATACCCATAATACGGGTTGGCCATTAAAAGCGCCTTGTCAACTCCGCTGGCATTCATCTGCGCGATCAGAACTTCTACCGGGCTATTGCTGTTTTCAAAAGAAGGCGGAAAAAACTGCACCTTCCGGTTTCCGATTTGTGCCAGTCCATAGCGCAGAGAACGCAGCGGTTCTCCCTGCGTTATAGCCGCAATCGTATCACAGACGTGTGCATGAATATCAATAATCATAGTATCCTCCGCCTTAATTCATCTCTGCGAAAACAGTAACCGGTCCGCTGTCCACCCCTGAAAACCGAAGAGGAATGGCATAAATTCTTCTGATATCTCCACCCTCAATAACCTCCGGGAGCGCGCCAAGATTGCAGTCCTCAATAATCATAATGTATCCGTTATGATGAATTCCAAGCATATAGCGATGAGCCTCATCACCGTCTATCGTATCGGAAGGGCTGGCAAGAGATAAGAAGTCCAGCGCGATTGCCTTGATCTGACCGCAAAAATGATCCATCAAATACTTTGCTGCCGCGGCGCTTACTGCAGGTCCATTATGATTATACAGGTCTTTATGTTGATCTCTGATCTTCCAGAATCCGGTTCTGATGCATAAAAGATCACATTCTGCCAGCTGTTTTTCATATGGTTCAAGATCTTCGGGAAGTATTTTTTCTCCGGCCTTTTTGGGAAGATCAAGCACAAACGGATGATCATAAATAAACCGTTCAAAAAACGGAACTTCGTTCAGCGCTGGGCCGTTTGGATTATAATGATTCGGCGCGTCAATATGCGTTCCGAAATGATTAAAAAGTGTAATCAGAGAAGTATTGCAATTGTTTCCTCCAGCAAGACTTACTACATTCCCATGGATATATGACGGACATCCCGGCCAATTAATTCCTGTGTCCTCCACAGGATAGGAAAGCATTTTCCACATATACATCACTCTTTCTTTTTTCTTCCGTACACGGTAACGAGCAGCACTATAATCAAAGTTCCCTGTATAATATCTTTTCCTGCCTGCGGAACTGCCATGGCAGTCAGAAGACTGGTAAGAATTGTCATAATTCCAACGCCTGCTATTGTCCCCAAATATCCTCCTGAACCACCGGCAATAGAGGTTCCTCCAATGACTACAGATGCAATGGAATCCATGTTATATGTCGCACCGGTAGACAGATATGCTGTCCCGGTATACCCGAGGAACAAAAATCCTGTAAACCCCGCCAGCACGGAAGAAAGAATATAAATGACAGCCAGCGTTTTCGGAACGGAAATTCCGGAATAGGAAGCGGTAACCGGATTGACACCAATCGCATATACAGACCGGCCGAACACAGAGTACTTAAGGACGATAATGATCACTACAGACAATATCAGCCAGATCACCGTCGTCCAGTTAATAGTCCCCAGAAATCTCGAGTTTACGAGAGCGCTTGTAAACGGTGAAGATTTTCCTTTTGGCGCACCATCGCAATAAATATATGCTATGCCATAGACTGCACTTCCGGAAGCAAGGGTCATAATCATCGCTGGTATATGAAGCAGATATACACCAGCGAAATTTACCAGCCCGATTGCTGTTGACACAAGCAGGCAGACAAGCAGTGCGGCAGGTACGTTTTTATCAGACCCGCTGACGATAAATGCGCTCATAATATTACAAAGCAAAAGGGTATTGCTGAGAGATAAGTCAATTCCTCCGGTCAGAATGGCTAATGTCTGACCTATGGCACAGATACCCAGGAAGGACATTTCTCTTAAAATGACCGCAATATTATTAGTGCTGATAAATCCGGGAACTGCAATGTTACCGAAAATCAGCATCAGTATCATGATTGCGTATACGGCAATAACCTGAATTGATTTTTTAGATTTCATCTTGTCCCCCGTCACTGTTTCATTTTTCTAAGCGCGCTCATTGTCAGAGCAACCATAAGAATAACGCCCGTCAGAACATACTGGTAATATGATGAAACATGCATCAGATTGAGAATATTTCCGACAATTCCGATAATCAGAACCGCCGCAACGCATCCGATCGCGCTGGATTTTCCGCCCATCAGACTTGCTCCGCCGATAACTGCCGCGTTAATGGAATTCTGCGAATAGGAGTCTCCGATAATAGGACTTCCGGATTTTGAATATGCGGAAATATACAGTCCTGCAAGTGCTGACATTATTCCGCAGATAATAAAAGCCTGAACCTTGGTTCTGTCCACCAGAATGCCGGATGACCTCGCTGCCTGCTCGTTGCCGCCGACTGCCAGAATATTACGTCCTGTTCTTGTTCTGTTCAGAAGCAGCCAGATGACAAGTGTGGCAGCAATCCCGATAATGATCGGAACCAGGTAGTTCCAGCCCTTTGTAACGAAATTACAAAGATTCTTCGGCAGTTCTCCACCGGGCTTAGCCTGAATGTACAGCGCAATTCCGGATAGAATTGTCTGTGTTGCAAGGGTCGCAATAATTGGCTGTATATTGCCTTTAGTAACAAGAAGTCCGTTTATTAATCCGACTAAAGCTCCAAACGCAATTGCCACAACTAGCATTGCAAAATAGGAGCCTGTATTGCCATCACGCAGAATACTTACACACAAGACGTTGATAACGGAAATCACCGCTCCCGTAGAGAGATCCACTCCGCCGAGGAGAATGACAAACATCTGACCAAGCGACACCAGAAGAAGGCCCACATTCTTGGAAAACAGATTACGCACATTTCTCAATCCGAGAAAATGCGAACTTAAAATGGCGGCAACGATAATAAACACAATCAGAAAGGCGTATATAAATACAACCTCGCTCTTGCGGGAAAACAACAATTTCCTGTTGTGACGTGAACCCAGAAGATTTTTAACCGGTTTCTGACTATCCATCACTGTTCTCCTTTCACCGCCTGATGATTAAGATCCATCGCGCCCTGCATAATGCTGACTTCGTTGATCATATCTCCCGTGTATTCACCAGTCAGTCTGCCTTCGTACATCGTCAGTACCCTGTCACTGATTCCAATAACTTCCATCATATCGCTGGTATAGACAATAACGCCTACACCCTGATCTGCCAGTTCACGAATCAGTTTGTAAATCTCCTGTTTTGCCTCAACATCAATGCCCCGGGTAGGCTCATTTAAAAGAAGGAGAACAGGTTCGTCGGCCAGATTCTTCCCAATAGAAACCTTCTGCTGATTTCCTCCCGAAAGATTTCCAACAAGCTGAGCCGCTGACGGAGTTTTAATATTCATTGCTCTCACATATTTGCTGATGACCTGATTCTCGGAACGCAGATTGATGAAACCGAACCTGGATCTGCGGGGAAGCGATCCCATAGCAATGTTCTCCCCTACTGACAACGTAAGACACAGCCCTTTGCCTTTTCTGTCTTCCGGAACATAATCGATTCCTAACGCATGCGCGCCTCTCACCGAGTTGTAGCGGATCTCTTTCCCTTTCAGGATAATCTTTCCTCTGGTATGCTTGCGAACGCCGGCAATTGTCTCAAGAAGCTGCGTTTGGCCCTGCCCATCCAATGCCGATATTCCCAGGACTTCTCCTTTGTGAAGAGTCAGGCTGATACTATTCAGTATCTTTCCATCACTCAGATTTTCTACCCGAAAAATTTCCTCACCGGTCGCGTCCTGTTTTGGCGGAAAGATATTCTGCAGTTCCCGCCCTACCATCAGCCGGATAATATCATTTTCCTTCAGATCTTTTATTTCATAGGACCCTGCCATCTGCCCGTCCTTCATGATGGTGATATCGTCGCCGAACTGGAATACCTCCCCCATGCGGTGCGAAATGAACAAAATCGCTTTATTCTTTCTTAAAAGTTCCTGTACGATTTCATATAATTTGCTGACTTCCGTAGTAGTAAGCGTTGCCGTCGGCTCATCCAGAATCAAGATATCCGGTTCTGAGGCAAGCGCCTTTAGAATTTCAATTATCTGCTGCTGGGCAATCGGCAGGTCTCCTGCACGGGCATATGGGTCGATACTTATTCCATACCTTGCTGCAAGTGTGACCGCGCTGTTGATCATCTCGACTTCATCAATCAGGTTGGTACGCTTTCTGAAATGCTCGTTTTCCCGGTTGATATAAATATTCTGCGCTACGGTCAATTCCGGAAAAATGGTCATTTCCTGATAGACCATGGCGATTCCTTTTCGGCGAGCGTCCAACGGATGTTCAAACTTCACCGGTTCTCCATTTACAAGAATCTGCCCGGAATCCGGATGATACAAACCGGAAATCATCTTCAGCACCGTACTTTTGCCGGCGCCGTTCTCTCCCTGCAGCACATGAACTCTTCCGGGATAGCATTTAAATGAAACATGGTCGCATGCATGAACACCGACAAAAGATTTATCCAGATCACGGACTTCCAATACAGGTTTCATTCTTCCTCCCTGGCCTTATTTTGGCCTATAAGACAACTTCCTCATGTTTTTCATCTGTCATAATTCAAATAAGAGCCAGGCAGTCTTCCGCCCGCCTGGCTCTCCGGACAGATATTCTGAAAAGCATTCAGAATGATCCGCTGCGTTATTCTGCAAATAACTCTTTGACCTGATCTTCACTCAGCGTCGAGAATACCCAGAACGAATCGGAGAGATCAGAATCATACAATCCATCAATCATATCATCGGTAATGCTGGGAATATTGAGCTGATAGGTTGGAGCGATTTTCACTCCGTTAAGCTTGTTGATCGCAAGATTCAGACACATTACGCTCTGGAAAGGCGGATTTGCGAATGCAATAGATGAAAATCCCTGATCTTTATATTCGGACCACATCCTGAGAAATCCATTCGATGCCTCGCCGGTCATCGGGACAAGTTTACGGTCTGCCGCAACAAACGCATCAATCGCTGCCATTGTCATAGCACCACCCTGGGAAAGGACTCCGTCGATTTCAGGGTTGGCAGAAAGAATCGTTCCCATAGCAGTAGATGCTGTCGCGTAATCCCAGTCCGCGTTCTGCTGCGCCACGATCTCCGCAGAGGGATCGGAAGCCTTGAGCCCGTCTACCATTCCGTTATGACGGTTCGTATCTGTAGAACTTCCGGCAGTGCCATCCAGTACTACAACTTTACCGCCTTTTCCACCAAGCTGTTCTCCAAGCCAGGATCCTCCTGTGTAGCCAAAATCATAATCACTTACAATAATCTTGGAAGTAACATCGGTGGTGACAAGGTTGTCACAATTGAGGACCAGAATACCGGCATCCTGTGCTTCCTGAAGGACATCGTTAAGCGCTACGTCTGTAATAGCGTCAACCACTATGGCATCTACGCCTTGCGTAATCAGGTCTTCAATATCAGAAACCTGTTTGGTCTGATCCCCGCCTGCGTCCAGAATTACATAGTCGCTGATATATCCTTCCTGTTTGTATTTTTCTGCTGCTGCCTCAAATTCTTTCTCAAACTGCTGTCTCCAGGAATTTCCGCTGAAGGAGTCCGACAAAGCAACGACAAAGTCTCCGTCTTTAACTGCATCGTCTAATTTTGTGGCAGGAGTATCTCCCAGAACACTCAGGTCAAAATCATAAGCCTTCAGTTTGCTTGTGTCGTCTGCCCCAAGAACGACTGCATTGTCTTCTGCCTGCGCTGTGCCGGAATTTTCAGCAGGCGCCTCTTCTGTCTTTGTCGTCTCCGCTGTTTCAACTGCTTCTGCAGTGTCCGCAGAAGAAGCAGATGATCCGGAAGAACTGCCGGAGCTGCCGCACCCCGCAAGGAGCGCAGCTGTCAGTGCCGAAGTTAACAGAACGCAGATTGCTTTTCTTTTCATTTTTCCCTCCCTAATATGTGTGTAAAACAGTTTCTGAAGTTCTCTGTGTTCCTACAATACCTTTTAATCATGTAGAGGTACATATCATTTCATTGGAATATCTTTTAATTTGATTGGAAGAAAAAATTCACAGCCCCTACCACCTATTGAGAAGGTAAGAGCTGTGAATCTACAATAAATAAAAATTTGCATCCGCTTCCGGCTTACTCCAGCGCCTCTTTCACGACCTGACGATACCCGTCCACCATGACACAGATATCCAGCCCGATGGCAGCGCTGTCCACATTCATCTTGAAATACTCCTGCGCCTTCTTCGCGTTATCGCAGTAAATCATGCAGAACTTACCGGCTGCATGGCAGGCATCTATAATCCTGCGCACTGCCTTCAGAAATTCCGGATTGGAGAACTGTCCGGGCATCCCCATCGCAGTAGAAAGGTCGTACGGTCCGATAAAAATTCCGGCGATGCCCTCGACTGCGGCGATATTTTCAATATCCTCGAGGCAACCTGTTGTCTCACACTGAGGGATCAGCAGCGTTTCCTCGTTTGCGTTCCGGAACCATTCATCCAGCGAGCCTCCCATATCATATGTAAAGCCGTTCGATCTCTGCCCGGCGACGCCGCGGCTGCCGATCGGATAGTACTTGCCATACTCCACAACCTGCCGGACATCTCCAATCGAATGAACCTGGGGTATAATTAAGCCCTTGCAGCCGACATCCAGAAGTTTCAAAACAGCAGGTCTTGAAATCTCCTTGACTCTCGCGAGCGGGGTCAGATTTCTCCTTTCCGCAGCACAGACAAAATCTCCGACGCTTTCCGCTTCAAAAGGGCCGTGTTCTGTGTCGATAATGACATAGTCAAGCCCTGCGAAGCCCATACTTTCAATGGCTGCCGCACTGCCGCTCTCGAAAAACGTGCCTACGGTTTTTTCTCCCCGGTCAAGCTTTTCTTTCCAAAGATTTTTCATAATTTTCCCCTTTACTGTTCGCAGGACAGATCGTTACTCCAGCCCTGCCCCTTTCATCGCAGAAACAGCATGGTCTGTATAGAACTTATAGAATCCTTTGCGATTTGGCCGCTTGGGGATTCCTGCCTTCGACCTTCTTTCCAGCTCTGCAGACGCCTCTTCAATCGAGCATGGAACGCCATGAATTCCCGTCATATTAATTTCCCGGGTCTCACAGTCGTAGGAGATCAGGTCTCCTTCTTCGAGGAACGCGATTGGCCCGCCGCTTGCCGCTTCCGGGCTCACATGACCGATTGCAGCTCCCCTTGTCGCTCCGGAAAAACGTCCGTCGGTAAGAAGTGCAACTTTTCCGTTGATGGTCGGATCACAGACAATCGCTTCCGTTTCCATCAGCATTTCCGGCATGCCGGCGCCTCTTGGTCCTTCGTAACGAATGACCATAATGTCTCCCGAATGAATTTTGTGTTCTACAACCGCGTTATAGGCATCCTGCTCGCAGTCAAAAACCCTGGCAGGTCCGGTAACCTTTCTCTGTTCGGGTACACACGCCGAATACTTAAAAACAGACCCCTCCGGCGCAATATTCCCCTTCATAACTGCAACGCTGCCAATTTCATGAATCTGATCAACCGGAAGAATGACATCTTCCCTCTGCAATCCGTAGTTGTGAAGATAGCCAAGATTTCTTTCAAAGAAATGAGACTTCTGCAGATCTTCCAGATTTTCACCGAGGGTTTTACCTGTAACCGTCATGACATCGAGGTCAAGCATATCGCGCAGCTCCAGCTGAACCATCGGAATTCCGCCGGCAAACCAGAAGGACTCTGTCTGATGCTGTCCGCTCGGCGTTACGTTGCCGATGTGCGGAACTTTATGGTTGATTTCATCAAACAGTTCAATCGGCAGATCATACCCGAGCTCTCTCGCGATGCTAGGCAGATGCAGGGTCGCGTTCGTTGAACCTCCGATCGCGCTGTGTACAATGATAGCGTTGCGAAATGCCGCCTCGGTCAGAATCTGCGACGGCCGTATATCCTTCGCGGCCAGCTCCATGATTTTGCGGCCTGCTTCTCTAGCATAGTCCAGAATGTCACGCATCGTTGCCGGAGCAAGCGCACTTCCGGGGAGTGCAAGTCCCAGCGCTTCTGCCATACACTGCATCGTGCTGGCCGTTCCGAGGAAGGCGCAGGCCCCACAGGAAGGACAGCCGGTCAATTTATAATCCCGGATTTCTTCCGGTGAAATTGCGTCTTTTCTCTTCTGACGCAAAGAGATATCTCCGGCAAGAATCGATGTCGTTGCGTTCGGACCGGGTCTCATGCTTCCACCCGGAATAAAGATCGAAGGGATATCCATTCTGGCGATTGCCTTCAAATGCGCCGGCACGGATTTATCGCAGCTCGAGGAAAGAATCATGCCGTCCCACTGGACCGCACTCGCGTGCATCTCCACCATATTGGCGATTGCTTCACGGGACGCGAGAATGACGTTCATGCCCGGTCCTCCCTGCGCACAGCCGTCGCAGATGTCTGTGCAGTGATACTGTGCCGGGAAACCGCCTTTTTCGAAAACGCCGTACTTCGCCTGTTCGGTGAGTCTGTTAAGATGTACGCTTCCGGGATGGGAATCGCCATACGCGTCTTCTATCATAATCTGCGGCTTTTGAATATCATGCTCGTCCCAGCCGCTGCCCATTTCGAGAGCGTCAAACTGCGACCACCATAATCTTTCACTTTTACTCCTCTGATTCATCTTTATCTGTCCTCATGTTCACCGCTTCCATAATAGATTTACGATTCTGTTCCAGATGCTCGGCCATCATCTTTCGTGCCATGGCAGGATCATGCGCCGCAATCGCGTCAACAATATTCCGATGTCCGGAAATCGTTGCGGCAAGAAGTCTGGTTCCGTTCAAAGAACCGAAGAGACCGACTGCATAAGTAATGACCGGAATCAGTTTCGGTACGACATCATTATGCGTGCAGTCGGCGATCGCGATATGAAACCGGTTGTCATTCGGAAGATGATCTCTTTTTTCCAGTATATCTGTCTCGACTTCACCGCATATTCTTTTTATATTCTCAATATCTGCATCCGTTGCTCGTTCTGCCGCCAGCTGCGCGACCCATGGCTCGATCTCCATACGTACCTCCAGAAGATCCTGCGCGAGCTTGAGCTGGTCTTTATAAAACGCGAATCCCAATGGATCGCTGACCTGCCCCGGATTATTGGCAATAAAGGTACCTTTTCCCCTTTGAATGACAAGGATGTTTCTGGCCACCAATATCTTGACGGCTTCTCTGATGGAACCCCGGCCGACATTCAGCAGACTTCCCAGCTCGAACTCGTTCGGAAGCTTGTCTCCGCTTTTAAGATTTCTGGTTATGATCAGCTGCGAAATCTGCTCGGCAACCCTTTCCGGGAGCGGCAGATTGTTGGTTGTAACATTCTGAAACTGATTTTCCTGCATATTGATTACCTGATGACCACGATGCCTTTCCAATGAAATGAACAGCCGCAAATACCATTTATGGTATTTACTGACTTTCAGAATTATATCACAGAACATCTGGAATTTAGGTAAAAACACAGGGAGGCCGGAGCTTATCTTCTCCGGCCTTCCTGTCATTGAATAACCGTTTTCCGGGCAGGAACCTCGCTCCGGAAGACAGTTCGATCAGGCCGTCAGCAGTCGGACCTGATTATAAGTTGTAAGAAACCGCGTCACATCAGTCCCGGAAGAACTCCCTGGAAAAGGCTGAGGATGCTGACAAAAATCAGGATCGTTACGCCTGCAATGAAGCCGCCGATCGTCCAGCCGCGGATCGTATCTGTGACATCGATATGGAAGAATCTGGAAATTGCCCAGAATCCGGAATCGTTCGGAAGAGAAAGTCCGATGCCGCCCGCGCAGATGGCAATCGCGCAGAGAATCGGAGAAACTCCGGAAGCCGCGGCCGCCGACGCCATAATGGCAGATGTCGTTGTAAGAGCGACTGTCGTGGATCCCTGAGCGCACCGCAGAACCTGCGCGATGACAAAGCAGAGCACAAGGATCGGAATGTTGAACTTTCCGAAAAATCCGGTAATAAAATCAGCAATGCCGGAAGCCTGAAGGATTCCGCCGTAAGCTCCGCCGGCACCGGTGATCAGAAGGATCAGGCCGACCTTGTCTGCGCCGTCCGACATAATCTCGGTAACGGAACGCTGCAGATACGGTCTGGAAATCAGGGCACCGTAAAGGACACCTATCGTCATTGCTACATTCTTGGAGCCGAGGAACTTAAGTACATTCAAAACAGTTCCTTCCGGCATAAACATCGGACCGAACGAACCAATCAGAATCAGAATGATGGGAACGAGCAGAATGGACAGAGCCATTCCCGCGCTCATCTTCGGCTTTGCACCGGCTTTTCCTGTTTCCTCCGCCGCTTCCTTTATTTCGGCGTCCATATCGGAGAAGTCCCATGTTTTGCCGGCTTTATGGTCCTGCTTGTTCAGGAATCCGCCGTAGATGATACCACCGACGATCATGCCGACAAATGCGGAAATCAATGCGTAGAAGAAGAAAATACCTACGTTAATTCCCATGTTCTCCGCTACCGCAAGAGGCGGGGCTGTCGGAAGTACAAGGGCAAATGTGCAGGTTGTCGCAATGGAGATCGCGCAGGCATAACCTGTCATGGAATAGCCGGTTCTTCTGGAAAGTACACGCAGCATCGGCGCGAACATAATGTAAACAACATCACCGAATACAGGAATACCTGTGATGAATCCGGAGATCGCGACAGCAATCTGGGACTTGTCATCGCCAAGTTTCTTCAGAATGCCATTCGCGATATTGTCAATACCGCCGGACTCATACATGAACATGCCGAGGATAACGCCAAGGCCGGTTACAATACCAATGCCGCCAAGGGTCGAACCGAACTTGGCGGTTACCGTGTCCGTGACATCCGCAAGAGACATGCGGCAGGCTATACCTGTTCCGTACGCAGTTACCAGCAGTGCTACGAAAGCGTTCAGTTTCAACTTAATGATACAGAACAGCAGCACCGCGATTGAAATCAGGAAGATTACCATTAACATAGGTCATTTCTCCTTTTACTGAATGTCCCCCCTGTTCTGCGGACTTTCTATTATTCCGCTTACAGGATCTTCGCAGACGATGGTTCCTGAAATCGCCCGCACCTTCATCTATCCTGTCTGAAACATAATACGTCATACGTCTAGTGTCAATCCAAAACATGTCAAAAATTAAATTTTCATTAATAATCTCTAATCTGCAGATTCATTTTTTGGCATTAATTTACAATTGACCGTGTTTTCATATTATATTGTTGTATATAAAAACTACTGTTTAAAAAAAAATCCAATTATTATGCCATCATAATACATAAATTTCAATTACATGTTTTCTACAATTATTCACTTCCATTTATGTGCAACTTTTGCATTGTGTCGTATGACGTATGACGTTATAATGAAGTCGCCTGATGAAAAATCAAGTTGTATATCCACACATTGGAGCATTCTTATCCACCTTAAACTTCATATACCGAAAGGAGAATATTAACTTATGAAAGCTGTCAAAATCGAAAAGCCCTGGGAAATTGCCTGCGTTGAACAGGACAGACCTGAGAAGCCCGGAAAGGGACAGGCTCTGATCCGTATCATGACCGCCGGCGTATGCGGTTCCGATATCGGCGCATTCCGCGGAACCAACAAGCTGGTTTCCTATCCCAGAGTCATCGGTCACGAACTCGCCGGAATTATTGAAGCCATTGACGAAGAAGACAATCCGAAGGGATTCAAGGTCGGCGACAAGGTCATCGTCGATCCTTATGTATATTGCGGTCACTGTTATCCCTGCAGCATCGGAAGAACCAACTGCTGCGTAGATCTGCATGTGCTTGGCGTTCATATTGACGGCGGCATGGCCGAGTATTTCTGCCATCCTTCCAAGCTGCTTGTAAAGATGCCTGATGACATGGACTGGGTTCTCGCGGCTATGGCAGAACCTCTTACGATTTCTCTTCATGGTGTTCACAGAGGTGCTCTCAAGGCCGGTGAACATGTGGCGATCTACGGCGCCGGAACGATCGGCGTTCTCGCGGGCATGGTTGCGCAGGCTTACGGCGCGCACGCAACGATCATCGATCTTGTACAGGAAAGACTGGATTTTGCAAAGAGCGTCGGTGTTGAGAACATCATTAATTCCGGCAAGGAAGACGTTGTAGCCAGAATTAATGAAATTACTAATGGCGTAGGTGCGCAGCTTGTCATGGAATGCACCGGAGCAAATCCCTGCATCCGTCAGACTCTTGACATCGTTTCCAACGCGGGCCGCATTACATTCACGGGCTGGCCGTCCAAGGAGACTTCTCTCCCTACCGATATGATTACCAAGAAAGAAGTTGATATCCGCGGAGCACGCACCAGCGCAGGAGAATTTGAAGAGGCAATTGAGCTGATCAACTCCGGCAAGGTTGATATCCGCAGAATTCTGACAAAGGTTGTTTCTATGGACGAAGCACCGGAAACCATAAGAGACATCGAAAAGAACCCCGGAAACTACCTGAAGGTTGTTGTAAACGTAGGATTAGACAAGTAAAATTATTTCATAAACAGCAGTCAGCCAGAGCAGCTTATGCTGCTCCGGCCTTTTTCAAATTACGAGGTATAAGCATATGAAGGAACTCTACCTTACAGAGGAGAAAAACGGTATCTCTGATGCACAGCTGAACGAAATGCTGCGGAATCTTTTAAGTCAGTGGCCCGATATTCATAAGGTTCTGATTATTCCTCCGGATTATACACGATGCTATTCCTATTCCGGTATCATCACGCAGAAGATCTATCAAATGATCGGTGACAAAGCGCATGTCGATGTCATGCCCGCGCTGGGTACCCACATGCCGATGAGCGATGAAGAAATGCAAAAGTTCTTCGGTGATGTGATCCCAAGAGACCGGATCATCGTCCATCACTGGCAGACTGACACCATCCGGCTTGGATATGTCCCCGCGGAAGTATGTGCAGAGATCAGCGGCGGACTTTTCCCCGAAAAAATTGACGTTGAAGTCAACCATCTTCTGTTCGACGGCGGGTATGATCTGATTCTCTCGGTCGGGCAGGTTGTTCCGCACGAAGTCGTTGGCATGGCGAATTATTCAAAGAATATTTTCGTTGGCACCGGCGGACGCGAGATGATCAATAAGTCGCACATGCTGAGCGCAATCTGCGGCATGGAAAAAGCGCTTGGCGTGATGAACAGCCCTGCGAGAAAGCTGTATGATTACGCGCAGCAGCACTTTATTGACGGCAAGATCCCGCTTGTATATCTGCAGACGGTCACGACCTCCGAAAATGATGCGGTCAAGCTTCACGGTTTATACATCGGGCAATCCAGAAAACCTTTTGAGCATGCCTGCGAACTGGCACAGAAGCTCAACATCGTCCATGTGGAAAGAAGGGCCGCGAAGGTTGTCGCATATCTGGAACCTACAGAACTGAAAACCACATGGGTCGGCAATAAAGGCGTGTACCGCACCCGCATGATGATCGCGGACGGCGGTGAACTGATCCTTCTTGCCCCCGGTATTCGGGCATTTGGCGAAAATGAAGAAATGGATGCGATGACCCGCAAATACGGATACACCGGAACAAAGCATATCCTTGATCTTTATCGTCAGGGCGCCTTCGAGGGAAAACTGATGAGCGCGGCACATCTGATTCAGGGATCCACGGATGGCAGATTCACGATCACCTACGCTACCAGGCCGGATCTGATGTCCAGAGAGGAAATTGAGGGCGTAGGTTATCAGTGGGCGGATTATAACGAGATCAGTAAACGTTATGATCCGAAGAAGCTGAAGGACGGCTGGAATGTTTTGCCGGATGGCGAAGAAATCTATTATGTAAGCACACCTGCACTAGGGCTCTGGAAAGTGGATGACTGACACATTCGTTCCGGCGTCCGAAAACGGGAAATGTATGATTACAAGGAGGAAAGCATATGAAAGAAAAGCAGTTGATCAGTCAGCGCATGCGTGAAATTTCTCCGGAAATGGATCCTCTGCGTCTTGGAACCGGCTGGTCCGTAGAAGACCTCTCCAAGCCTCAGATTTTCATTGAGAGTACATTCGGAGACAGTCACCCGGGATCCGGTCATCTGGATAAACTTGTCGCTGCCGCGCGCGAAGGTGTCTCCGAAGAAGGCGGACATGGCGCGAGATATTTTACAACTGATATGTGCGATGGTGAAAGCCAGGGCACAGACGGCATCAACTACTCACTTGCCAGTCGTGAAATGATCGCGAACATGATCGAAATTCAGGCGAACGCAACGCCTTTTGACGCGGGCGTTTTCATTGCGAGCTGCGATAAAGGAATGCCCGGCAATCTCATGGGACTTGCCAGAGTCAATATTCCTTCGGTTGTTGTAACGGGCGGCACAATGGCAGCGGGTCCGGAAATGCTCACGCTGGAACAACTGGGCATGTATTCCGCTAAATATGAAAGAGGAGAAATTGATAAATCCCGTCTCGACTGGGCAAAACAAAACGCCTGTCCTTCCTGCGGCGCCTGCTCTTTCATCGGCACCGCGTCGACCATGCAGATCATGGCGGAAGCACTGGGCCTGACCCTTCCGGGTAGCGCGCTGCTGCCCGCTACAAGCCCGGACCTTGTCGAATATGCGCGAGAAGCCGGCCGTCAGGCTGTGCGTCTTTCAAAGATGGAGCACATGCGTCCCAGAGACATCGTGACTCTTGAAAGCTTCGAGAACGCGATTCTGGTTCACGCGGCGATCTCCGGCTCCACAAACGCGCTGCTTCACATTCCGGCAATAGCGCATGAATTCGGCATTACAATCACAGGCGATACGTTTGACCGACTTCACCGCGGCGCTCACTATCTTCTGAATGTGCGTCCTGCAGGCGAGTATCCGGCCGAGTTCTTCTATTATGCAGGCGGCGTTCCTGCGATCATGGAGGAAATCAAGAGCGTGCTTCACCTTGATGTAATGACCATCACAGGAAAGACGCTTGGCGAAAATCTGGAAGAGCTCAAGAAGAACGGCTTCTATGACAGATGCCAGGAATGGCTTGACAAAGCAAATAAAGCTCGCGGGACAAACATTAAGAAGGAAGATATCATTCATCCGTTTGACAAGGCAATCGGAACGGACGGATCTATCGCGATTCTCAAGGGAAACCTGGCTCCGGAAGGCGCGGTCATCAAGCACACCGCCTGCCCGAAGGAAATGTTCAAAGCAACGCTGCATGCAAGACCGTTTGATTCCGAAGAGGAATGCATCGACGCGGTACTGCACCACAAGGTACAGCCCGGTGACGCCGTATTTATCCGCTACGAAGGTCCCAAGGGCTCCGGCATGCCTGAAATGTTCTATACTTCCGAGGCAATATCTTCGGATAAAGAACTGGGTAAGACAATCGCTCTGATTACAGACGGCCGTTTTTCCGGAGCTTCCACCGGCCCTGTTATTGGTCACTGCTCTCCGGAAGCGCAGGCCGGCGGCCCGATCGCTCTGGTTGAGGAAGGCGATATCATCGAGCTGGATGTTTTTGCGCGTAAACTGAATATCGTCGGCGTCAAGGGCGAGCGTAAGACTCCGGAGGAAATGGAAAAAATCCTCGAAGAACGCCGGAAATCATGGGTGCCGAAGCCGAGAAAGTATAAAGCCGGCGCGCTCCGGTTATTCGCGGAACATGCCGCTTCCCCGATGGAAGGCGCTTATCTGAAGTTTAAAGACTGAATTTGTTTTGCAGTTAATAAAGGAAAGGGAGATTATAAATCATGAAAAGTTCATTTCGCTGGTATGGAGATGATGATCCGGTAAAGCTCTGGCAGATCCGTCAGATTCCGGGCATGCGTTCCATTGTATCGGCTGTCTATGATGTAAAGCCCGGAGAAGTATGGCCGGAAGAAAGCATCAAGCACATTGCGGATGAGTGCAGGGAGAACGGTCTTGTTTTTGATGTCGTCGAGTCCATCCCGGTTCCGGAAGAGATCAAGCTTGGCCGTCCTGACCGCGACAGGATGATTGATAACTACTGCGAGAGCATCCGCCGCTGCGCGAAATACGGCGTAAAGGTCGTTACATATAACTTCATGCCTGTTTTTGACTGGACAAGAACGCAGCTGGATAAAAAAGCAGCCGATGGCTCTACAAGCCTTGTCATGTACTGGGATCAGCTTAAGGGGCTGGATCCGCTCAAGGATGATATTCATCTTCCCGGCTGGGATGCTTCTTACACACAGGAAGAGGTCCGTGACCTCATTAATGCATACAGTGAAATCGGTGAAGAAGGACTTTGGGAGAATCTTGCATATTTCCTGAAGCGTGTCGTTCCGGTTGCCGAAGAGGTTGGCGTCAAAATGGCCATTCATCCGGATGATCCGCCGTATCCGATCTTCGGTCTTCCCAGAATCATTACCTGTGAGAAGAATCTGGACAGAATGCTCTCGATTGTAGATTCGCCGGCGAATTCCCTTTGCCTGTGCACCGGCTCTCTTGGCAGTTCTCCCAAGAATGATATCCCGGCTATGGTTGGCAAGTATGCCGGCATGAACAGAATCGCCTTCATGCACATCCGTAACGTGAAGATTCTTCCGGATACTTCCTTTGAGGAAGCCGGACATCTTAGCCAGAACGGTTCTCTTGATTTAAATGCCATCGTCAAAGCTCTCGTTGACAATGGCTTTGACGGGTATTTCCGTCCTGACCATGGCCGTATGATCTGGGGAGAAACCGGCAGAGCCGGTTATGGCCTTTATGACAGAGCGCTTGGAAGCGCGTATCTGAACGGTCTGATTGAGGCGAACGGCGGAACCATCGAGACACTGGAATAATCACATAGATCGCTGACTGAGCGTTACAGAGCTCCCGCATATGGATGCGGGAGCTCATATTTTGCATCAATCTTCCCTGTGGATTTTTCCCTGAAAGCATGTATACTAGAATTATTCTTTCCACAAATCTGCAATCACAGGGGCTATCGTATGAAGACCGAGGACATTACACTCGCCGACAATATATACCACAACCTGCGCAATGAGATTGCCTACTTGCAGCTCGAGCCGGGCTGCAAACTCAGCGAAGTCAAAATTTCCAGACAATATGACTGCAGCCGCATTCCGGTCCGTGAAGCCGTGCAGCGGCTTGCGACGGAAGGTTGTCTTGATATTTATCCCAAGCGCGGCAGTTTTGTATCGCCAATTGATCTCGTGAAGCTTGAACGAATCCGATATATTCGGGAAGTGATTGAAACGAGGGTAATTCTGGACGATTTTGACAAGGGACTTCTGAAGCCGATTCTTCCTGTCCTGAATTCCATGATCGCGAGGCAAAAACAGCTCCTGCAGATCAACGACTACAATCATATCTTTGAGCTCGATACGGAGTTTCACTTTTTATTTTACTCGATTGACAAGAAGGACTATGCGTTTGAATACGCCGGAATGAATGAAATCAACTATTTCCGTGCCAGACTCCTGACGCTCAAAGCCGAATCCAAGACAAATATGGTGTCCCAGCACGAAGCTATCGTTGACGCGATCAACCGTGAGGACAGGAATGCATTAAATGAGGCTTTGGTGCGGCATTTCCGTAATGTCACGAACGTAATGCAATGTAATACATTCAGAACAAGTACAGGGCAGCCGTACTTCCGCGGAGAATCTCTTTCTGATAACGCGGCGCAAACACTCTTTTGAATTTCCGGTAAATCATAATTAACAGGCTCCCGGTTCGGATGAATCGGGAGCCTGTTACGCTCTAAACTGTTCTGATAATATGTTCAGCTTACAAACTGCTGCAAAATGTACATATCCATGCGCCGGCGAATTATTTTCCACCGGAAATCATGTTGGCAAACCCTGTTGTAAGTGCAGGCACATACGTTACAAGAGCCAATACCGCAAAATTCGAAATCATGAACGGAACTAATGCTCTGACACTGTCTGAAAGCTTATTCCCGGGACCGCCGTTTTTCTTGGAGTAATTGTCACCGATAGCCGTAGCCGCAAACAGGCATACACCTACAGGAGGAGTGCAAAGTCCAAGAACCAGGTTCATAACGACGATAATTCCAAACTGAATCGGATCCACCCCAACCGCTGTCGCCAGCTGAAGCAAAACAGGAAACAGGATCAGAATAGCAGCAATTGTCTCCATGAACATACCTACAAAGATCAGGAAAATGTTGATCAGAAGCAGGATGATATATTTGTTTGTGGTAAGATTCAGCATTGCGTCAGCAATCATATTCGGAATACGTTCTTTTGTCAGAATGTACGCGAATACATTTGCAAATGCGACCAGTGCCATAATTGCTGCTGCGCTGGAAAGTGTTGTTTTGAGGCAACTATAGAATGTCTTAATCGAAAGTTTTCTGTAAACTGCAGCAGACACGATTGTGCCATACGCAATACAGACAATGGATGCCTCTGTCGGGGTCATAACACCGCCCATAATTCCGAACAGGATAATGGCAACCATGATGATCGCCCATATAGCCTCACGTCCTGCGTGCATCATTTCACGGAACGAAAGTCTGCGGTCACGCTTGGGATAATTATTCTTCTTGGATTCAAACCAGCATACGAAACACATTCCACCGCCCATCAGAATACCGGGAATGATGCCAGCCATGAACATTTTGGATACCGACAGACCTGTCATTGTCGCCGCAATAATCATCGGTACGGAAGGAGGAATAATCGGTCCCATGCAGGAACTTGCTGCGGTAACCGCAACCGAAAAAGGAATATCATATCCCTGTTTCGCCATCATAGGAATTTCAATACCGCCAAGCGATACCGTATCAGAAAGTGCAGTTCCCGAGATTCCGGCAAAAACCATGGACGCCAGAACGTTTGCATACGCAAGGCCGCCTCTTAGATGACCGACAAGCGCATCTGCGAAGTCCAGCAGCTTATCCGATATACCGCCCTGATTCATCAGATTTCCTGCAAAGGTAAATCCGGGGATGCAAAGCAGAGTAAACGAATCCATTCCGGCAAAAAACTTCTGCGCAAACATGGAAATCGGCATTCCGGATCCTATGAAATACAGAATCGAAGAGATACCAAGGCTGAATGCAACCGGCACACCTATGAAAAGGCATACCAAAAAGGAAATAAACAGTACCGCTACCATTAGTGAGCCTCCCCTGTCTGTTCGATCACATCCTGAATTTCCTGTTCCATCGCGTTTTCTTCACCGGTCTTATTCCAGTCTCTGATAAACATGATTACGCGGAAAATTGCACTGATCGACAAAAGCAAAAACATCAGGATCTGTGAGAAGTAAATATACTGCATCGGGATCTGCATAGCTGTCGAGACCATACGGAACTTAAGAAACGCAAATGCAGGCTCCGAGAAGAACAATATATATACACAGAGAACAAAAATAGCCAACGTAATGATAAGGCGCATTACCTGATTGACTCGATGGTGTCCTTTCGCTTCCAGCGAGTCTCTTAAGAACTCCACATATACAAACTCATCTTTGAGCATTGCAACAGCGCTTCCAAAAGCAACCATATATATGAAAGTATAACGGGCTGCTTCTTCCGTCCATGACGGTGCAGAGGGCAGCAGGTTTCTTGCAATGATCTGGACTAATACGCAAAAGCAAAAGGCAAGAAAGAAAAAGCCTCCCGCAAAGCTTAAAATTTCTCTATATACCGCTACAATCTTATTAAACAATTTCATTGCTTTCAGTCTCCATGTCAATAAATGCTGATGGAAATGACCTATCTTGCATCAAACGGATATTCTTCTGATGGAAGAATATCCGTTTGCATTTATTCTAAAGCTTTTACTGACGTAATTACTTCAGAGCCTCGATTTCATCATAAAGTTTCTTCTGGCTGTCTGTGAGTGTAGGAAGCACGCCTTTAATCATTGCATCTGCGAATTCCTGCTGGTCTACATCAACGAACTCCATTCCCTCTTCCTGGAGTTTCTTCGCATATTCCTCTTCGTTCTTGAGGAAAAGCTCATGTTCCTTTTCCTGTGCATAAGCGCCGCCATCCATAACGACCTTCTGCAGATCTTCCGGAAGAGCATCATACTGTGCCTTGCCCATCGCAATGTATACCCACGCGCGAAGATGTGCTGTCTTGATCAGATACTTCTGTACTTCATAGAAGGACTGTGTCTGGATCATAGCCATCGGGTTTTCCTGTGCTTCGATGGTTCCCTGCTGCAGAGATGTAAATACTTCGCTAAGAGCCATCGGTGTAGGCTTTGCGCCTGTAGCCTCAAATGCGGCTACCGTCATCGGCGACTGCGGTGTACGAATCAGCAGGTTTTTCATATCTGCTATAGAAGTGATCTTCTTATTCGATGTAATATAACGGGGTCCTCTTGTGTAGTATCCCAGCACCTTCATGCCGGACTTCTCCATCAGGCCTTCAAATTCTTTCCCTACATCGCCTGTAAGCACTTTGTCCATCTGTTCATCGGACTGGATCAGATACGGCATACCAATCATGCCCAGATCCGGTTCGTAGGTCTGCATGGATTCTCCTGTGAAGGTGATGTCACAGCCTGACTGCTGAAGAATAGACTGAATCATGTCAACTTCCGATCCAAGCTGCGAATTCGGATAAACCTCAACAGCAATCCGTCCATTAGAATTCTTTTCTACATATTCCTTGAATGCAAGAGCCCCGGCATTCCAAGAATCATCCTCCGCATTGGTATGTCCCAGTGTAAGATGATATTCTGCTTTGCTTGTATCGACTGCGCCGGAAGTCGTTGACGCCTCTGCAGTGCTTTCTGCAGCAGATGATGTATCTCCGGTTTTGGCGTTGCCGGAAGACGAGGATCCGGAACCGCATCCAACAAGTACGGACGCTGCCATCATCACTCCCATGATTGTAGCTAAAGCCCTCTTTTTCATATTTTCCCCTTTCCCTGATTGGACGATGCCAAACATTCACTGTGTGCTGTAAACCCGCATTGGATTTACTGTATACTAGTTTTATAGTTCAATCCTATATCGCTGTCAATATATTGTCTAATTTTTTACGTTATGCATATGAAATGGCACCTATTATTGTGCATATTTTTTTCTATCCCGATCTTATTTTATGAAATTATCCATCTGTGTTAATTCCATGGGATAAATTGAATACCAGTTTTATGCATGTGGACAGACATTATTTCTTCTTTTGAATTCGATAAACAATTTTATTGATTCTTCTGGCTGTCTCGTTCGGTTCAAAAATTTCCTTCTCACCGGAAACTATTTGTGCCAGATAGGAAATCAAATCGTGTGTCGTGCAAACTTCCGCATCTGCTGCCTGTATGCTTACATGCCTGTTTGTGAAGACAGCCATTATTTCCAATGGCAGGTCTTTCATTCCATTGGCATCCATCGCCGCTCTTGCAATCGCATACTGCTCTTTATTCAATTTCAGGGGATCAGGAATATCCTGCGTCACTCCATTGATCTGCTGTTTCCAAACATCGGATGCGGTATCATGCAGTATATTTCCTCCGAAGCCAAAACAATTCAGCCCGATAATCCTGGAACCGGTTACCACAAACGCCGCAATATTTCCTGTCTTGCCTCCGAACTGAATCGTGCCCGGGTATACCAGTCCTGTTTTGTTCTTTCTGGAAAAAATAATGAGATCGGAAACCATCTGAATAATGTCGTTATGTGTACTATTATTCAGGTGTGGTGCCTTTTTATTCTTCTTATTGCGAATCGTATTTTCCTCGTCTGCCGCGGAGTATTCCTTCTTTCGAAGCCCGGACGCGAAAATCTTCCGAAGCAGATCTTCCGCACTGATTCCATATCTGGACATCATCATCGGAATAATAAAAATCAGAAGAATCGCCAAAATAAACGGCATAATATCAGACATGTTGCTGGTTAACAGGATCGGATTCATCTATAAACTCCATAAAATCTCATTCTTAAAATCAATGCCCCATGGCAGCTTCTCCTTTGAAACTGCCATGGGGCATACGCCGCTTCCGGCAAAAGTGTAAGGCAGTTCTCAGAATGTCACTACCACCTTCATGTATTTTCCGGGATTCTTCTCCATATCCGTAAGGATTTCAGGAACCTGATTGATCGCAATTGTACTTGTAAGGAGCCTGGTCATGTCCACTTTTCCCGTGAGCATCAGATTCATTGCTTCCTCGAATTCCCCTTCACTGGTTCTCGCGCCGCGGATGTCCAGCTCTTTCTTCGTGAAAAGATCCGTGGGAAGACTGGTTTCTTTCTTAGGCCAGCCGGTCAACGTAATTCTCCCCGCATACGACACATAATCCAGCGTCGAGCGGATTGCCGCGTTTGCTCCGGAACATTCCATCACCTGCTGCGCCATTGTCCCGCGGAAAGCACCGATATCACTGCCGCAGATCCCGGCTGCGGTAATGCGGATCAACGCGTCTCCTTCCTTCGGTACCGGCTTATCTACGTCAATGCAGGATATTTCTCACGGTGCTGCCAGTCTTATTGCTTTCACTTTGTCCCCTCTGCTCTGTTTTGCAATCTTCACTTAATACAGATTCTTCTCCCGTACCCCCGACGGTACGCCCCTCGTCTCCGCCTTATCAACTGCTTCCCACAGCCCGTTGATATAGGTGGCGCCAAGCGCCCTGTCATACAGGCCATAGCCGGGCATCACACCGGGCTTGCCGACTTCGTCCCAGATCATTCTGCCGTGATCCGGGCGGATCGGTCCGTCAAAACCAGTCTCATAAAGTGCGCGTACAATTTCATACATGTCAAAACTTCCATCCGAGGAAAGATGTGCCGCTTCCTCGAAGTCATAGTTTTCTCTTGACTTGTCGTTAAACTTCAGATTTCTGACATGCGCAAAGTGAATTCTTCCCTGCAAAACACGAATCATATGCGGCAGATCATTATTGATGTTGGTGCCGTAAGAACCTGCGCAGAAAGTAACACCGTTATGAGGATCATCCACTGCTTTCATAAGGCGCAGAATTCCCTCTTCGGAATTAATGATTCTTGTCAGCCCGAAAACAGACCACGCGGGATCATCCGGATGAATCGCCATTTTGATGTCGTATTTATTGCAGACCGGCATGATTGCCTTCAGGAAATAGACAAGATTCTGGAACAGCTTCTCTCCGTCTGTATCCTTATACATTGCAAACAGTTCCTGGATCTTGTTCATGCGCTCCGGTTCCCATCCGGGCATAACCGCGCCGTTGGACATCTTCTGCATCGATTCTGCAAGATTTTCAGGATCAATGGCGTCGATCGCCTTCTGATTGTAAGCAAGGCCTGTCGATCCGTCCGGCTTGACGCGTGCCAGTTCCGTTCTAGTCCAGTCAAAAACAGGCATAAAGTTATAGCAGACAAGATGGATGTCCTGTTTTCCGAGATTTTCCAGTGTCTCAATATAGTTGTCGATATAGTGGTCACGGTCTTTGTCCGCTACTTTGATCGAATCGCACACGTTGACGGATTCGATGCCGGAAATATGCAGACCTGCGTCTTCAACATCCTTTTTGAGCGCGGCGATCCGTTCCGGCTGCCATACTTCGCCGGGCGTCGTGTCATATAACGTTGTAATTACACCTGTAACGCCGGGAATCTGTCGGATCTGCTGCAGCGTAACTGTGTCAAACTTTTTTCCGTACCAGCGGAGTGTCATTTCCATAGTTCATTTCTCCTTATTATTTGCTTGTCCCCTGTACTTTCCCCGGCTGCTGCCGGGTTTTGCATCGGCTTTTGTGCCGCTCAGTCCTTGTCCGGGCGGACTTTATACGGCTCTCCTTCCATCGTAAAAACAATCTTGCGAATAGACGGATCATGCGTATCATTGAAATCAAATCCCGACTGCGCCTCGCGAAAATCGCAGACATGCGAAATCTGGTGGTCGAGGTTGACTTTACCCTCCTTCACTAGGTCGATGACTTCCTGGAACTTGCGATTTTGCAGGCGGGATCCGCGAATGTCGAGCTCTTTGGAAGTAATGCCGAAGTTTGTAACCTCTGTAGGCGTATTGGTAAAGCCCATAGTGATAACTCGTCCGGCATTCCCCGATCCCTGAATCATCGTTCCGAGTGAATCCTTTGTGCATGCGCAGTCGATGGACACGGTCGGACCATAACCGTCGGTCGTGATGTCACGCAGCTTCTCGAAAAAGTTTTCCTTCAGAGGATTAATAACATCGGTAGCACCGTTTCGCAGCGCATCCTGCAGCTTCTCGTCAACAATATCCGAAACAATAATCTTCTTCGGATGATGCAGCTTTACAATGCTGAGCATGCGGGTTCCAAGCGCACCCTGCCCGTTAATCAGGACCTCGTCGTCCTCCTGAATCTGTGCGCGCGAGCAGGCCTGGACCGCAATCGTCGTAGGCTCAATCAAAACAGCATCTACATACCGCAGTCCCTCCGGCAAGATATAGCAATCCTTATCCGGAACCGCCATATACTCACGGTAGCCGCCGTCAATATGAACGCCGCGGACTTTCAGATTCTGGCAGACATTCGGTCTGCCGTGCCGGCACGCATAGCAGTGTCCGCACGCGGTAACCTGATCAATGATGACCCGGTCCCCCACCTTGACCTTTGAAGCCGAAGCGCCACACTCTACAACTTCTCCTACGATCTCATGTCCGATAATTCTGGGATAGGTCGCCGCCGCGTTGGTTCCATGGTAGATACCTGCGTCGGAGCCGCAGAGTCCGGACGCTTTGACTTTAACAAGGACGTTATTGACCTCGTCAATGTGCGGCATCTCCTCTTCGACGATGCGGAGCTCGCCGGGTTTCATGATCCGTACTGCCTTGATTGTTTCCATATGTCCTCCCGTATTATGACAAGCACTTACAATAGTAGCATCATCCCTGTGCCGGATCTAATTGAGCGATATCCGGCATAAACTGTATACCAGTTTTTCTGCAATCTACATTACTATTTACAGATGGAAATAGCAAGATGGTTTGTGCAGATTATGTTATTAATTTGGAATTTCAACAACTATATAGTGCACTTCAGCCAGTTAATTGAGAGGGTCTGGCGGGGTGGCGATGTAGTGATGCTGTTTCCGGGGTGGACGAGATAAAGTGTATACTAATTTGCGTGGGGGATGCGGCGGCGCCAGAGGCCTTTCCGCCCGCTTTTAATGCAATAAGCCGCCGCTGACTCATTCCGCATGAAAAATTCAAGACATTTCAACTACGCGGAGCTGTATTGCATAGATTTGGCTCAAATCTATGCAATATGCTCCGCGTCTTCTGAAACGTCTTGGATTTTCTATGCAAATCCGGGACTCCCGGCGTTATTGCATTGGGCGGTGGCGCGGCAGCACCTATTCGCGGTCCGCTTCCGGCAGCCGGGAGAGAAAAGTCAAGTCTGAATGCCTGCCGCCGCGCCGCCCCGTTTGCTTTCCCTTACTTCCGGATGCCCTGCAGCACGTCCTCCGGGATTGTAAACTCTACATTTCCCATATACATCGGCGCAACATCGCCCTGCTGATACGCGATGACGAGCTGGTTCTGCTGGTTGATGTAGAATTGTGTTTTGTCGGTCAGAAGTTCAAAGCCATTGTCTTTCCGTTCCTGTGCAGTCCAGAAGATCTGATTCTCATCCTTCTTGTTGCGGTCTTTCATCTGCTGTTCGATGCTGCTGACGATCGGTGTTTTGTAATCGGCGCCATCTTTGAACAGATCTTTCAGCGCTACTCTGCGGCCGGTCGCGAGATCAATTGTATAATAGTAGTCTGTTTCCATGCTGTCGGCTGCGATCTGCAGGCAGATCAGTTTCAGTGTGTAATACTGATCGGTCGTTGCGACAACTTCCGAGGAAACCTGCACATTCTGGTATCCTTCCTTCGTCATGTTGTCCTTGAATTCCTGCACCAGCTTATCCGAGACGGTCTTGATTTCTTCATTGATTTCGTTCGCGGATTTTCTGGCCGCCGCGGCAGGCACTGCCTGACTGCCCGCTACTGAACTTGTATCCCCGGCACTCGACGAAGAATCGCCGATCTCAATCTGCGGTACCTGCACATCCGCGGAATTATGTCCGTCATCTGTCTGATAATTCCGGAATGTAACCGCCTGCACCAGCCCTCCAAGCACCGGAATGCTGCCGAGTGCCTGCGCCGCATGCACGGATACATTCGGAACCGCCACGAAAACAGCGGCTGCCGCAGCCAGCGAAAGCACTGTTTTGCGGAAAGTATAGATTCCTCTCCGGATTGTTCTGGCTCCTTTGACGCTGTCATCGCCCAGTGCCGCCAGATCCCGTTCGTGCTGCTGCTTGGCGGCTTCGATCGTATTTTTCAGGAGCTTTTCCTGTTCTGCTGTCATCTTTACTTCTTTATATTCCTTTTCCATCTGTCTGAACTGATCGTTTCCTGTTCTCATTGTGATTTCCTCTTCTGCATGTCTGCTGATCCGCGGCCTTATTTCCATCTCATACACTCAGCTGCAGATGCAGCTTGTCCAGCGTCCGGTAGAGTCTGCTTTTGACTGTACTTTCGTTTAATTGAAGAATTCCGGCGATTTCCGAAAGCTTTAATTCGTCAAAATACCGCATCTGTATGACCGCTCTCTCCTCCGGCGGCAGTGCCTCCATGGCTCTGTGCAGATCAAAATTTTCATAGGAGTCGGTGACGGTTTCTGTTTTGCCGGGAAGTTCGTCAGCCGCCCCGTCATCCGGAGTCTCCGCTCCCGCCAGTTCACTGTTAAACCTGCTGCGTTCTTTCAGCATCCGGAACGTCTCATTCATCATGATCCGGTAGACCCAGGTGCCTGCGAGTTTTTCATCTTCCAGAAGATGTGATTTGCGAATCGCGCGCTCGCACCCGTTCTGCACGATATCCATCGCGTCCTGCTCATTATGTGTATAGCTCATGGCCATCCGGTAATAGGTATTGTAATTTTTCAGCAGGATCTGTTCGACAAGATCCTGTTTGCGTAGTGTGTCTGCTTTCAAGTTTTTATTCCTCGTTCTAATTCAGCTTGCCTTGCGCTTTACAGCGCAGTCCCGGGACCACCCTTCAGGTTTTGAATGGGAGGTTCTCGATGCATCTATATATTAGACCATCCGGCAGTTTAAAAAGTTTCAGCGGCAGGATAACTTTTTGTGGCAGCAGAGATTTTCGGTGAACGCAAAAACAAAGCCGCCGCCAGATTCACCACCCGGCGACAGCTTTGCTTCTGCTATCTGTTCATTCTTATCTGCAGTTTTTCTTGTGTTTTCTCGCGAACCAGACGGCAAGACCGGCTGCTGCTGCCGCGAATACGGAAAGGTAAAGTCCCATCTGCGACTCATCGCCGGTGACAATTGTCTGGCCTTTGCTGACCGGGGTTGAAACGGTCTGCGGAGCCGATGCTGCCGAAGTTTTAGTGACGACCGGGGCAGAGACTGCTGTGTTGATGACTGCAGGTTCATCTGCTGCGGTGGTGCCGTTCGTTACCGGCGTGGAGACTACTGTGGTCTTGGTTACGACCGGATCAGAGGGCTCTGTGGTGTTATTGGTAACAGGGTCGGTTGTCTCGGTGTTGTTATTTGTCGTATTATCCGATGTGGCAGGATTGTTCTTATCGGGTGTGGGCGTGTCCGGAGCGGTAGGCTCTGCAGGGGTTGTAGGTGTCTCCTTTTCCGGTTCTGAAGGATTCTCACCCGGAGGCGTATTGTTATCCCCTTGCGTCGGGTTCTCTGGTTCCTCTGTGGTTTCCGGCTTATATGAAAGTGTGAAGACGGCTCCTAATGGTGTTTTTCGAATAAGAGCACCAATCATGCTCTGAAAGCCTTTGCCCGCCGAATCTGTAATATTCTTTGCGGGGGTATAGATTTTAAGATCTCCGTCCATCCATACAACATTAGCTTTCGCTGTAACTTCCAGCTCCTTATTTGCAGGCTCATCTTTTGTTACAAGCGCAAATTCCGTCCCGGGCATAATCTCTGTATTACCGTCTTCAGTAGTGACACCGTCCGGCAGAGTAAGTGTAAATTTCTGATTACCCGGGGCATTCAGTATAAGGGTTCCGGTTTTCCATAAACCATCTTTCTCTTTTTTGAAGGTGCCATCCCCGGAAATAGTTACCTGTGTATCGGCCGGTTTTGTTTCCAGGATATTCTTCCAATTTTCCGGTCCCTGTGAATAGTTGTATAATTCTTCAGCAAGTGACTCATTATCTAATGACGAAATATTATTTTTCTCAACCCCTAATTTATACATTAGATGCCAGATTGCATTGTTCGTCTGCGTATGTGCAGTTTTCTCCGTTACATACGCCGTTCCATTCCCATAGTACGTACTGTAATCAGAAATCGGATTATTAGAGTTTTCTAGATAGAAAGCTGCTTTCCAAAATGATGTATTTTGGATTTCTGCATATGTATGGCCCGAAGGAGTTAATAGGGGTGACGCAGCTGAAGGCTGATAATAGGCGGCTGCCTGATCCAAAAAGGTGCTGAGGGTACTTTTATTCGTTCCATTATCTTTGGAGTTTTCATAGGTAAACTCTATAGCTCCAAGGTCCGGAAAGTCAGAGCGAATCCAAGCCGGTGGAATCAGTAGTTTATTGAACTCACCCACATCCATAGAATTGTCTTGTTCAACAATCTGAAATAAGCTGAATCCGTTATTCGGATATCCAGCATAAAGTAGTGCTTTTATCTGATTCTTCTGATCCTCACTTAATTGTTGTCCATTTTGCAGTTTGAAGTCATTTATATCAGACTGTTTGTATTCCGGTGGCGTGATGCTATCCGTTTTGTGCGGCCAATGTAATTGATTATTCATGCAAAACAGCACTACAGTATAATCTTTGCCGTCCTGTCCGGTCAGCTTAACACTATGAATATCGTTTTGGTCATCATAATCAATCTTTACCTTTTTTTCATCCGCCGTTTCACTCTCCTCCAGCGTTCCCGCCGCCGCATCCGTAGACACCGCAAGCGCTCTCAGCGCCAGCGCAGGTGAAACCTCTTCTTCCGCTACGACGGTGTTTTCCTCCGCATCTTCTTCCGGTTCCGTCTCTTCTGTGTCAGTATTGTCAGCCTCATTTACCGGCGTGCTGTCTTCTGTGTCGGCTGTGTTGTTTTCACTCACAGACTCTTCTTCCACCGTCTCGCCCGCGGAAGTTTCCGCTTCCTCTGTAGTTTCTGTCTCTGAATTTTCCCGGTCATCGTCTGCCTGTTCTGTTGCCGCAACTGCCTCTGCTTTCGATGCAAGCTCCGTAAGCGCTGTTGTTTCGCCCGGGGTCTCTTCATCGGCTGCCGGCACCGCACTCTCCGCAGGAGCTTCCGTTTCAACAGCATCTCCCTGCGGTGCACCGCTCGAAACTGTATTTGTCGCCTCATCCGCAGGCGTCTCTGTTGCAGGTGCTTCTGTTGCCGAAGACGCGGACTCCGCTGCCGCATCCACAGGAGTCTCTCCAGACGTATACGGAGAAGCTGCCGCCGGCTGAGGCTCCGCACTTTCCTCACCTGCATTACTTGTTTCTGCAGGTGTCGTTTCCGCCGGAACTTCCTGCACCTGCGCATTTTCTTCCGCGTAAACCGCAAGCGCACCGGCAGGCAGTGAAGATACCGCAAGACCGGCAGAAAGCACCGCGGCACATACCATAGAGGTAATTCGTTTGGTGAAATTCTTTTTTGTCATTTTATAATTTGTGGCTCCTTTTATTAATAAATTTCATGCAATGAAAAATATTTAACCCGATGATATATATACCAAAAACTGAATATAACATCAATAATGTATCCTATTATCGTTTTATAAAATTTTCATTCTCCGGCTATTTTTATGTAAAAAAACAGCCGTCTCTGTGATTTTTCACAAAGACGGCTGTCCGATATCCGATGATTCCTGCTATCAGTCAAACTCCATACAGCGCTCGAGTATCCGCGCAAATTTCTCAAGGCCTTTCTGGTCCTCTGCGCTGAACCTGTTTTTCTCCGGGCTGTCAATATCCATCACACCACAGAGCCGGTCCTGCTTGTCATGCAGAGGGATCACAATTTCTGCATTGCTGGCACTGTCGCAGGCGATATGTCCCGGGAACCGGTGAACGTCTGCCACTCGTTGTGTTTTGTCCAGCATCGCTGCAGTTCCGCAGACACCTTTCCCGAACGGAATCCGGACGCAGGCGGGCTGTCCCTGAAAGGGTCCGAGGATCAGTTCATCGCCGCGCCGCAGATAAAACCCTGCCCAGTTCAAACGGGGCAGCTGCGTATACAGAAGCGCCGAGGCGTTCGCGAGCACCGGCAGAAACCAGCGGTCACTTTCCGCGAGGCTTTCCAGCTGCTCACATAAAATGTCATAATCTACCATCTCAAAACCTCTATCGCCGCACCATCACTCCAGATTCAGCTTCCGGTCCAGGCAGAGCCATGTCACAAACCAGTAAATCCCGGCCAGCACCGCGCAGTACACGCAGGCGCCCATCATGAACGGTGTGAATCCGGCGCTGTCAGTAACAGCCGTAGAGCCGGTCAGCATAATGTTGATCTTCGCACCGGCGCCCGCAAGTCCCGCCGTCAGAAACGACTCAATAATGCTGAACAGAATGAACGCGCCGACCGACCACAGAAACCTGTACTCGTTTGCGCAGGAGCCAAGCGCGATGGACGCGTAAACTTTTACGATCAACGCGATCAGCGAAAGAATCAGGAAAATCACGCCCCACGCGATGCCTGCCGTATACTGCGAGAGCCGCTCCGAAAGATACGGCATCACTTTCATCATCTCATTCCATTCCTCCGTGCGGATGCTCCCGGAAAGAAGCATAATAACCGGAAAAGACAGGAGCCCCGCAACGCTGCCGATCACGACCCAGACCGCGGCGCTGATAACCTTGCTCGCAATATGCTCGCCAACCGTTGCAGGCAGCGCGAACATCAGATAGCCTTCCCGCCCGAGCAGGTTCTTATAAAACCGCAGCAGAATTGTGAGCACGGTCAGAATGACGGCCGCGAACATCAGAATGATATATGCTGTCGTTAATATCCCCGCCAAAACAGAACCGCCTGTCACATCCGACACTCTCCACGCAAGGCCGTTCGCCGCGGCTACCGCCAGAATCGCTCCGTACAGCGGCAGCAGCACTCTGCTGTAGGATTTCATATCATATTTTAAAAGCCTGTTTAACATTTAAATACCTCCCGGAAATAGCTGTCAATACTCATACCTTTTTCGGTGCGCAGGTCGTCCGCGTTCCTGTGCAGGTAAACCTGTCCTTCCTTCAGAAAAACAACTTCGTCCAGCACCTTCTCGACATCGGCAATCAGATGCGTCGAGATCAGAACAAGCGCGTTCTCATTATAATTTCCGACAATCGTGTTCAGGATATAGTCGCGGGTCGCCGGATCCACACCGGCGATCGGCTCATCCAGAAGATAGATATGCGCGTCGCGGCTCATGGTCAGGATGAGCTGTACTTTTTCTCTGGTGCCTTTGGACATCTTTTTCAGCCGCTGACTCTCCTGAATGCCGAGGCTTCTGATCATTTCTTCCGCTTTCGCGCGGTTGAAATCACTGTAAAAGTCCACGTACATATCCAGCAGTGTTTCCAGCTTCATGTCTTCCGGCAGGAAATCCCGGTCCGGCAGATAGGAAACCAGGCGCTTCGTGTCTTTTCCGGGAGCCATTCCTTCGACAAGAATCTCGCCGGACGTCGGAACAAGGAGGTGTTCGATGAGTTTGATCAGGGTTGTTTTGCCGCTGCCGTTGGGGCCGACCAGACCGACGATCCGTCCGCTCTCCAGGGAGAGGCTGATGTGGTCAAGCGCGGTTGTTTTGCCGTACGTTTTCGATAGTTCTTTACATTCAATCAGATTCATTTGCCATTGTCCCTCCATGCGCTGACGGCTTCCACGATATCGTCACGGGAGAGCCCCAGTTCCTGCAGATGCTTGAAAAGCTCCGCGATGTACTCGTCACTCAGCTGTATTCTCGTCTGTTTCATGATTTCTTCCTCTTGCGTTACAAATCGTCCGCTCGTCCTTTGCGTGTATAAAAGGCCTTCCTGTTCCAGCTGCGTCAGCGCCCGCTGCATTGTGTTCGGGTTGACGCCGGCTTCCTGCGCGAGATCCCGGACGGCCGGAATCCGGCTTCCGGGCGCCAGTTCGCCGCTGACGATCTGCCGTTTTATCTGGTCGATGATCTGCAGATAAATCGGTATTCCGTTCTTGAATTCCCACTTCATGGTGTCCTTTCTGTCTGCGGGCGTCCCTCCCGCAAACTGTATTATTAACTTAGTACAATAACACTATACCGTCTCTATCTCATTGTGTCAATACATTAATACAATATTTTTCAAAAATAGAACTGCCCCTAAAGCGCGGCTCACTAAGGGATTGTAAATTCGTGAAATAATCGGCATCTCGCCCATTGGAGTCTACCTGCGTCTGCTGTTACGAATTCGCTGATCTGCCTCGTAAGCGTCCTTATCAATAATGGGTTCATGCGTGGAAAACAAGAACTCCCCTGTCATCTGACAGAAGAGATATAAAAGCAACTTTTTCACATTCTATTCGAGTAATTCATTTTTGTGTGATATAATAATATAGGTTAATGAATGCATAAAAAGAAATTGGAGGTTCCCTGATGGCTGTTTCCTACAAGAAGCTGTTTCACATGATGATTGATAAGGAAATGACAAATACCGAGTTGCAGAAGCAAGCCGGATTTTCCGCAAATATCATCACACGTCTCAAACGGAACGGATATATCTCTCTTGAGAATGTAGAGAATATTTGCCGCGTAATGGACTGCAGCGTGGATGATATACTGGAATTTATGCCGGACGATACTGATAAAGCCACCAAAAGTGTCAGCACTGCTGACACTTTTCATACTGATACGAGGAACTGACGCATGAACGAGCTTGACAGTACCTTCACAGAAATCGGAAAAATTATAGAGATTGCCCGGAACAATGCCTACCGCAAGGTAAATGAAGAACTGATATTGATGTATCATAAGGTTGGAAAATTCCTGTCAGAAAAGTCTCAGGAAGCAGCATACGGCGACGGATATATCGATTCTCTCGCTAATTATATCCAAAACCGTTTCCCCGGCATTAAAGGGTTTAACCGGCGCGGGCTCTATCGCATGAAGCAATTTTATGAGCTATATGCTGGGAATGAGAAAGTGTCAGCACTGCTGACACAATTGAGCTGGACAAATCATCTCCTTATTATGTCCGGCTGCAAAAGCGATGAGGAACGGGAATTTTATATGAAACTGGCGATAAAAGAACGATACAGTTCCCGCCAGCTTGAGCGGCAGATGGACAGCGGGTACTATGAGCGGTACATGCTCTCAAAAAATAAGCTGCTGCCGGACCCCATTCAATCACGGCAAAATCCATTCCTTGATCAGTATGTCGTTGAGTTTCTTGATTTGCCCGATACTTTCCACGAGAATGACTTTCGCAAAGCTCTTGTCAAAGGAATGCGTGATTTCATTCTGGAACTGGGGAAGGATTTTTCGTTTATAGGCGAAGAATATCCAATACAGGTGGGCGGCGAGGACTATAGGATTGATCTTCTGTTCTTCAACCGCAGCCTGCACTGCCTTGTAGCTATAGAACTTAAAGTCGGGAAATTCAAGCCTGAATATGTTTCCAAGATGGACTTCTATCTTGAAGGACTGGACAGACAGGTCAGGAAGCCGGATGAAAATCCGAGTGTAGGACTGCTATTGTGCGCATCCAAGAATGATGAGGTGGTAGAATACGCCATGAGCCGTACATTATCGCCGATGATGGTCGCCCAGTATCAACTGCAATTGCCAGATAAGGATGTCCTGCGTAAGAAATTGCAGGAATTAATAAATTTGCCCGAGATAGATGAAACTGAAGGAAATAAAGGCGTGTGAGTTAAATGCTGCCTGAAGAACGAGTGCAGGTAAAGATGAATAAACAAGCGGAGAATTATGTCAGAAGTCCGCAGAACTGGTACGGCCTGTGGTACAGCATCTGATTCCGCTTGTCTACATGGCAAATGGAAAGAGGCTCTATAATAGCTGTTATTCATGGAAGTAATGATAAAACGATTGTCTTTTCCAACTTGCGCGATTCAAAAACGCGACCACACGGAGCATTAATGCTCTCATGTGATCGCTGTTTTCAGGTTTGCTGATTGAAGGCCTCACTAATCATATACTATTTTCATTGAATTCCTAAGTGAAATCCCCCGGAAGGCAGCCCTGTGGTGCAATGTCTTTGAAGTTGTTTTGGCTCCGCAACTGTGCGCGCTTTACCACTCCGCAGTATCGTTACGGATCTGGAGTCCCACATGGAACGCCTTGCCGACAACCGGCCCGATCTTCCTGTAAGTTCCGGTGCCCGGATCAAAAAGAATCGGATGGAACTTGTCCGGATCGACGTTACCGTCGGTCAGGATGGAATCATCCGCAAGCTCGTTTACAATCGTTCCGACCAGAATGCCGGTCTCATCGTCGTAGCTCTTGACCTCACATTCCAGCGTCAGCGGATATTCCTCGATCACCGGCGCGTTGACATGCGGCGCCTTGTGAACATGTACGCCGGACTTGAAGATTTTGTCGTCCTTGTTTCCGGAAACGAGGCCGAAATAGTCCGAAATGACCATCGTCTCCTCGGTTGCAAAAGCGACGGTGAATGCCTTCGTGACTTTAATGTTCTCGGTTGTCTTATGTTTTGCCAGGAAAAACGTGATCTCGCCGTAATCCGACTGCGTGCCCCAGGCCGCGATCATGGCATCCGGCTTTCCTTCGGCATCATACGTTCCAATGACAAAAGCACCTTCCGGCAGAATGACTGCCTGTGATCCTTTGATATCCATTTGTTATACCTTCATTCGTATTCGCAGCTGACACTGTCTGTAAATTCAGAATAGGCTTGCGCGCCTTTGACTGTCAAGCGAATTCCTACCGCGGCGCGGCCAGCGCTTTTCTGAGCGCCTATCTATGCGAACTGCTTTCGAAACTTCACCGCGTGCCCGCACTCTCTTCCTGCGGCACCGCGAAGTTCAGCGCCTTCTCTTTGACGGTCACCGTAAATTGCGTGCTGTAAATCATCTCTCCGTCCAGCGAATAGGCCGAGCCTTCCGCGGCGCTCACTTCGACTTTCTTCGCGCGGCGGTAAATGATAACGTCCTTCAAATCTTCGCGGTCTAAATGTCCGCCGTTCTGATAGACTTTCAGCACGCTGACAGCGCGCAGTCTCGAAATCGGAAGCACGACGCAGACATCTATCAGCCCGTCGTCGGGTACCGCGCGGGGCGCGCAGCGAAATGATCCGCCGACGTACTGCCCGTTCGCGATTGTACACAGCAGCATCTCCCCGCCGGGGTTGAGCACTTCTCCGTCGGCTGTAATCGTAAAACGGTTGCGCATGCTGTGGACCAGCGCCCTGATCACGCCCATCGTATAGTATCGGATGCCGGCGCGGCCTTTCCTCGCGCGGGCATTTGCGACTGTCATGGCGACCGTCGTGTCAAATCCGAAGTTGATAACGTTGTCCGCATAGCGGGAGCCGTCATACAAAAGGTCAATTTTCCGGTCCTTCGCGGAAAGCAGCCGCCGGATGTCCATAAAATTTGAAACGCCGCCAAAGATCTTTACAAAATCATTGCCGCTCCCGCAGGGATAGCATGTAACGCTCGCGTTTTCTTCGAAGGCCGCACCCGCCACCACTTCGTTGAGCGTCCCGTCGCCGCCGCAGGCAATAAAGCGCACCGGCCCGCCGGGGTTCTCTGCGAGATATTTCCGGACATACAAAGTGGCATCACCCTCGCCCTTTGTCTCGTAAAGCGAACACAGACTCCGTTCCGCTTCGGAAAGGTGCTCCAGCTGCCCGCGGATCTGCCGCGCGGCGCCGCCCTTTCCGGCATGCGGATTGATGATAAAAATGTATTTCATAACTCCTCGTTCCATCCGGCAGCAGGCGTCAGCCGAGCATGATTTTGCCCTGTGTGATCAGGAACTCGCCCGCGAGATAGGTCAGCATCACCGTGAAATGTTTCCGGAAAACAATCTCCGGTTTCTTATAATACCGCACAAGAAACAAAGTGCAGTCTGAAATGAAAAACAGCACCGCTCCGATGAATGAAACGGCTGCGCCTGTTTTACCGAGCGTAAACATCTGCATACACGCAAAAACATTCATCGCCGTATTACACAAGAGATAAAAGTACATCGGGAACTTCATTCTTCCGGGAACCGTGCCGCGCAGTGCCCGGACAATCCGGGCGGATATGCCGCCGTAAACGAGCGCGAGCAAAAGTGCGATCGGCCAGCGGACCAGCTCTTTGATGATGCCTTCCGAAAACACCAGAATCAGAAACAGATGCGCGAACATAAAGCTCACGCCGCCAGCCGTAAACCAGCCGTTGCCCCTTGGAATCAGGAGAATGTCACCGAGCCAGCTCGCCGCCAGCGCGAGGATCAGGTAAACGCAGCGTCTGCTGCCGGCTGTAATATAATAGAGCAGCAGAAATCCCAGAAGCAGCGGCTTGGTCCGCGCGCGCTGCTTCACCTGATCTTTCCAGCTCGCATACAGATGCAGCGCGCCGGTGATGATGAACATCGCGAGGCTTACTCTGTGCATACTTTATCCCTGTACCGTTCCGCGGTTGTACTCCATGTTGATCTGCGCGATTTCTTTCTTGCCGTCGATATAGTCCTGATACATTCCCCACGGGTCGCCGCCGCCTAGCCAGCAGGCCGAGCAGTTTTCGCATCCGCCGCCGCAGCTGAGCGACTCCTTGATAATTGCCTCGCGCTGTTCTCTTGTTGTGTCTTTAATCAGTAAGCTTTTGTATTCCACGTCTTTATGGCTCCTTTTATTCCGTTCTCCCCTCTCTCATTGTTATTATCTCACGCATGCAAGCTTTCGTGTATTCTAATTCGGGGAAATGTGCGGGCGCGACGCGGCGGGGCCGGCGCGGCTTGCGGCGCGGCTCGGTGAGCGTGGCCGGCGAGCGGGGCGAGCGGCGCGCGGGCGGCGATTCTTGCAATATCGCCTCTGCCATGAATTTCATCTTGGAAAATCTATGCAAATTTGTATGGTGCAGGCCGTATTGTCTTAAAATCCCGCAATTCTATGCAATAGCGGCCTGCACTAGAAATTTATCTTTAAATTTCTATGCAGATCAAGCCGGCGGCGCGATATTGCATTGAACAGACGGGCAGATCCGCCGCCGCGCGCGGGGCCGATCATTCCGCTGGCCAGGCAAGCCTTGCCTTGCGATGAGACAAAGGTGCTGTTTTGCATCCTTGAAGGACATTTGCTTTTGCTGTAGTATTCTGATCATATCAGGTGTATGCCTGTAATGGAACGATGCTTATCAAAGAGAGGCCAGAAAGATGATTGACAGCGCACAGGCCGAAATGGCACAGGGAAAAGGCATCGCGCTGGAACAGATTTCCGGCGTCAACGACAATATGTCCCGTTCCCACTACCATGAGTATTTTGAGTTGTATTTTCTCGATTCCGGAAGCCGCCACCAGCAGCTGAACGGAGTCGCGTTTGACAATGTCCCGGGGGACATTATGCTGTTCGCGCCGCTCGTCATGCATCATTCTTACAGTGACAAGGACGCGTCGTTTTCACGGGTTGTGATTTACTTTACACCGGAAATGATCAGTGATCCCGCGCTTCTTGCCGCCGCCAAGGAGGGGAGCGGCCTCTACAGGCCTGATCCGCATCTGCTGCACTGGATCCGCCGCACGATTTTCGACATGCTGGAAGAAAAGGACAATGCAGAGGAATATCATGACACGTATCTTCGCTCTCTGCTGAATCTCCTTCTTCTCAAGATTCTGCGGACCAGCCACGAGAAAGGTTACATCCAGAACAAAAACCGCATGCAGAAGATCATGGCATATATCCACTCGAATTATGCCGATCCGCTTTCGCTTCCGGAGCTTGCGTCCCATTTCTACATCAGCGAATACTATATGTGCCGGGAATTCCGCAAGGTCACCGGCCGCACGATCGTCCAGTACATCCAGCAGACCCGCATCATGAACGCACAGCGTCTGTTCATGGAGACCGATCTGAACGTCACGCAGGTTTCGGAGCAGACGGGATTCGCAAGTCTGACACATTTCAACCGGATTTTTCAGCAGATTACGGGCGAAACACCGTCGGCTTACAGAAAACATGCCCGCGAGCTGCATAAATCATCTTCCTAATCCAGCATCCATCATCTTTACGGTTCAGAAAAAGCCGGGCTGCCGCCCGGCTTTTCCTCTATGATATGGCCTTCAGCATGGCGCACGCGCGATCACAGCAGCGCTCACGGCGTGGCACGACACGGTGCAATGCCGTGCCAGCTTCGCCTGACGCGTACGCCGCGGCGCCGGACGTCTGCCACGCGCTTACAGCACGCGGCCAAGCGTGCCGCATTGCCGTAACGCACGCCGCGACGCCGTGCAGCCTTGCCGCCGGCCGCGTGCGGCCCCGCCGGCAATTACTCTTCCGGCTTCACCATTCCCACCAGATCAAACTTTTCAGTAGACACCGTAACCTCGAAGTCATCCTGCTGCGGGCGGTCAAACTTCACAAGGACCGTGCGGTCCGGCATGTTGTAGAACCAGCCTTCCCGCGCCGCATCGAAGTCGTCCTTTACGATAAAGCGGGGGAGCCTGCGGCCGCAGACATCGCACCAGTAAGCGCCCTTCTCCTTGCTCACGACACGCAGCTGAATCTGCTGCACCGTGGAAGCATAGCTTCCGCTCTTGCGGAAGCGGACCTTTGTTCTTTCTCCGCTTGTTACCTCGATTTTCGTCAGCGCGTAAACGCCGTCTTCATACTGCATCGTATGTCCGTCGTCGTCATAGAAGTCAAACGAAGCGTCTTCCTGCGCGCCGATCAGGATATCCAGATGACGCATCGCATCCTTCGTGATCTTTTTGATGTCGCCGGTCGTCATGAAAATGCCTGACCCGCGCAAAAACATCGGAATGCTGTCCTTGTCAACAGGGATCACGATCGTCTGCCCGCCTTCGTACTGCTTCATATTGTCGGCCATGTCATACCAGACTGCGCCGGCAGGAAGATATACTTCCCTTGTTTTCGCGCCTTCTTCCACGACATTCGCGACAAGAACCGACGGTCCGAACATGAATTCCATGTGACGGTCGCTGTAAAGGTTTTTGTCCTGCGGGAACTCATAAAAGAGCGGCCGCATAACCGGAGCGCCGTCCACACTGGCTTCCCGCATCAGCGAATACAGATACGGCAGCATCTGATAGCGCAGGTGGAACGCACGGCGGATATACGGCAGATCTTCCTCATACATCCACGGCTGCGTCACGGTATTGTCCGTATTCGCGGAGTTGATGACAAAACGGGGCTGGAAAATCGCGGTCTGGATCCAGCGGAGCAGCATCTCCTCGGTCGGCGCGGGACCTGTAAAGCCGCCGATGTCGCATCCCATGTTCGCGCAGCCGGACAGTCCCATACCGAGAATCGTATCGATATTAAACTTGACCGTGCGCCAGTCCGTGAGATTGTCGCCGCCCCAGACCTGCGCGTAGCGCTGAATACCGGCAAAGCCGGCGCGGTTGATGACATACGGCCGCTCCCCCTTCCATTTTTCAAGGAGGGCTTTTCTGCCGAGCCACGCCATCATGTTGGAATGAATGATCTTGAGCTCGGCCATCGTGCCGCCCTGCCCTTCAAAATCGCAGTAAGCGCTCCTGTCTTCAACGCCGTCCATCTCGCAGTTGTCATTCCAGACGGTCTTTTCACCCATGGAGAGGATTGTTTTATCGAGGAGTTCTTTCCAGGCGTCCCGGCCTGCTTTTCCTGTAAAGTCGATGAAGCGTCCTTCGCCGCCCCACCAGCGGCCGTAATAGTCGCTTTTGCCGTCCGGCGTCTTGATGAACGCGTTTCTCTGCTCGTAGAAGTCTGCATACGGATGATTCTTCAAAACACCGGGCTTCAAATTGCAGATCACGTTGACGCCGCGCGCCGACATCCTGTCGAAGAACTCCTTCGGGTCCGGGAAGCGTTTGTGATTCCAGTTGAAGGTATAGCGAAGGTTGTCCTCTTCTCCGGAGGAATACCCGGACGCGAGCCAGAAGTTGTCGATCGGAATATCTTCTTTCTCGTGCTTGTCGATGACACGGTAGATTTCCTGGTCGCAGTCCTTTTCGAGCTCGGCGTAGTACATGGTGGACGCGCAGTAGCCGAGCGACTGCTTGGTCGGCAGCACGGTTCTGCCGGTCAGCCAGGTGTAGTGTTCGACGACGTCGCGGATTGTTTTACCGGTCATCAGGAACAGATCGATATCACCGCCGTCCGCCTGATAGTAGCAGTAGCGGTCCCAGTAGCCGCTGATTTCCTGCCCCATATCGAAGACGCAGTCATATGAATTGTTATAAAACAGTCCGACAGGATGCAGCGTCTCCTCGTTCAGACGAATGTAAAACGGAATGTGTTTGTACATCGGATCGCCGAATTCCGGATCGTGACCGATCGCGTCCTTGGGCGACATACGCAGGCGCCTGCCCTTTTTGTCCAGGTAACCTGTTTTCTCGCCGAAGCCGTAAAAATGGTCCTTCGCGCGGTCCATCAGCGAGTAATGGGAAACGCGGCCCAGCTGATCCTTTTCAAAAGCTCTTTCCCTGAGATCGGCATACAGCTGTTCGCCGGTTTTGTCATCATAAAGAAGGAACGAAAGCGGGCGCTTTCTCATAACAAGGCGCAGGGCACCGGTGTGGAACACCAGTTTGTTGTTCTCTTCTTCATAAGGAACGTCCAGCGCGGTGATCCGCTTCCTTTCGCCTTCGAACAGCGGGTCCAGCCGGTCTTCCCAGGCGGTTGTTACCAGCGCGTACGATGCCTCCGGAAATGTCCTGTCAAATGAAACGCGGATGCGGATGACGTCTTCCTGCAGAAAAACAAGCATCAGATCTGCAGCATCAGCGTGGATGATGTAGCCGTTCTCTGTTTTGACGATCGATTTGTACTCTTTGAGCAGCATGATGAACTTCTCCTTATAAAAAAACGGGGCAGGCCTTGCGGCGCTGCCCCATGCGGTAATTTACCACCAGAATTTGTCTACCAGACCGAGCAGGTACGGGATGATCATCGGGATTGCCGGGATGAAGGTAACAGCGAACAGCGCTGCCACCATGGCAAAGAAGATCTTCACGATGTACGGGGTAACACCCTCGATCTTTGTATGCGCGATACCGCAGCCGACGAACAGGCAGGAACCTACCGGCGGCGTTACGGAGCCGATGCCGAGGTTCATGATCAGCATCAGACCGAAGTGGACCGGATCCATGCCGACAGAGGTCGCGATCGGCAGGAAGATCGGTGTGAAAATCAGAACCGCGGGTGTCAGGTCCAGGAACATGCCCATGACCAGAAGGAATACGTTCATGATCAGGAGAATGACGTAGCGGTTGCTGGAAACGCTCATCAAAGCATTCGAGATTGCTCCGGGAATGCCCGTGAAGGACATAACGTAGGACATGATCGTGGATGCCGAAATCAGGAACAGGATGGTCGAGGAACTGACCATGGTGTCCGCGAGCATGTCGTAGTAGTCACGGAAAGTGATTTCACGGTAGCAGATCGCAAGGATCGTGCAGTACAGGATGCAGACAACGCCTGCCTCGGTCGCTGTGAACCAGCCGGCAAGAATACCGACCATGACGATGATGACCGCGAGCAGAGACGGAATCGAATCCGCAAGAATCTTCCCGGCAGGATCCTTCTCTTCGATCTGAGATGCCGTGTAACCTTTCTTTTTTGCAAGGATAATCGTCACGATCAGAACGGCGATACCCAGAATCGCACCCGTGAAATATCCGCCCATGAACAGAGCCGCGACGGAAACGCCGCCTGCCGTGATCGAATACAGGATAAGCGGACCTGACGGAGGAATCAGGATCCCGGTCGGCGCCGAGCAGATATTGACTGCCGCGGAGTAGTTCGGATCATAGCCTTCCTCTTTTTCAAGAGGGCTCATGATGGAGCCCATGGCCGAAGTCGCGGCAACGGACGAACCGGAAATCGCGCCGAAGAACATATTCGCGAGAACATTGGTCGCCGCCAGATATCCGGGGACCTTGCCGACAACAAGTCTTGCGAGTCTGACAAGTCTCTTGGCGATACCGCCTTTGTTCATGATGTTGCCGCCCATCATAAAGAACGGAAGGGCAAGCAGGGAGAAGGAATCAATTCCGGAAAAACATCTCTGCGCTGCAATAATCGAGAAAATGTCGGCCGGAATGAAGAAGCAGCCTGTAATGATCGAAGCAATGCCGATACCGACCGAGATCGGCACGCCCGCGAACAAAAGGACGAAAAAGGATCCGAACAGGATCGCGATAGACTGACCAATCATTTCTTTGCTCCCTCCTTTTCAGCTTTTGCGCTGCGGTAGTCCAGCAGGTATTCCACGTACTTGAGCACTCTTGCCGCAACGATCATGATGCCCGATGCCGGAAGAATCGCGTACAGCACCTTGAACGGGATGTGCATAACGGAAGAAGCGTTTGTGCTGTATTTCGAAAGCATCATGCCGCCGTGAATGAAGACATAAATTACGAAAAACATAACGCAGCCTTCAATGAAGATGTTCAGGATGAGTTTGAAGGAGCCGTGTGTTTTGCTCTTTAAAAGGTCCAGCGCCAGATGCTGATCGGTGTAAAAGCAATATGCCGAGCCGATCATCGAAGCCCAGATCAGGACATAGCGCAGGAATTCATCCGTGAATGTCGAGGGATTTTTCAGAATCCATCTGGTGAAGATCTGCCAGAAACCGCCTGCGATCAGCGCGAACATGGACACTGCCATCAGGAAACGCATCACGCCGTCGATCATTTTATTTACCTTTTTCATGCTGTTCCTCCTTAGGACGCGCTGTCTGCCATCCCGCGGATGGCTTCCACAACCTTGTAGCAGTCAGGATCCGAAGTCTTGAGTTCGTCGTAGATCGGCTGGCATGCCTTCTGGAACGCTGCCTTGTCGACGTCTTCCACGAACGTAACATGGAACTTGGACTCTGCGTCCTGCTTGACCTGTGCCTCGAAATCCGCCCAGGACTTCTTGTACTTCTCGGTCATGTTGTTCGCGGCGGTCTGCAGCTCCTCCTGCTGCTCAGGTGTCAGGCTGTCCCATACCTTTGTCGAGATGATCACAATATCCGGAATTCTTGTGTGCTCATCGTAGCAGTAATACTTGCTTACTTCGCCGTGGTCACGAAGGGCGGTAATGTTGTTTTCCGCGCCGTCGATGACGCCCTGCTGCAGGCCCGTGTAGATATCGGAGTAACCCATAACCGTTGCGGAGCCGCCGAGGTCCTTCATCATTTCAATGGCCATCTTGGAATCCATTGTACGGATCTTGAGGCCTTTGAGGTCGGAAGGCTCGCGGATCGCTCTCTTGGCCGTGTAGAAAGAGCGCGCGCCTGAATCGAGCCAGGTCAGCGCGATGAATCCCTGATCTCTTGTGGACTGGAAAACTTCCTTCGCCGCATCGGAATCCATGAACTTGTAGAAGTGATCCCTGTCGTCAAAAACATACGGCACCGAAAACGCGTTGAACTCGCTGCTGAAGTTGCCCAGCGTCGAAGCGGAAACCTTTGCCATGTCCAGAGCGCCGGCCTGAATCTGCAGAATCATATCGGTTTCGGAGCCCAGGATGCCGTTCGGGTAAATCTGCATTTCCACGGTGTCACCGGATGTTTTCTTGATTTCATCCGCCATTCCTTCGATCGCGATGTTGACCGCGTGGTCCTCGGCCAGGTTATGACCGATTTTCAGTTTGGTGATTTTCTCACCGTTTGCGTTGACGGAAGGCGTGGCGTTCGCGCATCCGGTCAGGCCAACGATCGCGGCGCTTACAATGGCGAGCGCCGCCATTTGGAATCGTCTCATATATTATCCTCCTTGTATTTACCTCACCTGATTTCCGGCATCAGGTTACTGTCGTTTATAGGGTGCGCCCCGCGCTACTGCCCAAGCAGATCCCGCAGCGTTGTCAGCAAGAGATTTCTTGCTCTTCTGAATTCTTTTCCGGTCTTTTCCTGCAAAAACTTCCGGAATTCCTCCTGTCCGCTTCCGATCGTACTGCGGTCCAGCATCATGACTGTGTCCGGCCCGGTAAACAGATAGTAATATTTCTTGTCCTCCACCAGCCGCCCGATGCTCTCATACGGAATTGCCATGCTGCCTTCGCCGGACAGCCGCAGATGATCGTCATAGAATTCGTACCGGTAAGCAGGGAGCTGCATGCCGGACTTCGTTCTTGCTTCCACAGTGTCCGAAGCCCGCATTACCGCGGGAAAGTTACGGCTGACAATGACCCAGCCGCCCGCCGCAAGCAGCAGAATCCGCAGGACTTTCGGCACAGGCAGCAAAACCGCCAGTGCCACCAGCGCAATCCCTGCCGCGACAATTGCAAACTCCTGTTTCTTCCGGTACTGGTCATATTGCGTGCAAAACATAACCTGAATTGTATGCGGGGTATGCTGAATGCTGCAGGAATACCTGACTTTGTTCAACTTGGCTCCTTTTAATCACATAATTTATTTCTTTTTAAGGAAATTAATCGAAAATTCATTTCTTTATGCAAGCATTTTACACTGCGGCGTTGTGCAAGGCTTTACATTTTCAGCTCTTGATGGGCGATTTTTATACATATCTTGCTGTGAGGCCCGCGCGGCTGCGCGGGGCGGACACAAGTAAAGCGCCGGCTTCCGCCGGCGCCCGCTATCTTTACATTCCTATTAAATCAAACTGCTCGAACGAAATCAGTACCTCATGATCCTTCTTCGAATTCGGGTAGACAATTTCGACGGATTTCAGCCGCTGGCTGTAATACCAGCCGCACTCTGCTTCCTCAAACTTTCTTCTGTGCAGGAAATGCGGAATTTCCTGTCCGTCAATCTGCACGTAGAAAGGAGCTTTTTCTCTGTGGACCGCATCCAGATGAATCTTCTCCACGGTTGACGCATAGCTTCCTTCGGAGCGGAAGGAGATGACCGTCCTGGTGCCGGCTGTGACGGAGATTTCTGTTTTGCGGAAAACACCGTCCTCATAAGCATTCGACACGCCATCGTCTTCGTACATCGTAAACGAGGAATCCACATCCGGCGCCATCAGAATGTGCAGCGCCCTCACCTTTTCGGTCTTCAGGTTCATCAGCTGATTTTCCGACATCGGAATAATTGCGCCGCTCTTAACAAACAGCGGAATGCTGGTGATATCTACCGGAAACTCCACGGTTTCCCCGGGCTGATACGGCTCTCTCGTGTAGAAGTTGTAGAAGCGTTCCGCACTGTTTTGCGGCACAGGGAAGCGGACCGTACGTGTCTTCGCGCCCTTTTCAACCACGTTCGCGACAAGAAGATTGTCGCCGAGCATGAAATCCACACCTTCGTCATACGTTGCGGGGTCGTTCTGGAATGCGAGGAACATCGCTTCCATGATCGGCAGGCCGCTCGTATGTGCGCGGTACTCCAGCGAATACAGGTACGGACTCAGGCGGTAGCGGAACGAAATCGCGTCGCGGATTGTCTGCTTCTGATTACTGTACATCCACGGCTCGGTGACCGTGTTGTCCGTATTCGTCGAATGGATCGAGAACCGGGGCATGAAAATCCCGTTCTGCACCCATCTGACAAACAGCTCTTCTTCAGGCGCCGGCCCATAGAAGCCGCCCACGTCGGAGCCGATGTTCGCAACGCCCGAAAGTCCCATACCCAGCATCGTCGCAATATTGTATTTCAGCGCTTCCCAGCAGGTCAGGTTATCGCCGGTCCATACCTGCGCGTAACGCTGGATCCCGGCGTGTCCGGAGCGGCATACCGAGAACGGCCGGACCTGCGGATTGTACTCTTCGATCGCCTCGTTCGAGAGCTGGCACATGATGTTGCTCATGACCGGCTTGAGGTTACCGATTGTCCCGCCTTTCCCTTCAAAACAAACCTTCTCATCCTTATCAACACAGCTGTCATATTCGCAGTTGTCGTTCCAGATGGACTCGCAGCCGTATTTCAGAAGATGTTCGGTGATGTATTCTTTCCAGTATTTTCTCGTGGAAGGCTTCGTAAAGTCCACAAAAACACCGGGGCCGCCCCACCACGTGCCGATGCCGAGTCCCTTTGCAGGTTCCTCTTCGCAGGGGTTGTCGTCGGATGCCTTAATGAACATGTCTTTCGCTTTCATTTCTTCAAGCAGCGGATGCACTAAAAGCATGCCGGGCTTGATGTTCGGTGAAACGGTGATGCCGCGCTCTTTCATCGCCGCAAACCACGACGCAGGATCCTTGAATCTTGTGTAATTCCAGGTGAAAGAGCAGCGTTTGATGCCCTGCCCGGTCTCAACCGCGCAGTAGCCGGATGAAAGCTGGAATCCGTCAACCGGGATTCCCTCTTCTTTTGTCGTGTCAATGAACGCAAGCACCGCGTCGTCGCTGTCCTTGGGCAGTTCCGGATAGTACATCGAGCTGCCAAGATAGCCGAGCGCCGCCTTGGGGAGCAGAACAGACTTGCCCGTCAGATCCGTATATCTCCGGATGACGTCTTTCATGGAAGGTCCGGCGATCAGGAACAGGTCGATATCTCCGGCATCCGCGCGGAAGCTCGCGTAGCGGTGCCAGTAGTTTCTCTTCTCCCTGCCCATGTTGAAGTCGCATTCGGCTGTACAGTGGTAGAAATAACCGACCGCCTGTCTGGATGTCCGGTTCAGGCGGATATAGAACGGGATATGCTTGTACAGCGAGTCCGTTTCCTTCGGGTTATATCCCATCGCATCGCCGGGCGCCATGTTCATGAACTTTTCTGCTTTGTTGATTTCTCCGGACTTTTCGCCAAAGCCATAGAAGCAGTCATCCGCCTCGATCTGACAGCTGTGAATTCTTCTGCCGTTCGAATCCTGCCGGTAAGCGAGATCTGGAATGTCCGCGTGCAGGAGCGATCCGTCCTGATCGAAGACCAGAAGGCGCATCGGATTTTTCTCGACGACAACCTTGAGCCGTCTTCCCTGAATAACCGCGCGGTCCTCGCCGTCTGTAACCGATAAAGGCGAGAGTTCCACTCTCTTTCTGTAGTCTTTCAGAAGCTCATCGGTTCTGGAATCCCATGCCGTCATGGCAAGGCTGTAAGAAGCCTCGTCCCAGTCTCCGTCAAATCCGGCACGGATCCGGACAATGTCGTCTGTCAGAAAAAGCACACGGATTTCCACCGCATTGGTCTGGATGTGTGCTATGCCGTTGTTCTGCGTTACTGCTCCCGCGCGATAGCAAACTTTCATTGAGGTCCTCCTTGTATTTAAGAAGATTTTCGTCTCCACGAAGAGGTATATCTCCTCTTTTACGTGGTCACTGCGCTGCGGCAGGGCTTCCTGCCGCAGCGCACCTGTGTCATCACTTAGCCGCGGCATACACTTTCTGCCGCCGCACTTTACGTTTCCATGATATCAGCAAGAGAGGACAAAGATTTTACAGATTTTGCGAATAATCAGCGGATGTTATACATTCTCTGCGGGGTAGGGCGCGGCGCGGTAGGCAGCGCAGCGGCGACGCGGTATTGCATTGAATGCTGCCGGGGCGCGGGGGCGGGCGGCGCGCGGCCGGCGATTCTTGCAATATCGCCTCTGCCATGAATTTCATCTTGGAAAATCTATGCAAATTTGTATGGTGCGGGCCGTATTGTCTTAAAATCCCGCAATTCTATGCAATGGCGGCCCGCACTAGAAATTTGTCTTTAAATTTCTATGCAGAATGAGCCGGCGACGCGATATTGTATTGAACGGAAAGAGAAGGTCCACTGGCGCGCCGCCGACCCGCGCCCGCCCGGTGCTGCTCTTCTACATCTCCCGCGCCCGCACCGGCAGCTCCACCGTAAACACCGAGCCCTGCCCGGGCTTCGACTCGACACGGACGCTCCCGCCATACAGCTCCGCAATCCGCCGCACAATCGCAAGTCCGATACCATTGCCGGACGAAACACCGGACGGATCATGCTGATAATACTTGTCAAAGACATGAGCCGCAGTCTCCTGATCCATCCCGATTCCGTTATCAAAGATTTCAATGACAAGAGTGCCGTCCGGCTTGTCA
>JAQXUQ010000003.1 GCA_029224465.1 Bacillota bacterium | reverse complement strand
ACTGATACACTGGGGCTTTTTCGATTTAGCCACAGCATACCAGTCTGTGCACGTCAACTGTTGAAACCGCCGTGTACCGAACGGTACGCACGGTGGTGTGAGAGGACGGCGGCTAATCACCGCCTCCTACTCGATTCTGTTGGCGCAGCTGCCTGAAGAGGTTTTGCGAAGATACGCTTCCTCAATTCGATTTGTGAAAAATTTCAATGTAACATACATCCATATCACCCGATCTTTGCTATAATGTTTTCAGGCAGCGTTCTGCTGCCCCGGCTGCGGCGTTCTGCCGTAACTGATTTCAGCTTATATGATGAATGAAAAGAGGCTGTGCCGCGATCTGCCGGCTTTGTCTTTACTTTTCCGCGGAAGGATCGTCTGTCTGCCACGGTATCGCAAGGCTTGGGGAATTTCCGGCGGCTGCGACCTGCCTGCTTTTCGGAAGGAGGGTGCATTGAAGTATTGGGAATTCAGCATGCAGGTGCAGGACTGGCTCAGCACGAACGCGGAAGAGGGGATCATCATCGAGGAGCGGACTTCGAAGGAGTCGCAGATTCCGCTCCCTGCGGAGTTTCTGGAGGAAGGGATCGACGGCGATGATGCGGCCGTGGTGCTTTCGCTGGTGAAAGATCGTCAGGAGTACATCATCTTTGCGGATATCATGCTGAAAGATCTTTTCCGGCGGTATCGCGTGGAGAACTGGAACGCAGTTCTTTCCGTTCTGCGAAAGATTCTTTCGGAGGCAGGCATGCTTCGACGCAAGGTAAAAACATTAGACGAATGCAGAAAGCAGCTTCCTGCGGAGCGTCTTGCGCTCTTTGATGAGCTTCGCAAGGTCCGCGCGAAAAAATCGCGGGAAACCGGCATGCCCGCGTATGCCGTAGCATCGAACGTATCGCTGGAAATGATCTGCCGCGAGCTGCCGGATTCCATGGAAAGCCTGCGGAAGATCAAGGGGATGGGGCCGAAGAACAGTGCCATCTGCGGCGAGGCGTTTCTTTCCTGCATCGAAAAGCATAAGAAAGAAGCCGGCAGCAGCGAAACTGCGGGATGATATTCATGGTGGCGCCGGGGATCTCTCGAAAGCTTCTATGCGGTGATGGCTTGCGTGGGCAGCGCGCGGCGATTCATCTCGGGCTTCTATGCGGTGATGGCTTGCGGGGGCAGTTCGCGGCGATTCTTCTCGGGCTTCTATGCGGTGATGGCTTGCGGGGGCAGTTCGCGGCGATTCATCTCGCATTTCTATGCAATGTCGGCGCGACTTGCTTTCTTGCATAGATTATTCAAGACGTTTTGGCTAAGCGAACGCATATTGCATAGATTTTGCCTTTTTCTATGCAATATGCGCCCGCGCACACAATTCGTCTTAAATTTTTTATGCTGTACGCAGAGTTCCGCCGATATTGCATGAAGCAAGCCGCGCGCCGGAGAAGATCGGTAAATTGTAAACTATGAAATAAATACAAGTTGACAATCACCCGCCCACATGCTATCCTTCGCCTGTGTCATAAATGCGGCGGCTGTGAAAGCCGCGCCGGCAGCTTGCGCAGGGCAAGGCAAAAAGCTCTGCGATACAACTTTCTATTTCAGGGGGCAGATCTGTCATGAAGACTTCCACAAAAACAATGGTAATGTGCGCGGTTTGCACTGCTTTAATCTGTGTGCTTGCGCCGATTGCGGTGCCGATCGGACCGGTGCCGATTTCACTTTCTACATTTGCGATTATGCTGTCCGCGGCATTGCTCGGAGGCAAGGCAGGCACAGCTGCCACTGCACTCTATCTGTTGATCGGTGGGGCCGGAGTGCCTGTTTTTGCGGGATATTCCGCAGGACTTGCCAAGCTTGCAGGACCGACGGGCGGGTATCTTGTCGGGTATCTTGCTTTGGCTTTTATTGAAGGAGCGATTTACTTCCGGTTAGGTAAACAGAAGAAGGGCGCGGCCAAATACGCTGTCCTGCTTGGAGGAATGATTCTCGGAACAGTCGTTCTTTATGCGATTGGAACGGCCTGGTTTTGCGTTTTGATGCATACAGGTCTTGTTGAGGCACTAGGCATGTGTGTGATTCCGTTCCTGCCGGGAGACGCGATTAAGATGATCGTCATTGCGCTTCTGGTTCCCCAGTTGGAGAAGGGGCTTGCGCGGGCAGGCGTACAGGCGGCGCAAAACAGCTGAGTTTGCAGAGTTACAAAAATATAAAGCAGATTCCGCAGCGTATGAAAAGCATCATATGCTGCGGAATTTTGTTGTATAATCACGTCATGATGACAGATAAAACAAACGATTTGAAGAAAACATACACAGATAAACTTTGGGACAACGAAGAGGACTGGACAGCTGCGAAAGACATTGATGACAGTGAGGCTGATGACTGGGACCTGCCGGAGATCGGCGATGAGATCGATCCGGACGAAGAGGGGCAGGACATCAATTTCTATGGAAAAGGGCCGGAAAAACACGCTGAGATGCCTGAAAACGAAGACCATCCGGAACATATCCGTACCCAGGAAAAGCAGGAGAAAAAACCGCGTCCGACAACGCAGGACGTTAAAAAGCAGGTACGTCCCACTCCATTGAACGACCCGGGCAGCCAGTGCCCCGCGTCTTCGGGCCATACAGCCGGCACACGCCCCGCGTCAGAGAACGACCCGGGCAGCCGGCGGCATGCGGAGCAGGCCGCTGAAGAAGAAAGCCGTCCTCTCAGTGCTTTTGCGTACTTCGGGTATGCACTGCTTTTCTGTGTTCCGGTGGCAGGCGTTCTGCTGCTGCTCATCATTGCGCTTCGGACAAAAAACCGGAACCTGCGAAGCTATGCCTTCGGTTTCCTGCTGTTTATGGCGGCCGTGCTTGCGGTTTTGTGCTGCGCGGTCATGCTGGGAGCGTTTGACGGCGTGCTGGGCCGCGCGTAAGATCAGCCGCCAGGAGGCATGCACGGCGGCAGGCGCAGCAGACCGCGCGTGAGAGCATCCGGGGCCGTGCGCCGCGAGTGGCAGGCGCGGCAGACCGCGCGTAACTTATACAAAGAGGCAGAACAGATCCGATGGGCAATATACTCATTTTTGACAATGTATCTTTGAATTTCGGCATCAAGCCGGTGCTGCATGGTGTCTCGTTCGGCATGGACGAGCACGACAAGGTCGGCGTGATCGGCATCAACGGCACCGGTAAATCCACGTTTTTAAAGCTGGCAGCAGGGGAGCTGGAGCCGGATGCGGGGAGGATTGTTTTGTCGAACGGGCTGAAGGTCTCCTGCCTTCCGCAGAACCCGGTTTTCGATGATGATCTGACAATTCTGGAAAACGTCGCCGCGCGCGTATCCGGCAAGGAATCCCACTGGGACACCGAAGGCGAAGTCAGAGCAATGCTGCAGCGATTCGGTATCGCCGATCCGTCCCTGCACCCCGCGCAGCTTTCCGGCGGGCAGAAGAAGAGGGCGGCTCTGGTGGCGGCTGTTTTGACGCCGTCGGACCTACTGATTCTCGACGAGCCGACCAACCACCTCGACGAGGACATGATCCTCTGGCTGCAGGATTTCCTGCAGAACTACAGGGGCGCGCTTTTAATGGTTACGCACGACCGGTATTTTCTGGACGAGGTGACCGGAGAGATCCTCGAAATCGACAAGGGCAGCGCATACCGCTACGACGCGGGCTATTCCGGTTATCTGGAACTGCGGCAGCAGCGTTTTGACTACGCGCTCGCGGCGGAGCGCAAGATGGCGGCGCTTTACAAGAAGGATCTCGCATGGATGCAGCGCGGCGCAAGAGCCCGCTCGACAAAGCAAAAGGCCCACATCCAGCGCTTTGAGGCGCTGCGGGACCGCGACAAAATCGTGCAGGACCGGCAGGCCACGATCAATTCTCTGCCGTCCCGTATCGGCGGAAAGACGATTGAGGCACACGCGGTTTCGGGCGGGTATGACGGTCGCATTCTGTTTCACGATTTCACTTATATGTTCACCAAAACAGACCGCGTCGGCATCATCGGCCCGAACGGCTGCGGCAAAACAACACTGCTCAAAACCCTTCTCGGCATCATTCCGCCGACGAGCGGCAGCGTGGAGATCGGACAGACGATCCGCATCGGATACTTCAGTCAGGAAAATGAAGCGCTGGATGAAGACAAGCGTGTCATTGACTACATCCGCGATACCGCAGAGTATATCCGGACGGCGGACGGACTGGTGTCGGCTTCTGCTATGTGCGAGCGGTTTTTGTTTCCGCCGGAGATGCAGTATGCCCGGATCAGCAAGCTTTCGGGCGGAGAGAAGCGAAGGCTGTATCTGCTGCATGTTTTGATGGAAGCGCCGAATGTGCTCGTGCTGGACGAGCCGACAAATGATCTGGATATCACGACCCTGCAGGTGCTGGAAGACTACCTTGACAGGTTCGCGGGGATCATTATCACGGTTTCGCATGACAGGTATTTTCTGGACCGGGTTGTAACGAGAATCTTTGCCTTTGAAAAGGACGGGACGCTCTTTAAGAGCGAAGGCGGATATTCGGAGTACAGGGAACATCGCGAGGCACTTCGCGGCAGGGAAGACAGCCTCCGGAGCAGCGCGCCTTCCGGGGCTTCCGGCAAAGGCAGCTCCCGTGCGGACGCGCAGGGACGGGGAAATGCGCAAGCAGACGCCGGGAACGCGCCCGCCCGCAGAGGAAAGCTTTCCTATAAAGACCAGCGCGAATACGATACGATTGAGGAAGAAATCGACAGACTGCAGGCGCAGTCGGACGATCTTGCGGCGAAGATACAGGAAAACGTGACGGACTTTGAAAAGCTCACGGAACTTTCCGCAAAGAAAGATGAGACAGACGCGGAGATCGACCGGAAGATGGAGCGCTATCTTGAACTGCAGGATATGGTGGACGCGCTGCGCGGCTAAGCGGTGATAAGCGCGGGCTGGCCGCATAGCCGTGCGGGCTGCCGGCAGATTGCGGCAGCCCGCGGCGCCGAAACCTGCATCGCGACAGCCGGCAGCCGTGTGCCGCCGCCGGCAGGCACGCACCGAGGACAGCCACAGCCGGTAGACGGAGGCAGAGACGTGGAAGAACAGCATAAAAGAAGAGCACACTACAGCGGCCGTTATCCACGCCGCTTTGAAGAGAAATATAAAGAACATAACCCAGAAAAATATCAGGGGGAAATCGAGAAGATCATCCGCAAGGGGAACACGCCCGCAGGCATGCATATCCCGATCATGGTGAACGAGATTCTGCAGGTTCTCCGGATTCGTCCGGGGGAAACGGGGCTGGACGCAACGCTGGGCTACGGCGGCCATACAGAAAAGCTTCTGGAGCAGCTGCAAGGCAGCGGACACCTGTATGCCTGCGATCTGGACCCGATCGAATCGGAGAAAACAAAACAGCGCCTTCGGGAGGCAGGCTTCGGAGAAGATGTTTTAACGGTGCTGCATATGAATTTCGCGGACATCGACAAAGCAGCGCCGGCACAGGGATTTGATTTTGCCCTTGCGGATTTGGGTGTGTCCTCGATGCAGATTGATGATCCGGAGCGCGGTTTTACATTTAAAGAGGACGGGCCGCTGGATCTTCGGATGGACCCTACGAAGGGAGAGCCTGCTTCCGCACTTTTAAAGAGAATGAACGCGGAGGAAATGGCCGCGCTTTTCAGCGCGAACTCGGACGAACCTTATGCGGAGCGGATTGCAAAGGAAATTGATCATACGCGCCACAAAGACGGCCCGGTCCGAACAACCGCGCAGCTGCATGCCGCGATTTCGCGGGCATTATCATTTTTGCCGGAAGGAGAAGAGAGAAAGGAAGCGGTGCGGAAGTCGAGCCAGCGGTGTTTTCAGGCGCTGCGGATGGAGGTCAACGGCGAGCTTTCGAACCTGCAGACATTTCTTGACAAGCTCCCGCTTGTTACGGCGCCCGGCGCAAGAATTGCGATTTTAACGTTCCATTCGGGAGAGGACAGGCTCGTCAAGAGAGCATTCAGAGAAGGACTTCGCGAAGGCGTCTACGCGGAGATCGCGAAGGATGTGATCCGGCCGACGGCGGAAGAGTGCTTCCGTAATCCGCGGGCGCATTCGACGAAGCTTCGCTATGCGGTCCGCAGCTGAGAGGGCAAACGCAGGCGCAATGCAAGAAAACGTAGGCGCCCTGTTCTGCCTGCGGGCGCGCTGCAAGTAAAGCAGACGCGCTAGCTGCCCGCCCCGGCGCGTTGCAAGAAAGGTTTCTTGCAAAAACCTGAATTTCAGAAATTTGCAAGAAAGAAAATCCACGCAAGCAGTAATACTTCTTGCAAAATCGCCGGATACCGGATTTGCACAGAAGGATTTCTTGCAAATTCTTGAAATCTTCGGATCTGCAAGAAATGACGGCCAATTCACGGCGTCAGAATGCCCACAAGAATGCTCACAATATTGTACAAACGAGTTTGCAGGCAGCATCGAAAAGTCGACCGGCGCGCAGCAAGTAAAAGCCGGCCGGCGCCTTACTGCCCGCCCGCCGGCGCGGCCGCCTGCGCTTTGGCCTGCGCCGCCGCAATATCGGCCTGCGCCCTGGCAGCGGCCTGCTCGGGCGTCATGCCCTGCGCCATATAGGCTGCCTGCAGCTGCGCCGCGATCTGCGCAACCTGCGCGTTCGCCTGTGCCTGCGCAGCCGCCTGCGCTGCGGCATCCGCGCCTTGCGCCTTGGCATCTGCATTCTGCGCTTTGGTAACCGCATCCGCAGCCGCCTGCGCCGCGGCAGGATCTGCCTGCGCCGCAGGATCATTTCCGGCCGTGTTGGCAGTCAGATCGGACTGTCCGTCCGAGGTAGCAGGCTTTCCGGAATAGGAGACGGCCTGTGCCTGACTCAAACCGCCGTAGACAATCACGGCCTCACCCGCAGAAACATTCGCGTAGACATCGTCCGCCGCGTCCACCGGCAGATTCACACAGCCGTGGGAGCCTTTGGTGACATAGATATCGCCGCCGAATTTGCTGCGCCAGGAAGCGTCATGGAATCCGACGCCGCGGTTGAACGGCATCCAGTAACTGACCGGAGACGCGTAGTTGTCGCCGCGAAGGACCGTGTCGCGCTGCTTGAATTTCAGAGAATAAATGCCGTCCGGTGTACCGTTTCCGGCGAGTGCCTTTCCGGAGACACAGTCGGTATCAAAGACAATCTTTCCGTCTTTATGAATGTACACGTGCTGCTTGTCGAGATCGACCTCGGCATAATTGGCCGGGTCCCAGTCCACGCTTCCGTACTGGAAGGCCTTCTGGAAGTAAACGGGCTCTACTTCGCTGTCTTCTCCGGTTTCAATCGCCTTGATGATTGCGTCCACAGTCGAAGACTGATCCATCCACCAGCCGTAGTCCCCGGCCGTGATCGAAATCGTATCTCCCGATGCAGTTGTAAATGTACGTTTCTGCCCGTAGGTATCGTACTTTTTGGAAAGCTCCGCGACATAAGAAGCGATCTTGTCCCGGTTGAATACGTCGGCGACGGTCAGGGCGGCGTTGTTTTCGCTGCTGCCGGAGAGGCCGTTCAGCCAGCCGGAAACGACATCGGGACCGGCAACTTCTTTGTTCTGGCCGAACGGAATTGTGATCGTAACCGCGGCAAAACGGTTTAACATTTCGGTATCCGCGATCAGCTGTTCGTTGTCTTCGCTGACCGCCGCGCTCTCGTAACAGCCCGCGTCTTCCAGAGAAAGGGAAGGCGACTGCGCGGTGATGGCTTCGGTGATGGCGGCGAGTGTTTTGTCGCTGTCAAGCTGTGTTCCCGCGTCCCCGCTTACAATCTGGAACCTGCCATCCACAACTTTTGTTTCGGCGTTTTCGGGAGCCCGCACATTTGCCTCATCGAAAAACGTCAGCGTGCTGATTTTCTTCTCCAAGGCCGGTTCGCTGAATTCCACGTCCTCGTCGATTTTGTAGGATGTGGAATGGAATAAAGAAACGGGCCAGAGGAATATGTTGGTTCTGCCGAGGGCACTGCGCACATGGGGCCCGGGCGCCGCCGTCAGATCAATGTCCTTCGCCGTAATCGTGTCCGAAAGACCGTTCCGTCCCTGAATGGTCAGTTTGTAGCTGTCCGCACTGTTCCGCAGGCCTGCTTCTGTCTGCCGCGCGGTCATGAGCGAAACATTCCGCCCGTTCAAAGACGTATGGAACTGGAACCGGTTCGCGAAAAACAACGCCCCCTCCAGATAGATCACCGCCGCTGCGACGGGCAGCGCGAATAGAATCAGAAATCCTTTTTTCATATCGTGTATGCTTTCATAAATGCTGTAAGATCTTTATAAGAGCATTACTATAGCACGAATAGCGGGAAAAAGGTGCATTTCAGAAAGATTTTATGCGCGGATCAGCTCGACCTTCGGAAGAAGCTGATCGATCAGCGCCTTCTCCGGCGGCCGCGTGCCCGGTGTTGTTGCGCTTGCCGCGGAAGCCGCAATGCAGAGCCTTGCGGTATCTTCAAAGGAAACGCCGCGGTCCATGCAATACGCCAGAGACGCCGCCATCGCGTCGCCTGCGCCGACAGGGGAGAGCGCTTTAACCGTAAGGCCGGGGCAGCGGATCAGCTGCCGGTCTTTAACAAACAGCGCGCCCTGTGATCCGAGGGAAATGGCGGCCAGAGGAATACCCCTGCCGGAGAGCTGCAGCGCGCAGAGCATCAGCTCCTCTTCGGAAAGCGCGTGTCCGGCGCCCAGACCGAAATACGAGGACAGCTCCTGCAGATTGGGCTTGACTGCGTCCGGCTGTGCCTCGATGCCAAGCCGCAGCAGCTCTCCGTCGGCATCGAGGATGACTTTGCTTCCTTTGCGGTGCAGAAGACGAATCAAGTGGGCGTAATAGTCCGGGGAGACGCCCTGCGGGATGCTGCCCGAAATCACAAAAACCGTATCCGGACCTGCATAGGAAGCCAGCTTTTCCTGACAGCGGCCGAGAATTTCCGGCGTGAGGAGCGGCCCTGGCTCATTGAGCTCGGTCATCGATCCGTTTTCCTCGATGATCTTTTCGTTTGTTCTCGTTTCCTCTTCAATATGAAGAAAGTCCGTGCGGATGCCTTCGTTTTCCAGTGTATCTTCGATGAAACGCCCGGCGGAGCCGCCCGCGATACCGGCGGCGATGCACTCGCAGCCAAGGACTTTCAGCATGCGCGCCGCATTGATGCCTTTACCGCCGGCGTCAAGTGCCTTGCGGCTGATCCGGTTGAGCTGCCCCGTGTGCAGCCAGTCGATATAAACGGTTTTGTCAACCGCCGGATTCATCGTCAGTGTTACGATCATGACTTTGTTCCCCTTCCGCCTTTGACGCGGGAGGACGGGTCAAAACAGGTCAGCCCCCGGATCACTTCCGACGCCGCAATCGCGCCCGCGGCAGGCGGAACGAAAGAAGTCGAGCCCGGAATATCGCGGCGCTCGGTGCATTTTCTTTTGGTTCCCGGCGGGCAGATGCAGTGATACAGGCACGAATTGTCCTTGTCATTGACCGGACGGATCGCGGGTTCGGTCGAATAGACGACCTTGAGCTTCTTCACATGGCGCTTCCGAAGCTCATAGCGCATCACGCGGGCGAGCGGGTCCATTGTGGTCTTGTAGATGTCTGTAACGGTCAGTTTTGTCGGGTCGACGCGGTTGCCGCAGCCCATGACCGAAAGAACCGGCACGCCGCATTTCTGTGCGCGCAGGATGATGTCGATCTTGGCAGTGACCGTGTCCAGCGCGTCCACCACGTAGTCGAACTGCGTGAAGTCCAGCTGGTCCGCGTTCTCCGGCAGGTAAAACATCTTGTACGTATGCACCTGAATCTGCGGATCGAGGTCGTGGATGCGTTCTTTCGCGACATCGACCTTGTATTTGCCGACCGAGCTGCGCGTCGCCAGCACCTGACGGTTGAGATTGGTCAGGCAGATTCTGTCGTCATCGATCAGATCGAGCGTGCCGATCCCGCAGCGCGCGAGCGCTTCCACAACGCTGCCGCCGACGCCGCCGATCCCGAAAACGGCCACCCGGCTGCCGGAGATGATTTTCATGGCTTCGGGGCCGAGAACCAGTTCTGTTCTGGAATATTGATTGAGCATATTTCTCCTTAATTAATGCTTGGAATGTTTGCCGCAATAGCGTATTATACGTGGGTGATGAAAAATAAACAATATATTCGGCAATTAAACAGACGATTTTTTAACGCGGACAAGGTCGATTTCGGAAACCTTCTTTTCGACCGGCACGCGCTTTTTGCACTTCTTCTGCCCGTAGTGATCGAGCAGCTTCTTTCCGCCTTCATGGGCACCGCGGATTCGATGATGGTCGCAAGAGCGGGGAGTGCCGCGATCTCGGCCGTGTCTTTGACTGACTCAATCAATGTACTGTTCATCCAGCTCTTTGCGGCTCTTGCGGCCGGCGGTACGATTATCTGCTCGCATTTTATCGGACAAGGGGATATCGGCAAAACAAACCGCGCCGCACAGCAGATACTCCTGACAATCGCGGTGCTTTCGTGCGCGGCCGGGGCGGTCTGTTTTGCCTTCAATGAGCCGCTCCTGCGCCTGATTTTCGGCAGCGTGGACGAAGAAGTCATGAGAGATGCCGTGACGTACTTCTCGTTTACTACGGTTTCTTTCCCGTTCTTCGCGCTGTTTCAGGCAGGCGGTGCGTTTTACAGAGCCTGCGGCAACAGCCGTTTTCCGATGCTGATTTCGGTGAGCACAAATGTGATGAACATCGTGGGAAACGCGGTCTTTATCTTCGGCTTCGGCTGGGGCGTTGCGGGCGCCGCACTTTCGACGCTGCTTTCGCGCGTTATCGGTATGATCTGGATCATGGCCGCGCTTCGAAGGGGCAGTCAGGAGATCGTGATCCGGCATTATCTGATCCGTCCGGACCCGTATCTGATTAAAAGAGTGCTCGCGATCGGCATTCCGTCCGGCCTTGAAAACAGCATGTTCCAGTTCGGAAAGCTCGTGATTCAGTCGAGCGTATCCACACTCGGCACGACCGCGATCGCGGCGAACGCAATGGCAAGTCTTCTGGAGAGTTTAAGCGGCGTTGTGGGCATCGGCATCGGTATCGGCATGATGACGATCGTCGGACAATGTCTCGGAGCGGGCCGCACGGAAGAGGCGAAATATTACATTGTCAAACTGACCGAGATCTCGGAGGTCTGTGTCACTTTATGCTCGCTGCTTCTGCTGGCGCTGACGCCGGGCATCAACTGGCTCGCGGGACTGGAGCCTGCTGCCGCAAAACTTTGTTTTGACATGGTCATATACATCATGATCTGCAAGCCGTTTTTCTGGTCGTTATCGTTCGTGACCGCGTACGGCCTGCGCGCGGCGGGCGATGTGAAATTCTGCATGATCTCGTCCATGATCACGATGTGGACGTTCCGCGTAACGCTGACGATCATCCTGATCCGCGTGTTCGGGTTCGGCCCGATCGCGGTCTGGATCGGCATGTCGGCGGACTGGGCAATCCGCGGAGTCATTTATACGAAACGTTTTCTTTCCGGCAGATGGCTGAACCATGAGGTGACGTAAATAAAAGCCTGCTGCCGCAGGGGGGATTCTTCATGAACAATTCGCTTACAACAGGCAAAATAGCGCCGGCGCTGCTCCGGTTCATGCTGCCGCTTTTTATCGGTAATGTTTTCCAGCAGCTTTACAATATGGCAGATACGATCATCGTCGGCCGTTTTGTAGGGCAGAACGCGCTTGCGGCGGTCGGCTCCACAGGAACGATTATGTTCCTTGTCATCGGCTTTTCCCAGGGCCTGACCGGCGGCTTTACGATCCTGACCAGCCAGAAATACGGGGCCGGAGATGAAAAGGGCGTCAAAGAGAGTGTCGCGAACGGCATCCTGCTGTCGGTCATTGTGATTCTTCTGATCACGCTTGTCAGCACGCTGTCCATGCGCGGCGTTTTAACGCTGATGAATACGCCTTCCGAGATCTTCGCAGACGCTTACACGTATATCTCGATTATCTGTCTCGGTACCGCATGCAGCGTTTCCTACAACCTGTTCTCGGCGTTTCTGCGGGCCATCGGCAACAGCCGGATACCGCTCGTATTTCTGGTGCTTTCCGCATGCCTGAACGTGGTGCTGGATCTGGTATTCATTATTGTCTTTCATATGGGCGTTGCGGGCGCCGCGCACGCGACCAATCTCTCGCAGGCGATTTCGGCTGTACTGTGCCTCGCTTATATCGTGCGCCGGATTCCGGCTCTCGTACCGGAGAAGCACATGTGGCGCTTTTATCCTTACGCGACAGAGCATCAGCTGCGCGTAGGAATACCGATGGCGCTGCAGTTCGCGATCACGGCTTCCGGCACAATGATCATGCAGTCCGCCGTGAATCTTTTCGGTGCGACCGCTGTGGCGGCGACGACCGCCGCCGGCAAGATCCATAACCTGTTCTCACAGGGCGACATGTCCATGGGGCAGACCATGGCGGCTTATACGGGGCAGAACTACGGTGCCGGAAATACGGACAGAATCCGGGGCGGCGTGAAGGCCTCGGTCATTATCATGACGCTGTATTCGGTATTTGCCGGCGCGCTGGTGCTTCTTGTTTACAAGCCGGCACTCGGTCTGTTCTTCAAGGCGGGAACCGATATCAGCGCAATGCTGCCGTACGCGCACACCTATATCGTGCTGTGCGTTACGTTCTATATTCCGCTTGCGATGATCTTTATCTTCCGTAATACAATGCAGGGCTGCGGCTTCGGTTTCCTTCCGATGATGGGCGGCGTTGTGGAGCTTCTCTGCCGACTTGTAATGGCAGCCGCTTCCATGAAGCTGATGAGCTATCCTCTGGCCGCGTTCTGCGATCCGTTTGCGTGGATCGGCGCGGGCGCGTTTACGGCGATCGCCTACCACTTCGTCATCCGCAAGGTTGAAAAGATCCTTTCGGAAGAATACAATCAGAACCATCTATGAATCGAAAAAGATACAATACCACACGACTGCACCTTCTGGACGTGATCCGCGGGACAACGCTGATCAGCATGATTGTCTATCATGCAGCCTGGGACCTCGTCTATATCGCCGGCGTGGACTGGCCGTTTTATCATACGGAAAAAGCGTTTCTGTGGCAGCAGAGCATCTGCTGGACTTTTATCCTGCTGTCCGGCTTCTGCGCGGCATTGTCGTTGCATCGCATCAAAAGGGGACTCATCGTATCCCTTTGCGGCGCGCTTGTGACCGCAGTGACGCTTGTTTTTCTCCCCGAAGACCGCGTGATCTTCGGCGTGCTGACGCTTCTTGGCAGCGCGATGCTGCTGTGCGGAATTCTGTACAAGGCTCTGATCCGGGTGCATCCGATACCGGGCATGCTTCTGTGCGGTTATCTGTTTTATCTGCTGCGCGAGGTGAATTCCGGGTGGCTGCAGCTGTATCCCGGCAAAACATGCCCGCTCCCGGCTTCCCTCTACCACGGGTACATTTTAACGTACCTTGGCTTCATGGATCCGGGATTTATGTCCACAGACTATTTTTCCCTGCTGCCGTGGGTGTTTCTGTTCCTGTGCGGCTTTTATCTCTCGCTTGCGCTGCAGCGGGACGGCTCGGTGCGGCTTGGCCTGTTCCGGCTGAACATCCCGCCGCTCTCGTTCCTTGGCCGGCATTCCCTGCTGATTTATCTGCTGCACCAGCCGGTGCTGTACATGGTCATCGTGCTCTGGATGCGGTATCTGAAATAACGGACGCCCATGCGTCTTCATGGAGAAGCTATGCGTAAATCCAATCCTGTGCAGACGGTCCTTTCGGTCGCCGCCTGCAAACTGACAAGAAATCTTCTGCGTCTTACAAAACGCGGAGGGACAGCGCTGCCCGGCAAGATCGCACGCGTTTTTGCCCCGAATATTCTGGAAACCGTAAGCGAGGGGATGGAAATCATCGTCGTTACGGGCACCAACGGCAAAACAACGACCTGCCGCATGCTCGAACACGCCTTTACATCCTCGGGGCGCGCGTGTCTTTCGAATAAATCCGGCGCGAATCTCCTATCGGGCGTTACCGCGGAACTGACCTGCAACGCGACATGGCGCGGAAAGCCAAAGACCCATTACGCGGTCATCGAATGCGATGAAGGTGCGCTTAAACAGGTTGTTCCGCTGATCCATCCGAAAGTCATCGCGGTTACAAACCTGTTCCGCGACCAGCTGGACCGCTACGGGGAAGTCATGCATACTGCGGATACGATCCGTGTCGGAATCCGGAAAGTGCCGGAAACCGTGCTCTGCCTGAACGCGGATGACTCGCTGGTCTCCTCGCTTTCTTTTGACGTGCCGAACAAGGTTGTGTACTACGGTCTGAACACGCCGGTGGGCGACCAGAAGGATCCCGCGGTGTCCGATGCGAAATACTGCATCCGCTGCGGAACGCAGTACAAATATCTGTACCACACCTACGCGCACCTTGGCGGCTTCTACTGTCCCAAGTGCGGGTACAGGAGGCAGGAGCCGGCGGCTGCGGTCACGAAGATCAGAAAAATGTCCGCTTCGGGGTCGGACGTTCTGATGCAGATCGACGGCAGCAGCGAAGAGGTTTCGGTCGGTCTTCCGGCGGTCTACAATCTGTACAACGCGGCAGCGGCGATCTGCGCGTTTACAGCGGCGGGCCTGCCGGCGGAGGACATCATTTCGTCCCTTCGCGATGTGCACTCGAGCTTCGGACGGATGGAGAATTTCAAGCTGGACGGAACCGATATCCAGATGATTCTTGTCAAGAACCCCGCGGGCTGCAATCAGGCGCTCGCTTATCTGACGTCGATGGAAGAAGATTTTAACGCGGTGTTCTGCCTTAACGACAGAACAGCGGACGGCCACGACATTTCGTGGATCTGGGACGCGGATTATGAGCAGCTGATGCAGGACCCGCACCTCAAAAAGATCTATGTCGCCGGCGACCGCGCGCAGGATATGCAGCTGCGGCTGAAATACGCGGATGCGGAGGAAGAGCGCATCACGCTTTGCCCGTCGAAGGAGGCTCTGCTGCAGGCAATGCGGGAGAGCGCTCTGCCGGTTTTTGTTCTGCCGAACTATACGTCGATGCTGTCTCTTCGGGCGGCGCTGCAGGAAGCGGCCGGCGGAAAGAATTTCTGGGAAGGGTAAGACAGCTGCCTTTCCCCGGGGGGATCATTATCCCGGAGGATCAATTATGGAACTGAACATCTGCCACCTCTATCCGGAGGTGCTGAATCTGTACGGTGACCGCGGCAATATCCGCTGCATGAAAAAGCGTCTGGAATGGCGCGGCATTGAAGCGCATGTGGACGAGCTGAAGATCGGGGAGCACAGGGATCTGACCGCGTACGATCTGTTTTTCATCGGAGGCGGACAGGATTTTGAACAGGAAGTTCTGCTGGGCGATTTGAGGTCCGGTAAAGCGGACGAGATCAGAAGCGCGGTCGAGGACGGAAAAACGTTCCTGTGCATCTGCGGCGGCTATCAGATGATGGGACATTATTATGAAACTTATGAAGGCGTGAAATGCGAGTTTCTGGGCGCGGTCGATTTTTACACGGTCGGCGGCAAAACGCGGATGATCGACAACTACGCGTTCCGGCTTTCCGAAGCATCGGGCGGCAGCACGGTGGTCGGGTTTGAGAACCATTCCGGCAAAACCTACCTCGGCGCCGGCGTGACGCCGCTCGGCACGGTTTTAAAAGGAAACGGAAACAACGGAGAAGACGGGACCGAAGGCGTGCGGTACAAAAATGTGTTCGGCTCTTATTCTCACGGGCCGATTCTGCCAAAGAACCCGCAGCTGTGCGATTTCCTGCTTGCGAACGCGCTCGAGAGAAAATACGGCAGGGGGAACGCGGAGCTTTCGCCGCTGCCGGATAAATTTGAAACGCTGGCGCACGATTCTGTATTGAAGAAGATCATGCAGGCGTGAGAGGCCGGCGCGCCTCAATGAATCTCCTGCGAGCGCATGATCTGGCGGATTGCGTCCATCAGAAACGGCCGCAGCTTGTCAATCGGCATCGGCTCGTCATTTAAGATCGAGTTATAGCTTGCCGAGCCGATCAGCTCCACGATCATATACAGCATCACTTCCGGATTTCTGTATTTCACATCAGAAGCCTTCACGGCTTCCTGAATCTTTTCAACGAAATTGACATCATCTCCCAGCCCGGGCGTTACCTGCTCCAGCTCGTGCTTGAGAACGCCCCAGCTCAGATTCTTGGAGACGAACTTCAGCAGAAGTTTATTCTCCGAGAATTGGCTGATCACATTGCCCGCGATGAACAGAATCTTGTCTTCCAGAGTGGTAAGCGCGGTTGCCTCGAGGGCAGTATATGCCTTTCCGAGGATTTCACTTGCCTTGTAGCGGATCAGACGGTCCCGCAGATCATACTTGTCCTTGAAATAAAGATAGAAGGTTCCCTTGGCAACGCCTGCCTGTTCCACGATATTGGAAATCGAAGTGTTGGCAATTCCCTGATTGGTAAACAGGTCAAAAGCAGTGTTCAACAGGGAATCCCGCTTTTTCTTCTTGTTCGCGGCCGACTTGCTCAGGGACGCCAGAATGGGATTTTCTTTATTGATACCGATTGTTCTTTCTGACTGCATTTGGATACCTGCCTTTTATGGGAAATCAGATGCCCGGATCTGCCGGCCCGCATATTACAAGGGGCGGAATTCCGGGCTCAAAAATAATTATACAACAAAAAGTTGACCAAGAGTCATTTTAGTGCTATAACACTTTTTTGTAAACAGAAAAGTGACCAACGGTCAAATTTGTTCCGGACATGGAACACGAGGAGTTTTATGAAACAGTTCGGTAGAGCAATAGTAAAGCTGAGATACATCATTCTCGCAGTCGCGATCGCGCTGCTCATCCCGTCTGCGATCGGGTACATGCACACAAAGATCAACTACGACATGCTCGTCTATCTTCCGCAGGATATCGACACCATGAAAGGGCAGGATATCCTCAAGGACGAATTCGGGACCGGCGCCTTCGCTTCCTACATTGTGAAGGGAATGTCGGAGAAACAGGTATCCGACCTGAAAGCGGAAATCGAACAGGTGCCGCATGTCAAGAAGGTTCTCTGGTATGACTCGGTTATGGACCTGTCCGTGCCGATGCAGATGCTGCCGGATGAAATCTACGACGCATTCAACAGCGGCGACTCGACGATGATGTTCATCATTTTCGATCAGACGACGTCGGAAGACGGAACGGTCGCCGCGGTGCGGCAGATCCGGAAACTTTCCAATGAGAAATGTTTTCTCGCGGGCATGACGGCAACACTCGTCGATACAGAGAATCTTTCCGATAAAGAGGCGCCGACTTATGTAGGGCTTGCGGTGCTGCTGTCCATCGTTGTTTTGTCCCTGACGATGGATTCGTATCTGGTGCCGTTTGTCTTTCTTGCCAGCATCGGAATGGCAATCATCTATAACCTCGGGACGAACCTGTTCCTCGGGCATATATCCTATATAACAAAGTCGCTGGCCGCGGTGCTGCAGCTGGGCGTTACGATGGACTATTCCATCTTCCTGTGGCATTCCTACGAGGATTACCAGAGCGCCGGCAAAGAGCGGAAGGAAGCGATGGCTATGGCGATCGCGGACACGTTCTCCTCGATCATGGGCTCCTCGATCACGACAATCGCGGGCTTCATCGCCCTGTGCTTCATGAGCTTCAAGCTCGGCCTCGACCTTGGCCTTGTCATGGCGAAGGGTGTTCTGTTCGGCGTCATTTCGTGCATCACGATCCTGCCGTCGCTCATCCTGATCTTCGACCGGGCACTTGAGAAGACAAGACATAAAGCGCTGCTGCCGGATATCAAGGGCATCGGCCATTTCGTGACAAAACATTACAAAGCGTTCATGGCACTCTTCTTCCTGCTGCTTGTTCCGGCGCTGTACGGATACAATCACACGAAACAGTACTATGATCTCGCCAAAACACTGCCGAAAGATCTTCCGAGCGTTGTCGCCAATGACAAGCTGCAGGATGAGTTTGACATGAGTACGACCCACATCCTGATGCTCAGTTCCAAGGTCCCTGCCAAGGATGTGCAGGCAATGGCGGACCAGATGGAAGCTTCGGACGGCGTCAAATGGGTGCTCGGTCTCAATACGATTAAAGGTGCCGCGATTCCGGACGAGCTGGTTCCGCAGGATCTGGAAGACAATCTGATGAACGAGCACTGGCAGCTGCTGCTGATCGGCTCCAAGTACATGACGGCGACGCCGGAATGCAACGCGCAGATCACAAAGCTGCAGAAGATCGCCAAAGGATATGACGACACTTCGATGCTGATCGGCGAAGCGCCCGCGACCAAGGATCTGATCAATATCACGGCACACGATTTCAATGTCGTCAACTCGGTATCGATCGGCATTATTTTCCTGATCATCCTGCTGAACTTCAAGTCACTGACGATTCCGTTCGTGCTGGTCATGGTCATTGAGTTCGGTATTTTCATCAACCTCGGCATCCCGTTCTATACAGGAACAAAGCTGCCGTTCATCGCCTCGATCGTCATCGGCACGATTCAGCTGGGATCCACGGTCGACTACGCGATTTTGACGACGACAAGGTATCTGCGGGAACGGTACGCGGGGACCGCAAAGAAGGACGCCATCGCGACGGCAATCCAGTCGAGCGCGAAGTCTATTATGGTCAGCGCCATGACATTCTTCGGCGCAACCTTCGGTGTCGGCCTTTATTCCGACATCGACCTGATCAGCTCGCTGTGCGTTCTGATGGCGAGAGGCGCGGTCATCAGCCTCGGCTGTGTTATCGGCATCCTGCCGGCGTTCCTGATGATCTTTGACAAACTGATTATGAAGACAACAAGGAAACCCAGATATCTGTAAGAAGTGAGAATGGAGAATTATCATGAAGAACAAGAAATTACTGGCACGCAGTACCAAATTGTGTAGTGTTGTAACAGCTGTCTCCATGCTTTTCGGGATGACCGGCTGCGGAACTTCGAGTGTGACATCCTCCGCGGATGCCGTAACCGATACCGAATCGGTTGATAATGTAAAAACCGAAAGCAGCGGCAAAACAGACGAGGAAAAGCTCAGCGAGAAGATCGGGGAGCTTACGTCCGCGCACAGCGCAGGCAAAGGCAAGGATGAAACGGTCTATGTCATTTCCTCCGCGGACGGCAGCAAAAAGAGCGTGATCGTCAGCGACCACTTAAAGAACGGCGACGGCAAGGATACGCTCGAGGACAAGTCCGAGCTCAAAGACATCACGAATGTCAACGGATATGAGACTTTCAAGAAAGGCAGCGACGGAAAACTGACCTGGGATGCCAAAGGATCGGATATCTATTATCAGGGAACAACCGACAAAGAGCTGCCGGTGGATGTGAAGATCACCTATCTTCTGAACGGCAGGGAAGTTACGCCGGATGAGATCGCGGGCAAGAGCGGTAAGGTCACGATCCGTTTTGACTATACCAACAACACCGAAAAGACCGTGAAGATCGGCGGCAAAGAAGAGAAGATCAAAGTTCCGTTCTCCGTTATCAGCGGCGTCATTCTCCCGATTGAGAATTTTGACAACGTAACGGTAACGAATGGCCGCATCATTTCCGAGGGTAAAAACAACATCGTCGTCGGCCTCGCCTTCCCCGGCCTGAAAGAGAGCATCAACCTCGATGATCTGAAGAACGAGGCTGTCTCCGAGGACGCGAAAAAGGAAATCGACGATATCGACATTCCGGAGTATGTTGAGATCACCGCGGATGCGAAGAACTTCAAGATCGACACGACCATGACGGTCGCGCAGAGCAATCTTCTGTCTTCGGTCAATCTGACACAGGATGTTGATACAAAAGAGCTGACCGACAAGATGGACGAGCTGCAGGACGGCGCGGACAAGCTGCAGGACGGTGCCGGAAAACTCAAAGACGGTACGGAAAGTCTGGCAGACGGCACGGACAAGCTGAAGGACGGCTCCGGAGATCTTAAAGATGGCACGAAGAAGCTGGCGAACGGTACGGACGATTTAAAGGACGGCGCGGACAAATTAAAAGACGGTTCCGCGGACCTCAAGGACGGCACGAAGAAGCTGGCGTCCGGCACGGATGATCTGTCTTCCGGCGTTTCAACGCTCAAGGACGGCTCTTCAAAGCTGGCAGGCGGCACGGATACGCTTGCGTCCGGTGCTTCACAGTTAAAGGACGGTTCTTCGAAGCTGGCGGGCGGCTCCGATAAACTCAGCGCCGGCGCTTCACAGTTAAAAGCCGGCACATCGCAGCTCTCCGGCGGCCTGAAGACGCTGAAAGCCGGGACATCGCAGCTGAAGTCCGGTACGGATCAGCTTTCTGCAGCAAAACCGCAGCTGGATCAGAGCCTGAACGATCTGCTGGATATGGGCACGCAGCTGAATGAAGCAAAGAACGGCTCCGCGCAGATTTCGGACGGCATCGGAAAGCTCCAGAATGCGCTGAATGCCAAGTTCGCAAAGATCGCAAAGACCGCACTGAACATGAAGGCAATGGACAAGGGCGTGCAGAAGCTTTCCGCGGGTATCGGACAGGCAGCGAATGGCATCAAGGAGCTGAAAACAAAGTTTGACGCCGGTGTTGGCGGAATTCACGGACAAGTGAATCAGCTGATTGCGGATCTCAAGGATTATTCGAAGGATGAAGCCAGCGGTATTAAAGGAACACTTTACCGCGAGGCAGGAAAGAAAGCATATAACAAGAACATAAACCAGGCGCAGCAGATGGCAAAGAGCGCGGACGAGAATCTGCAGAAAGCGCAGGAAGCGGTAGACGCAGCGCAGAAGGCGTATGACGAAGCACTGAAAGCGCAGCATAACAGCGCGGATACAGGGAACAGCCTGCAGCAGCAGAATGACAATCTTGCTAAAGAGAACGCGAAGCTGCAGCAGCAGATTGATGAGCTGCAGAATTCCGCGGATCAGGAGAAGGAGACGAATCAAGCGGCTTCTGCCTCCGAGAGCAGTGCGGCTTCTTCAAGTAACGCGTCGGCTGAAAACGCGGGAACGCAGAGTACGGATTCTGCGGAAAGCACGGCGGCCGGAGCAGCGCCGGAAGAAACGCCCGCACAGAACAATGCGGCGGCAGACGCGCCTGTACAGAGCGCGGCTCCTGCAGACAATGCTTCTTCGGAGGATACAAATGCCGGCAATTCCTCTGCGGACAATACTGAAAATGTTCAAAGTACGCAGGCAAGCCTTGCCGGCCTGGCGGTAAGTAAACTGAATGAAATGAAGAACGCGCTCTATGAGAGTACGGTTCTTGTCGCGAAGGCGGGAGAGAGCAGCGAGTCAGTCGCGCAGGCGCAGCAGGCGCTTGAGAAGGCTAAAGAGAGTCTGCAGTCCGCACAGCAGGCAAAGGTCGCGGCGGACGCCATGGTCAGCGCGCTGGAGGATATGAAGTCTTCTGTTGTAAACGCGAAAGAATTGCAAGGTGGCACCTATTATGGTAATAGGCTCAATAAGATGACCAAAATCATGGGCGAAGCCGAAGCGATCAACTCTAGTCTGGATATTCTGCAGAAGAGTGTTGATGCGGCTCTGGATTCCCTTTCTTCCGGACTTAACAGCGCGAAGAGCGGCCTCGACACGATTCATGACGGCATTAACCAGTCTTTGAATTCCGATGAAACCAAGGCGGAACAGCAGCAGTTGAATGACAGTCTTGATGCCCTCAAGGGAGGCGCAGATAAATTGACAACCGGCCTTGGCAGCGGCTTGCAGCAGCTGACGGAGAAGTCGGCCGCAACAACGCAGAACATCAGCGATTTGAAGGATGGTATTGATCGGCTCAGCAGCGGCGCCAACTCGCTGGATGATGGTGCAGGCAAACTTGCTGCCGGCGCGGAACAGGCGGATAACGGTGCCGGAACTCTGGCAGGCGGCATTCAGGAACTTGGCAAGGGCGCACATGATCTGGACAATGGTATCGGAACATTAAAGAGCGGCGCGTCGGATCTGCAAAGCGGCGCACATCAGCTCGACGACGGTGTATCAAAACTCCAGGGCGGCGCATCAGATTTAAAGAGCGGTGCACATCAACTCGATGACGGCGCCGGCGATCTGAACGACGGCATTATCAAGCTGGACAACGGCGCCGGTGATCTTCAGAAGGGCGCGCATGATCTGGATGACGGCACGCAGACGCTGATTGACGGCATCAATTCGCTGAATGATGGCGCGCATGAGCTGGATGATGGTATGGCAACGCTTCAGGATGGCGTTATCAAGCTGAATGAAGAAGGTATCCGGAAGCTGACGGATCTGTTCGGTGACAACGTGCAGGATGTCATTGACAGAATCAACGCCGTAGTGGATGCCGGCGATGACTATACATCATTCGCGGGCACCGGCGATCAGGAGAACAGCACAGTCAAGTTCATTTACAAGACCGAAGCTGTAAAAGCAAAGGAAGACTGAAGCGTTTCCAATAGGGCGCAGAATTCTTATAATTGAAAGCAGAGGACTCCCGGTTCGAAAGAACCGGGAGTTTTTCCGTCTCGCTTTCCAGCGTCCTGTTAAGGCTGGCGATGCCGGCGTCCTGATCCCTATTTTCTGTGATGAACGCTTTTCGTGCCGCCGCCGGCGTTATAGAAGCTAGATCAAGTCTTAATATCCTCCGGATCGCAGAATTGTTGTACAGAAGGAATTTTTCCAGGCAGACGCTGTTTTGCAAGCATTCTGCAAATGAAAATTTGTCTGGGGAAGGACAATTTCACAAACAGTGATACATTTTGCGGAAAGAGAGCTTCTCGGCCTGCCATTCCAACAAGATTTTACTCAGACAGGAGGAATTGCAAGCCGTTGCGTCTCGGTGCAGGTGACGATACAGCGTCAGCGTGTAAGCTATGGCAGGCCACAAAGCTGCATCGGCGGGGAACAGGCCGGAGGTTCATGCAATACGCCGCAACTGCATCCTATTGCATAG
>JAQXUQ010000002.1 GCA_029224465.1 Bacillota bacterium | reverse complement strand
GAGCATACGCTGGGCGCCATGGAGACCATCATCTCCACGAAGTCCTGGGACAAGCTCACCGCGAACCAGCAGCAGGTTATCGAGGACGCCGGCAAGATCGCATCTGACTACTGCCGTTCGAAGTCCGAGGAGATCGAGACGCAGGCTCTGGACACGCTGAAGAGCAAGGGCATCAACATCGTCGAAGTTTCCGACAAGACCCCATGGCAGGAGGCCTGCAAGCCGATCGCCGATGAGTACGCGACAGGTGACCTGAAGGACATCTATCAGCAGATCCTGGATATGGCAAAGTGATCGCGCCGGAATTGTAAAACAGCCTGTTCTTTCCGGATTGGCGCTTGGTAACTTCCGCAAGGGGAGCGGAAAGTGTGGGGATGGGCTCCGGCTTACTTAAAAGCCGGAGCCTTTTTTCCGGAGACAGCCTGAAGGGGAAAGGTGGAAAGATACGTTAGGAGGCGTATTCATGCCGAAATTTGTCGAGAAAATGAAAAAACTGGAGCCGATGTACGATTTCGTATATAAGCTTTTCCTGGGAATCTGTAAATTCCTGCTTATTGCGGATATCTGCATCACCGGCTACATCGTTGTTGCCCGGTACTGCCCGTTCGTGCCGGCGCCGAACTGGGGCGAGGAGATCATCCTTTCCCTGATGGCCTACATGGCGGTGCTTTCCGCCGCGCTGGCGATCCGCCGCAACGCGCACATCCGCATGACGGCCTTTGACCGCAAGCTGGGCCGCAAGGTCGTAAACGTGCTTGACCTGGCAGCGGATATCTGTGTGATGATACTGGCCGTCATCATGCTTGTTGTCGGAATGCAGTATTCGATTCAGGTCGGTGCGAGAGGAACCTATATCTCCATGACCTGGCTCTCCAAGTTCTGGATGTACTTCCCGGTGCCGCTGGCCGGCATCGCCATGATCTTCTTCGAGCTGGAGCGGATCATGATCGATATCGAACACTTCCTGGGCGTCTACGGTCAGTTGGGTGTTGACACGGAAGCCGAGCAGATGAAGCTTGAAAAAGAAGCGTCAGAAAAGGAGGCAAAGTAATGGCGGCAAATGGCACGGCGATCGCGATCCTGCTGATCAGCTTTCTGGTCATGGTGTTCCTGCGCTTCCCGATCGCATATTCAGTAGCAATTTCATCCATCCTCTGTCTGGCGTACCAGGGGCTTCCGCTCTCGACGCTGGTTCAGCAGATGGTAAAAGGCATCAGCTCCTTCTCGCTGATGGCAGTTCCGTTCTTTATCACGATGGGCGTTCTGATGGGCTGCGGCGGTATCTCCGAAAAGCTGCTGGATCTCGCGGACTCCTGCGTCGGCTGGATGCGCGGCGGTCTCGCCATGGTGAACATTCTCGCGTCCTATTTCTTCGGAGGGATTTCCGGATCGGCTTCTGCGGATACCGCATCTCTCGGATCTCTTGAGATTCCGATGATGGTAGACCGCGGATACGATGTGGACTTCTCCACAGCCGTCACCATTTCTTCCTCCGTTGAAGGAATGCTGGTTCCGCCGTCCCACAACATGGTTATTTACGCGACAACCGCCGGCGGCATTTCCGTAGGCTCGCTGTTCCTTGCAGGCTACCTGCCGGGCGCGGTTCTCGCTGTATCTCTGATGGTTATTTCCTATATTCTTTCCAAGAAGAGAGGATATCCGAAGGGAGATGCTTTCAGCGGAAAGAGACTGTTAAAGGAACTGCGCACATCTCTGTGGGCACTGTCCTCGATCCTGATTGTTGTTATCGGCGTTGTTGCCGGTGTTTTCACGGCGACCGAGTCCGCGGCAATTGCGGTTATCTACTCACTGCTGGTTTCGATTTACGTATACAAGGGACTGACCTGGAAGGGCGTCTGGTCCGCACTCAATCAGTGCGTGGATACACTTTCGATCGTTCTGATCCTGATCTCGACATCGAACGTATTCGGCTACTGCCTGACAACGCTGCATGTTCCGGAACTTGCTGCCAACGCGATTGAAGGAGTCTCCAATAACCCGTATGTGATCGCGATTCTGATCAACGTGATTCTGCTGGTACTTGGCATGATCATGGATATGGCCCCGATCATCCTGATCTCCACGCCGATCCTTCTGCCGATCGCGACATCCATCGGTATCGACCCTGTACAGTACGGCATTATGCTGGTTCTGAACTGCGGCATCGGCCTCCTGACTCCGCCTGTCGGCGCTGTTCTGTTCATCGGTTCCGGCATCGCGAAGAGACCGATGGAGAAGATTGTAAAGGAAATGCTTCCTTTCTATCTGTTCATGATCATCGCTCTTATGATCATCACCTTCATTCCTGCCGTATCCCTGTGCATTCCGTGGGCATTCGGCTACGCAGGCGGAAGATAAAACTTCGCATATTGTTCAAGTTTCTAGAGCACCGGCTGTCCGCAGCCGGTGCTCTTTGCTATAATAAGGAAGACTGTTTCGGGTCCCGATATGTAAAAAGGAGCAAGACATTACCATGAAATACGAATACACCTTTCGCAATACGGCGGGAGATTACGCGCTGTTTTATCTCGGCAATACCTACCACTCACTGATGGCGGTCGTGAATCTGATTTTCACCGCGGCCATGATCGCTCTTGCGGTCGCGAAGTTCGAAAGCATAGGCATTGCGTTCAGAGGCGTTCTGATTTTCGGCATCATCCTTTTCCCGGTGATCCAGCCGCTCGCAATCTATGTACGTTCCACAAAGGATGTGAAGCAGGTCAATCAGGTTGACACATGGATCGGCTTTGACGACGCCGGCATGCATATCAAGGTGAAGGAGCACGAGCAGCTGATCCGCTGGCATGATTTTTATCCCGCGGTTAAGAGAAAAACAATGCTCGTCGTCATCCCCGACGGCATCCATGCGTATCTTCTGACGAACCGGATTCTCGGAACCACGAAGGACGAGCTGTACGCATACATCACAGACAAGGTGAATACGCTGTCCGCGCATAAGGATGAGAAATGAGACCGGTGAGCGTATGCAGTGCCGCCCTTCTTGCGGCGGCAGCGGTTTTCCTTTCTGCCTGCGCAGGCCGGAGGGCAGCGGCACCCTCGCCGGACAAGATCGCAAATATGGCCTTTGAAGATATCCCGACGTTGAACAACGATCTGGCGGTGGTTTACAAAGAGGTAACGCCGGACTATGTTCTGACCTACGCGGAAAACCAGACCGAGGACTATCCGACGACGCAGGCGGGATACCGCTTCGCGCAGCTTGTTAATCTCCGCAGCAGGGGGAAAATCCAGATCCGCATGCACGCGGGCGCGGTGCTCGGCGACGAGGTGTCAACCACCTCGCAGCTGCGGCTTGGCGGCATCGATTTTGTCCGTGTGTCGATGTCTACGGTTGCCAGGTATAATGCGGAGAGCATGGTTTTAATGCTCCCGTATATCTACCGGAATTCGGAGCATATGTGGAAGGTACTGGACGGAGACATCGGTAGTGAGGTGATTGCAGGTTTTAACGGGGCCGGATTCACGCCGCTGACGTTCTTTGATGCCGGCGTCCGGAGCTTCTACTTCCGCTCCCCGGTTCGGAACGTAGACGATATGAAAGGACTTCTGATCCGTGTGCAGCCGTCGGGTATGATGCAGGATATGGTTACAAGTCTTGGCGCATCGCCGGTCGTTGTACAGTATGAGAATGTCTATGCGGCGCTTGACAAGGGAACCGTGGACGGCGCCGAAAACAACTGGTCCTCATATGTCGCGATGAAGCACTATGAGCCTGCACCGTATTTTGTGCAGGATGAGCATATGCGGGTGCCGGAGATGGTTCTGATCTCCGATGTGACGAAAGAAAAGCTCGGCAGTGACTATATGAAAATCATCAAGAAGTGCGCGGAAGACGCGGGACTTTACGAGCGGTATCTCTGGAAAGAGTATGATGCGGAGTCGCGGCAGAAGGCGCTGGACAAGGGCGTTCATGTGTCTTCGCTATCGGACGAACAGAAAAAGAAATTCCGTGAGGCAGTCAGCCCGCTGTACGAGAAATACTGCGGAGATTCCATGGATCTTGTGGATAAAATCGAACAGATGAAGTAAAGATGCGGAAAAGCCGCCGGCCGATGAAGAAAATCATCAGCCGGCGGCTTTATACAGTTATTCGTATTTGTTAGTATTACAGGATGACGCCGTCCTTGAAGATCGAGATATCGCGGCAGCCGTGCTTCTCCGCGAGCGTCTGCTCGCCGGAAGCTACGCGCAGAACGTAGTCCAGAAGCCGTTCGCCGGCCTGTGCCGGTGTCTCTTTGCCTTCCGCAACCGTGCCGGCATTGAAGTCGATCCAGTCGCTCTTTCTTGCCGCGAGCGCGCTGTTCGTCGCGATTTTCGCGGTCGGGGCGGGAGCCCCGAAAGGCGTTCCTCTGCCGGTTGTAAACAGGATCATGTGCGCGCCGGCCGCTGTCAGCACTGTCGAGCTGACAAGGTCGTTGCCGGGGCCGGTCATCAGGTTCAGGCCCTTTTTCGTAACAGGCTCTGCATAGTCCAGAACATCGACGATCTGGGCAGATCCGCCCTTCTGGATACAGCCGCAGGACTTGTCCTCCAGCGTTGTAATACCGCCCTTTTTATTGCCCGGAGACGGGTTCTCGTAAACCGGCTGGTTATGGGAGATGAAATACTGCTTGAATTTATCAACCATACCGACCGCTTTGTCGAATATTTCTTTGTTCATGCAGCGGGAGAAGAGAATGTTTTCCGCGCCGAACATTTCCGGGACTTCGGTCAGAACCGTGGAGCCGCCAAGAGCGATCAGTCTGTCGGAAAAGCTGCCGACGGTCGGATTCGCGGTGATGCCGGAAAGTCCGTCCGAGCCGCCGCATTTGAGGCCGACGACAAGTTCGGATGCCGGAATCGGCTCTCTGTGGAAACCGGCCGCATAATCCGCAAGCTCCTTCAAAAGACGGGAGCCTTCCTCAATCTCATCTTCGGTATCCTGACAGATCAGGAACTTCACGCGGTTCGGATCATATTCGCCGAGCTCTTTCTTGAACAGATCGAGCGTTAAGTTCTCGCAGCCGAGGCCGACGCAGAGAACGGCGCCGGCATTCGGGTGACGTACGAGCGCCGCGAGGAGTTTCCCGGTTCTCGAGAGATCATCGCCGAGCTGGGAGCAGCCGAACGGATGGTTAAAACAATACAGTCCGTCGACCGACGCATACTTCGAAGCTTCCTCGTAACGGTTCGAGCCGTCCGGATTCTTCGCGCGGTCCAGTCCGCCGACCAGCTGCTGATTCTCGTTTACGAGCTGCTTCACGATGCCGTTCACGCAGCCGACGAGAGGAATGATCCAGATTTCGTTGCGGACAGCCGCGCGGCCGTCCGGCCTGCGGTATCCGTTGAAGGTTTTCTTGGCTTTTTCTTCGTCTGTATACGAAGGCAGATCATAGACCTTATGGTCGTAAACAAAGTTCGTGCCGCCGTTCAGACCGGTGTGCGCATTGTGCGTATGAATCCAGCTGCCCTTTTTGATAGAAGTGCTGGCAATCGCGATGACCGTACCGTATTTGATGACGGATCCGCCCTCTTCGATATCGGTCAGGGCAATTTTATGGCCCTTCGGAATCTCTTCGAGCGCGGTGACCTCGATATGGCCGAGATCGCCGGCAGCCAGGGAGATGGTCTCTCCCTGTGCTACGGTATCCAGCGCGACGGCAACATTGTCACGGGGATGAATTTGAATCAGCTTCATATGCGTTTCCTCTGTCAGTCTTCGCTGCTTGCTACCGCTGCGGCATAAGCTGCCTCGGCGCCTTTCTCACGGATGAGATTCAGATCTTCCAGAACCTTCGCTTCCAGCCCCGGAACCTTCGTCAGATCCTGATCCCACATCTTTTCATCCGACAAAACATCATGCACCAGCGTCTTCGCATCCGCGTCCTTGTGCTCCCAGTAGAAGTCGAGAACCCAGTCGTCATCCTGAATCTTGTACTCGTTGCCTGCGGGGCGCTTTGCGATAAGGCCGTCCGCCTCTCTTCTCTGCAGGTCATTGCTGTAGAATGCGATGTAAGCTGCAAAGCCCATGACAAGCGCTTCCGGAAGCTTTCCGAATTTCTCGTGGAACTCGAGCAGTGACGGAAGATCTCTTGCTTTCCACTTGGAAGTGGAGTTCAGAGAGATGCTCATCAGCAGGTGATCAACGAAAGGATTGTTGAAGCGGTCTGTTACCGCAGCCGCGAAATTCTCGCAGTCCTTCTTGTCGAGAGGAAGAATCGGGATAACTTCCTTGAACAGGAGCTTGTTCATGAAGCCGTGGATTGTCTCGTTGTGCATGCAGTCGCGGACGATGTTCTGTCCGGAAAGATATGCGCCGAGAACAAATCCGGTGTGCGCACCGTTCAGAATGCGGACCTTTCTCTTCTTGTAAGGAGCGACTTCAGGTACGACGTGTACATTGAGGCCGGCCTTCCTGAACGGCAGCTTTTCTGCAAGCGCTTCCGGTCCTTCGATATACCATACGCCGAAGACTTCACCGACATCGAGAAGCGCGTCCTCGTAGCCGTTTTCCCTGTTGATCTCCTCTACTTCCTTCGGATCACGGATTCTTCCGGGAACGATACGGTCAACCAGTGTGGAGCAGAAGAGGTTCTCGTTCTCAACCCAGTTTCTGAAGTCTTCGCCAAGGCCCCAGTCCTCGATGTGCCTCAGTACGCACTTTCTGAGTTCCTGTCCGTTGTTGTCGATCAGCTCGCAGGAGAGGATCGTAAGTCCCTTCTGGCCTGCCTTGAAACGCTCATAGAGAAGAACAGTGAGCTTTGCGGGGAACGAAACCGGCGGAACCTGATCAAACTTCGAATCGGGATCATAAACAATGCCTGCTTCTGTCGTGTTGGAAGCGACATATTCGAGATCTTTGCTGCGGGCGATTGCCTTGACTGCTTCCCAGTCCCTGTAAGGATTGTAGCAGGCATCGACTACCGAGATGACACGCTTTCTGTTGACCTTTTCTCCGTTTTCGGAGCCGCGCAGATACAGTGTGTAAAGACCTTCCTGCTCGTTGATCAGATCGGTCAGACCCTGCGCGATCGGCTGTACAAGAGCAACCTTACCGTTCCAGCCTGCGCGCTCGTTGGACATATCGAACCAGTAGTCAACGAACGCGCGGAGAAAGTTGCCTTCGCCGAACTGCAGAACCTTGACAGGAGCAGCGCCCTTGCCGAGGATATATCCGTCATAGCCGGACTTTTTGAGGACTTCATAATTGAGTTTTTCCATTTGGGAACCCCTTTCCATGTATTGATTTTGCTATTAGCCGCAATGAAAGCCGGCCGTCCTGTCGGACTGACCGGCTTTCAATTACCATTTACCGTCAGATGCCGAAATAGCGTACCGCGTTCTTGTAGCTGATGCCCTCGACGATCTTCTTCAGGGAAGCTTCGTTATCGGGGTATTCACCGTTCTCAACCCACTGGCCGATCAGATTGCAGGCGATGCGGCGGAAGTAATCATGCCGCGTGTAGGAGAGGAACGAACGGGAGTCGGTCAGCATGCCGACAAAGTTGCCGAGGATGCCAAGACGAGCGAGAGATTTCATCTGCTCTTCCATGCCGTCTCTGGTATCAAGGAACCACCATGCCGCGCCAAGCTGCATCTTTCCGGGAACCTCATCGGACTGGAAGCAGCCGAGGCAGGTCGTGATCTGGTCAAAATCGCTCTGGTCCAGAGAGAAGACGATGCACTTGGGCAGCTCATTATTTTCATCGAGCGCGGAGAAGAAGTCCGCGAGCTGCTGATAGCAAAGGCTTTTCGCGATCATATCGAAACCGGTATCGGGGCCTTCGAGACGGAACATTCTGCGGTTGACGTTTCTGGAGCAGGAGTAGTGAATCTCCATGACGATGTTTTCCTTGTGATACTTGCGCGCGAGGGACAGCAGAACGGTTGTCTGGTACTCGTCGATTTCCTTCTTTGTAAGCGCTTCGCCGCTCATTGCCTTGCGGAAGACGCGGTCAGCCTCCTCCATCGTGCAAGGTTCGAAAGGAACATAGTCAAGACCGTGGTCGGATGCCTTGCAGCCATGTGCCTTGAAGAAGTCGATTCTTCTGTTCAGAGCGGTGCAGACATCTTCCGCGGACTGGATTTCCATGCCGGCTGCCTTGGACAGCTGGCCGATATATTCAGCGTATCCGGGTCTCTGAATATTGACGGCTTTGTCAGGACGGAAGGAAGGGCATACCTTGAAGCCGAGGTCTTTTACTTCCGCGAGCTTCTCGTGCCACACAAGGGAATCGACAGGATCATCGGTCGTGCCGATAAAAGCGACATTGGACTTGCGGATGATGCCGCGGACCGTCAGATCCGGATCGTGCTGCAGCATGTCAGTTGTCTTGTCCCAGATCTCCTTCGCATTGTCCTCGGTCAGAGGCTCGTTGATGCCGAAATACTTCTTCAGCTCCAGATTGCACCAGTGGTACATCGGGTTGCCGATGGACATTTCAAGAGCCTTTGCCAGTTCCGTGAACTTGACAAACGGATCCGCGCTGCCGGTCACATGATCTTCGCTCGTGCCGTTGGAGCGCATCAGTCTCCATTTGTAATGGTCACCAAAATAGGTGCCGTCCGCGTTTCTGCCGCCGAGCCAGACTTCCGCGATGTTGTTGTAACGGCGGTCCTCATAGATCTCCTTCGGGGAGATGTGGCAGTGATAATCGACGATCGGCAGATTCTCTGCGTAATCGTGGAAAAGATGCTTCGCTGTATCGTTATACAGCATGAAATCCTTGTCCATGAAACTCTTCATGACTTAACCTCCTTATGACCCAGATACATAATAATCAGCTTTGTAACCGCTTACATTAAAAATAAACCAAACACCTGTAATTGTCAATTGTAAACGCTTACATTCTGCGGAAAATTGTGGTAAGCGCTGTTTTGACTAACGATCAGAAATCCGTCGTGTTCCGGCGGACCAGACGGCAGGGAACAGAGATGTCCGGCACGACATTTTCTTCTCCGTTCAGGACCCGGATCAGACGGTCCGTCGTATGTCCGCACATCTCTTTCAGTCCGTTGTCAATGCTTGAAAGCTCGGGTTCACAGCATTCGGCGAAAGAAGAATTGTTATATCCGACAATGACCAGGTCTTCGGGAATCTGCATGCCTCTGGCGCAGGCGTATTTGACCGCGCCGACCGCGATGCTGTCGTTTGCTGCGAGAACGGCATCAAAGGAAAGATTACGGTACTGGAGCAGAAAATCCCGTACTTCGTGAATGCCCGAAGAGACATGAATTTTCAGTTCGCCAAGAAGCGGAAGGGAGGCATCCCGCAGCGCCTGCTCATAGCCGGCCAGTTTCTCGTTTGCGCTGTAAGAGCGGGAGTCGGACAGGAAAAGAATCCGGCGCCTGCCGCTTCTGATCATCGCGGTGACTACGCGGTAGACAGCAGACTGATCATCACTGACGGAGGAATAAATGTTGTCACCCTTGACGGAACCATTGATGATAAAGACCGGAACCTGTGCCGCCGCGCTTTTGATAAAATCGGTATCGCTGGTTTCATGTCCGGCATACGTGGATCCCACGAGGATCAGCGCGTCGATCTGCCGGGAGAGGAGCGCTCTCGCACAGGCTTCCTTTTTATCCTGTGCAAATCCGCTGCTGGAAAGCACATAATTATAACCCTGCGAAAGGAGCTGTGATTCCAGAATAGACACGCAGCTGGACATGAACAGATCGGACAGCTCCGGCACCATAATGCCGATGATGTGCGTCGTTCCCTGCCCCAGACTCTGCGCAAGCAGATTGGGAGTATAACCTTCCGTCTCTATGACTGACAGAACTTTTCTGCGCGTTTTTTCGGAAACCTTGTCGCTTCCATTGACCACACGGGATACTGTCGCGATAGAAACGCCGGAGAGCCGCGCAATATCATAGATGTTCATACATTCGCCCCCAGATATTTAACTGCAGCGGACAGCGAAAGACGTGTAACGCCGCTTCCCGAGCAGCAAGAATGTAAACGCTTACATTCTGATAATAAGCGATAAAAAGGGGCATTGCAAGAGGAAAGAGTTTTGTGAAAGGCATAAAAACACCGCCGCGCGGCAGTTCGCTTACGCGGCGGTGTGCGGGCAGGCATCAGATCATGCCGTGTTCCTTTAATAATTTTTCGACTTCGGTGCCGGAAACCTTCTTGAGTGTTTCTTTAAGTGCTACACGTTCCTTGAAGCCAAGTTCCATATCCGTGAGCTTTTTTCCGTCACGCAGAGAGACAGTCGCGTCCAGCAGATCGCGCAGATCATAGACGCTTCCCCAGACTTCCGGAACGCCTCTGTCGACGTTCAGCAGAGTATAAACGGCTTCCATACCGGTACGGATCGAGTATTCGGTCGTAAAAACAGTATCCCGCGGTGTCTCCGCAAAGTTGCCGATAAACGCGAAATTGACCGAACCTTCCGGAACGACCTTCGGCCTGTCGCCTTCTTCACGGGGCTGGAAATACGCGCTCGCAAACGGCATCATCACGGGGACCGTATTGGCGCTCCTGGTTGCCAGCTCTTCGATCTGGTCTTCCGGTACACCCAGATGATACAGCCACTCTTCGCAGATCTCCGCGCCGGTGCAGTCCCGCATCGGTTTCTTTACATAGTCGCCCGGACGGTCCGAGAACATGCCGTACAGCCATACAAGAACCTGACCCTTCGGCTGACTGCGGTACTGCGGCTGGCGGTTGATCGTCCAGCTAAGAAGCCATGCGGAATCTCTGACGGTCACAATGCCGCCGGTCACAACGCCGCCGGAGAGAGGATCTCTTTTGCAGATCCTGCGGATGTAAGGAAGGATCTTTTCATCCAGCGTATTGACGGTCGCGCTGACCCAGTTGCTGTCTTCCGGATCCATGCAGAACTTTTCGGGTCTACCGAAAGAAGGATCCTGCGCCGCGATTTTGCGCCAGAGATCGAAGGTCCCGCCGGGATGAATTTCGCCGTCCATGCCGGTGGCCTTTGTCTGGCTGCCGTAGGTCGAGTTCTCGACATTGCTTCCGTTCGTATAGAATACCAGATCGTTTTCGGTCAGGCTGATTTTCTCTTCGCCGTTTCCGCCTTCAAGAACGATCGTCTTCGCCTGTTTCTTTCCGTCATGGATATCGAAAAGCACGTTTGTGACTTTGACGCCGTACCGGAAGTTCACGCCGTGGTCCTTCAGGTAGCTGACCATCGGAAGAACCATCGATTCATACTGGTTGTACTTCGTGAAACGAAGAGCCGTGAAGTCCGGAAGTCCGCCGATGTGATGGATATAGCGCTGCATGTAGCGCTTCATTTCAAGCGCGCTCTGGTCGTCCTTGAACGCGAACATCGTGCGCCAGTACATCCAGAAATTCGTGTTGAAAACTTCGTCATCGAAGATGTCCGTGATCTTTACGTTCGCAAGATCTTCGTCCGGGGTCATAAACAGCTGCATGATTTCGAGACTTCCCTTGTCGGAAAGTCCGAAAGACTTGCCGGTATTCGCGTCCTGTCCGCGGTTTACCGTTGCGCGGCACAGCGAATAGTTCGGATCCTTTTTGTTCAGCCAGTAATATTCGTCAAGAACCGAAATGCCTTTCGTTTCGATCGAAGGAATCGAACGGAACAGATCCCACATGCACTCGAAATGGTTGTCCATTTCACGGCCGCCGCGCATGACATAGCCGACGCCCGGGAGGTAGTCGCCGTCAAGGCCTCCGCCCGGATGCGAATCCTTTTCGAGAATGTGGATGTGATCGCCCGGCATCTGTCCGTCCCGGACAAGGAAACAGGCAGCGCTGAGCGCGGCAAGGCCGCTTCCGATCAGATATGCGGATTTGTGATCTACGCCCTCAGGTTTTACAGGGCGTGCAAACGCTTCATAATTACCACTTGAATAATACATATGCAGTCCTCCTGTTCTGGTATTTTTTTATACTACCAGTCTAAAAAGATCTGACGGAGGGCTCAATGAACAAAGAGAGCGCGGTGATGAAATTTTAATCAAAAGGCGGGAATTGTCAAATGGCCAGGCAGGAAATTGCCGGATGGTTATGTTTTGTCCGAGCGGTATGCTTCCAGCGCACGCGCAAAATTCCCCTGCATCAGAAGCGTCAGCCGCTCGATGATTGCTGCCGGATCTTCCCGCATATCATCCTGAATCCATTCCAGCATAAGACCTACGAAGGCGTACTGATAGAAATGTGCGATGAACGCCTTGTCCTCTTTGTCAACCGCCATTCCTTCCGCTTCTTCGTTCACGACGTTGAGCAGCAGCGCATACGTCACCTTGTATAAGTAACGCTCCAGCTGACTGCGGCTGACCGAGCGGTAAACGTTCATAATAAAGGGCTTGTTGTCGCGTACTACTTCGAAAATCTGCAGGAAACCCTGCTGCCATGTCTCATAGGTTTTGTTGCCGGCGAGAGCCCTCGCCGCATCTTCCTCGCAGGACCATTCCACAAGATCGTAAATATCCTTGAAATGATAGTAAAAGGTCATGCGGCTGATGCCGCAGTCGTTCGTGATGTCGCTGATCGAGATTTTGTCGAGCGGCTTTTTTAAAAGCATGTGTTTGAGGGACTCTTCGAGAGCCCGTTTGGTGGTGTCGGACATGGAGAACCTCCTGCGCAGAGTATACCTTATTATATCATTTCCGCGGGCGGAAACCATCCCGCACCGTAGTTCCCCGCGGCTGCGAGCGCTCCAGCATGTCGCTGTAGCAGGTTGAAGGCACAAGCCAGTAGCTGTTCATATCGTTCTCTTCGGAATAATAGACAGTAATATCTCCCCAGGTCTTCTCGGCTTCCTTTACGGTATCAAACGGAATCTGCGTCAGATAGTACGGCTCTGCCAGATGATGTTTGGCAAAGACCAGCTCATCCATCGCGTAATGGTCAATCCAGCCGGTAAAACAGATGAAAACTGCCGTGCACAGACCTGCGCCAAGGGTAAGGAGCACGGTTTGACCGGCGCCCGCGTCAGAAGATTCCCGGCGTGGGAAGAGCTGACCGGAAGTCATGCCGAGGAATTCGAAAGCCGCTGTCAGAGGAAGCGCGAAGAGAAACGCCAGGCCGTAGCGGATAAAAGGCGCTTCCAGAAACCAGATGCCAAGAGATGCAAAAACCGCCGCGTAATAGATGACATAATCCTGCCGGACCCGGAGTCCGCGGATGCGGCGGCAGATAAAACCGATGAACAGCAGGGGAAGAGAGACAAACTGGGCATAAAACAGCATGATTTCATAATGCTGCTGTCCTTCAAACCAAACCGGAAACCACTGACGGACAGACCAGTCCTTCTTGTTTACATCGTAAAGACATTTCGCCCAGACCGAGATCTGCGCCGAGTCGTGTTCAAGATACGCTGCCGGAACCTTCCAGTCGACCGCGAACAGATCCAGACTTTTCACAGGGTAGAGAAGCCAGCCGGAAATCAGGACGTTCCGGAGAAGAAACGGCAGGAAAGCAAGAAATCCCGCAAACAGAAAACGAAGGATCAGCGCCGGCTTTTTCTCCTTGATCAGAATCGCCAGCGGGTAAAGAGCAAGAAGCACGACCGCAGCGGACGAAAGCTTGATGCTGACAATGAAGATCGAAGATACGGCTAACAGACCGTAGTATCCTGCCGGATAGAAATTTTCTGTGCTGTGCAGCGCCCGCAGGGCAGAGCCTTTCAGCCACTCGGAGAAAAGAAACAGCGCGCACAGCATGGCAAAATAATCCGTCGCCGGAGACTGCGCGTAATAAATATCTGTCAGAATATAGAGCAGGATTCCGCATTGGCAGGCGGCGGAGCCGTAGGCGCGTGTTTTGCGGAGAAGGAGAAGTCCATGAACGGCATAAAGTCCCAGCACTGTCATAAGGAACCCGGTAGTTCCGTGGAAGGCGCCGGGCAGAATCCATGAGAATGTAAACAGCGCCGCAAAACATAACGAACTGCTGTTATAGGCAAAATGCTGCTGTATATTGCCGCTGCCAAGGAGCGTTCCATATTCTTCAATCAGGCGGATTGCCTGCGCGTGGTAAATACCGGTATCCGTGTGAAATTTTCCACGGGAAGTGTAGAATGCGACAGCCGCAGCGAACAGAAGGATCAGCAGCCATTCCCTGGAGTGCAGAATCCTGCGGAAACGGGAGAACACGGGGCGGACATCATCTTTCCGGAAACAGCAGCCGGCAGCCAGCAGCGCCAGCATCAAAAGGTGCGCTGCGGCTCCGACCCCGGCAAAGAGGCTGAAGTATTCCGCGTATATTGTCAGCACAAAGATTCCGGTCATCACGCAGGAGGCGGGACCGAGTAATGCAGGTTTCGGAGTAGAAAGAATTCCCGAAAGCAAAGACAGTATGACTGCACCGGCAGTCATGCAGACGAGCAGCATGTAAACCCAGAGAATCAGGACTTCGAGCATAGTGGCTCCTTAAAATGTTAGAATATTTTGCAAACAGTTTAATCGATGAACTGGAATTAAAATATTCAATGGAAAGATGAGACATGTAACGAGAAGCCATGATTCGATTACAGAAGATGAACCCCGGACAGTCCCCGTTGTCGATATGGTATACTGAGAAAGATCTTTATGATCAGCCGGAGAATGATAAGACAAGGAACAGGAGGCGAAAATGATCACAGTTTACGGTATGCCAAGCTGCCCGGACTGCGCTTTTATAGAGAAGCAGATCGAGGGCAATGACGAGTACAAGATGATTGATATCGGTGCGCATGTGAAGAATCTGAAGGCATTTCTCAAGCTGCGCGATACAAACCCGGCATTTGATGACGCAAAGGCGAACGGGTATGCGGGGATTCCGTGTTTTGTCCTGGAGGACGGCACGGTCACACTTTCTCCGGAAGAAGCGGGGCTTCGTTCGGAAACGGAAGCGTAATATTTCAAAGGAAAGGATCACGATGAACTTTATAACGGACATTTTCGAACAGTACGACAAGAAGTGGGCACTGCTTACGGCAGGCACCATGGAGAAATTTAACACGATGACCATCAGCTGGGGCGGTCTCGGAACGCTCTGGGGAAAGCCGGTCGCGACCGTATATGTCCGGCAGTCCCGGCACACGCATGAATTCATGGAAAACAACGATTTCTTTACGATCAGCTTCTACCCCGAAGAATGCAGACAGAAGCTGGCCGTCATCGGCTCGAAGTCAGGCAGAGATATGGACAAGATGCACGACAGCGGTCTGACACCGCAAGCAGCAGGTGAAGGCGTGACGTTTGGCGAGGCCGAGGTAACGCTGGTCTGTAGGAAGCTGTTCCGTCAGACGCTGGACACACAGAATATGCCTTCGGATGTCCGGGAGAAATTTTACGAAGGACAGGAGGACCACGACATGTATATCGGTGAGGTTGTGGATATTCTGCGGTAACGACGGGCCTCACGCGAAAGACGGAGTCCGGCGGCGTGGGCGGAAGTCCGTACGGTATCGGCGGACTTTGTCGGCATCCGGCAAAAATTCTTAAAAAAATCTGTTTTGTCTGTTGACTATGTGTTATAGAAGTGCTATAACACATAATTGAAGAGAGGGAAAGAAACAGGAACCTCTCCGGAAGCAATTTAATAGATCATAACAACAAGGCTTCACCGCGGCAGCAACGGAAGGCCTCGCTACTAAAGGAGGAATGACTTATGTTAATGCCTATGGTTTGGACGAATGATTTTGATGATATGATGGATGATTTTGCTGATGACTGGTACGATCCGTTTGAGGATGTTGTATCACTGGTCGCTCCGGACAAGGAAGAGATTCAGACAGAGAAGAGTATTGACCGCCACAACAGAAAGCTCGCGAACAGATATAACAAGATGCTTCGTCATGAATGGAACGGTATGAACCGCCTGATGAAGAAGAATCTCATGAAGACCGATGTGGTTGATCATGGCGATCACTTCACGCTGACAGCTGATCTTCCGGGCTTTGACAAGAAGGATATCAGTATCGGTTTGAAGGATGGTATTCTGAGCGTTTCCGCTTCCCACAAGGAAGACAAGGACGAGAAGGATACGAAGACCGGGAAGTTCATCCGCAAGGAGAGAACCGAAGCTTCTTATGAAAGAAGCTTTGAAGTCGGCGAGGACGTAAAGCCGGAAGAGATTGCGGCGAAGTATGAGAACGGTGTTCTGACACTTACCGTACCGAACAAGGCTGCGATAGCCGCAAAGGCTCCCGCTAAACAGATTGAGATCAAGTAACGCGAACCGCGTATGGCCGGCCCGCTGTTCCGTAGAAGGAATGGCGGACCGGCTTTTTCTATATGCCTGGCCGCTATATGCGTCAGGCATCATAAAGTTCCGGCGGTACACAGAAGACAACCCGGAGGCTGAGAAGTATTGCAGAAACCATTTTTGAAAAATGCACCAATGCACGGATGTGATTTGTAAAAGAATCAGCTGCAGGCTATAATATGCCTTACAGGTTATTCAATATATGAAGGAGTGTTTTTATATGTCACTGATTACAAAAATTTTCGCCATGCTGGTTGCACTCGAGTTTCTGTATATTTTCTATCTGGAGACGCTCGCGACAGCGTCGGATAAGACCGCCAAGGTTTTCGGCATGACCGTCGATGAATTGAAGCGGGATTCGGTCAATACGCTTTTCAAGAACCAGGGCGTATACAACGGGCTGATCAGTGTGCTGATTCTGGTCGCGGTATTTGCTTTTTCCAGCAAAGCAGCACTGATCTTCCTCATGATCTACATCGTAATGGTAGCGCTGTACGGAAGCCTGACCAGCAATCCGAAAATCATTCTGATGCAGGGCGGGCTGGCAATCCTGACACTGATTACCTGTATCTTCTAAACGAAGGAGCAGCACATGATTTCCACCCTGTGAAATGAGGGACAATGCATGGTTTCCATTCTGATAACAATCTTATTTATCGTCATCCTTTTTAAACTGACAGGATTTCTATTCCACATTACAGGCAAGCTGCTCGGCTGGCTGCTCGGCGGAATCGGCTGGCTGATTCTTGCCGTACTCGCGATCAGTGTAATCGGACTTGCGGTCTATGTCCTGCCGATTATCCTGATCATCGGCCTGATCGCGCTGATCGTCGGCGCGGCGGCCTGAAATATATGACTCCGCATATGCTGCATACAGAAAGGAACGACTGAAATGCCGGATATCTTCAAAGGACTCATAATCCCGTTTATCGGAACAACTGCAGGAGCGGCCATGGTATTTCTGCTTCGCGGTCAGCTCTCGGAGAAGGTGCAGAAATCGCTGACCGGTTTCGCGGCCGGTGTCATGGTGGCGGCCAGTTTCTGGAGTCTCCTTGCTCCTGCGATTGCAGAATCCGAAGGGATGGGAAAGTTCGCATTTGTTCCCGCCGCGGTCGGCTTTCTGACCGGCATGGGATTCCTTCTTCTGCTGGATGTCATTACGCCGCACATGCATATGGACAAGGAAGAAGAGGGCCCGAAGAGCGGACTGAAAAGGACGACCAAGCTGATCCTCGCGGTCACACTGCACAACATTCCGGAGGGGATGGCGGTCGGCGTTGTTTTTGCGGGCTGGCTGTACGGCACGAGTAATATCACGATGGCATCCGCGCTTGCGCTCTCCATCGGCATCGCGATTCAGAACTTCCCCGAAGGCGCGATTGTATCCATGCCGCTTCGCGCCGAGGGTATGAAGAAATCGAAGACGTTTGTTCTCGGAATGCTGTCCGGCGCGGTGGAACCGGTTGCCGGGCTGATTACCGTACTCGCGGCGGGATTTGTTGTGCCGGTTCTTCCATATCTTTTGAGCTTTGCGGCCGGCGCCATGATGTATGTTGTTGTCGAGGAGCTGATTCCGGAAATGTCCGAGGGAAAACATTCAAACCTCGGAACAGTTGCCTTCGCGGTCGGCTTTACGCTGATGATGATTCTGGATGTGGCACTGGGATGAGCAGGCTTTGGATCCGGGTGCTCCGGAAGATTCTCGGGCTCGATGATCCGCACTGCGGCGGCTGCGCGTTTAACTGTCATCTGAAACATCCGCGATGTGCGACGGGGCGGGAGAGAGCAGGTGACTTCTATCGAAAACACCCTGAAATGCGTGCGGATCATGCAGAACAGGACAGCGAATAATAGCACAGAAATTGGGAAGGCCCGGCTGACAGGAATTGACAGCCGGGCCTTTCGCAGTATTGGAATTTCAAGCCGAACGCCGGCAGCCGCCCTGCCGCATCAGTTTCTTGCTGCCTCGAGGAGCTTGTTTTTCAGCTGATCCTCAATCTGCGCAAGCTCGTTTTCCGCCGCGAGGCGTTTCTGTCTGCCTTCTTTCTGAACCGCGATGACTTCATCCATCGCGGAAATCAGCGTTTCGTTTGTGTGGCGAAGTGTTTCAATGTCAATGATCCCCCGCTCGGATTCTTTCGCGGCGGCAACCGTTGCGGTCTTCAGCGCATCCGCGTTTTTCTTTAACAGTTCATTCGTCATGTCATTGACTTCGCGCTCAGCTCTGGCTGCCTGCGCCGCGTGTTCGACGCCGAGCGAGATCACCATCTGATTCTTCCAGAGCGGGATCGTATTTACGATCGTCGACTGGATCTTCTCTGCCATAACCGTGTCGCTGGTCTGCACCATGCGGATCTGCGGCGCCGTCTGCATCGAGACGGTTCTCGTGAGTTCAAGGTCATAAATCTTCTTTTCAAAGCGGTCGCACTGGGCGCTCAGATCCCTTGCGGCCTGCGCGTCCTCCGCAAGGCCGCTTTCCGCAGCCTTTTTCTGAAGCGCCGGAAGATCGTTTTCGCGGACTGCCTGCAGCTTCTTTTTGCCGGCAAGAATGTACATGGTCAGTTCCCGGAAGTAATGCAGATTCAGCTCGTACATCCGGTCCAGCACATCGATGTCTTTCAGGAGCATGACCTGATGCTTCTCAAGCTCATTCGAGATCGTTGTGACATTGGTCTCGACCTTGCTGTACTTCGCCTTCATCGCCGCGAGGCTGTTGTCCGCTTTCTTAAAGAGCCCGAACAGACCTTTCTTCTCTTCGTTATCGACGTCAAAATTGCGCAGCTGCGTAATCAGCTGCGTCATCATCTCCCCGGTTTCTCCCATATCTTTCGTGCGCACATTGTCGAGCGCGGACTGGGAAAAATCGGCAAGCTTCTTCTGCGTGGAAGCGCCGTAGTTCATGATGGCGGCGGAATCGGACAGATCGATTTTGCCCGCGAAGGCATCCACCTGTTGAAGTTCCTCCGGCGTCAGCAGTTTTCCGGCTTCTTCCATCGCGTCTTCTGCGGTTTTCGAAGGCGCCGGCTGCGCGGCTTCCTGCTCCTTTACGGCGGGGCTGTCCTCCGCACCGGCAGCACTGTCCTGCGCGCCGGAGAAGGTCAGTACCGGAGTCTGCGGAGCCTCTTTGTCAAAATCTCTGAAAAAATCATTCGTCATTTATTCTCCCCTTCCTGCGGAACGAGTCCGTCCCGCGCCATCATGGTCTTCATAACCGAAATGTCGGACTGGATATCCCATGCCCTGTTCTGAAACAGATCGTTGAACAGTTTGTCGTAAGCGGTCTGAATCGTATCCAGACTGTCCCGGATTTCCTGTCTGGTCTGCTGTACGTTTTCGGTCGGTACAGACTGCCTGTCCAGATCCACATAAGCATGCAGAAGCTTCATCATCGTCGGCAGATAGTAGTTCATAAAACGGCGGAGGCCGGAGGCCGCCGACGGATCGCGCCGCAGCTGCGTAAAAATCGCGCGCATGGTATCTTCAATCTTGTAGAGCTTCGTGCTCATCTCATCGGTGTCCGGAATGACATCGTTAATCTCGCGGACGCGTCTGATATATTCATCCCCGTCCTTCATGATCGCCGCGGCTTCTTCGGGCAGGTCATCGTATTGGTGCGCTTTCTGCTCATCTTCCTTTGCGGCTTCCTGCTCCCTTTCGATCCTGCCCTGCTCCGCGTTCTGATAGAGCTCATAGACATGATCGGTCAGCATCAGCGTCTTCTGCTGTTTGTCAAAACGCGCGTTTTTCAGGTAACCGGCGCGGATCATCTTCGAGAGGTCCGTCCGGACGAGTTCGTCGGGTGCGGAGACTTGTTTTGCCAGATCGGAAATCGGGAAATATTCCTGATCGCCGACAAGTTCCGCGTACCGGAAATACTTCTTCACAAGCCGGCGCGTCGTGACGCCGCGGATGGTCGCGAAGATGCCGGCACCCAGAAGCGCCGTGTAGAAGAGAAAGCCGGCCAGAACAAACCCGTACCCGGTTCCGGCAACAGTCGCGAGCAGTCCGATCACGAGAAAGGAGAGGATCCCGAATCCGCCGAGAATGTCGCCGGTAACACCGAGAATCAGAGGAATCAGTCCTTTGTTTCTGGAAATGCCGCTCCGGAGGAAAAAGGTGCTGCCTTCCTTCGGCTTTGCGGAAGGATTTGCGGCAGCGCTCTCCGGATGGCGCATGTACCATGCGGACTGATAGTCCTGCCAGTATTTCTTCTCTTTCTCCAGCTGCGAAGGATCGCCTGACTTCGCGCCGCTGCCCGGAGCGAAACCCTTTCCCGCGTTCTTCATGGCTTCCGCGGCATCCTGCAGCGAATCGCGGATTTTACCGGAAAGAGCAGAATAATCATTGGAAGAGACGGCGTCGTTTACAGCGTCCATAATCGCGCCGCCGGTATCGAACAGATCTTTGATTTCCATTTCAGTAACCCCTGTCTGCCTTCCTGTAGAAAGAAGACATCTTTGCATTCAATTATCCATTGATTGCAGGGGAAGAGCAAGTGCTATTTGGCCGGGCGGCACTGTTCTTCGGGGATATTACATGATATAATCAGAACGATTTCGGGATCGGTTCCGAAGCTTTTTCAGTGCATCGCCTAGAGTCGGTGCGGAAAGGATACTATGGCTGATTGGAAAAACCTTGATACACTGGCTTCCTTTAAGAAGCTGGAAGAAACAAAGCGCGTGGATCTTGCCGCGGTGATGAGCGGGGAAGAGGGCGCGGAACGCGTTAAGAAGTACAGCGTGCCGATGGCGGAAGGACTGCAGTACAACTATGCGGCGAAGGCAGTGGACGATGACACGCTGGGAGCGCTGCGGGACCTGGCTCTTGAGGCGCAGCTGTCCGAAAAGTACGAGGAGCTCTACAACGGCGCTGTCATCAATACCGGTGAAAAGCGTCTTGTTCTGCATCAGCTGTGCAGAGGACAGCTCGGCAGGGATGTTGTCGCAGACGGCGTCAACAAGCGCGCGTTCTATGAAGAACAGCAGAAGAGAATTGCCGACTTTGCAAATAAGGTGCACAGCGGTGAAATTGTAAACGAGAACGGGGAAAAGTTCACATCCGTTGTCCAGATCGGCATCGGAGGAAGCGATCTCGGCCCCAGAGCCATGTACATCGCACTCGAGAACTGGGCAAAGGCAACCGGAAATTTCAAGATGAGCGCGAAGTTCATCTCCAACGTGGACCCTGACGACGCGGCAGCGGTTCTCGCGTCTACGGATGTGGCGCATGCCATTTTCATTCTTGTATCCAAATCCGGCACAACACTGGAGACGCTGACAAATGAGGCGTTTGTCAAGGATGCTCTTGTCAAGGCAGGATATAATCCCGCGAAACATATGATCGCGGTAACCAGTGAGACATCCCCTCTGGCAAAGAATGCGGGATATCTTGCCGCATTCTTTATGGATGACTATATCGGAGGCCGTTATTCGAGTTCTTCGGCGGTCGGCGGCGCGGTTCTCTCGCTTGCCTTCGGACCGGAAGTGTTCGCGCAGTTTCTTGACGGCGCGCATGCCGAGGACAAGCTTGCACAGGAGAAGGACCCGTTAAAGAATCCGGACATGCTGGATGCACTGATCGGCGTATATGAGCGCAATGTTCTCGGGATGGAGGCGACGGCTGTTTTGCCGTATTCGCAGGCTCTTTCCAGATTCCCGGCACATCTGCAGCAGGTGGACATGGAGTCCAACGGCAAATCGGTCAATCGTTTCGGCGAGCCTGTAGACTATGTGACCGGACCTGTCATTTTCGGAGAGCCCGGAACCAACGGCCAGCATTCTTTCTATCAGCTGCTCCATCAGGGAACGAACATCATTCCGCTGCAGTTCATCGGCTTCCGCGAAAACCAGACCGGTACGGATGTTGTCATCGAAGGCAGTACCAGCCAGAAGAAGCTCTGCGCAAATGTGGCTGCGCAGATCGTTGCCTTTGCCTGCGGAAAGAAAGACGAGAATCGGAACAAGAACTTCGCGGGCGGACGTCCGTCGAGCATTATCACCGGAAGACAGCTGACCCCTGCTTCTCTCGGAGCGCTCCTTGCGCACTTTGAGAACAAGGTGATGTTCCAGGGATTTCTCTGGAATGTCAACAGCTTCGATCAGGAAGGCGTACAGCTGGGCAAGGTCCTTGCGAAACGCGTTCTCGCGCACGATACGGAAGGTGCTCTGAAAGCCTACAGCGATCTGCTGGAGATCTGACGCGCCTGTCCGGAGAGACGGAATGGAAATTCTAACCTTATCCGAGTATCTGAAAAAGGAATACGGACAGAAAGTCTACAAGATTTCCCTTTCTGCCGGCTGCTCCTGCCCCAACCGGGACGGGACAGCCGGCTTTTCCGGCTGCACATTCTGTTCGGAAGGAGGCTCCGGAGAATTCGCGAAGCCGCTGACAGGGAGCCGTACGATAGAGCAGGAGATACAGGAAGCGAAGGCATTGGTGGACCGCAAGATACCGGCGGCAATCCCGGAGGATCAGCGGAAGTATATCGCGTATTTCCAGTCTTATACGAACACATACGGCGACACAAAGCGCCTGTATGAACTCTACGGCAAAGTGATTCGCAGACCGGAGATCGCCGCACTGTCCATCGGTACACGCCCGGACTGCATTGACGATGAAAAGCTTTCGATGCTGAAAAAGCTGCAGGCTGTGAAGCCGGTCTGGGTCGAGCTGGGTCTTCAGACAATGCACGACAAAACAGCACAAAAGATCAACCGCGGATATCCGACGGCTGTTTTTGCGGAGTGTTATCAACGCCTCAAGGCAGCCGGTTTTACGGTCGTTGTCCATGTCATTCTGGGGCTCCCCGGAGAGTCGCGGGAAGATATGCTGGACACTGTGCGGTATCTCGCGCAGCTGCAGCCGCGGCTGGACGGCATCAAGCTGCAGATGCTGAACATTTTGAAAGGCACACAGCTTGCGGAGGAATACAGGGAGCATCCGTTCCCGCAGATGTCGATGGAAGAGTATTGCAGTCTTGTAGCGGAATGTCTTTCGCTGCTGCCGGAAGATGTCGTTGTACACAGAATGACCGGAGACGGACCGAAAGCGCTTCTTGTCTCCCCTTTGTGGGCCGGCGACAAAAAGAAGGTGATGAATCTGCTGCGGAAGAAAATCAGGGAGACCTGCCGGCAGCAGAGTGTGATAGACTGATTTTGTTACGAACCACAGCCCGTCATAACCGGTATCCGGTTTGTCAGAGGACACAAAGGAAAGGAGCAGATGGAACAATGTGTACAGCAGCAGCTTATACGGGTAAGGACCATTATTTTGGCAGAAATCTGGATCTTGAGTTTTCCTATCATGAGACGGTGACGGTTACGCCGAGAAACAAGGCGCTTACATTCCGCCACTGCGCGCCCGTGCCGCATCATTTCGCGCTGATCGGAATGGCGTATGTAATAGGTGACTATCCTCTGTATTATGACGCGATCAATGAAAAGGGGCTTGGCATGGCAGGCTTGAACTTCCCCGGAAACGCGGACTACAGGAAAGAGGCGGAAGGGAAGGATAATATCACCTCTTTCGAATTCATTCCGTGGATTCTCGGTCAGTGCGGAAGTGTTCAGGAAGCGAGAGCGCTTCTTGCGAAAATCAATCTGACGGACGACGCGTTCGCGCCGCAGCTTCCGCCTTCACCGCTGCACTGGATGATCGCGGATCAGAAGGAAGCGGTTGTTTTTGAGCAGACAGCAAAGGGCGGTGTGGTTTACGATAATCCGGTCGGTGTCATGACAAACAACCCGACCTTTGACTATCAGATGACGCACCTTGCGGATTATATGAACGCTTCGGCGGGACTTCCACAGCAGAAGCTGATTCCGGGGGTTACGCTGAATGCTTACAGCCGCGGGATGGGCGGTTTCGGAATACCGGGCGATCTGTCTTCGGCATCCCGGTTTGTGAAGGTCGCATTCACACGGATGAATTCGGAAAAAGCGGAGACGGAATCCGCGAGTATCAGTCAGTTTTTCAAGATTCTCGGATCTGTAGAGCAGCAGAAAGGCTGCTGCCGGCTCGGGACGGATAAGGACGGCCGCCCGGTCTGCGAGTATACGATTTACAGCTCCTGCTGCAATCTGGACAAGGGAATCTACTATTACACGACCTATGAGAACAGTCAGATTACCGCGGTAGACATGCACCATACAGATCTGGACGCGGAGCAGCTGACATCCTATGAACTGGTGCAGGGACAGCAGATCCGGATGCAGAACTGAACATCTATTGGACAGAAAAGGCCCGCAGTGGAACGCAATGGCAGGAATATTCCGATGCTCCATTGCGGGCCGCGCTGACAAAGTATAGAATACCTGTCATATTGTAAAAGGAGAGTTGATGCTTATGAATAAGGCAGTTGTAACCGATCAGGCACCCGCCGCGCTCGGACCGTATTCCGCGGGAGTGGAAGTGACGCAGAGCAGCAAAACCGTTTATGTATCCGGACAGATTCCGGTTGACCCTGCGACAGGAAACTTCGCGGGCGATGATATCCGCACGCAGACGGCGCGGTCTCTGACAAATATCCGGAATATCCTCGCGGCAGCAGGCATGGACATGTCCGATGTCGTTAAAACGACAGTTTATCTTTCGGATATCGCCGATTTTGCCGCGATGAATGAAGTGTACGCGACGTTCTTTACGGCGCCGTTTCCCGCAAGGTGCGCGGTGCAGGTCGCGGCGCTGCCAAAGGGAGCAAAGCTGGAGATTGACGCGGTTGCCTGCAGATAAGCAGGCCCGGAATACACAAAAAGGAATGGTCAGGACGAAACAGTATGGAAGAGAATAAGATTACCGGACCCTACCGGCCGATGACGCCGTCGAATCTTTTGATGATTGTTCTGGGTTCCGCAATATATGCCTGTGCGGTCAACTGGTTTATGATGCCGCTGCATTTGTACGCCGGCGGAATTGTAGGTCTGGCACAGCTGATCCGGACGCTGCTCTTTTCGAATGTAAGCGCCGTTGATGTCGCTGGACTTGTCAACCTCGCACTGAACATTCCGCTGTTTCTTCTGGCGTACCGTTCCATGAGCCGCAAGATGCTGATCGGAACGCTGCTTTCGGTCGCGGTGCAGACGATCGCCTTCACACTGGCACCGATTCCCGTAAAGCCGTTGATTGATGATACGCTCGCGAACATCCTGATCGCGGGGCTTTTTGGCGGAGCCGGGTGCGGGCTCATCCTTACGAACGGCGGCAGCGCCGGCGGACTTGATCTTCTGGGCGTTTATCTGACCCAGAAGGGGCATTTCTCGGTCGGCCTCATGAATCTGATTTTCAACGCCTGTCTGTATACCGTGATGGCGATTCTGTTTCAGCTTTCGGTCGCGATTTATTCGATCATTTTCGTCGCGGCCTTCGCAATTGCGATTGACCGGTTCCACTACCAGAACATTGAGCTGGAGCTGATGATCTTTACGCACCATCCGGAGATCAAGGACGTCATCATGCGCAAGTACGTCCGCGGCGTAACCTGCTGGAAAGGCATGGGCGCGTATACGGGCAAAGAGACCGAAGTCATGGTCACGGTTGTCGCCAAGAGTGAAGTGGAAGATGTCAAGAAAGATATTCTGTCGATCGATCCGCAGGCCTTTATTATCGAAAAGGCGGGGACCAATGTAACCGGCGGATACCAGAAGAGGCTGGTCTGAAAGGAGTTTTTCGATGCCTTCGCTTATGTTTGATTTCAGCGCAAAACAAGACGCGGACAGCCCGCAGTCAAAGAGCAGCGCTGTTGCACCAAAGGTGTGCACCTATACGGAATTTGAAAGCGACGCGTCCTTTGCGGACGCCGCGCATCCGATTCTGGTGCTGGACGATAAGGATGCCGCGCTGCAGCATCATGTGAGCGGTGTTTTCATGAGCCCGGACAAGCGGACGGCCTTCCGTTATGTGCCGGCTTCGGGGGAAGGCTGCACGGTGGATATCCTGCGGATTGACAGCCGGTTTACGGCGCTTCTTTCGTGGCTCGGGAACAATCAGATCGGCGTGCGGCTGTCCGGAGCGCGTACGGGGCAGGGATTTGCTGTCTATAAAATCCGGGAAGTCGATTCCGGCGGAGAGACCAAGCTTTCCGCGGAAGACGGATTTCTGCAGTTTATGATTACAAGACTTCTGCAGAGCAGTTCGCTCGATGAAGCGCAGGAAGACGACGACACGGACCCCGAAGGCGACGACATGAAGCTCACAAGCCTGCAGAGCATCACGGACTTCCTTTCCTGCACCGGCAGGACGCTCCCCTCGAATATCCGGCTCTGGGCGCGCAGAAACCTTGCTGTCGCAAGATCGAAGGAAGTAAGTCCCGAGGAACGAAGGCATGCGCAGAGGGCGCTCTCTATCATGCTGAATGTGCAGTGGAAGAGTGATTACTTCGAAGCGATCGATCCCGTGCAGGCGCGGAGAATTCTCGATGAAGAGCTGTATGGTATGGACGAGGTCAAGCAGCGGATCATCGAAACAATTATTCAGATCAACAGAACACATACGCTGCCGGCTTACGGGCTTCTGCTTGCGGGGCCTGCCGGCACCGGGAAATCCCAGATTGCCTATGCGGTCGCGAGAATTCTAAAGCTGCCGTGGACGACGCTCGACATGAGCTCGATCCATAACTCCGAGCAGCTGACCGGATCTCCGAGAGTATATTCGAATGCGAAACCCGGAAGCATCATGGAGGCGTTCTACGCGGCAGGGGAATCCAATCTTGTCTTTATTATCAACGAACTTGACAAGGCGGATACAAGGGCCGCAGGCGGAGGTAACCCCGCAGACGCACTGTTGACTCTGCTGGATAATATCGGCTTTACCGATAACTACATGGAGTGCATGATCCCGACGTCCGGCGTCTATCCGATCGCGACGGCAAATGACAAGTCCAGAATCAGCGCGCCCCTGATGAGCCGCTTCGCGGTCATTGATATACCGGATTATACGCCGGAGGAGAAGAAGACGATTTTTCTGCAGTTTTCGCTGCCCCGTGTTTTGAAGAGAATGGGAATGAACCGGGAAGAATGCGTCGTGACAGAGGAAGCCGCGGAGCTGGTCGTAAGAAAGTTTAAAGATACGACCGGTGTGCGCGATCTTGAACAGGCGGCCGAGCATCTGGCGGCGAATGCGCTTTATCAGATTGAGACAAAGAAGCTGGAGAGTGTTGTTTTTGACGCGGAAGCGGTTGACCGGATACTGTAAGACGAAGCGCTGTAACAGGGGGAAAACAATGGATGCACAGAAAACATATAAGACCTGGCTTTCCGGGATACCGGAAAACGATCCGATGCACATGGAATTAAAGGCAATCGAAGGAAATGCGGCAGAGATCAACGACCGGTTCTATCAGGATATCGCGTTTGGCACCGCGGGGCTTCGGGGAATCTGCGGCGCCGGCACGAACAGAATGAACGAGCTGACGGTTGGAAGGGCAACGCAGGGAATCGCGGACTATATTTTATCGAGCGGAGAAGATCCGGACAAGGGCGTTGTCATCGCGTATGACTGCAGGCATCATTCCAGAGAGTTTTCGGAGCTGGCGGCGCAGATTCTGGCCGGGAATGGAATCCGTGTCTATCTGTTCCCGTCGCTTCGACCGACCCCCGAGCTTTCATTCGCGGTCCGGAGGATCGGAGCCGTATCCGGCATCAACATGACGGCAAGCCACAATCCGAAAGAGTACAATGGATACAAGGTGTACTGGAAGGACGGCGCGCAGATTTCCGGGGAAGTGTCGGACGGGATCGCAGCGGCAATGCAGCGCCATGATCTGTTTGACAAATTTGCAAAGAGCAGTATTGAGGAGGGCGTGCGCAGCGGCCGGATTTTGATGCTCGGCGAAGACATGGACCGCGCCTATCTGGATTACTGCCATTCGATGGCGCAGTGGGAGGACGCGGCGCTGGACCGGACTGTGCCCGTCGTATACACGCCTCTCAACGGAGCCGGCAGTGTGCCGATGCAGACGCTGATGCGGGAACGCGGCTTTGAAAATTTCTTTATTGTACCGCAGCAGAAGGACCCGGACCCCGATTTTACGACGGTTCCGTTTCCGAATCCCGAGAATCCCAAAGCCTTTGACCTTGCGGAGAAGCTCGGGAAAGAGAAGAACGCGGAGCTTTTAATCGCCACAGACCCGGACAGTGACAGGATGGCAGTCGAAATCGCGGACGGAAACGTCGGCTACCGTTTCTTAAACGGCAACCAGACCGGCGCGCTTCTGATCTTCTATCTGGCGATGTCTGAAAAGGAGAAAGGGACTCTGCCGCCGAATGCCGCTATGATCCAGTCGATCGTAACCGGAGACCTCGGCAAAACAATCTGCAGGGACTACGGTATCGAAGTATTTCAGGCACTTACCGGCTTCAAGAATATCTGCGGACAGATCCCGAGAATTGAAAAACTCGGATACACATATTTCTTCGGGTATGAGGAGAGCATCGGCTGCGCGCCCGGAGAGCAGGTCCGGGATAAAGACGGAATCTGCGCCGGAATGCTGCTTTGCGAGATGGCGGCCTTCTATCGAAAGCGCGGTATGGCAATGCGGGACGTCCTCGAAATGCTCTACAGGAAATACGGATATACGGCGGAAGAGCAGGTCTCGATTGTTCTGAAGGGTCAGGAAGGCGCCGCAAAGATTGCGGCAATGATGAGCGCGTTCCGTGACGGGAAGCCGGATCATTTCGGGAAATTCAGAGTCAGAACAACGACGGATTATATTGCGGGATACGATGACGGCCATGACATCCTGCCGCCCTCCAATGTGCTGAAATTCGATTTCGGAGATGGCCTGTGGTTTGCGATGCGGCCGTCCGGAACGGAACCGAAAATCAAGTTTTATTACTATGCTGCCGGCGGCAGTAGGCAGGCGGCGGAGGACCTTGCTGCGGATCTGAAAGCCGCGGTCGAAGAGAAGATGGAGATACTTCTCCCGGATCGTAACAAATAACGGACCGGGGACTTACCGGAGAAATGATGAAGATCAGAGTATATATTGACGGACAGTACGGAACGACCGGACTGCAGATTTATGACAGAATCGGTCAAAGAGATGATCTGGAGCTTCTGCGGATCGCGGAAGACAAAAGGCACGATGAGAACGAGCGGAGACGCCTGTTGAACGCGGCGGACATTGTTTTTCTGTGCCTGCCGGACGCCGGTGCCGTCGAAGCCGTGAGAATGATCGAGAACCCGCAGGTCCGCGTTATTGACGCTTCCACGGCGCACAGAGTCAGTGAAGGCTGGGTTTACGGCTTCCCCGAACTGTCCGCGCAGCAGCGCCGGAGAATCGCACAGGGCAGCAGGATCGCGAATCCCGGCTGCCACGCGACCGGATTCATTTCCGTTACGGCGCCGCTTGTCCGCATGGGAATACTGCCGGCGGATTATCCGGTAACCTGCTATTCTCTGACCGGTTACTCCGGTGGCGGCAAGAAGATGATTGCCGAATATGAAGCGCCGGAAAAACCGGAAGCGTTATATGCACCGGGGCTCTACGGCCTGAACCTCCGGCATAAACATGTGCCGGAGATGCAGAAGATGACAGGGCTTGCCTATCCTCCGGTTTTTCTTCCGGTCGTGGATGATTATTATAAAGGAATGGCGACGACGATTCTGCTGCAGAACCGGCTCCTTACGGGTCAGCCTTCCGCGGAAACGATCTGTGAAAAGCTGCAGGAATATTATCAGGGCGAGCGTTTTGTGCGCGTGGCTCCGTTCGGACAGCAGCCTGCAAGACTTCACGCGAATATGCTCGCGGGAACCAACGAGCTGCGGATCTATGTCTGCGGACACGAAGAGCAGACCAGTGTAACCGCTGTATTCGACAATCTGGGCAAAGGAGCATCCGGAGCGGCCGTGCAGAATATGAACATTATGCTGGGGCTGGATGAGAGTACCGGTCTTGTGTGAGATGTTTTAAAGGCAGAGCGAAAGGAAACAGAATGAAATTTAACCGGAACTGGAAAGATACCGCCTGGGGGTCGAGGACATTTGCCGCGTGCGCGGCCGTACTGCTGTTTGTCGTCGTCTCGCATCTGAATATCGTGGCCTCCGGCATTTCAACATTTATCAACTTTTTTACGCCGGTTATTTATGGTATTATCATTGCTTATATCATGGATCCACTCTGCAAACTGTTTCAGAGGTCACTGTTCCGCAAGGTGAAGCGCGAAAATGCGAATCGGATTCTGTCCGTGGCGTTTGCCGCGGTTGTGATTATTCTGCTGATCGTCCTGTTATTTGTGGCGCTGGTTCCGCAGTTGTTTTCCAGCATCAAAGGGTTCTTCGATAATCTGGAAACCTATGCCGAAGGCCTTCAGATGCTGATCGGCAGTATCGGCGGAAGCGCCGGCGCGCAGGCGGTTCACCTGGATCTGAATCAGGTGATTACGCAGATCAACGGTTTTATCGGGTCTCTTTCTCACAGCATGACCCAGAATTTTGACAAGGTGCTGGATACCGGCAGGTCCATCGGAAGCGGCATTATGAACGGCGTGATCAGCTATATTCTTGCGATTTATTTCCTGATGGACAAGAAATCCGTCCTGCAGGCGTTCAAACATTTTTTCCGGCTGCTGCTTCCCGAGAAAAGATATAATGAAGCGGGAATCTTCTGGGGAAAGTGCAATGACATTCTGATCCGCTATATTATTTTCGACCTGCTCGACGGACTGATTATCGGCGTCGCGAATGCCGTGTTCATGGTAATCGCGCAGATGCCGTATATCGCTCTGATCTCGATTGTGGTGGGTGTTACGAATCTCGCGCCGACTTTCGGACCCATTGTCGGCGCGATTATCGGCGGCTTCATCCTGCTGATGGTAAATCCCTGGTACGCGCTGTGGTTCCTGATCTTTACGGTGATTCTGCAGACGATTGACGGGTATGTCCTGAAGCCGAAGCTTTTCGGAGGGTCCCTTGGCATTCCGTCACTCCTGACACTGGCTTCGATTATTGTCGGCGGAAGAATGTTCGGCGTTGTCGGCATCCTGATTGCCATTCCGGCGGCAGCGATCTTTTACTTTATTTATCATGAATATATTGTTGTGAAACTTCAGAAGGTACGCAGCAAGGACAAGGAAAAAATCTCCGAATGACAGTAACATCCGCATTTATTATAAACAGCATCCTTCTGGGCGCCGGCCTCGCGATGGATGCGTTTTCGGTTTCCATTGCCAACGGGCTGGAAGATCCCGGCATGTCGCAGAAGAGAACGTGCTGCATTGCGGGTACCTACGCCGGCTTTCAGTTTCTGATGCCTTTGGCCGGCTGGTTCTGCGTTCATAAAATTGCATCCGCGTTTGAGGCGTTTCAGCAATTTATTCCCTGGATCGCGCTGTTTTTACTGTCTTATATCGGCGGCAAGATGCTGGTGGAAGGCATCCGGAAGATCCGGGCGGCGGAGGAGGAGAAGCACTGCTGCAAACGGCTGGACCCGGCGACGCTCTTTATGCAGGGGATTGCCACTTCCATTGATGCGCTTTCGGTCGGGTTTACAATTTCGGAATACGGGGCACCGGAAGCGCTGACGGCATGCGCGATCGTTGCCGTTGTCACGTTCGCGATCTGCATGTGCGGGCTGCGGTTCGGCAGGCACTTCGGCGCGCGGCTGTCCGATAAGGCTTCAATTCTGGGCGGCACGATTCTGATCGGCATCGGGCTTGAGATTTTTATACGCAGCTTTTTGCCTTAAATCATCCGAGGGGGAAACAAGGGGGAAAACATGTTCGACACTTCTAAACAACGCATTATCCGGGTCATCGGCCACAAGAATCCGGATACGGATTCCATCTGTTCGGCGATTTCCTATGCGTATCTGAAAAACCGTATTTCGGAGGAAGAAGTTTATGAGCCACGCAGGGCGGGTGAAATCAACAGAGAGACGGAGTTTGTCCTGCGGCATTTCGGCTTTGAGCAGCCAAGACTTTCGGTCGATTTAAGCCCCAATATCAGCAATATCGATATCCGGCAGGAACCGGGCGTGGATGGCAATATGAGCATGCGGGCAGCGTGGAAGCACATGCTCGAGCATGAAATCGACACGCTCTGCGTTACGGACAAAGAAAATAACCTGCTGGGACTGATCGCGGTCAAGGACGTGGCCAACGCGAATATGGATCTGTTCGATACGGCGGTTCTTTCGAAAGCGCATACGAGTTACAGAAATCTTCTGGAAGTCCTGGACGGAAAGCTCCTTGTCGGTGATATCGACGGAGAAATCACGAAAGGCCGGATTCTGGTCGGGACCAGCCCGGAAGTCATGGAGGAACTCGTGCAGCCGGGCGATCTTGTGATGGTCACGAACCGCTATGAAGCGCAGATGTGCGCGATCGACTGCGGCGCGAGCTGCCTTGTCGTGTGCGCGGATTCCAAGGTTCCGCCGATTCTGTTAAAACGCGCGGCGTCTTCGGGCTGCACTGTGGTCCAGACGCATTATGATACCTACGCGTCCGCGAGACTCGTTAGCATGGCGGCGCCGATCAAGTATTTCATGCTGAAGGAGAACCTGATTACCTTTAATGTCAGCACGCCGATTGAAGAGGCACGTAAAGTTATGGCGAGCCTTCGCCACAGGTACTTTCCGATTCTCGACAAAGAAGGCAAATACTGCGGCGTGATCAGCAGACGGAATTTCCTGAACATGCACAGAAAGAAAGTCATCCTCGTCGATCATAATGAGGAATCGCAGGCTGTGGACGGACTTGAAGGCGCGGCGATTCTGGAGATTATCGACCATCACAGAATCGGAAGCCTTGAAACCGGAGGGCCGGTGTACTTCCGGAATGAGCCGGTAGGCTGCACTTCGACGATCCTCTACGAAATGTATCAGGAAAAGAATGTAAAGATCCCGGAAAAGATTGCGGGGCTGATGCTGTCGGCGATTCTTTCGGACACTTTAATGTTTCATTCACCGACCTGCACGCTGCGGGATCAGGCAGCGGCGCGGGCACTTTCTGTCATTGCCGGCGAAAACATCGAAGAGTACGCGAAAAGTATGTTTGAAGCCGGGGAAGATCTGACCGGACGGGACGCGGATGATATTCTGCATACGGATTATAAGGAATTTTCGATCGGAGATTACAATATTTCGGTCGGTCAGGGCTTCTTTATGAGTGAAAAGGCATATGGCATCGCGGAGAAGACGGTGGCGGAATACCTTCCGAAAGAACAGAAGCGGAGCGGCATGAACATGATCTTTTACATGCTGACAAGCATCCCGCAGCAGGGGACGCTTCTTCTGTACGCGGGAAAAGGAGCGGAAGAACTGGTCAGAAGCGCGTTTCATGTGGAAGCGAAGGACGGTCAGGCTTCGCTGCCCGGGGTTGTCAGCAGAAAGAAACAGCTGATTCCGCCGATCCGTGAGCAGCTCCTCGCCTGACCGCCGTTAATTCTTACTTCTTCAGCAGTCTGTCGGCAACCTGTCCGTTATCCTTGCCGTACAGGATGTAATACAGGTACCAGTTGACATTGCTGCCGCCCATTGCCTTCTCGAGCTGCGGATAGTTCGCCTTGAAATAAGAGAGGTTGAAGGAGGGGCTCGCGACTCTGCCCTGCGCCATGCCCTGTGTCAGGAAATGCTGGAACAGCTGATTTTCATCGAGCGGAATGCCGGCAGCAGCAAGGTCCGGATTTGCCGCATAATAATAATTTGCGTTAAAAACATCGCTGAAATCGGAAGCCGTAAACGGCAGGCCGGCGATCAGCTTGTACAGGTAGCCGGAAATCAGGCCCTCTTCGGAGAGCTTTCGCAGGGACTCTGCAGGAATGCGGGCGCCCTTCTGCCAGAGGCTCAGAATGTTTCCCTGATAAAGTGTCTTGAAACGGAGTGCCTGCCTGAGCTGACGGTACGTGCCGTTTGCGTCGGTCCACGGATTGGACAGCGCGGGCAGCAGCAGTTCCTCCATGGAAATGGTCTGTGTCCACCTGGATTCATAGGCAGGAGCAGCGCTTGCGGAGAGCGCAGCGGGCTGTGCCAGCGTACAAAGGAGTGCTGCGGCAGCGGTGACTGCGGCCAGCTTCGCGGTAAGTTTCTGATTCATAAGATCCCCTTTCTTTCGTGAACGTTCGAGTCTTTCAGGGCGTCCCGCTGTATTTGCGGTCGCCGGTTATTCTTTATTCCGAGCGCAGGGCGTCAATCGGATTGAGCGCGCTTGCGCGTTTGGCCGGCATCCAGCCGAAAATAATACCGACAGCGGCCGAGAAGCCCGCGCCGAGGATAATTGCTCCATAGGATATGGAGAAGGTCGTTTTCAGCACTTTCGCGCCGATAAAAGCGATCAGAAGTCCAAGCACGATGCCGATCAGACCGCCGATGACGGACAGCGTAATGGATTCAATCAGAAACTGCGACTGAATCCGGACCGGCTCGGCGCCGAGTGCCTTGCGAAGACCGATCTCTTTTGTTCTCTCTGAAACCGAAACCAGCATCATGTTCATGATGCCGATGCCGCCGACAACAAGAGCAATGGAGGCAATGCCACCCAGCATCGTACTCAGCATGGTGCGGACAGAATTCATGACGTTCATCAGGCTTTCCAGGTTGATGATCGAAAAGGCGTTGTCGGCGTCATTGTAGATCCGGTTTAATGTTTTGCGGAGGTTCGATTCCACCTGCGATGAAGTGTAGGCACCGCCGTAATACACATCGACACTCGTGACATTTGCGGTTCCCTGCATACGGAGCACGTTTTTGTAGGGAATCGTAACAGTACCCTTTACCTGACTGTTGTCGGTCATTGCGGCGGTAAGGCTGTCGGAAGGTTTCCGGATCCCGATCACTTTATAAGTGTAACCGTTCAGCGTGAACTCTGTTCCGAGCGCCGCGTTTCCCCGGAGAACATTTTTCACGAAGTCCTTGTCAACGATCGCGACATTGGTCTGCCCGTCGTTCTCGGCAGAGCTGAACACGCGGCCGTCGGAAAGCTGATCCGTGTTATGCAGGAAATACACGGGATCGCAGCCGTTCACGGAGATGTTCTTTGTGATCGAATCCTGATAAACCGCGGAAGTCGACATGGACGCGGAGGGAGAGATGGCTGTGACGCCCTCTGTCGCGCGAAGCTCATCCAGCGCGGTATCGGATAAACCCTGATTCAGTACGGTTCCGGGCGCGGCGACACTGATGGTGCCGGCGCCGAGTCCTTCAAACTGGGACATGACGGAGCCCGTAACACTTTGTACGATTGTGACAAGAGCAATGACTGAAGCAACGCCGATGACAATGCCCAGCATCGTCAGAAACGAACGAAGCTTATTGCTCCGGATATTATCGACAGCCATCTCGATGCTCTGCAGCACCATGGCAAAATGATTTCGCATCGAGGCGAATCCTCCTGTGATTTTACTTTTTTCGTCCTGCCGCGCCATGCTTCGCCTGCGCGGGATCATGTGTTTGCGGCATACACTGCGCCGGAGACAGGCTCACGGGGCTGCCACAGCGCGTCGCCTGCTTATGCGTCGGCAAGAGCGCCCTCGCTGATTTCGCCGTCCAGAATACGGACGATTCGGGAAGCGTGCGACGCGATCTTCGGATCATGGGTGATCATGATAATTGTGTTGCCTTCCTCGTTGAGCGTATGAAACAGACGCATCACCTGTTCGCCGGTTTTCTGGTCCAGCGCGCCGGTCGGCTCATCGGCTAAAAGGATGGAAGGGTGGTTTGCGACCGCGCGCGCGATTGCGACTCTCTGCTGCTGGCCGCCCGAGAGCTGGTTGGGATAGTTTCCGACCTTGTCGGTCAATCCGACCATGGAAAGACAGTAATTTACACGTTCTTTCCTTTTTGCCGGCGGCACGTTCGCGTACAGGAGCGGCAGCTCGACATTCTGGTACGCGGTCTGCTTCTGCAGGAGGTAGAAGGACTGAAAGATGAAACCGATTTCCCTGCTTCGGATATGCGCAAGGCTGGTTTCGTCCTCGTCTGCGATGTATTTGCCGTGAAGCCAGTAATCACCAGATGTCGGAGTGTCCAGACAGCCGATAATGTTCATCAGAGTGGATTTTCCGGACCCGGAAGGACCCAGAACCGCAAGAAACTCGCCTTTGCGGACGGTCAGCGAGACGTTCTTCAAAACATGGAGCGTCTCCTCGCCCATCTCATAGTCCTTGCAGATGTTAACCATTCGGAGGATATCTTCCATAGGTGCCTCCGTTTACTCTGCCGGCGCGGCATCGCCGTCTGCCGCAGCAGCGCCGGAAGGAGCACCGCCGTCATCCGTTTCGTCTGCCGCTCCTTCGTCTGTACTCATGTACAAACCGTCCTGCAGGCTGGGCGCCTTCGCAGGCAGGTAGTAGACCTTGTCGCCTTCCGAAAGACCGTCTGTAACCTGCGTGTAGGAGCCGTCGGTCGCGCCGAGCGTAACGTTTTTGCGCGTGTATGTTTTGCCGTCTTCGCTGCGGACAAGGACATAGGCGGAGCCGTCATCGGCATTCTGCACCGCGTCGTTGGAAATGGAAGGAACATCATGCAGATCGTTGATGGTCAGCTTCACTTCGGCGCTCATGCCGCCGCGTACATTTTCATCGGGTGCGAAGTTGACCTCCGCGTTGAAATAGGAGACGCCGTTCTCCACGGTCGCCTCGCGGTCAATGTGCGCGATTTTTCCGTTATAATCCTTCTGCAGCGCCTGGATGCGGATTGTAACGGGATCGCCGGACTTCAGGTCCACGATATCGTACTCGCCGACCTTGATGTCGACTTTCATCTTGTCATAGTTCGTGATCGTTGCGAGACTGGTTGTATTGGATACCGCGGTGATGTCGCCGGTTTTTACCGAAAGCTTCGTGATCTGTCCGCTGATCGGCGCCGTAATTGTATAATCCTTGCGCTGGTCCTCGAGATTCTCCAGCTGCAGCCGGCTGACAGTATCATCCGCGCCGGCCTGCGCCTGCTGTACCTGCAAAGAGTAGCTTTCGAGCTGCTGTTTCGTACTGCGGACCGCCGCGTTATAGCTGTCGACAGCGTTCAGATAGGAGTTCTGCGCGGTAATCAGGCTGTCAAAGAGCTGTGTCAGCTGATTTTCCTCATTGATTTTCGCAGCCTCATAACTGGTTACTGCCTGATGGTAGGCGTCCCAGGCCTGATCTTCGGTCAGTTCACTGGATTCGATCGCCTGCGAAGAGGAGAAATTATCAAAAGGAAGTCCCGCGTCCTCCGCCTGCTGCTCTGCGTGCGCCTGCGCATCTTTTGCCTGCTGTGTGGAAAGCGCGGCGCGCTGCACGGCATTGTAAGCGTTGTCAACATTCTGGATCGCGCCGAGAATCGTCGCACTGAGCTGTTTGTTATTCAAATTTACTTCATTATTAAAAGCCTGCTGCGCGGATACGAGTCCGGAGAAGGCGGAGTCGATACCGGCCTGCGCGCCCTGCAGGGAAGAATCCAGACCGTCATGCACATTGGACTGGAGGCTGTTGTAGGAATGCTGCGCGGAGCGGATCTGGATGGAACTGGAATTGGCAGATGCTGCCATTGCGGCTTCCTTCTCGGAAATCTGCTCATCGAGACCGGCAGAGTCAAGAACGGCGATGACATCGCCCTTTTTGACATAGTCTCCTTCTTCCACCGGAACTTCGGTGACCTTTACGCCCGAGACAGCAGACATGACGCTGCGGGAATCCACAGCCGCGGCCGTTCCGGTAAAGGTATGGTAGGTGACAATGTCGCGCTTCGAAACAGTGTCCTCCAGATAGACATCCGCCGCGGATTTTTTGGTTTTCCAGATAAAGAAGCCGAGGACGGCTGCGGCTGCACCCGCGATGATGAGTCCTTTGATCAGCTTTTTGCGGCCTTTTTTCCGCTTTTTACTGTTTTTACCGTTTCCGGCGCTGCCAGCGGCAGGCTTCGAAGCCGTCTCCTCCGCGTCCGGACCAGAAGCAGGCCGGGAAGCCGGATTCTCCGCGCCGGAGGCTGCTGCTTCGTTGACAGATTCGCTGCCGCCTGAATTCATATCCTCGAAAGTGATCTTTTCCTGATTGTTTTCCTGTGAATTCATGGATTACCTCATGCCGCCTTTCGGCGGTTATTTACTGCCGGATCAAGTAGGTGTTATGTTGATAGTCATTATACACGCCGGACGGGGAAAAGAGAAGTGAACCGATTTTGCTCTTTTCGCAGGAGTATGGTATAGTCCGGTCAATGGAGGATGCGGCGTTCAGCGGCCGCGCCTGTTACAGAAGTTCGCAAAGGTATCCATATGAAGCATAACGAAATCCGTAAAACTACAAATGACAGGACTCTGTCGTATCCGGACAGAGTAAGTCTGGTGATGTTTTTCCTGAAAGGCAGTAAAAGGTACTTTACTCTCGCAATTCTCTTTGCTGCACTCGTATCATTGATTGATCTGGTCAACCCGAAGATTATCCAGTTCACGGTGGACGCGGTGATCGGAGACAGCGCGGCTTCGATGCCGGCGTTATTGCAGCCTCTGCTCGCGCGCACCGGCGACATCCCGTATCTGCGCTCGCACCTGTATATCGTTGCGGTGCTGGTCATGGCCGTCGCCGCGGCAGGCGGTATCTGCCGGTATCTTTTCAATCTCATGAACTCCAAAGGCGCGGAGACGCTGGTGAAGCGCATGCGGGATTCGCTGTTTGAGCATATCATCCATCTGCCGTTTTCGTGGTACAGTGAGAACCATACAGGGGATATCATCCAGCGCTGCACTTCGGATGTGGAAACGATCAAAACATTCCTGTCCGAACAGCTCGTTGCCCTGTTCCGCACGGTGCTGCTGATCGTGCTTTCGATCTGGTTCATGGCGGGCATCAATATACCGCTGACAATTGTCGCGGCGTTTTTCATTCCGGTCATGGTGCTGCGGTCAGTGTTCTTTCATCAGAAGATCGCGGACCAGTTCGAGCAGACGGACGTAGAGGAAGGCAGGCTTTCGAGCATCGCGCAGGAAAACCTGACCGGTGTACGGGTTGTCCGCGCGTTCGGCAGGGAGCGCTATGAGAAGGAGCGCTTCGAGAAGCAGAACGAATTTTATACGGGCCTCTGGATCAGACTGCAGAAGACGTTTGCCGCGTTCTGGGTCGAGGGCAATATCATCGCTACAACGCGCACGATGCTGGTTACGGTGCTCGGCGCGGTTTTCTGCGTGCGCGGAAATCTGACTGCCGGCGGCTATATCGCGCTGATTTCCTACAACGGTCTGCTGTCGTGGCCGATCCGGAGTCTCGGCAGAACGATCACGGAGATGTCGAAAGCCGGAATCTCGATTGACAGACTGCGCTATATCATGAACGCGAAGACTGAACAGGACCGGCCGGGCGCCGTGACGCCGGACATGCATCAGGATATTCATCTGGAGAATGTCCGCTTTCAGTACGATAACGGGTCCGCGGAAGTCTTAAGCGGCATCAGCATGACAATTCCCGCGGGAAAGACGATCGGCATTCTCGGCGGAACCGGCAGCGGCAAGTCGACACTGATGTACCTTCTGGACGGGCTGTATGAGCTGCCGGAAGGAAACGGAAAGATTACGGTCGGAGATACGGACATACGGGATATTCAGAAGTCGTGGCTGCGGAGCAATGTCGGCATTGTTTTGCAGGAGCCGTTCCTGTTTTCCAGAACCCTTGCCGACAACATCGGCATCGCAGGAAGAAACTATGACCTTCGCGAAGTGCGCCGCGCGGCAAGACTCGCGAGTCTCGATGATACCGTCGAAAAATTTGCGGAAGGGTACGATACGTTTGTCGGCGAGCGCGGTGTCACGCTTTCAGGCGGACAGAAACAGCGTACGGCGATCGCGCAGATGCTGATCCGGAAGCCGCCTGTTATGATTTTTGACGACTCGCTTTCCGCGGTCGATGCGGAGACAGACGCGAAGATCCGGGAATCACTCCGGGAGAGCCTCGGCTCGTCGACGGTCATTTTGATCGCGCACAGAATCTCCACGCTGATGCACGCGGACAGAATCTATGTGATGGATCACGGAAAGATCATCGAACAGGGCACGCACGAGCAGCTTCTTTCGAAGAACGGCATGTACGCGAAAGTGTACCGCCTGCAGACGGCCGGGGCGGAAGGCCAGACAACCGCGGAAGGATCTTCCGCAGAAAGGAGCGCGCGATGAAAGGCATCCGGAAACTTGCACCGTATCTGCGGCCATATTATAAGACGATAGCGGTCATGGTCATCCTCGGCATTTTCAGTTCGCTGGCTGATTCGATTTATCCGCTTTTTACGAGTTACGCGCTGGATACGTTTGTGGCCGGGAAAACGCTGCGGGGGATCATACCGTTCACGCTTTTGTACCTCTCGCTCATGCTGGTAACTGAAGCAGTCAATTATTACTGCCTGTACAAGTGCGGCGTTGTCGAAATGAAAGTGGACAGAGACCTTCGGAACGCTTCGTTCAATCATCTGCAGACGCTTTCGTTTTCTTATTTCAACCAGAACAATGTCGGCTATATTCATGCCCGGGTCATGAGCGATACCGGAAAGATCGGCGAGCTTGTGGCATGGCGGCTGATGGATTTTGTCTGGGAAGTTTCCTACATCATTTTTGTCATCGTCATGATGCTGGCAATCAACGCGCGCCTCGCCGCGTGGACGCTTCTGATCGTTCCGGCCGGCGTGCTGATCATCACCTATTTCCAGCGCCGCCTGGTCGAAGGAAACCGCAAGATCCGGGAAATCAATTCCACGATCACCGGCAATTTCAACGAGGGTATCACGGGCGCCCGCAGCATCCGCACCCTTGTGATTGAGAAGCTCATGCAGCGTGATTTTGAAAAAGACACGACGCTCATGCGAAAGACGAGCATCAAAACAACGCATTATTCAGCTTTGTTCGCCTCGGTCGTAACAATGCTGTCTTCGTTCGCGCTCGCGGTCGTCCTCTGGCGCGGCGGGCAGATTACGATGCAGGGCGTCATCCGTCTTGGAACCTTGAGCGTCTTCATGTCCTACGCGGTCGGCATGCTCGAGCCGGTTCAGAACGTCATCCAGACACTGGCGGCTTTCATCTCGATTCAGGTGAATATCGAACGCTTTACAAAGCTTCTTGAGGAAAAATCGGATGTTGCCGATTCGAAGGAAGTCATCGAAAAGTACGGTGATAACTTCACGCCGAAGAAAGAAAACTGGGAACCGCTGCACGGCGATGTGGAATTCCGGGACGTTTCATTCCGCTATCCTGACGGGAAGGAGCTGGTTCTTGATCATTTCAACTTAAAGGTAAAACAAGGCACGAATGTGGCAATTGTCGGTGAAACGGGCGCCGGAAAATCAACGCTTGTGAATCTGGTCTGCCGCTTCTATGAGCCGACTTCCGGACAGGTATTGATTGACGGTAAAGACGTAAGACTCCGTTCCCAGCTGTGGCTGCACAGCAGTATCGGGTATGTTTTGCAGTCACCGCACCTGTTCTCCGGCACCGTGCGCGATAACCTGCGCTACGGAAAGCCGGACGCTTCCGACGAAGAAATCTGGAAGGCACTGCACACGGTTGCCGCCGAATATGTTGTCCGAAAGATGGACAAAGGACTTGACAGTGAGGTCGGAGAGGGAGGAGATCTGCTTTCGACCGGAGAAAAACAGCTCCTTTCGTTCGCACGAGCAATCCTCGCCGACCCGCGGCTTCTGATCCTCGATGAAGCGACGGCTTCGATTGACACAGTGACCGAGAAGGCGATTCAGGATGCGATCAGAACCGTGATCAGAGGAAGGACTTCCTTCGTGATCGCGCACAGGCTGTCCACAATTACAAACGCGGATATCATTCTCGCGGTGAAAGACGGGAAGATTGTGGAACAGGGAACCCACGCGCAGCTGATGGCACAAAAGGGATATTATTATGAGCTGTATATGCGCCAGCTCGACGCGGTGGTTATGGACGAGTAACTGCATAATGGCATGAAAAGAGGCAGCGGCTTTCGGTTTGTTTTGCGGAAGCCGCTGCCTTTTCGTTACGGATTCAAAGGAGCAACATATTGTACGCTGGAAAGCGCCGTTCCGTCTGCGAGAACATAGGTGCCGTAGCCGTACTGATCAGATCCGTACTGTCCGATGACCGTGCGTTCCAGCTCGTCCACATATGCGGGGCGGTACGCGGTGATGCGCGTTCCGTCCGCGGCTGTGACCACCATGGTTTTCGTTTCGAAAGCCTTGAGATAGCCGAGTGTGACCTTGATGGTTTCGGGCTGCTTACTGCTGCCGGACTTCTTTGACGGGGAAGCAGCCTCTTTCGTGCTCTTTTCTTCTTCGGTTACTAAAGAGCCGGATAGCGTGATTTCGAGCACCTTCTTTTTCGATGTATCCGTATCATCGGAAATCTCATTTACCGCATTGTACTGCTGCTCGAGCGTATCGATGATGTCCATGAAATCCCTGCGCGCCATCTGCTGCAGCGCGTCCTTGTACCGGTTCTCTTCGAGCGCTTCGGCGAGCTTTTCGAGCGGATTTCCGTCCTCGTCGCCGATGCCGGCCGCCGCCATTTTCTGCCGGATGACATTCGCCTTTCCGGTCAAAACAGAATCCCCCGACTTCTCCAGCCCCTCCTGCAGAATCTGAAGGGCATCGGTATAATCTCCCTTCGCGGCATAAAGATCCGCGAGCGACTCATACGCATTCACATAGGAAGGAGAGCGGTCGATGACCTTTTTCCAGAGTTCAATCGCCTTGTCACCTTCCGCGTTTCTAGCCGCTGCCGCGTATACGTTTGTGATCAGGCTCTCGAGGGAAGAGGAGCTTTCCAGCGATTTTGCGCTTTCCAGTGTCTCCAGCGCCTTTTCGTAGTCGCCGGCCGCCGTATAGACATTTGCAAGATCCGTGTAGTGCCGCAGCTCTCCGGGCTCGATCTCCAGAAGGCGCGTGAGAACAGCCGAAGCCTTCTCGTATTCTCTGGCGGAGGCGTAGGCTGCAGCCAGAGCGGAAAGCGCTTCCGTGTTGTCCGGATCATTCTTATGCACCTGCTCCCAGGCGTCGATGGCTTCCTGCCCGGAACTGCTGCGTGCGAGAACGAGCTCCACCCCTGCGATCTTCTTTTTCAGAGCATCCGCGGTCTTTTTGTCATCGGGCAGGCGTTTGTCCAGCAGCGCCTGCGCCCGAAGATACAAGGCTGCGCTGCTGCTGTAGTCTTTCTTGCTGGAGAAAGCATCGGCTTCCGACATCATGACAGCGATCACGTGGCTTGTCAGCGCTGCGCCGTCTGTTTTGTCCAGAGAAGAGAGCGCGTCCTCCAGTGTTTGTTCCACCTGATTCCAGTTGTCTCCCTGCGCATATGCGTCACAAAGACCGGTATAAGCCGTGGCGTTTCCGGAATCAATCTGCAGGGCTTCCAGATATTCCTTCTCCGCAGTTTCGTAGGAGCCGCTTTGCAGCGCTTCCTGCGCGGCTTCGAGCGATCTGGACAGCCGGACCTTCGGGCTCGCGTTATAAAACCGCACGCCAAAATATGCCGCGGCAATCGCAGCGGCTGTCACGAGCAGAGTAATGACAATTATTAACGGGGCTCTGGATTTCCTCGGCTCCGGTTCAAACCATTCAGCTATAGTGAGGCCTCTTTCTGTTGCATATTCTCTATTACTTATCCAGTAGTTTAACACATCCTTGCAAGTCTTTCCTGCACTGCGGCGTAGCCGGCCGGAAATGACGAATCTTTTATCCGGCAGCCTGCCAGCATGTGCTAAAATCATATTGACAATAACTTTTGCAAAACAACTTTCATAATCAGAAAATCAGAGGCGCATGATGACAACTCCGAATGCATTTGAACCCGCGCCCGGGAGAAGAGCGCAGACCAAAAATCGTGTTTTCCAATATATTTACTACGCGAAGGAGCCGGCAACCCAGCAGCAGCTCACCTACGAACTGGGGCTCAGTCTTCCGACCGTTCACCAGAACATCGCGGAACTCGAAGAAGAAGGCCTGCTTTTGAAAGTCACGGGCATTAAATCGACCGGGGGCCGGCCTCCGGTCGGCTTCAATGTGAACAGCGGGCAGTTTGTCTCCATCGGTGTGAAACTCACTGCCGGGCATATCCGGTTTCTTGCGCTGGATCTGAAGAGAAATGAGGTGGCGGATCAGATAATCGCGCAGAACGATCAGGACGGAGAGAGCCTGATCCGCACACTGACCGCGGGCCTTTCGTTATTTATTAAGGAAAACCGGCTGGACAGCCGCAGAATCCTCGGTGTCGGCATAACGATCCCCGGCGCAATTGATAAAAACAGAGAGAAAGTTCTGGTATCCCCTTCCATGCATATCCGGGATTTCCGCCTGCAGAACCTGCAGGATGCGGTCCCGTATCCATGTTACGTTGAAAATGACGCGACCAGCGCCGGGTACGCGGAGCTTTTGTTTGAAACCGCGGACGGAAGAAAGGGAGACTTCGCGTATCTTCTTCTGGAGTACGGTGTCGGCGGCACCCTGATCCTGGACGGCAGGCAGTACAAGGGAACGAATGGAAGAGGCGGTGAATTCGGCCATATGTGTGTGCATCCGGGAGGACTTCTCTGCAATTGCGGCCGCCGCGGATGCCTCGAATCGTACTGCGGGGCGCTGCGTTATACCAGAGACATCGGACGGACATCCGATGAATTTTTCGAATCGCTCCGGCGGGGTAACGCAGACAGCGTATCGCTCTGGAATGATATCCTGCAGCATCTGGCAGTCGGCATCGCGAATCTGCGGATGGCTTTTGACTGCGATATCGTGCTCGGCGGCGCGACATCGCTGCAGCTGGAACCGTACCTTGCGGAGCTTCGAAGGCTGGTTGCGGAAAGAGATCCGTTCTCGGACAGCGCGGACTATGTGCGGCTCGGGCGGGAGCCGGAGAAGGCCGGCATGATCGGGGCGGCAGGCTATTTTATTACAGAGTTCATTAAAAGCGTGTAAAGCATTTTATCCGGTGTTCTTGACATCAATTCTGTCATAAAATATGATAGAATCAGTTTTGAAAGATACTTTTGCGAAACTTGTTTAAAAAAGTGCGATTCTCTGCAGGTACCATGTATGAACAGGTGAAACAGGAGGCAGAAATATGCTGTATATCGGTATTGATCTGGGCACTTCCGCCGTCAAACTCCTCTTGATGGAAGCGGACGGACAGATCCGTAAAATTGTTTCAAGGGAATATCCCTTGCGCTTTCCGCACCCCGGCTGGTCGGAACAGAATCCCGCGGACTGGCTTGCCGCGGTGAAGGACGGCATCCGGGAGCTTGTCAGCGGCTGTGATGCCGGGCAGGTGCGCGGCATCGGCGCAGGCGGGCAGATGCACGGGCTGGTCGTTCTGGACAAAGACGACAAAGTGATCCGCCCCGCGATTCTGTGGAACGACGGCAGGACAGCAGCGCAGACCGATTATTTGAATCAGACGATCGGCAGGCAAAAGCTGCGGCAGTATACCGGCAATATCGCGTTTGCAGGGTTTACGGCGCCCAAGCTCCTCTGGATGAGGGAGAACGAGCCGGAGCTCTTCGACAAAATTGATAAGATCATGCTGCCGAAGGACTACATCAACTATATGCTGACCGGCGTGCACTGCACCGACTATTCGGACGCCTCGGGCACACTGCTTCTGGATGTCCGGAATAAATGCTGGAGCAAAGAGATGCTGGATATCTGCGGCGTTTCATTAAGGCAGATGCCGCGGCTTTTTGAAAGCTATGAAACGGTTGGCACTCTGAAACCGGAAATTGCAAAGGCGCTGGGCCTTCCCGCCTCGGTGAGGGTCGCGGCGGGCGCCGGCGATAATGCCGCGGCCGCGATCGGAACAGGAACCGCGTACAGCGGCGCCTGTAACATTTCGCTTGGTACATCCGGAACCATCTTTATTGCGAGCGACAGGTTTCTCCTGCCGCCGGACGGCATCCACTCCTTCGCGCACGCGGACGGCCGATACCACCTGATGGGCTGCATGCTCAGCGCGGCATCCTGCAATAAATGGTTTATGGAGGAAATCCTGCGGACAAAAGATTATCCGGCAGAGCAGAAGGGCATTACCGGGCAGATGCTCGGGCGTGGTCACGTGTATTACCTGCCGTATCTGATGGGCGAGCGGGCGCCGCACAATGATCCTGCTGCAAGGAGCTGTTTTATCGGCATGACCATGGACACAACAAGAGAAGATATGACGCAGGCGGTGCTCGAAGGCGTCGCGTTCGGCATCCGCGATTCGCTCGAAGAGATCCGCAGGCTCGGCATGGACATTAAGACGAGCACGATCTGCGGCGGCGGCGCAAAGAGCCCTCTTTGGAGAAAGATCTTCGCGAACGTCCTGAACATTTCGCTTACGATGCCGGAAACCGAGCAGGGGCCGGGGTACGGCGGCGCGATTCTGGCCGCGACTGCCTGCGGAGAGTACCGCTCGGTGCAGGAAGCAGCGGAAAGACTGGTTCATACGACCGGCGTGACAGAGCCGGAGCCCGCGCTCTCTTCTTTATACGAAGAACGTTACCGGACATTCCACAAACTGTACCCCGCGCTGAAAGGGCTGTTCCCGGAACTGTAACGGGGCAAAACAGCGGCGCTGTCAGATAACGGCGCCGGATTACATCAATCATTCTATGCAGGTTCTGCAGCGCAGAACCGGAAGGAGATCATATGACAACGAATATTCCCACAATCAAAGTCGGTATTGTAGCGGTATCCAGAGACTGTTTCCCGGCTCCGCTTGCCGTGAACAGAAGAAAAGCGCTGGTGCAGGCTTATACCGACAAGTACGGCGCGGACGACATCTATGAATGCCCGGTCACCATCGTGGAGAGCGAAACAGACATGGTGAACGCGCTCGAAGATGTCAGGGCGCACGGCTGCAACGCGCTCTGCGTATATCTTGGAAACTTCGGACCCGAAATCGCCGAAACGCTTCTCGCGAAACATTTCGAAGGGCCGAAAATGTTCTGCGCCGCCGCCGAGGAAGCATCTTCGACGCTGGGAATCACAGGGCGCGGCGACGCGTTCTGCGGTATGCTCAATGCCAGCTATAATCTGGCACTGCGGAATACAACCGCGTGGATTCCGGCGTATCCGGTCGGCGATGCAGAAGACTGCGCGGATATGATCCACGAGTTTCTTCCGGTCGCCCGCGTCCGGCTCGGCCTTGACAATCTCAAGATCATTTCGTTCGGTCCCCGCCCGCAGAATTTCCTTGCCTGCAACGCGCCGATCAAGCAGTTTTACAACCTCGGCGTCGAAGTAGAGGAAGAGTCCGAGCTCGATCTGTTTGAAGCTTATGAAAAGCATTACTGCCCGGAGAAATACAATCTGGATGAGAATACCGTAAAGAAACAGAACGGGGAAATCGCGGCCATCAAGGCGGATATGATCCGGGAGCTCGGATATGACGAAGAGGCCGCAAAGAAGAACGACGAAAAGCTTTGCAAGTTCGCGGCTTATGAAGCGACACTCCTTGACTGGGTAGAAGAGCACAAGGGATACCGCAAATATGTCGCGCTTTCTACCAAGTGCTGGCCGGCATTCGAGGATATGTTCCGGTTCGTACCCTGCTATGTCAACAGCCGTCTGACCGGCAGAGGAATTCCGGTTTCCTGCGAGGTTGATCTTTACGGCGCGCTTTCCGAGTACATCGGCTGGTGCATCAGCGGCGAATCGGTAACGCTTCTGGATATCAACAACTCCGTGCCGAAAGATATGTACCATGAGAGCATTGAAGGTAAATTCTCCTATCCCTGGAAGCATACCGACACGTTCATGGGATTCCACTGCGGCAACACCTGCAGCACACGGCTGCAGAATCCGCATGTCGCATACCAGAAGATCATGGCGAATACGCACCCGGCGGACTGGTGCGACGGCACAATGGAAGGCGATATCAAGCCCGGTGAAATTACGTTCTACAGACTGCAGTCGACAGCGGACGGGATTCTCCGCGCTTATGCAGCGGAAGGAGAGGTACTTCCGGTGGCGACAAAGTCGTTCGGCTCAATCGGCGTTTTCGCGATTCCGGAGATGGGTAGATTCTACCGCTATGAGCTGATCGAAAAGAATTATCCGCACCACGGAGCCGTTATGTTCGGACACTATGGAAAGGCACTGTATGACGCACTGAAGTATATCGGCGTAGCACCGTCCGAAATCGGATACAACCATCCGTCGGGGGTTCTGTACGCTTCGGAGAATCCGTTCGGCGGCAGATGAGAAGTTGAATTTCCGGGCGCGGTTTTATCCCGTGCCGCGCCCGGCGCAATGGGGGTTACATTTATTATGAAGATTTATCCAGTTACAGATCCGGAATTCCGTGCATATGGAAGAATTCTAGAGGGGTATGATACACAGCCGATCGTCAATGCACTGAACGAGCTTACGCCGCTGCCGGAAGGCACTGCTTATGTGCCGGAGGAACCCGCGCTGCAGGAGCTGCCGGAGGCCAAAGAGCTGGCGCCCACACTTTTCGGCGGTCTGCCGGTCGAATTCGGCTGGTGCAACGGGCATAATACAAAGCTGAACTGCCTTGAGTATCACAGAAGCAGTGAGTTTAATCTAGGGACAGAGGATTTTGTTCTGATCCTCGCAAAACAAAGCGAGATCCAGGACGGGAAGCTGGATACGGCAGCCTGCAAAGCGTTTCTTGTGCCGAAGGGAGTTCTGGTCGAGGTTTATGCGACATCGCTTCACTATGCGCCCTGCCATACGGACCCTGCAAAGGGCTTCCGCGTGATGGTGGCTCTTCCGAAGGGAACGAATACAGAGGCTCCAAAGACAGCCGGAAAGACCTTTGAAGACCGGCTTCTTCGCGCGAACAACAAGTGGCTTCTCGCGCATCCGGATGCCCCGGAGGCAAAGGACGGCGCCTATGTCGGGCTGACCGGAGAGAATCCGGATATCGCCGCAGAGTGAACGCGAAAATCCGGACATCAGCGCGTCCGGCCGGAGTCAATCCGGCACTGGCCGCGTCCTGTCCATATGCTTAATATATCTTTTAGGATAACTATTACTGATATATTGCATTCACTATATTAAAAACGTATAATATACAAAGCGCCGGCGCAGACTGTAAAATTCTGCATAGCCGGCGCTTTATGCAAATATCAGATGGCAGCAGCTATGGCTGCCCGTCAGAAAGCCGGAGAGTATGGATTTCAGAACACTTCAGTATTTTACCGTTGTCGCGCAGGAACTGAATTTCACGAGGGCCGCCGAGAAGCTGAATATGAGTCAGCCGCCGCTTTCGAATCAGATCAAAGGCCTCGAGGAAGATCTGGGCGTTCAGCTTTTCATCCGCGGGAAGCGCCATCTGCAGCTGACTGAGGCCGGAAGCCTTCTTCTGCACCGGTCGAATCAGATGCTCGCGCTCGCGGACAAGACAAGGAGCGATCTCGCGCACATGGAAAACGGCCTTTCGGGAACCATTTCTCTCGGAATGGTGGAAGGCCGGGCGCCTTATATTGCTTCGAGATGGATCGCGGGATTCTCCGAAGAATATCCGATGGTGCGGTATCAGATGTGGAACGGAAGCTCGGATGATGTTCTGGAGCATCTCGCACGGGGACTGTCGGACCTCGCAGTTATTGCCTATCCTTTTGATAATGAGCATCTGGACAGCATCGTGATCGGAAAGGAACCATGGATCGCAATTATCCCGAAGAATCATCCGCTTGCCGTAAGAGAAGGAACGACTGTAAAACTCTCCGAGCTCGCGGATTATCCGCTGATCAGTCCCCGCAGAAATTCCAGAATCGAAGCAATCCGCAAATGGTTCGAAGGCATCGGCAAAGAGCCGAATATCGTCTGCGAAATGTCCAACTATCTCGACGCAGTCGCGCTCTCCGAGCAGAATGTGGGCATCAGTATTTTCCCGCAGACCACGTATACGCCGAATCCGCATGTCGTTTCGAAGGTGATCACAGATCCCGCGAAAATCGTCGAGTATCTCCTGGTATGGCCGAGAGATCAGCGCCCGAGCGTTCTCGTGCAGGAATTCATCAACTATGTCCGCGATTTCATGGAAGAGGACAAGATGCATTCCGAACGCTTCCAGACGAAGGAAAGAGAGTTTGAAATTCCGGAAGGCGCGGAGATTCTTTAACGATGGGACGGCGCTGTTTTACGCGCGTCCTTTTTGCAGCGGTTCGAACATTAACAGTGTGATGCCCATGAGGAGGCTGATGCCGGCCAGCACCTGCAGCGGAAAGAATACAAGAGCTTCGTCCGGAACAAGGAAGGTCAGGATCGTGACGGCGCCGGCGGGTGGCATGTACATTCCGGTTTTGCGGACCAGCAGCATCATGATCAGGGTGGCGGCGCCGGCAGAGACTGAGAGCGGAAGCCCCGCCGCATTTGTCAGAACGAGCCGGCACAACGTTCCTGCCGCCGCGCAGGCCGTGAGGAGCAGAATGACTTTGATCGGACGCTTTCTTGCGGGGTTCAAGGGCCTTGAGAACTCCGTGAACGCGACGAGAAGCGGCGGCGCGATTACGAAACGGACGTTATATTTCAGGGCAAAACAAGCCGCAGCCGAAACCACAACCGTCCGCAGCACCGCGTCAAACCATTCCTGTCTTGTCGGGATCGCAGTCGGAACATAGGGCTCGTCTTCCCGGATGCCAAGCCGGATGAAAAGCCCGTGCAAGACGATGACTACAAGAGTCAGTAGAAATGCGGAAACCGGGTAAATCCAGGACTTTGTCTGCAGAATGACCGGAAGCACAATCGCGGATACAAACGGCGCGAGCGTCGTGCCCGAATACAGGAAAATGAGCTGGCTGACCGCAAAGGCGAGGCAGATCTGTCCCCGGAGGGACAGGGGAATATAGAGGACAATCAAAAGTCCCAGCACCGCGCATCCCGTGATCAGAATCAGGATTCTCTTCGAATCCACGATCCATGCCCGCTTCTTTGCGAGAATATACCCGACCGCGAGCGCCGTGATCTCCGGAAAGATGATTTCCTTTTCATGCAGCAGTTCCGCTGCAGCCATCATCAGAATAACGAGCGCCATGACGCTGAGCCATGGAAGCGCGTTCCAAAGTTCCGGTTGTCTGTCTGTTTTCTTACGCATTTCTCTGCCCCCGCATATTGTTTCCGTGTCGATTCGCAGTTTACCACATGTTGAATATTTTGGTCAAAAATGACATAATCAGACAGATGCTGTGTGTTCTGCCGCTGCCCGGACTGCCGCGCGGCCGCAGGACTTTCAGATAATGGAGGAGAAGAATGCTGGCATTTGCAAGTGACTACATGGAAGGTGCGCACCCGCTGATTCTGGAGCGGATGATGAAGATGAATCTGCAGCCGCAGACAGGCTACGGAAGCGATGAAATCTGCGCTGCCGCGAAGGAAAAGATCCGCCGCGCCTGCGGCGTTGACGACGCGGAGATTTTCTTTCTCTGCGGAGGGACACAGACGAATCAGATCGTGATTTCGACGATGCTTCGTCCGTATGAAGGGGTCATTGCCGCGGCTACCGGACATGTCAATGTGCATGAGGCCGGCGCGATTGAATACTCGGGGCATAAGGTACTGCCGCTGCCCGCGCATCAGGGCAAAATCGACCCCGAAGAGCTCCGTTCTTTCCTTAAAGCATTCCGGGAGAATCCGGACCGTGAGCACATGGTATTTCCGGGAATGGTCTATATTTCCTACCCGACCGAGTACGGCACGCTGTACAGCGCGCAGGAGCTGAACGCGGTCTCCGGCATCTGCCGCGAGTACGATATTCCGCTGTTTATCGACGGCGCGCGCCTCGGCTACGGGCTCGCTGCGTCCAAAGAGCTGACTATGCGGGACATCGCCGCGCTTTCGGACGTCTTTTATATCGGCGGAACGAAGGTGGGGGCATTGTTTGGCGAGGCAGTTGTTTTTACGAAGAAAAATATGCCGCCGCACTTCATGACGCAGGTCAAACAGCATGGCGGTCTGCTTGCCAAGGGATGGCTTCTGGGCCTGCAGTTTGACACGCTTCTTACGGACGACCTGTATCTGCAGATCAGCAGACACGCGGTGGATCTTGCGATGAAGCTGCGGGAAGGACTGCGCAGGAAGGGCTATCAGCTGCTTCTGGAGTCGCCGACGAATCAGCAGTTTGTTGTCTTGCAGAATCATCAGATGCGCGCGCTCGCGGAAAAGGTCATTTTCAGCGAATGGGAGCCGGTGGACGAGAACAGAACCGCAATCCGGCTGGCGACCAGCTGGGCGACCCGGGAAGAAGATGTGGACGCACTGCTGGACCTTCTGTGAGGCGTGTGATGGAAGAGGACCGGCGGCTGATTTTCCATGTGGATGTGAACAGCGCGTTTCTTTCTTGGACGTCGGTAAAGCGTCTGCGGGAAGGGAAGAGTGATCTGCGGAATGTCCCCGCGATTATCAGCGGAGATCCGGGGCTCCGTACGAGCATCGTCGCCGCGAAGTCGATTTCTGCCGCAAAACTCGGCATCCATACCGGAGAGGCGTCTTCGATGGCGATGCAGAAATGCCCGGAACTTGTTGTCGCCCCGCCGGACAGGGCATGGTATAAAGAGTGCTCGCGGCGCTTTATCGCGGTCTGCAGAGATTTTACGCCGGTGCTCGAGCAGGCCTCGATCGATGAATGTTATCTTGACATGACCGGTATGGGGAAGCTCTGGCCGGACCCGCTGCGCGCAGCAGCAGCGATCCGGGAGCGCGTCCGGACCGAGCTCGGGTTTACGGTCAATGTCGGTATCGCGCACAATAAGCTGCTTGCCAAGATGGCGAGCGACATGGAAAAACCCGACAAAACGCATACGCTTTTTGAAGACGAGATCCCGCGCAAGCTCTGGCCGATGCCGGTGGGGAAGCTGTTTCTGGTCGGCGGACATTCGGCAGACAGGCTGCGGAGAGCGGGCATTTATACGATCGGCGATCTCGCGGCCTGCGATATGGCCTCTCTTTCCTCCCTTCTTGGCGTCAAAACAGCGCAGCTCTACCACGATTTCGCAAACGGAATTGATCCTTCAAAGGTACTGGATCATCCGGAAGAAGCGAAGGGATACAGCGCTTCCACAACAACCGAGGAGGACCTTGCGGACAGGGAAAAGCTGCACGCGATTTTGCGGGAGCTTGCGGATACCGCTGCCTCAAGGATGCGCAGAGACGGATTCCGTGCGCAGTGCGTCGGTGTGAAGATTCGTTCGGGCTCCTATTCCAACCGGATTGACCGGTCTCATCAGAGAAAGCTCCCGCAGGCGAGCGATATTACCGCCGAAATCACCGGGGCGGCAGTCGCTCTGTTTGATGAGCTCTGGGACGGCAGGACACCGCTTCGCCTGATCGGCATATCGCTGACCGATGTTACGAAAGAACAGGCCGTACAGCTGCGTCTTTTCGGAGATGATCAAAGAGAGAAAGAAAAGAAAGCGGATGCCGCCGTAGACGCAATCCGCAGAAAGTTCGGCGGCGGCGCGATTCATCGCGGCGCGCCGCCGCAGTAAATGCCGCGGCTGTGCCACACATCGCAGCGCCATCGCCGCCGCAATACAGGCTCCCGCGGCCGCTCGGGCTCTCCTCTCAGTCCAGCGCGTACAGCGCCGCGCCAAGCGCGCCGCAAAGCTGGGCTTTATCCGAGATGATCAGCTTCTGTCCGAGCTTTTCTGACAGGGCTTTGACCAGCCCGTTGTTCTTCGAGACGCCGCCGGTCATCATGAAAGGACCGCTGCCGCCGGCTCTGACGACAAGCGTTGCAGTTTTCGCGGCAACAGATTTGTCGAGACCATGGACGATGTCGTCGACGTCTTTGTTTTCCGCGATCAGAGAGACAACTTCCGACTCCGCGAACACCGTGCAGGTGCTCGAAATCGTGATGTCTTCTTTGTAAGCCAGCCCGCGAAGGCTCATATCATCCAGCGTCATTTCCATCGTGCGCGCCATCATGTCAAGGAATCTGCCGGTTCCCGCCGCGCACTTGTCATTCATCACGAAGTTTGTAACCTTTCCCGTGCTGTCCAGCGTTATAACCTTGCTGTCCTGTCCTCCGATATCAATGACCGTACGGACAGACGGATCAAGAAAATGCGCGCCCCGCGCGTGGCAGGTGATTTCCGTGATGCTGCGGTCGGAATTCTCAATCGATGTCCGTCCGTATCCGGTTGTCACGACGCGGCCGATGTCCGCGCGTGAAAGTCCGGCCTCCTGCAGTGCCGCTTCGAGCGCCTTTTCCGCGCTGATGACCGCGCCGGCGCCGGTTGGAAGAACGATACCGGCAATATAGTTCCTGTCTTTGTCCAGAATCACGACATCTGTGCTCGCGGAGCCCGAATCAATGCCTGCCACATAGGTAAAATCCTGTTTGCTCATTGCTGATCCCCCCGATCTGTTCCCTTTGAAAATCTGCGGTGTGTCCGCATAGGTACTGCGGATTTCCTCGGCAAAAGCCTGCAGCCTTGTCAGAAGCTGCCCTGACGAGCCGGTTGTGTAATCGGTTTCGATCTTCAGCACCGGCACATCAACGTGACTTTTGATCTCACTGTATTCGAAATTGTAAAAATCACAGAACCGGATCGTATGGTAGATGATACCCCGCAGATTCGGGTCATTGTAAAGCCTCTTTCGACCCTCGCGGTCAATCATCCGCATACAGGGAAGCTGAGACAGGAGCTCGCCGGCGTACCAGTCCATCAGCTCGTCAAAGGACAGAGACGGATCGGGCAGACTTTCGCCGACGCTTCTGCCGGCGACACAGGTGTCGTTGTGCACGGGCAGCGGCATCTCCTTCAAAGCTTCTTTGTGCAGCTCGATGCCCGCGCGCCCGCCGAGAATACTGATGTACGGAGAATTCGGCCGGATCTGCTGCACGTGTGAGAGCTTCATTGCTTCTGCAAATTTATTCCGGTCAAAACAATTTCCGCTGTACGCAGAGTACGCGCGGACAAGTTGTTTTAACTGGAAGGAAAGCTGCGTTTTGGTGCAGCCGGACTCCGCGTGCGGGATATCGAGATAGAACAGGAAGTTCAGCTTTCCGCTCTTTTGCAGGTTGTCATAGACGCTGCGGATCGTGTCGCAGCAGCTTGTCAGAATCAGTTCATGCACGCCGCCTGCATTCACAAGATCAATCAGGGACTTTCCGAAGCCGCAGATGTTGGAGCCGATCACGGATTCGGAAATGCCGAAACCGTCCGGCATGTGATTGGCGTAGACGCATTCGGCGCCCATCGCGGCGAAGAGTTCGAGCGGTGTGTATTTGCAGATGTAGTGAACAGTATGTACCATAAAATATCCTTTCGGAGTTCGTTCCGGGCCGGATCGGATTCTCAGGAAACGCGCCGATCCGCCCGGACCGGATTCTCAGGGAACGCGCGGCCGCGTCAGACCAGATTCTCAAGAAACGCGCCGATCCGCGTCAGCGTCTGGCCTTCGCCGCCGTGCGCGCGGTCGCACCCGTCGCCGTCTAACAGAAGCGTCGGAAGTCCCGCGTCTTCAAATCCGGCTCTGGCGAGCTGCGCCATGCCGAGCGTGTGCTTGCATCCCCAGTGGTTGAACCAGATCACGCCGTCGGCGCCGCACTGTTTCGCGTGTTTTATTCCGGCCTCGATCCGGCGGTCCGCGGGACCGTTCAGCGCGTTATACACAAGGCGCTGCGCCATGCCGCGGTAGGGATCATCCGTGTCAAAATCCGACGAACATACCTGCGACAGCTCGTCCCCGACAATCTGCGCGTCCTCGTTGAACAGAAAATACTTCTTGACCGCGGATGACCAGAACGGGAGCGTGTGCATCCAGTAGATATGTTTTCCTTTCTTCGGACCTGCCTTCTGCAGATCCTGAAGACACCGGTTCACGTAGGTTTCTTCTTCCTGTGTGCCAAGCAGAATGTTCGCGGTCATCGCGCTGTAAAGCGGCGTGACAAGGTCGGACGGAACATAGCGGTCCGCCCGCGCGCTCTGATAGGCCTCAAAAGAAGAGAGCGTTCTCTTCGAGCGTTCGACGCGGGATTTTAACGCAGCGTCGTCGATGCTGCGGCCGGTCACTTCCTGCAGAAAGCTTTTCAGCGAAAGAAGCTCGTCCCGCACGTAGGCGACAGCGTCCTCCGAAGGATCGGAAGGCACCTGCACAAAGAAATCCGGCACATCAAAAAGGTGCGCGAGCCGGGAAAAGGTCAGAAGATTCGCGTCGCAGGTTACATTTGTATATACAATGCAGCGGGGCCTTGGCATCAGTCCGTTTTCCGCAGCGCCCAGAAATGTTTTATGGTAGCTGCAGAGCGTATCGGAAATGCCGGTTTCCTCGGCCTTCTGCACGCAGGCACTCTCGGCGAATGAGGCCGAAATGTAGCTGGAGAAGGCCTCCACGTTGTAAGGGTGGAGCCGTGCTTCCTGCACAAGCTCGCACGGCGTGAAGATGCTGCAGATCACGGACTGTCCGGGAGCCCGAAGCGGCGCCAGCATTGTATCCATCATCAGCCGCGCGAGATACTGATCCGCAGGGAATGACTCTTTGTGCGGATGAAAGCGGAACACAAGATCCTCCGCCTCCCAGCCTGCCCGCAGAATGCCGCGGGAGAGCGCGGGGTAGTTTTTGTTAACTTTTATAACTGTTTTGCCGAAGGTTTCGGTTACGCTCATGGAATGGAGCCTCCTGCCCGGGTGAATATCCGGATAATTTTGATACAGAAAAGATTTGACACGCCAACGCGTTTGCGCTTTAATGTAATAAATCAGTTCTTCCGGCGGCGCATTCCGGCGGTCATAGAACAATGTATTAACAGAAGACAGAGAAGTCAAACAACAGATTCCCGGATTTGACGGTTTTGGGGCGGATTTTTCTGTTTTCCGATGCAGGGAGGAAGCTACTTATGAAAAAGAAAATGATGGCACTCGCACTGGCCGGCGCAATGCTCGCCATGACGGCATGCGGCAGTTCCGGCAAGACGGCGGATACAGCAGCGACAAAAGCGGCGACGGAAGCGGCTGCGGCTGCGACGGAAGCATCTTCGTCCGCGGCGACACAGGCAGCAGATAATTCCGGCAAAACATACAAGGTCGGCATCTGCCAGCTCGTCCAGCACGACGCGCTCGACGCAGCCACAAAGGGCTTTGAGGATGCGCTCAAGGACAAGTTCGGCGACAATGTAACAATCGACTACCAGAACGCGCAGGGCGATTCCGCGACATGCGCGACGATTGTCAACGGCTTTGTTTCGAACCAGTATGATCTGATTCTCGCGAATGCGACACCGGCACTGCAGGCAGCGGTTGCCGCGACAACCGATATCCCGATTCTGGGGACCTCGATTACGGACTACGGAACTGCTCTGAATCTGAAAGATTTCTCCGGCACAACCGGTATGAATGTATCCGGCACATCCGACCTCGCGCCGCTTGACCAGCAGGAGGCGATGATCAGGGAACTGGTTCCGGACGCGAAGAAGGTCGCGATCCTGTACTGCTCGGCGGAAGCAAACTCCAAGTTCCAGGCGGACAAGATCGAAGGCTATCTGGACGCGGACAAGATCGCATATCAGGAATACACGTTCGCGGATTCCAATGACCTGCAGTCCGTTGTACAGTCTGCGGTATCCGACTGCGATGTCATGTATATCCCGACTGACAACACAGCGGCATCGAACATGACGATCATCAAGAACATCACGGAGCCCGCAAAGCTGCCGATCATCTGCGGCGAGGAGAATATGTGCTCCAACGGCGGTCTTGCCACGCTTTCGATTGACTACTACGATATCGGAGAGGCGGCAGGCGAGCAGGCAGTCGAGATTCTTGCAAACGGCGCGGATGTTTCGACGCTCCCCATCGGATACGCGAAGACAACAACCAAGAAGTACAACAAGGACTACGCGGACGCGATCGGCTTCACGATTCCTTCCGACTATGTCGCGATTGAGAAGTAATCCGGAAAGAATGATTTCCGCGGTACGCTTTCCGGGGGAAAACAGAAGATTCCTTTCAGTAAGCGGTAAAGTTTTTATGGTTTGAACGGCAGGAAGTAGCATATAATAGTAACGGCAGCGCAGGTCTGGTGCCTGCGCTGTTTTTCTTATCAGCAGCGAAGCAGCATTTCGAACAGTGAGGAGAATTTCATGGCAGCGTATTTTGCATCCCTGAACCCGCAGGCGCTCTGGAACGCCGCGCCCGGCGGTCTGGCGCAAGGTCTGATCTGGGGCATCATGGCACTTGGCGTATATCTGACATTCCGTATCCTGAATTTCGCGGATATGACCTGCGACGGATCTTTTGCACTCGGCGGCGCCACCGCGGTCATGCTGATCCTTGCCGGCTGGAGCCCCGAAGCGGTGCTTCTGATCTCGTTTTTATGCGGACTTCTCGCGGGACTTGTCACGGGAATTCTGCACACGGTCCTCGGCATTCCGGATATTCTTGCCGGAATTCTGACGCAGATTTCCCTGTACTCGATTAACCTGAATATCATGGGAAAGGCCAATCAGGCAGTACCTGCAGGACAGGTGACGGTTCATTTCACTTCGAATATCCGGTATCTCGGACAGACGATCGCGCTCACACTGATCGTTGACGTTGTCATCGTAGGCGTTATTTACTGGTTCCTCGGCACGGAGATCGGCAGCGCGATCCGCGCGACCGGCATCAACCAGAATATGTCCCGCGCGCAGGGCATCAATACAAATCTGATGAAGGTCATTGCACTTTCGGTCAGCAACGGGCTGATCGCGCTTTCCGGCGGAATCCTGACAGAGTATCAGGGCTTCGCGGATGTCAAAATGGGACAGGGCTCGATTGTCATCGGCCTTGCCGCGGTCATTATCGGCGAAGTGCTTGCCGAGGCGATTCTGGGGAAGCGGCTGGGGTTTGTTTTGCGCCTTGCGTTTACGGTCATCGGCGCGATCGTGTATTATTTCGTATATGTCTTTGTCCTCTGGCTGAAGTTCCCGGCTGATGATATGAAGCTGCTTACGGCGATCGTAGTCGCGATTTTCCTCGCGGTACCGTACCTCAAGCAGATCAGGACCAGCTCTTTCCGCGGACTGGCAAGACGCAACGCGAAGCTTGCTTCGAAGAAGGAGGAGAAGTGATGTTAGAAGTCAGAAATATCTCCAAAACATTCAACCCCGGAACCATCAACGAGAAGAAAGCGCTGGAAAATGTCAGTCTGACACTGCAGGACGGTGATTTCGTGACGGTCATCGGCGGTAACGGCGCCGGAAAATCGACGATCATGAATGCGATCGCCGGCGTATGGCCGGTGGACAGCGGGCAGATCATCATTGACGGAACCGATGTCTCCGGGCTTTCGGAGTATAAAAGAGCACCGTTTCTGGGACGTGTTTTTCAGGATCCGATGACCGGTACGGCCGGCGATATGCAGATTGATGAAAACATGGCGCTTGCCGCGAGACGCGGACAGAGGAGGACGCTCCGCTGGGGCGTGTCCAATAAAGAACGGCAGCAGTACATGGAACTCTTGAAGAGCCTGGATCTGGGACTCGAAGACCGGCTGACAGCCAAGGTCGGGCTTCTTTCGGGCGGCCAGCGGCAGGCGCTGACGCTTCTGATGGCGACCATGAAGAAACCGAAGGTGCTCCTTCTGGACGAGCACACCGCGGCGCTCGATCCGAAGACCGCGGCCAAGGTTCTTGCAGCCACCGACCGCATTGTCAATGACAATCATCTGACAACGCTCATGGTCACACACAACATGCGGGACGCGATTGCGCACGGTAACCGCCTGATTATGATGAGTAACGGGCATATTATTTATGATGTCGGCGGCGAGGACAAGAAGAAACTCCATGTTTCGGACCTTCTTGCGAGATTTGAGGAAGCCGGCGCGGAAGTCAGTGACAGAATGGCGCTGGGGTGACGCGGGGCGGCGGGCTGATTTTTCACTCGCTGCGGGGCTTGCAAGAAGCCCTTCTTGCAAAATCATTGAAATCGGAAATTTGCAAGAAGCGAACGCAGAGGAATCCGGAAATTTTCTTGCAAAAACGCAGAAAATCAGAATTGCAAAGAAAGCTTTCTTGCAGAACAAAGAAAGTTTCGGATTTGCAAGAAAAGCGGAGCGCCGTCGCCCGGAAACCGTATTCAGCCGGGCGGCCCGGTAATTGCTCGTCACCGCCCGGCAGTCGTATCCGCGGTGCGGCCTGAACCCACTTTCTCTACCGCCTTTGAAAGCGTTACAACCCCTATTTGACAGACCTAAATAAATTGTATACAATTTAATTATTTAAAAATGAAATACAGGAATCTGTATCAACCGGAATACATTCAATTTTGAAGGGAGATTTGTCATGAGAGATTATGATGTTGTTATCGTAGGCGCCGGAACCGCGGGACTCTCCGCGGCCATCTATGTACAGAGAGCCGGCAAAACAGCGCTTGTACTTGAAGGAAACGCTTACGGCGGTCAGATCATCAATACGCTCGATGTCGAGAATTATCCGGGAATCAAACATATTTCCGGCTTTGATTTCGCGACCGGGCTTTACGAGCAGGCACAGGAGCTTGGAGCGAAGGTCCTGTTTGAAGAAGTTCTTGGAATTACGGCGGACGGAGATGAAAAGCTGGTCCGGACAGCCGGAAAGACATATCGCTGCCGCGCGGTGATCATCGCGACCGGTGTTACGAGAAGAACGCTCGGACTTCCGAATGAGAAGGAACTGGTCGGCAAGGGCGTTTCGTACTGCGCGACCTGCGACGGCGCGTTTTACAGAAAGAAAGATGTCGCGGTCAACGGCGGCGGCAACACGGCGCTGGAGGATGCGGAATTCCTTTCCCGCTTCTGCAATAAAGTCTATCTCATTCATAGAAGAGAGCAGTTCCGTGCGGCCGAAGCCGAGATCCGGAAGATCGAAGGCAAGGAGAATATCGAGCTTGTTCTGAACAGCACGATTACGGCGCTTTCGGAAGGCAAAGACGGAAAGCTTGCTTCAATTGAGACAACGGACAAGCTGACAGGAGAGAAGAGAACAATTCCGGTATCCGGACTATTCGTTGCAATCGGCCAGATTCCCGCCAATCAGGCATTCGCGGATATCGTGGAACTGGACTCTGCCGGCTATATCGTGGCAGGGGAAGATACAAAGACAAGCGCGGAAGGCATCTTCGCAGCCGGAGACTGCCGTACCAAGAAGGTAAGACAGCTCGCGACAGCCGGCGCGGACGGCGCGGTTGCGGCGCTTGCGGCGTGTGAACTGTGCGATTAAGCGAAAGAAGCTTGATGCGGGAATGCGTGCGCAGAATCCGTACCGGCATTGGGAACCCCGGCGCTTACCGTAAAAGCGAATTGGAGACCCCGGCGCTTACGTGAAAGCGAGTCGGGGAACCCCATGCTCCCGTAAAAAACTATATGAGGGGTAATTTCCTATGAAACAGTCACTGACTTCCCTTGAGAAAAAATGGATCCTCTACGACGTCGCGAACTCCGCGTTTACGATGATGGTATCCACGATTATTCCGATTTACTTCCACGCGCTTGGCGACGCAGCCGGTGTTTCCTCGACGGATTATCTGGCTTACTGGGGATACACACTTTCAATCGCGACGCTCCTGACCGCAATCCTCGGTCCCGTGATCGGCGCGGCCGGAGACAGAGGCCGCAGGAAGAAGAGGTATTTCGCGGCCTCGATTGTGCTCGGCGCCGCGTTCTGTATGGCGCTGGGCTTTGTGCGGCAGTGGCTGATTTTCCTCGTTGTTTTCTGCGTCGCAAAGACGATTTACTCTCTGAGCCTTGTCATCTATGATTCGACGCTGGCCGATGTCACGACCGACGAACGCATGGATGATGTCTCCAGCGCCGGCTATGCGTTCGGCTACATCGGCAGCTGTGTTCCGTTTATCGCGTGCCTTGTGCTCGTCCTTATGAGCGGTAAAATCGGCCTGTCCTCCATGAACGCGATGAGCATCTCACTGTTCATCACCGCGATCTGGTGGCTCTTCGTATCCGCGCCGATTCTAAAAGCCTATGAACAGAAGAATTATTTAAAGGACGGAGAAGAGCGGAGTGCCAATATCGGCGGCCAGCTTCTGCGCTCGCTGAAGGGAATCGCGGGAGACAAAAAAGTCTGGACGTTCCTTCTTGCCTTTTTCTTCTATATCGACGGTGTCTATACGATCATTGACATGTCAACGGCCTACGGCTCCTCCTTGGGGCTGGATTCCTCGGCCATGCTTCTCGCTCTTCTTGTCACGCAGTTTGTCGCTTTTCCGAGTGCGCTTCTCATCGGCAGACTCTCGCGCAGGTATAAAGCATCGACACTGATCACAATCTGCATTTCGGCGTATTTCTGCATTGCGGTTTTCGCGTTTTTCATGGCGCACGCCTGGCAGTTCTGGGTGCTCGCGGTCTTCGTCGGGATGTTTCAGGGCGGCATTCAGGCGCTGTCCCGTTCTTACTTCGCAAGAATCACACCGCCCGAACGCTCCGGCGAATACTTCGGTTTCTTTGACATCTGCGGCAAGGGAGCGTCTATTATCGGAACGACCATGATGGGCATTGTCACGCAGGCCACCGGCAGACAGAATTTCGGTGTCGGCGGACTCGCACTGTTTTTCCTGATCGGACTGATTCTGTTTCGTATATCGGCAAAGGAGGCTGGTAAATAATGGATACAAAGGTATGGGCACACCGCGGAGCATCCGCGTACGCGCCCGAGAACACACTGGAAGCATTTGAACTGGCTGCGCAGATGCACGCGGACGGCGTCGAGCTGGACATTCAGCTGACGCGTGACGGCGAGATGGTTGTCACGCACGATGAGAAAATCAAACGCGTAACCGGGCAGCCGGGCTACGTGAAAGACTATACGCTTGCCGAGCTCAAGGCAATGAAGTTCAACCGCACTCATCCGGAATTTGATAACGCGCGGATACCGACGCTCGAAGAAGTATACCGCCTGCTGAAGCCGACCGGACTTACCATCAATGTCGAGCTCAAAACCGGGATCTTCTGGTACAAAGGCATGGAGGAGAAGGCACTGCAGCTCACGAAAGACCTGGGGATGGAAGATGCCGTCGTCTATTCCTCTTTCAATCACTATACGCTGGTCCATATGAGAAAGCTGGATTCCTCGATCCGGACCGGGCTCTTGTACAGCGATGACTGGATTGATGTTTTTCCTTACGCGAAAAACACCGCGCTCGTCAACTACCTGCACCCGGCGATTTACCATCTGCAGGATCCGGCCTATGTTGAAAAGGCGCACGCGTTCGGACTGGAGACCCATGTCTGGACGGTCAATGACGAGCAGTACATGAAGCTCTGCGCGAAGATGGGCACGGAAGCGATCATTACAAACAAGCCCGATCTTTGCCGCAAAGTGCTGACTGCGGCTGAAAAGCAATGAAAGCACTGATCATCCCGCGAATTCTCTGCCTGCTCATCGGTTACCTTTTCGGCAATTTCATGACCGCGGAATTTGTAACGAGAAAGCTGACCGGAAAGCCGTGCCGCTGCCTCGGGACGACGGGCAACCCCGGCATGGCGAACGTGATGGCGCACCTCGGCTTCAGGCCCGGGATTCTGGTACTTGCGGGCGACCTCGGCAAAACACTGCTCGCTGCGATCATCTGCGCCCTCCTTTTCGGGAAGAGCATGGGACAGATCGCGGTTTTATACGCCGGCGTCGGCGTCACGCTCGGACATGACTGGCCGCTTCTGATGCCGGACTGCAAAGGTGGAAAGGGCGTCGCGACCAGCTGCCTTGCGATCTTTCTTTACATGCCGCTCTTTGGCGCTGCCGCGAATATTTTCGGGATGCTCGTTGTTTTTGCGACGAAATACCTGTGCCTCGGCGGCATCGCGATCCCGTTGTCTTTTATTCTGCCGGCATTTCTTTTCGGCGGCAGGGAAGCAGGGGTACTGCAGTGTGTGCTCGCCGCGGTTTGTTTTGCGAAACACTATCCCGCGATCCGGACGATTCCGTCCGGACAGTGCGAGAAGACCGACGTTCCTGGAGCAATCCGGTCAAAACTTGGCAAGAAGCGCTGAATACAGTGCAATAACAGAATCAGTTGAAGGAGGCCTGCATGCCTGCGGAGCTGACAACTTTGTGCTATCTGGAGCGGGACGGCAGGTATCTGATGCTGCACCGCGTTTCCAAGAAGCACGATGTCAATAAAGATAAATGGATCGGTGTCGGCGGACACTGTGAGGAGAATGAAAGTCCGGAGGACTGTCTTCTGCGGGAAGTGCGGGAGGAAACCGGCTATACGCTCACGGATTACAGGATGCGGGGCGTTGTCACATTCCTTTCGGGGAAGGGCGACTACGAGTACATGTTCCTGTACACGGCGTCGGGCTGGACCGGAGAACCCGCGCCCTGCGACGAGGGGACGCTCGAATGGGTCGATAAAGAGAAAGTATGGAAGCTCAACATCTGGGAAGGTGATAAGATTTTCTTCCGGCTGATGGATGAGGGCGCGCCGTTCTTTTCGTTAAAGCTTGTGTATGACGGGACGGACAGGCTTGTGCAGGCGGTTTTAAACGGGAAGGAAATGGAACTGTTTGACATCGCTGACGAGAATGGAAAGCCGACCGGACGCGTGACGGAACGGGGCGTGGCGCACAGAGAAGGTACGCGCCACCATACGGTGCATATGTGGATTGTGCGGCCGGACCCCGCGGGCGGAGAAGTGCCGTATGAAGTGCTTCTGCAGAAAAGGAGCAGCAATAAGGACTCGAATCCCGGGGCCTATGACATTTCTTCGGCGGGACATATGCATGCGGGCGCCGGCGTCATGGAGTCTGCCATCCGCGAGATCGGGGAAGAGCTCGGAATCAGGGCACAGGCAGATGATTTTGTCCATATCGGTCAACACTCCGGCACTTTTGAAGCGGTTTATTACGGAAAGCCGTTCCGGGACAGCGAGGTCGCCGAGGTTTTTCTGTATACGAAACCGGTGGACACAGATCAGCTCATGCTCCAGAAGAGCGAAGTCGAGAGTGTCCGGTGGATGTCGTTCGACGCGCTCTATGAAGCCGTGAAGGAGGGGACGATCCCGAACTGCATTTACCTTTCCGAGCTCGATATGATGAAGCGTTATTTATCCGGCGTCAGAGGATGAAAAACACAAATTCCCCGGACAATGCTCCCTTTGTCCGGAATATATTCCTGCATGCCGCGGCGGTGCCAGTTGTCTTCGACAAGAAGAACGGTACCGCCGTTTTCTTGGAACTTGTATCCTGTTACGAGAACCCAGTGCCAGGCAAAGACCGCGGCCTCGACCATGACTGCGCAGTAATTGCCGCGGCGCAGTTCCCCGGCAATGTAAGCCGCGATGCCACCTCTCTCCGAAGATCTCCGGATCTGCCGCGGGCTGAGCGCTTCCGAAGTCAGCGGTATCTGTTCCTCACGGAACAGGCGCGCGGCTTTCGGCGCCAGCCGGAAGACAGGTCCGTTCCCGATATATCTGTGGACGCGCAGGAACAGGTCCCGCGCCGCGGCGGTGCCGGGCTGCGGCGCCCTCGCGGCTCCCGAGAGCAGCAGAAGATTCAGCACTGTCGTCGCGGCGCAGTGGTTCCTTGCGTCGTTTTGAAAATCACCGGTCGTGGCAAACGCGCGGCCGCTGCCGCATAGAAGAAACGCGCCGCGATTGTCCGCGGAAGCCGCGGGGAGCGGATTGTTTTGACCTGCATCATGGTAGGGGCGGAAGCCGTAGCTGCCCTTTATGAAAGGCATCATTTTCATGCGTCCAGTTTAACACAAACCGTTGCCGTAAGGTACGATTCGTCTGCGGATACTGTATGATAAAGCATGTGCCCGCCGGATAACGGAAAGCAGCATTGGAGGGATTTTAAAATGAAGAACAAGTTAAATGGAAGAATTCTGGTCAGCGGAGACCGCGACAGCGCGTGCAATTCGCAGATTCTGTATTTTACCTGCTCATCGCTGTCAGCGGATGACGAGCGACTTTACATGATCTCTGACCGGGATGGTCATCCGAATATCTGGGTGAGAAATCTGCTGACAGGCGCGGAGAGAATGCTCTCCCGCAATACAAAGGGGTATCTCAAGAGCTATGTCTATTTTGACGGAACACAGGATGAGGGACTCGGGAAAGCGAGTGTCTGTCTGGACTATGTGCGAGAAAACGTATATTTCATTCAGGACCGTGATATCTGCGTCTGCGATACAGCGGGGAATCTGCGCGTACTGAATCAGGTGCCGGAAGGCCGCATGACGGCTTTCACACATGTCAGCAGTGACGGCAGCCGTCTCTGCGTTCCGATGACCGATGGCAGAATCCTGGATTTTGACCCGGATACGGAAGGCGCCGGGTTGGACAAACGCCCGGTTTACGATATCGACGGGCGCGTGCAGAGCGAAAATCTCAGCAGTTATCTGTGCGTTTATGATACGAAAGACGGCCGCCTTCTATATGAAAAGGAAATTCCGCGCTGCTGGATCACCCATGTGCAGTTTCACCCGGCGGACCCCGAAATCATCATGTACAATCACGAATGGTCTTCGTTTGACTGCGGCATCCGCAGAATCAATCTGTACGATCACCACACGGACCGGTACTTCCATGTGCGCAGTGAAGGGAACGATACCAAGGGAAACCCGCGCGGTTTTGTCCGCAGCCGAAATGACTGGGTGTGCCATGAAATGTGGCAGGACGACGGCGTGCACATCATTTATCACGGCGGGTACGAGAACGGACCTGCCATGGCCGGCCGCTGCACGATCGATCTTTCCGAACTTGAAGAGAGCGCAGAGTTCCGGCAGGAGGATCTGCCGGACGGCTTCGGTGTTATATCTTATGAGGAAATCGCGCTGCCGGACGAATATACAGCTTACGGGCATTTCCTGATGGATCACGAAGGAAATCTTACCTGCGACGGGTATTACCGCATGCCGGGCGAGAAGGTCATCGAACGGGAGAACTCCACCGACAACGGACCCGACCCGCACCGCAAGGACGGTGCCTATATCTGCAAGGTTGTTCCCGACTGGCCGGCCGGCAGACTGCACTGGATTCCCCTGTGCCGCCATGACTCCGACTGGCTGGGGCAGGACGCGCATCCGCATCCGGTCTATTCCCACAGCGGGGACCGGATCTTCTTTAACAGCAGGATGAAAAACAAAATCAACATCTACTGCGTCTCCTCCGCAGCACCGGATGAATCATTTTCATAATTCCTTTCGTTGACATGAAACGCCGTAACTGCTATGATGGTCACTGTAATATTTTTGTAACAAATCGTAATGAGTACGCCACTGTGTCACGGCGTGTTACAAGAACATTCGGAGGGTTATATTGAACAGTAAGAAGGCAATGGTTTATCTGGCAGCCGGGATGACTGCGCTTTCCATGATGGGAATGCCGGCAAGCGTGAAGGCGTCTGTATGGTCGAGCCGTGTTTCTCTTCCGAGCGCGGGCGTAAGCTACGCTCTTTCGGCGAAGAAGGTTTCGCTCAGCGATGTCAAGACGAAGGTTGATGCTCTGGAGCGCGTCAAGGCGTCTGCGAAGACTTCTGCAGAGGCATCCGGCACAACAGCGCAGGACGTTTTGAAACCGGTCGGCGCTTCCATGCTGACGGCAGTCAAGATGACGGCTTCCAGAACGGAAACAGCCATTGAGAAATCCGACGCCGCGTCTGCACAAAAGCAGGACGATACAAATGCGGCTTCCGGAGAGAATACAGATTCTGCATCCGCTTCTGACACTGCAGCAGACGGCATCATGGAAACTACTTTGACGCCCGTGCAGGAAAAGGAGCATAAGGCTGTCCGGCAGGCGGAGACTTCCACAGAAAGCGGCATTAAGGGTGAGGTAACGGAGAGCGAGGCAATCGCAGCCGCCGCCACAGCTCCCTCGATGAAAGAGGAAGATACAGCTTCTGATACTGCCGCTTCTGACAATACCACATCCGCTGATTCCGCAAAGACGGATGACAGCGCGAATGCAGCGCAGGCATCAGATGCCGCTTCTTCAGCGGGCACAGAGGCAGCTTCGCAGAGCAATACGGCAACTTCGGAGAACAATGCCGCAGATACAGGAAGTTCACAGCAGAACTCTTCCGAAGGCTCTACGCTTGTAGCATCTACTGCATCTGATTTTGTCTATATTCGTAAGGAAGCAAGTCAGGACAGTGAGATTTTAGGAAAGCTTTACGCGAATTCCGTCGGCGAGATTCTTGCGGAAGCCGACGAAAACGGCTGGATCAAGATCAAGTCCGGCGATGTTACAGGATACGTCAAGAAAGATTATGTAGCCGAAGGCAGCAAGGCACAGGAAATCGCTGACAATGTCAGCAAGAAGCAGGCGACTGTTACAACGACAACGCTTCGCGTGCGCGCCGCGGCTGACCCGGAGTCGGATGTTATTTCCCTGATCGGCAAGGGCGAGCAGCTTGATATCATCAAGGAAGAAAACGGCTGGTACAAGGTGAATACAGCAGACGGCGAAGGCTATATCTCTGCTGACTTCGCGGATGTGGAACAGATTTATCCCGAGGCTGTATCCATAGAAACGGAGCGCAGGGAACAGGAAGAGAAGGAAGCGGAAGAGAAAGCCGAGAAGGAAGCGAAGCAGAAGAGCACTTCCTCGAAGTCTTCCGCGTCCGGAAGTTCGAAATCCACGGGCAGCACGGCTTCCCCGAAATCATCCGGCAGCACTTCCGGATCTTCGCAGGGACAGGCAGTCGTCAATTACGCGATGCAGTTTATCGGCAATCCGTATGTGTGGGGCGGATCCAGCCTGACAAACGGAACGGACTGCTCCGGATTTACAATGTCGGTTTACTCGCACTTCGGCGTAAGCCTGCCGCACTATGACGGCGCGCAGAGATCCTGCGGTACCGCGGTTTCCAGCCTTGCGGAAGCACAGCCCGGCGATCTGATCTGCTATTACGGCCATGTCGGTATCTATATCGGCAACGGTCAGATTGTGCATGCGTCCAACCCGAGGACCGGCATTACAACCGGCAGTGCAACTTACCGTCAGATTGCAGCCATCCGCAGAATTTTCTGATATCTGCAGGCGCTCAGCGGCTGCAGCGCAGCTGGCATTCATGCAATCATGCGTGAAGCCGCTCTGCTGCATGAAATATTCAAGACAAATTTTCGGGTCTCCCCCGTATTGCATAGAAATCGTCGAATTTCAGGCAATATGGGGGAGCCTTTTTGTTTTATCTTGGAAAATCTATGCAAAATGGAAACAGGCGTCCATATTGCATTAAACGCGCGGCTGCGGGCAGCGGACCGGACGGTCCATGCAGTGCAGCCGGATGTGCGGCATCACCTCCGCGGCACAGCCGGCTGCCGCGGACTCTCTTTTGCACAAAAATGACGCAGTATCTTTGAGCGGACGGAATCCCGCGGGGTATGCTATACTTATGTTGACCTGTCAAAGGTCAATAACTTGCATGCTGCAGAGTGCCCGCAGAAGCCGCTTGACGGCCCGTGGGCAGCCCGCAGCATAGAATAGGAGCAGCATATGAAGTTTGTGATTGTCGGCAAGAATATTGAAGTTACACCCGCTCTGGATTCTGCAATCAAGGAGAAGATTGGCAAGCTTGACCGGTTCTTCGCGCCGGAAACCGAAGCGCATGTGACGCTGGAAGTGAAGAAGGACCGTCATAAGATTGAAATCACGATACCGGTGAAGGGAGGTATCATCCGTTCAGAGCAGTCCAGTAATGATATGTACGTTTCGCTTGATCTTGCGGTGGAGGTCATTGAGAGACAGATCAAGAAATACAAGACAAAGATTATCGACAAGCATCAGGACGGCGGCTTCCGCAAGGAATTCATCGACCATGATTACATGGATGACGAGACGATTCATATTGAACGGCACAAGCAGTTTGATATGAAGCCGATGTATCCGGAAGACGCCTGTGTGCAGATGGAGCTTCTGGGACACAGCTTTTATGTTTTCTGCAATGCGGAGACCGAACAGATCAATGTTGTCTATAAGAGAAAAGGCGGCACCTATGGTCTGATCGAGCCTGAAATCGGATAGGCGGACAGATGCCGGCGCGGATATTCAATCTGCACCAAAAAGTGAAAAAGAGACATGTTTTTTCGGTGAATTACATTGAAAAGGCATGTCTCTTATGTTATAATGACTGCTGATGTGATAAAAAATTAACAATCTTTTACATCAGTCTGAACACGCAAAGAATAATGGAGGATGATCATGGCAGACAGAATTGTTATTGCAAGTGCTTGCCGTACGGCAGTAGGAAAGATGGGAGGCGCTCTTTCCACAACACCCGCAGCAAAGCTCGGCTCGATCGTTATCAAGGAAGCCATCAGCCGTGCGGGCATTCAGCCTGAAGACGTCGATCAGGTTTTCATGGGCTGCGTCATTCAGGCGGCGCAGGGACAGAACGTCGCAAGACAGGCATCCATCAACGCGGGACTTCCGGTTGAATGCCCGGCTGTTACACTGAATGTCGTATGCGGCTCCGGCCTGTATGCTGTTAATCTTGCAGCGGATATCATCAGGGCGGGTGAAGCTGATGTTGTTGTTGCCGGCGGTATGGAGAACATGTCCATGGCTCCTTACGCGCTGACCAAGGCCCGTTTCGGCTACCGTATGAACAATGCAACCATGGTTGATACGATGGTTAATGACGCGCTCTGGGATGCTTTCAACAATTATCACATGATCAAGACCGCAGATAATGTAGCAGAGCAGTGGGGACTCACCAGAGAAGAACTCGATGAGTTCGCCGCATGGTCGCAGACCAAGACGGCCAAGGCAATGGAAGAGGGCAAGTTCAAGGACGAGATCGTTCCTGTAGAGGTCAAGCAGAAGAAGCAGACCGTGATCTTCGATACCGACGAGGGCCCCCGCGGACCGCAGACGGCAGCGGATATCGCGAAGCTCCGCCCGATTAACGAAGGCGGCGTAACGACTGCAGGCAACGCGTCCGGCATCAATGACGGCGCATCCGCAATCGTTGTTATGTCCGAGAAGAAAGCCAAAGAGCTTGGTGTAAAGCCGATGGCAGTCTGGGTTGCAGGAGCGCTTGGCGGCGTTGATCCTTCGATTATGGGTGTCGGCCCGGTAGCGGCGACGAAGAAGGTCCTTGCAAAGACCGGCCTTACGATTGACGATTTCGATCTGTATGAGGCAAACGAGGCATTCGCGGCACAGTCCGTTGCGGTTGGCAAAGAGCTTCACTTTGATATGGACAAGCTGAATGTCAACGGCGGCGCGATCGCGATCGGACATCCGGTCGGAGCATCCGGCGCCAGAATTCTGACGACACTGCTGTATGAGATGCAGAAGAGAAATTCCAAGAGAGGTCTTGCGACACTGTGCATCGGCGGCGGCATGGGCTGCGCGACCGTCGTTGAGAGATACGAAGACTAAGGGTTTCTTGTATTGGAGGTATGAGCATGGGTTATGTTGATTATGAAGTAGAAGGCGCGGTCGGCGTGATCACGATCAACCGTCCGAAGGCGTTAAACGCGCTGAATTCGGAAGTCCTGGATGACCTGAAGAAGGTATTTGACGGTGTGGACCTGGAGACAGTACGCTGCCTTGTTTTGACGGGGGCAGGCGACAAGTCGTTTGTCGCGGGCGCGGACATCGGAGAGATGTCTACACTGACAAAGGCGGAAGGCACAGCGTTCGGCAAGAAGGGAAACGATTTGTTCCTTGAGATCGAATCCTTCCCGATTCCTGTCATCGCGGCAATCAACGGTTTCGCGCTCGGCGGCGGCAATGAAATTTCGATGGCATGCGATATCCGGCTCTGCTCGGACAACGCGGTCTTCGGACAGCCGGAGGCCGGCCTTGGAATTACACCCGGCTTCGGCGGCACGCAGAGGCTGGCACGCCTTGTCGGCATGGGCATGGCAAAACAGCTCATCTACACGGCACGCAACATCAAGGCAGATGAAGCTTACAGAATCGGGCTTGTAAACGCGGTCTATCCACAGGAAGAACTGCTTCCCGCGGCGAAGAAGCTTGCTGCGACAATCGCGGGCAACGCTCCGATTGCGGTCCGCAACTGCAAGAAAGCGATCAATGAAGGCTGCCAGGTTTCCATCAGCGAAGGTGTCGCGCTGGAAGAGAAGTATTTTGGCGACTGCTTCGAGAGCGAGGACCAGAAGGAAGGCATGGCGAACTTCCTCCGCAAGAAGGACGATCCGAAGAAGGTTAAGCACGTAGCATTCCAGAATAAGTAATTCTTAAAAGTGAGCTTTGAACATATTTCACATGGAGGTAACAGCAATGAAAGTAGCAGTTATTGGCGCCGGCACAATGGGCTCCGGTATCGCGCAGGCATTTGCCCAGAACGATGCGGTTGAGAAGGTATATCTTTGCGACATCAAGCAGGAATTCGCGGATGGCGGCAAGGGCAAGATCAAGAAGCAGCTGGACAGAGCAGTTGCGAAGGGAAAGATGGAGCAGGCGAAGGCTGACGCGATTCTGGCAAAGGTTCAGACCGGCCTGAACACACAGGCGGTCGATCCGGATCTGGTTGTTGAAGCGGTTCTTGAGAGAATGGACCTCAAACAGCAGACCTTCCGCGAACTGCAGGATGAGATCGTCAAGAATCCGGACTGCATTTTCGCTTCCAACACATCTTCTCTTTCGATCACGGAAATCGGCGCGGGCCTTTCCAAGCCGATCGTAGGCATGCACTTCTTCAACCCGGCACCCGTTATGAAGCTCGTTGAAGTTATTGCCGGCGCGAACACACCTGCAGAGACGATTGACGCTGTCAAGAAGATCTCCGAGCAGATCGGCAAGGTTCCGGTTCAGGTTAATGAGGCTGCAGGCTTCGTTGTTAACCGTATCCTCGTTCCGATGATCAACGAAGGCATCAATGTTTACTATACAGGCACATCTGATATCGCAGGCATTGATACAGCCATGAAGCTTGGCTGCAATCATCCGATGGGACCGCTCGAACTCGGCGACTATATCGGACTGGATGTCGTTCTGGCGATCATGGACGTTCTGTTCAATGATACGCATGACAATAAATACGCGGCAAGCCCGCTGCTCCGCAAGATGGTAAGAGCGAAGCACCTCGGCGTAAAGACCGGCCGCGGCTTCTATGTTTACAATGCTGATCACACCAAGACACCGGTAGACCAGCTCTGATCCGCTTCTACAATTATCCCCGGCGCAGGCCGCCGCGCAGTGTGGTCCGCCGGGATAATCTGCAATAAAACCAAAGGAGATTGAACGATGGACTTTCAGTTAAGCCAGGAACATGAAATGGCAAGATCCCTGTTCAGGGATTTCGCTGAAACAGAAGTAAAGCCTCTTGCGATCGAAGTCGATGAGACCGAGAAATTCCCGAGAGAAACTGTTGAGAAAATGGCGAAGAGCGGCTTCCTCGGCATTCCGATTCCGAAGGAATACGGCGGACAGAGCTGCGATCCTCTGACATATGTTATGTGCATCGAAGAGCTCGCAAAAGTCTGCGGCACAACAGCTGTTATCGTATCCGCACACACATCTCTGTGCATGGATCCGATCATGACATTTGGCACCGAAGAACAGAAGCAGAAATACATCCCTGATCTGGCAGCGGGCAGAAAGCTCGGCGCATTCGGCCTGACAGAGCCCGGCGCCGGCACGGACGCGCAGGGCGTGCAGACAAAGGCAGTCCTTTCCGAGGACGGAAAATACTGGACACTGAACGGTTCCAAGTGCTTCATCACAAACGGTAAGGAAGCGGATGTTTATATCATCATTGCTTACACGGACATCGTAGAAGACAAGAAGGGCAGAAAGCAGAAGAAGTTCACTGCTTTCATCGTTGACAAGGATACACCCGGCTTCTCCTTCGGAACGAAAGAGAACAAGATGGGTATCCGCGGCTCCTCTACCTATGAACTGATTTTCCAGGACTGCAAGATCCCCGCAGAGAATCAGCTCGGACCGAGAGGAAAGGGCTTCCCGATCGCCATGCACACACTGGACGGCGGCCGTATCGGTATTGCCGCGCAGGCTCTTGGCCTTGCGGAAGGTGCTTTTGACAGAACGCTCGCTTATGTTAAAGAGAGAAAACAGTTCGGCAGATCCCTTTCCGCATTCCAGAACACACAGTTCCAGCTCGCAAATCTTGCTACAGAGATCGAAGCTGCACAGCTCCTTGTTTACAAGGCTGCGGAAGCCAAGAAGACAAAGGACAGATATTCTGTTGAAGCTGCAAAGGCAAAACTTTTCGCGGCAGAGACGGCAATGGACGTAACCACAAAATGCGTACAGCTGATGGGCGGCTATGGCTACATCAGAGAGTACGAAGTCGAGCGTATGATGCGTGACGCGAAGATCACGGAGATCTACGAAGGAACTTCGGAAGTTCAGCGCATGGTTATTTCCGGCGCGCTGTTAAAGTAATGTGCCGTGACAAGGAGAGGAGCAGAACATGAAAGTAGTAGTATGCATTAAGCAGGTCCCTGATACAAAGGGCGGCGTTAAATTTAAACCCGATGGAACGCTCGACAGAGGCGCCATGCTCGCCATCATGAATCCGGATGACAAGGCAGCGCTGGAAGCAGCTCTGAAGCTGAAGGATCAGTTTGGCGCGGAGGTCACTGTTTTGACGATGGGACTTCCCAAGGCAGACGCGGTTCTCCGCGAAGCCATGGCTATGGGCGCGGACAACGGCATCCTCGTAACCGACAGAGTTCTCGGCGGCGCGGACACCTGGGCAACATCCCAGACGATCGCGGGCGCTCTCAGAAACCTTGATTACGATCTGATCTTTACCGGACGTCAGGCTATCGACGGCGATACCGCACAGGTTGGCCCGCAGATTTCCGAGCACCTGCACCTGCCGCTGATTTCCTACGCGCAGGAGATTTCTGTTGATGAAGCGGAGAAGACCATCACGGTTAAGCGTCAGTATGATGATGGATATCATATTGTCAAGGCGAAGATGCCCTGCCTTGTTACATGCATGTCCGAGCTCAACAAGCCCAGATATATGACGCCCGGCGGAATTTTCGACGCGTTCAAGAAGGAAGTTACGGTCTGGGGAAGAAAGGATCTGAAGGATGTTGAGGATTCCAACCTCGGCAAAGCAGGTTCTCCTACGCTGATTGCCAAGGCTTCCGATAAGGTTGCCAAGGGCAAAGGCGTCAAGGTCGTTCCGGAGACACCGGATGAGGCGGCAGATTATATCGTAAATGTGCTTGATGAGAAGCATGTTATCTAAGGAGGAAACAGCAATGGCTTTAGAAGAATATAAGGGAGTATATATCTTTGCCCAGCAGGTGGATAACAAGCTCAGCCCCATCGCGCTGGAGCTTCTGGGCAAGGCGAGAGATCTTGCAAACGATCTTGACGACAAGGAAGTTACGGCCATTCTGCTTGGCTCCGGCCTCGGTGATGACCTTGTAGACGAACTCGGTGCTTATGGCGCGGACAAGGTCATCGTTGTAGATGATCCCGAGCTCAAGGATTACAGAACAGAACCCTACGCCGATGCTGTTCAGGCGATCGTAGAGAAGTTCAAACCCGAAATCCTGCTGGTCGGCGCAACCGCGATCGGTCGTGACCTTGGTCCCCGCGTTTCCGCGAAGATTCATACAGGTCTGACTGCAGACTGCACAAAGCTTGAAATCGGCGACTTCCCTCTCGTTGCTGTTCCCGGACATGAGGCGGAGCAGAAGCATAAACAGCTTCTGATGACCCGTCCCGCTTTCGGCGGCAACACGATCGCTACCATTGCCTGCCCGGATTACAGGCCGCAGATGGCAACCGTCCGTCCCGGCGTTATGCAGAAGAAAGCTCCGGACAGAGCGCATAAGGCAGAGAAGATTGCTTTCCATCCGGATCTGACACCGAACAGCTGCTACACCGAGATTCTGAAGATTGTCAAGGAAGTTTCAACGGTAGCGGATATTCAGGCAGCCAAGATTCTGGTTTCCGGCGGCCGTGGTGTCGGCAGCCCCGAGAACTTCAAGCTGCTGGAGGATCTCGCTTCGGTTCTGAACGCGACTGTATCCTGCTCCCGTGCCGTTGTTGACGCCGGCTGGATGCCGAAGGATATGCAGGTCGGCCAGACCGGCAAAACCGTCCGTCCGCACGTTTACTTCGCCATCGGTATTTCCGGCGCAATCCAGCACGTAGCAGGCATGGAAGATTCCGACATCATCATTGCGATCAACAAGGATGAAAACGCTCCGATCTTCGATGTTGCCGACTATGGTATCGTAGGTGATCTGAACAAGGTCGTTCCGCTGCTTACACAGAAGCTGAAGGCTGCGATCGACGCGAAGAAGAACGCGTAATTTTCAGGCTGAATACTAAAATTACAGACTGCTGTCCGGGCGATCGGTTTCGGACAGCAGTTTTTTTGCGCACAGCGGGCTGCCTTCTGCAGCGCGTGTCATCTCGAAAGGCAGAGCGGCGAACACGAGGACGCCGCCCGATGGAGAGGCGCCGCCAGCCTTTGACATCTGCCCTGACATGGTGGATACTGTAAGGCAGCGTAACAAAAAAGCAAGGCCGGAGGACAAACGAGAATGAAGAGAATCGTCACCATTCAGGACATTTCCTGCGTCGGCAAATGTTCCCTTACGACAGCCCTGCCGATCCTCTCAGCCATGGGAATGGAAACGGCGGTGCTTCCGACTGCTGTTCTATCGAATCATACCGCGTTCAGCAGTTTTACGTTTCATGATCTGACCGATGAAATCCCGAAAATCCTGGAGGTGTGGAAGCAGCAGAAATTTCAGTTCGAGGCAGTCTATTCCGGATATCTTGGTTCCATCCGGCAGATCGAACTCGTCCGGAAGCTGCAGAAAGAGTTTACGGCGCCGTCCGAGCTTCTTTTTGTGGATCCGGCGATGGCCGACGGCGGCTCTTTATATAAAGGATTTACCGGTCAATTCGCCGCCGCCATGCAAAAACTCTGCAGTCACGCGGATGTGATCGCTCCGAATCTGACGGAGGCCTGCATCATGACCGGGACACCTTACCGCGAAGGCGGAGACGAGCTTTACTGCAGAGACATCGTGAAGAGGCTGGCGGATCAGGGAGCGAAGAATGTGATCCTGACCGGTTTTTCCTACGGCAGGGGCGAAATCGGCGCGCTGACCTATGAACGGGATAAAGATGAATTCAGGGCTTATGTCAATGAGAAGCTGCCGGTTGTTTTTCACGGAACCGGCGACATCTTCGCGAGTGTGACGCTCGGCGGCCTGATGAATGGCTTTTCTCTCGGCGACGCCGTCCGGCTGGCCGTTGACTACACGCTGGCCTGCGTCCGCGTCACGATGGCGGATGAACATCACCGCTGGTACGGCGTCAATTTTGAAGAGGCGCTGCCATACCTGGTTGACCGGCTGCGCAGTTTGAAAGGAAAGGCTGAATATGTCGAAAAAAGAGAAGGAAGTCAAAACAAACGCAATGCGGATTCTCGACCGGATGAAAATTCCGTACACACACATGTCTTATGAGGCCGGCGAGTTTGTGGACGGCATTCAGACGGCGGACAAGCTGGGACTTCCACACGAAAAAGTCTTCAAAACACTGGTTACCGAAGGCAATGATAAAAACTATTATGTTTTTGTGATTCCGATTGAGAAGGAGCTGGATCTCAAGGCCTGCGCCCGCTCGGTCGGCGTGAAGTCGGTTGAAATGATCCATGTCAAGGACCTGTTCGGCCTGACCGGGTACGTCCGCGGCGGCTGCACCTCGATCGGCATGAAGAAGCAATTTGTCACAAGAGTCGACAGTTCGGCCGCGAAACAGGACAAGATTTATGTCAGCGGCGGAAAAATCGGCTGCCAGATCGAGCTGGCGCCGGACGATCTTCTGCGCGCGGACCAGGGCGAATACGCGGACATTACCATGTGAGGCGGCCGCCCGGATGCGGCAGCAATGTATACGATTAGAATAAGGAGCATTTATGGGTAAAACAATTCTCGACTATGAAACCGCGGAACTGCTGGACAATGTGAATAAAATCCGCATCATCGACCAGACGCAGCTTCCGGGCAGAATCGAATGTATTGAGCTGGAAACGGCAAAACAGTTCTGGGACGCGATTTACCTCCTCCAGGTGCGGGGCGCGCCGGCGATTGGTGTTTTCGCGGGATTTGCAATCTATCTTCTGACAAAAGAAACCGGGCTTCCGAAGGAAGATACGCGGGAAAACAGGGCGGAGAACTTCGCTGCCCTGCGAGATGCATTCGAGAAAAAAAAAGATTATCTGAATTCCTCTCGCCCTACCGCTGTGAATCTGTCGTGGGCGCTCCGCCGGATGGAAAAGGTTTTTCTCTCGTGCGGAGAAAATGACAGACTGACGATGCGGGAGATTGTGGAACGGCTGCATGAAGAATGTGTGGCGATCCGGGATGAAGACGTCGAAGTCTGCCGCCGGATCGGCGAAAACGGGCTTGCGCTTGTAAAGCCCGGGGACGGCCTTCTGACGCACTGTAATGCGGGGCAGCTCGCAACGATCCGCTACGGTACGGCGACTGCGCCGATGTATCTCGGACATGAGCGGGGGTATAATTTCCATATTTACTGCGATGAGACAAGACCGCTCCTGCAGGGTGGCCGGCTGACCGCGTTCGAGCTCTCGAGCGCCGGAATGGATGTCACTCTGGAATGTGATAATATGTCCGCCTCTTTGATGAAGACCGGTAAGGTGCAGGCCGTTTTTGTCGGCTGCGACCGCGTTGCTTCCAACGGCGATGCCGCCAACAAGATCGGAACGAGTCTCCTCGCGCTTGCCGCGAAGCATTATGGCGTTCCGTTCTACGTCTGCGCGCCGACCTCTACGATCGATATGTCGCTGCAGACCGGCGATGAAATTCCGATCGAGCAGAGAAAGCCGGAGGAGGTCACGGAAATGTGGTATGCGAAACGGATGGCGCCGGAAGGGATCAAGGTTTACAATCCGGCGTTTGACGTGACGGATCATACGCTGATCACGGGCATTGTCACAGAGTACGGGGTTGCACGGGCGCCGTATACCGAATCTCTTCGGGAGATTTTCGCAAAAAAGGACGCGGAATGAAAATCTCCCGTGCGCAGCAGGTGCTGCGCGGCTCTTTCTCCGGCTGAAACTTGCACAAAAGTACGGGTAAAACATTGTTAAATAAATATCATTATAAGGCTCGATATTTTTTTGTCAAAGTCTTATAATAGATGTTATGTAAGATGACTCATAGCAATATGCATCATATAGTTATGGAGGAATGGAATATGGCAAAGAGAAAAGTTGTTATCGCGGGCGCATGCAGAACGGCAATCGGCAAGTTCGGCGGTTCCCTGAAGGATGTTCCGGCCACAAAGCTTGGCGAGATTGTTATCCGGGAAGCTTTAAAGCGTGCAGGCGTTAAGCCCGAGATGGTTGACGAAGTCTACATGGGCAATGTTATTCAGGCAGGCAACGGACAGAACCCTGCAAGACAGGCAGCGGTCAATGCCGGCATTCCGGTTGAGGTTCCCGCGACGACAATCAATGTTCTCTGCGGCTCCGGACTTCACTGTGTAAACCTTGCAGCCAAGCTGATTCAGAACGGCGATGCAGATATTATCGTCGCGGGCGGCATGGAGAACATGGACGCTGCGCCTTATCTTCTTTACAAGGCCAGATTCGGCTACAGAATGAACGCCGGAAAGCTGGACGACGCGATGATCCGCGACGCTTTGACCGATGCTTTCTACGGCTATCATATGGGTATCACAGCCGAGAACATCGCCGAGAAGTGGCATCTGACAAGAGAAGAACTGGATGAGTTTGCTGCATGGTCTCAGCAAAAGGCGGAGAAGGCCATTACCTCCGGCCGCTTCAAGGATGAGATTGTTCCTGTTGAAATCAAGACGAAGAAGGGTACCATCGTATTTGATACAGATGAGGGCAACAGACCCGGAACAACAGTAGAGACACTTGCAAAGCTGAAACCCGCGTTCAAGGAAGGCGGCGTGGTCACTGCCGGCAATGCTTCCGGTATCAATGACGGCGCGGCTGCGATGATCGTGATGAGCGAAGAAAAGGCCAGGGAACTCGGCGTAACGCCGATGGCGACATGGATCGGCGGCGAGCTTGCAGGCTGTGATCCCGCGATCATGGGTATCGGACCGGTTTATGCGACCAGAAAGGTAATGGCGAAGACCGGATATAAGATTGAGGACTTCGATCTGTACGAAGCGAACGAAGCATTCGCGGCACAGTCTGTTGCGGTTGCGAAAGAACTCGGCTTCGAGAATGACAAGCTCAATGTCAACGGCGGCGGTGTAGCCCTCGGACATCCGGTAGGCTGCTCGGGCGCACGTATTCTTGTTACGCTTCTGTATGAGATGCAGAAGAGAGATTTACACAAGGGTCTTGCTACACTTTGCGTCGGCGGTGGTATGGGCTGCGCGGCTATTGTAGAGAGATAATATAGCAATACTTTCGGATGCAAATCTGACAGGACTGGCAGGGCTGCCGTATCCATGATAGAGTAATGGAGCGGTAGCCTTGTTTTTATGCTGTGAAGAATCATATTTCGAAGGCTTACAAATCGATACATAGCACATATTGATCGCTATACAAAAATGATATAAATTATATGCATTTTGTATAAAGAAATTCTAAAATATTCGTAAACTCTGATCGTAGAAATCGTTTCCGAAGAGCATTAATATAATTGTTGTAACAGGCAGACAGCGGTCTGACTGCGCCCGGGGAAACAGCATTTTGCCGGGGCGGAAGGAGCAACGTCCTGCCTTACACAATTATTTTGCAGGGGGTGATCATAATGATCAGTTTCTTAATCTGTTTAGCTATTCTAATCATTGGATACTTCACCTACGGCAAATTCGTTGACAGCACCTTCGGTCCCGATGATCGTGAGACACCGGCCGTTGCGATCAACGATGGCGTTGACTACGTCGTTATGCCGCAGTGGAAGCTGTTCCTGGTTCAGCTGCTGAATATCGCAGGCCTCGGCCCGATCTTCGGTGCCATGCAGGGTGCTCTGTGGGGACCCATCGTATTCCTGTGGATCACATTCGGCACAACGTTCTGCGGCGCGGTTCATGATTATTTCTCCGGCATGCTTTCCGAGAGAAACAACGGCGCTTCGATCTCCGAAGTTACCGGCATCTATCTTGGCGACACCATGAAGACCGTTATGAGAGTCTTCTCGGTTGTCCTGCTGATTATGGTAGGTACTGTTTTCGCGGTTGGCCCTGCAGGCCTTCTCGTACAGCTGCTCAAGAATAAGGGTGTTAGCGGACCGTTCGCGACAACGACGGTATGGCTTGCCATTATCCTCTGCTACTACTTCATCGCAACGTTCATTTCGATCGACAAGATCATCGGTAAGATTTACCCGATTTTCGGTTTCTGCCTGATTGCGATGGCAATCGGCGTTGCAATCGGCATGCCGCTGAACGGCTATCATACACCGGAACTGTTCGCGAACTTCCGCAGCATGCATCCGGACGGAACGCCGGTATGGAGCTTCATGTTCATCACGGTTGCCTGCGGCGCCTGCTCCGGCTTCCATTCTACACAGTCTCCGCTGATGGCAAGATGCCTCAAGAGTGAGAGACAGGGCCACTTCGTATTCTATGGCGCCATGGTTGCAGAAGGCATTATCGCTCTTGTATGGGCGGCAGCCGGCTGCTCGCTGTACGCGGTAGAAGGCGGCCTGAACACAGGCCTGAAGGAAGCTCTGGCGGCCGGCCAGTCCGCAGCGATCTATGATGTCTGCGTAAAGACCATGGGTTCTGTCGGCGTTGTTCTCGCAATGCTCGGCGTTATTGCCTGCCCGATTACTTCCGGCGATACTTCGTTCCGTTCCGCAAGACTTACACTTGCCGACTGGTTCAAGATCGATCAGGAGTCCTACGCGAACAGACTCAAGCTCTGCATCCCGGTTCTTGGCGTCGGCGCTTTCCTCGGCTTTGGCAATACGCTTGGCTTCCTGTCCTATGCAGTTATCTGGAGATATTTCTCCTGGACAAACCAGACACTGGCGATGATCGTTCTCTGGTCCGCGGCTATGTATCTCGCGAAGGAGAAGAAGAACTACTGGATCGCGGCTCTGCCCGCAATGTTCATGACCGGCGTTTCTTCAACCTACTTCATGATGGCTCCGGAATGCCTTGGCCTCATCAAGTTCTTCCGTCTCAATACGGCGGTTGCTTATCCGGCGGGGATTTTCTTCATCATCCTTTTCCTTGCGCTGTTCCTTCGGGCAGCCAAGAAGGCAGAAGCTGCTGCATAAGCATTTCTTACAACTGAACACACGGGTCAGAGCCTTCCAGGACCTGACCTGAAAGCAGGTGGGACCCGGGATTTTTCGGATCCCACCTCTTTGCGCATTTCCGGTTACTGTGCGCAGTGAATATAAATTTTACAGAGAGCTGGTATAAATATGATTTTTGCACCCAAACCATTAGGAAATCAGAAGCTGGATCCCGGGGCACTCGCACGGGACAAGAAGAGCTGCCGCAAAATCGGCCCCTGCGGACTCGGCGAGAAGGCAATGTATCTGAACAGTTTTTACCTCGACCGCCGCTATTATGTTCTCTACGGCGATGTCCGCAGAGTCTATAAGAGGATCGCGATGAGCAGGGGCGGTTACACAGGCAAGGGGATCTTCGCGTCCATGGCCTATCTGGTTGTGGAATTTTCGAACGGTCTGGAAAAACAATGCAATTTCAAATTTGAAGAGCAGGTCGACGAGCTTCTGCGCGAAATCGAAAGAAAACACCCGGAAATCAAAACGCACAGCCGCAAGGCTGACGAGAAGCTGGCTGCCGCAAGGGCGGCGGAAGAGGCAAGATATCTTAAAGAACTGCCGGAGAAAGCCGAAGATACGATCAAGACGCTGCGGCATGCAAAAGAATATCTGGAGCGCAGGCCGGAGCTGTCCGATGCGCTTGCCGGCGCGGCAAGAAGAAAGCGCGCGATTGACGGCCGCAAGACATCGATCAAGGCTGCGGCCGCGTTCATCCTTGCGATTTCGATTGCGGCACTGGCGTTCGGCATCTATAAGATCGCTTCCGGAGAGCGCGACGCGGGGCTGTATGCAATTATGTTTGCGACGGCCTTTCTGTTTTTACTCTTGGCCAGCGGCGTTCTTCCTTCAAGAACCAATAACAGAAAAGCCGCGCAGAAAGACTGGGACGCAGTCCTTGCAAAGGTATCGGAATATATTGGATCTGATCAGAGCTTTCCGGTGCCCGCCCGCTACGCACATCCGGTTGTCCTGGACAGAATGATCCGTGTGATCCGCGAGGGCAGGGCACAGACAGCGCAGGAAGCGCTCGAAACGGTTAAGAATGATCTGAAAGCCCTGAACAATACCGTCAAGGTATCGCAGCAGGAATATGAAGAGGTTGTTGCCGTAAAGCCGATGTTCCTTGTTATGGACTACCGGTAAACAGGTTAGTGATAAAGGTGGTGGTAATGATGGATGATGCGATTCTTGCTTTTCTTTCGGAAGAAGGCATTGACAGTCAGCTGATCGAAGGTGTGAAGGCATTCCGCGAAAAGTACGGCGCAGATGAAGCGCTGCAGACAAGGATGCCGTCTCCGGAGCTGTTTTATTATGGCAAAGATGTCTGGAAAAAGGCACTGGCGGCACTTCTTGCCGGAGAGAACCTGCTGCTTGCGGGGCCGAAGGCCACCGGCAAGAATGTGCTTGCCGAGAACCTCTGTGCTGTTTTTGCGCGCCCTCTGTGGAATGTTTCGTTCCATATCAACGCGGATGCGGCCTATCTGATCGGCACCGATACGTTCAACGGCGAAAAGGTGGTTTTCCGCCCGGGGCCGGTATATCTGTGCGCAGTGAACGGCGGCTTCGGCGTCCTCGATGAAATCAATATGGCGAAGAACGAGGCGCTTGCTGTTCTGCACTCGACGCTGGACTTCCGGCACGTGATCGATGTGCCCGGATATGACAAAATCGTTGTGCGCCCGGAAACCCGCTTTATCGGGACGATGAATTACGGCTATGCCGGCACGCGGGAGCTGAATGAGGCACTGACGTCTCGTTTCGCAGTGCTTGACATGCCGCTCATCTCCGACGAGGACCTGACAAAGCTTCTGAAGAGAAGATTTCCGTCGATGCGGGACCAGATCTGCGGCCAGTTTGTACGCCTTTTCTATGAGCTCGCGAACAAGGCGCAAAACAGCGAGATTTCCGACAGAGCACTGGACCTGCGCGGCCTTCTCGACGCGATCAGTCTGATCGACAAAGGTCTTACGAGCGGCGATGCACTCGATATGTGTATCACAAATAAAACATTTGACGCCTACGAACGCAGCCTGATCCACGATGTGATTTCGGCTCGCGTGCCGGACAGCCTGACGAAGGGTGATGTTTTCGCGCAATGATCAAGAGGCATTACAGCGGCGCGCAGCGCCGCGCGCTCAATATAATATGGAATGCTGCGGGACGTTATGATTTCGAAACGCCGTTCATGGCGTTCTATCCGAACGGGAAGCCGGATTTCTACTTCAATATGATCATCGGCCTGGTGGATAAGTGGCTCGACCTTCCGAAAATCAGCGATTTCTTTTACAGCTACAGCCGCGGCAGCAAAACAGACGAGTACGACGCGCTTCTGTGGCTGGGTCTTGAGAACTGCGTGTACGAGAAGGAGCTTCCGTCAAGGCCGATCCTGTCACAGCTGCGCAGGCGCCGTGCCGAAGACTTTTTCAGGGTTCAGCAGTCGCTTTCGAGGCAGCAGATGATGCTGCAGAGCATGCTGGTCTACAACGAGCAGCAGGCCCGCTGGGCGCTGGTGACCGGCCGTAAAATGCCGCTTCTTTCGGCAAGAGAAAAGAAGATGGAGGAGGCTTTGCGCTTCCCGGGCTCTCTTGATACGGAGCAGGTGATTGAGAGGATGCAGGCGTTCCTTCTGGAATTCTTCCACTTCCGCACGGGAGAGAAAGAAACAAACGTGCGGCAGCTGCGGAAGGGTTCGCTTGCGGACAAGGTTCTGCGCAAAGTCCTGCATCACGAAACGCGGCAGCTGGATGTACTGCTTGTCCGGACGGGAACCGGACACGGCGACAGAGAAGGCAGCGTCCGGCTTCTGCATAATCAGCATGAGCTGCATAACTCGGCCGATGCCGCGGAAGATCTCGCGTATATCAGGGCATGTTTTGGCCCGTGCATGTACAATGAGGCAGATATGCGCGTTCTCGAGAACGATCTGTGCAAAGAGGATGACGCCTATTGCCGGCTCTGGATTACAAAGGCAGGCGAAATGCCGTCCGCGGCTTCTTCCGGCGGCGCGCAGCAGCACCGGACACTTTCGCAGCAGGCGCGGGTCAACAGCTCGGATAATCGAAGCGCGAAGGACGTAGCAAAGGATATTGCCCGTCAGAGGGAGAAAAACATTGAATATTACCGCAGAAACGGCATGCTGATAGCAGGAAGCGTCCGCAGGCTTTCGGCGCAGATGGATACGATTTTTGCCTCTTATGCGCAGCCACTTCCTGTTAAAGCAAGGGCCGGACGCCTTAACAGCGAAAAAGCCTACCGGCTTGCTGTCATGGATGACCCGTATGTCTTTGAACGCCCCGGCGACGAGGTTGAACACGATCTCAGTGTGGATATCCTGCTGGACGCTTCGGCATCCCGGCTGAATTCACAGGAAGAGATCGCTTCGCAGGCTTATGTCATCGCAAAAAGTCTGGAGAAGTGCCATGTGCCGGTACAGGTAAGCGCGTTCCGCTCGCTCCGTGGGTATACCGTGCTACAGCTGCTCAAACAGTACAAAGACGCCCGCTGCGAGGGAATCTTCGGTTATTACGCTGCCGGCTGGAACAGGGACGGGCTTGCGCTTAAAACAGCCGCTGCTCAGATGTACCAGAACAGTGCTGTCACATCCTCCGGCAAAAAAATCCTGCTGATTCTTACCGACGCGAGCCCGAATGATTCAACGAGGATGCCTGCGAAGGAAGGATCTTTCTTCGAAAGAGAGTATGAGGGCGAAGAAGCGGTCCGCAATACGGCAGAAGCGGTAAAATCCCTGCGCTCCGAGGGCATCCGCACGGCAGCAATCTATCTCGGGCCGAATACGAATCTTGAAAATCTGCACCTGATTTACGGGAAAGAGTATGTCCGGATTCAGAAGATTGAACAGCTGGCGAATGGCGTGAGCGAGCTGCTGCAGATGATACTGCGAGAGATCAGGAATTAAGGAAAATCTGCTGACTATATTGTTCCGTCCTTATACAAATTTAGTAAAGCGGCGGACAAAAAGAAAAATCCCTGAACCCTCTTTCGTAAGGGCTCAGGGATTTCATGATCTCTGTATGTGACAAGATTCGAACTCGCGACCTTCTGGTCCGTAGCCAGACGCTCTATCCAGCTGAGCTACACATACATATCCGCCTTTCTTGGCGACAATCTATACTATAACCCAGGAGAGGCGGAAAGTCAACACAAAAGTTTCAGCCTAAAACAGCCTCCACCCGCACATCCTTCTTCGACGGATCAAACGGAATGACGCAACCATGTACAGACTGGCCGTCCACCGTAAGGCTCCGGACGCCTTTTTCCACATGCGAAGGATTCGACACATGGATATGATAGGTGACACCGCGGAAGAGGCGTGTAATATCGAAATCACCGAAATCCGGAGGCACACAGGGATTTATTGACAATCCCTCGTGTGTCGGCATCACGCCGAGAATAAACTGGGAAATATCCACGAACGTCCATGCGGCGGTGCCGGTGAGCCAACTGTTTTTGCCTTCACCGAAGAATTTCGCATCCTTGCCGGCAACCATCTGCGAATAGACATACGGCTCTGTGCGATGGATTTCACTGATGTCCTCGATATAGGCCGGGCAGGTCTTTTTGTAGATTTCGAACGCTCTCGCACCGTGTCCGCAGACCGTTTCCGCAATCGAAACCCACGGGTTATTATGGCAGAAAATCGCACCGTTCTCCTTGTATCCCGGCGGATACGAAGAAATCTCGCCAAGCTCCAGATGATACCTTGTGTACGGCGGCTGCAGGATCATGACGCCGTACTTTGTATCCAGATATTTTTCCACCGAATCGAGGGCCTTGTCCGCGAGCCCTTCCTTCACGCCGCACCCGGCAAGAACACAGAATCCCTGCGGCTCGATGAAGATCTTTCCCTCCTCGCATTCATGGGAGCCGACTTTATGACCGGAAGCGTCATACGCGCGGACAAACCAGTCGCCGTCCCAGCCGGCGGTCGTGACTGCGCGGTACATGTCCTGTCGTTCCTTTCTTGCTCTTTCCGCCTCCTTATGATCACCACGGATATCTGCAAGAAGTGCGTACTCCTCGCTGTATTTGACGAACATGCCGCCGATGAACACAGACTCCGCAACCGGTCCTTCACTGGGACCGAACGTCTGGAACGATTCGCCGGGATGCTTCGAAAAACAATTCAGATTCAGACAGTCATTCCAGTCCGCGCGCCCGATCAGAGGAAGTCCGTGCGGTCCCTTGTGCGTGATTGTAAAGTCAAGCGAACGCCGCAGATGTTCCATAAGCGTGGTGGCCGCACTTTCGTCGTTATCATACGGAACCATCTCGTCCAGAATCGTATAATCACCGGTTTCCTTTGTATAAGCGCTGACCGCTGCGATCAGCCACAGCGGGTCATCGTTGAAGCCGGACCCGATGCCGGCATTGCCTTTCTTCGTGAGCGGCTGATACTGGTGATAAGCGCTGCCGTCCTTGAACTGCGTCGAAGCAATATCGATGATTCTCTGTCTTGCCCGCTCCGGAATCAGGTGCACAAAGCCGAGAAGGTCCTGACAGGAATCGCGGAAGCCCATGCCGCGCCCGATGCCGGATTCATAGTACGACGCGGAACGGCTCATATTGAAAGTGATCATGCACTGATACTGGTTCCAGGTGTTGACCATACGGTCGACCTTCCCGTTCGCGGACTGTACGGTAAAGCGGGAGAGGAGCTGATCCCAGCAAGCGTGAAGATTTTCGAAGGCTGCCGTGACAGCGCTGTCCGTCCTGTATTTGGCCAGAAGCGCGTGCGCCCGCTCTTTGTTGATGATGCCGTCGGACGCGGTGGTTCCCGCCGCCCACTTTTCATCGTCGGGATTTTCGATATACGCCAGAACAAAGACGAACGAACGTGTCTCGCCGGGAGCAAGAAGGACGTTGATCTGCTGCGCTGCGACAGGCGACCAGCCGCTTGCAACAGAATTTCTGCAGGCGCCGTCCAGCACTGCCTGCGGCCTCTCCGGGCCGTTGTAGAAGCCCATAAATTCGGAACGGATCGTATCAAAACCGTCCACCTTCGCGTTTACGGAATAGAGCGCGTAGTGATTGCGGCGCTCCCGGTACTCGGTCTTGTGATAGATCGTAGAGCCGCCGTCCTCGATTTCCACTTCGCCGGTGGAAAGGTTCCGCTGGAAATTCTCGCAGTCGTCCGAAGCGTTCCACAGACACCACTCGACATAGGAGAAAAGCCGGATTGCCTTCGGCTGTGATCCTGTATTTGTCAGTTTCAGCTGCTGCAGCTCACAGGCGTCTCCAAGAGGGACAAAACATAACAGATCGCTCGCTATGCCGTTCTTTGCAGCTGTGAAGCGGCTGTAACCCATGCCGTGACGGCATTCGTAGGCGTCGAGGTCTGTTTTGGACGGCTGCCAGGCGGGATTCCAGATGGTATCCTCGTCCTTGATGTAGAAATACTTTCCGTTGCTGTCATAAGGGACGTTGTTGTAGCGGTAGCGCGTCAGACGCAGAAGTCTGGCGTCCTTATAAAAGGAATACCCCCCGCAGGTGTTCGATATCAGGCTGAAAAAGTCCTGGTTTCCGAGGTAGTTGATCCACGGAAGCGGTGTTTTCGGCGTTGTGATCACATATTCTCTGTGCTGATCATCATAATGTCCGAATTTCATTGGAACCCCCAATCTGCATATGCTTGCTGTTTTACGCGTGAATCTGTGGAAGCACTGACAATGCCCCGCAGGAATATTAAACGATTAAGTAAGAGGGCGCAAAACTTTTGCGAACATTATATACACGGGCAGGGATGGAATGCAACAACAATGCGGAATATCACGGAAAAATGACAGTTATCCATCAGTTGCATTGAATTCATCCGGCATTTATATTATGATAGAATCGAAAACGATTAAGAGTTTCCACTGAAAATGCATTTTCTGAAGGGGGCAGAACATGGTATCACTCAAAGATATCGCCTCAGCCTGCGGGGTTTCCGTTGCCACTGTGAGCAAGGCGCTGAATGATCACAATGACGTCAGTACGGAAACTAAAAAGCGGATCCGCAAACGCGCGGAAGAACTGGGGTACATGCCGAATTCGGCAGCGAAAGCGCTCAAGACAAACCGGACTTACAATCTCGGCATTCTGTTTGTAGATGAAGCGCAGAGCGGACTTACGCACGATTATTATGCGGCGCTTCTGGACAGCTTCAAGCGGGAGGCGGAGGCGCGCGGCTATGATCTGACTTTCATCAACAGCAATAAATCCCGTATGAACCGGATGTCATATCTCGCGCATGCCAGATACCGGGGGTTTGACGGGGTATGCATCGCATGTGTGGATTTTGACGATCCGGACGTTATAGAGCTTGTCCGCAGTAATATTCCGATTGTGACGATCGATCATGTTTTTGATAACCGGATGGTGGTCCTTTCGGACAACGTGCAGGGAATGAAGGATCTGCTGACGTATGTGTATCAGATGGGGCATCGCAGGATCGCTTACATCCACGGCGCGGATTCGGCGGTAACGCAGAGCCGTCTGTCCAGTTTCTACAGGACCGCGTTCGATCTGGGACTGGAAGTTCCGGATGAATATGTGCTGGAAGCGCCGTACCGCAATACGGACGAAACCTACGTCAGGACACTGCAGCTTCTCGATCTCCCGAACCCGCCGACCTGTATCCTTTATCCGGACGATTTTGCCACGTTTGGCGGCATTAACGCGATCCGAAGCTGCGGGCTTTCGATCCCCGGGGACATGTCGGTCGCCGGGTATGACGGTATCCGGATCGGCCGGCATCTGGAGCCGAAGCTGACGACGCTGCGGCAGGATACGGACCGGATCGGCCGTCTCGCGGCAGGGAAGCTCATCGATATGATTGAGCATCCGAAGACGACGGTGATTGAAAGGGTGATTGTGGAAGGAACGCTTTATGAAGGCGCCAGCGTGGCGGATCTCCGATAGAAACTACCTCTTGAAAAAAGCTGCGTATGTCTTATAATAAAAGAATGAATGACCGGTGGTCATAAATTTTCGCCATTTCGTTATTCACACTAAAATCTACAGATGAAGCGAGGTTATATCATGGGATCAATTACGCATGCCGCTGAACGGAAGTTATTTGAAGTTGCCGTCGATGCCGCGATGAATCATGTATCGAAAGACCGTGAGAAGGCAATGATTCAGTTCATCGACCTGATGCAGAAAGTTCTCGGAAACACATGGAAGCCGGAAGCTTTCGACAAGCTGCGCGGAATTTATGAGAATCCGGACAGCAAGTGGAATAAATTCACAAACGATCTTTTTGACAGTGTTGATCTGGGACAGCTCAAGTCCGCGGCGTTAAATCTCGGTTATGAGGCCGGCTTCCGCGGGTATAAGACAACGCAGGAGAACGCGAAGAAATACGGCTGCAATATCCCGTGGATTCTCCTTTTTGATCCTACGAGCGCCTGCAACCTGCACTGCACGGGCTGCTGGGCTGCGGAGTACGGCCATCAGATGAATCTTTCGTACGAAGACATGGACCGGATCGTCACGCAGGCCGAGGAACTCGGTATTCACGCGTTCCTGATGACCGGCGGCGAGCCGACCGTACGGATCAACGATATCTGGAAACTCTGCGAGAAGCATAATCACAGCTTCTTCTCGGCATTTACAAACGGCACGCTCATTGACGACAAATTCTGCGAGAACATGCTCCGCCTTGGAAACTTCACTGTGAATATCTCGGTCGAAGGCTTCCAGAATGTCAATGACGCGAGAAGAGGAGCCGGCGATTTCGAGAAAGTCATGAAGGCAATGGACTGCCTGAAGGCACACCGCCTGGCATTCGGCACTTCGATCTGCTACACGAGCGCGAACTATAAAGTCGTGACCTCGGATGAATTCCTGGATATGCTGATCGAGCATGGCGTGAAGTGGGCATGGTATTTCCACTATATGCCGGTTGGAAACGCGGCTTCGACAGACCTTCTGCTGACACCCGAGCAGAGAGAGTACATGTATCACAGAGTGCGCGAGATCCGCGGATTTGAAGGCGGCAAGCCGATCTTTACAATGGATTTCCAGAATGACGGCGAATTCATTCACGGCTGCATTGCCGGCGGCAGAGTTTACTGCCATATCAATCCGAACGGCGATGTGGAGCCCTGCGTCTTCATTCACTATTCGGGCGCGAACATTCACGACAAGAGCCTGCTGGAGTGCCTGCAGCAGCCGCTGTTCAAGGCATATCAGCAGAACCAGCCGTTTAATGACAACCACTTGAGACCCTGCCCGATGCTGGAGAATCCGCAGATATTGAGAGAGATGGTCAAGGAGACCGGCGCACATTCCACGGATATGGAATCCAAGGAAGATGTCGATCATCTCTGCTCGAAGTGCGACCGCTATGCCGGCGACTGGGCGGCGACGGCGGACAGACTCTGGAAGTCGAATCATCCGGACTATGAGGCAGAGAAGGAAGAGAAGACGGTCAGCGTGAAATAAACTTTTACAAGCCGAATGAGCAAACCTCCCGGCGCAGCCAGTGATGTGGCTGTGCCGGGAGATTTTTTTGTACAGCTGTTTTCCTGATGCCGGGAGTGTGCAGATATAAAATATAATATATATAATGTCAGGAAGCGAGTGCTTACATATGTACAGGAAAGGACTTGACTATGTTGTGGATATTACTGGGGATTCTACTGCTTCCAATAATAGTTGCATTCAATCTCATAAAGTAGAGGAAGTATCATATAAAGCACTGGAAAGTATGGATCAGGCGGTTCGCGGTTTTAAGATTGGTCGGGTATCAGATCCGGCAGACCTTTCTGATTTTCGGGGAAGAAAAGTGAAGTAAAAAGAGTGCAGTTGAAGGGACTCGAACCCTCACCTCTCGGGAGACAGGAACCTAAATCCTGCGCGTCTACCAGTTTCGCCACAACTGCATATACATGCGATTATGGAATTGTTAAAGGCTCTCTGAAAACATGGCGTTTTCAGAGAGCCTACATCCTCATGAGCGATGCGGGACTCGAACCCGCGACAACTTGATTAAAAGTCAAGTGCTCTACCACCTGAGCTAATCGCCCGAACTGGGCTAGCCGGATTCGAACCGGCGAATACAGCAGTCAAAGTGCTGTGCCTTACCACTTGGCGATAGCCCAATGCGATGCTGCATATAAGGGTGGGTAGTGGGGCTCGAACCCACGATCTCCAGAACCACAATCTGGCGCGTTAGCCAACTACGCCATACCCACCATGCTGCGATACAAACTAGGTTGTATCTGTGGTGTTGATTACGATCCGTAATCCGTGTGCCCGTGGGGATTCGAACCCCAGACCCTCGGCTTAGAAGGCCGATGCTCTATCCAGCTGAGCTACGGACACATAAAAGCGGGTGATGGGAATCGAACCCACATATCCAGCTTGGAAGGCTGGTGTTCTACCACTGAACTACACCCGCAGATCATAAGAATTATTATGTGAGGGATAAAAGCTATCCCCGTGACGCAAAATTGATTATATTATAGTGACCTACCAATGTCAAATGTTTTTTTGAAATTACCGGAAGATTTATTGTATTTCTGTCTGCCTGTGCAGGGGGCTTCCGGCGCCTGCAGGAAACGTTTCCTGCAAATCCTGCAAAATAAGAAATTTGCAGGATGAAATCGGAGACATTGCTTGAAATATTCCTGCAAAAGCCGGAAAATCTATGTTTTGCAAGAAAGAAATCCGGCAAAATAGAAGATCTTTCGGTTTTGCCGGAAATTACCGGCGGGCATCAAAAGCGAAAAACCGGATGCAGGCACCGGCAGGCACACGGAGCGAAAAACCGGATGCAGACACCGGATGCAGGCATCGGCAGACAACCGAAGCGAAATTCACACATACCGGATCTCGGCGGAAGGTGTCCCGTTTTCATCGACATTCAGGATGATATAGGAAGGCCGGTGGTCGTACTGCCTCGGATACGTAAGGCTTCCGGGATTCAGAACCAGAATGCCGTCCGCAAAGTGTACTGTCGGCCGGTGGGTATGCCCGTAAATCAGAATCTGACACGAACGCCGCCTTGCCTCATCAATCATGTCCGCTTCCGTAAAGGAGCAGTAATAATGGTGCCCGTGCGTCAGAAAAGCCTTCACATCGCCGATATAAAATTCCAGATCGGACGGCAGATCCGAAAAGAAGTCGTTGTTGCCGCGGACACAGTAAAAAGGTACCTTGCAGATCGCGGCAAGCCTGTCATCGTGTCCCTCGGCATCACCGGCATGGACGACCATGGTAAGAGGCGCTTCCTTTTTTACAACCTGATAATAAACGATGTCTTTCGAATGCGTATCACTGACAATCAGAACGTGCTGCGGCTTCATGAATTCGCAATTCCTTTCAGGATTTCCATCATGGCGCGGACGGCTTTGCCGCGGTGACTGACGGCGTTTTTCTGCTCCGGACTGATCTCGGAGCTTGTCATGTGAAACTGCGGAAGATAGAAGAACGGGTCGTAGCCAAAACCGTTTGTGCCGCGGATTTCATGCGCAATGTAACCTTCCATTGTGCCGGTCACGGTGCGGCATTCGAGCGAGTTCGCGGCAGGGTCCAGTCCTTCGGGAAAAACAGCAGCGACCGCAGCCTCAAAGCGCGCCGTGCGCTTTTCGTCCGGGACATCCTTCATCTCTTCAAGAAGCCGCCGCATTTTCAGCGTATAGGAAGTTTCATGGCCCATATAGCGCGCCGAATAAATGCCGGGCATGCCGCCCAGAGCGTCAATGACAAGACCGGAGTCATCGGACATAACAACGATCGGAATGCGCAGATCAAGTGTTTTATCGCCGAAAACAGCCGATGTGACTGCTGCTTCACTGCCTTCACCGGCCCCTTTGCGGGCCTCCGCGCTGCCTTCACCGGCCGCTTTGCCGGCCTCCCTGCACTGCCTGATCCGCTGCCGTACAAGCTCCGATACGGCAAGTGCCTTTATGCGCGCGTTTTCCTCAAAAGTAGTGCCGTTTTCCTCGGGTTCCGCGAAGACCCCTGCCTCTTTCATGGAAAGGACCGCAATGTCCGGATCGGACAGAATTTCCCTGATTTCACGGACTTTATTCTGATTTCCTGTTGCAAATATTATCTGTAATTTCAATGCGCGTTCCTCGTTCTGATCCGCGGCCGGAAAATCCGGCCCGGCGCTGGCGTTATTGACCCTGCGGCTTATGTCCCCGCGGCTTCGGCCCCGGAAACATATAGAAATAGGTCTTGATCATCCCGTTGTAGATCTTGCGGTTTTTGGCGGCGGAAAACCCAAGAGCCCGCTCCGCGTCCGCGTAGGAGGTGATCAGATACATTGACCAGGAATCAAGCGCCCGGAAGCGCTCTCCCAACGTATGATAGAGCTCTGTGAGTTCCGACTGCGTTTTTGCGCGAAGAAGAGGATCTTCCGGCCGCGCGGAAGGATGCGCCCCTGCGGGATATTTCTCTCCGCCCCGGGTTCCGGAAGTCAGACGCTCGCCGTAAGGCGGATTCGTGATGATAAATCCGTACTTTTTGGGATGGGAGAGGGCACTGACCGGACGAACCTGAAAGTGGATCAGATCGGCGACGCCGACGAGTTTTGCGTTCTCTCTGGCTGCTGCGACCGCGTCCGGATCGATGTCAAAGCCCTGCAGATCGGTCTGTATGTTCAGATTAACGGCTTCCTTTGCTTCCTGCCGGATTTCATCCCAGAGCTCCTCCGGGATCAGATTAGTCCAGGACTGCGCGGTAAACGAGCGGTTCATTCCCGGAGCAATTCCGGCGGAAATCATCGCTGCTTCGATCAGAAATGTACCGCTGCCGCAGAACGGATCAACAAGAATTCTGCCGGGCTTCCAGGGTGTCAGCATCAGAAGGCCTGCCGCGAGGTTCTCGGCAATCGGCGCCTTGACGGCGGCCTTCCGGTAGCCGCGTTTGTGCAGAGATTCTCCGGTGGTGTCAATCGCGGCAGTTACCTCGTCCTTTTTCAGAAAGACCCGGACAGGATATTCTGCTCCGTCTTCCGGAAAACGTACCAGATGATAATGTTCGGACATCCGGCTGACCATTGCCTTTTTCATGATGGACTGGATGTCGGAAGGAGAGAAGAGCCGGCTTTTCACGGTTGCTGCCTTGGTCACCCAGAACTTCGCGTTACGCGGCAGAAATTTTTCCCACGGCAGCGCTTTTGTTTTCTCAAACAGTTCGTCATACGTTTCCGCGTGGAACGATCCGACTTTTAACAGAACCCTCTCCGCGCTCCGAAGGCCGATATTGGCGCGGACAATCGCCTCCGCGTCGCCGGTAAAGGTAACACGCCCGTCTTCGACGGCGCTGATCTCGTAACCAAGATCATAGATTTCATCCTTTAAAACACTCTCGAGCCCGAAATGGCACGGAGCAATCAGCTCAAATTGCTGCATGGTATCCTCACTTAAAAGAATTGTTCTGCCGCGCCTTTTAACGCGGGGCCAAGCTCATTTTAACGCATGCGACCGGAAAAGCATACAGAGAATTGCGGACATAAAAAGACAGTGCAAAACAAGACTTGTTTTGCACTGTCTCGGGAGATACAAACGATATGGACTGTTATACCGCGGGAATTAAACGAGACCCTGCGCAGTCATTGCTTCCGCAACCTTCTGGAAGCCGGCGATGTTCGCGCCGACAACGAAGTCGCCTTCGTGACCATACGTCTTCGCGGCGGTCGAAACCTTGCTGTAGATATCTTTCATAATATCTTCGAGCTTGTGATCCACTTCATCAAAGCTCCAGGAGAGTCTCTCGGAGTTCTGGCTCATCTCAAGCGCAGATACGGCTACGCCGCCGGCATTTGCAGCCTTAGCGGGCATGAACAGGAAGCCCTTTTCCTCGCGGGCTTTCTCGTACTCGTCAATTGCTTCCGCGTCCGAAGGCATGTTCGCGCCCTCGCATACGCACCAGCAGCCGTTTTTGATCAGAGTTCTTGCGTCTTCACCGTTAATCTCGTTCTGCGTCGCGCACGGAAGAGCGATGTCGCAGGGGACGCTCCACGGCTTCTGACCCTCAAAATACTGCGCGGTCGGAACCTTCTCCACATATTCCTTGATTCTTCCGCGGTGGCCCTGCTTAATATCAAAAACAACGTCGAGCTTGATCCCGTCCGGATCATATACATAACCGTTGGAATCGGAGCAGGTTACACACTTCGCGCCAAGCTGTTCAGCCTTCTGAATCGCGTACTGCGCAACGTTGCCGGAACCGGAAACGACGATGGTCTTTCCCTTCAGATCTTTTCCGGCGCCCTTGACCACTTCATTTGTGATATAGACAAGTCCGTAGCCGGTTGCCTCGGTTCTTGCGAGAGAGCCGCCGAAGGTCAGACCCTTGCCGGTCAGAACGCCTTCATACAGACCTGTGATTCTCTTGTACTGGCCGTAGAGATAGCCGATCTCACGTCCGCCGACGCCGATATCACCTGCCGGTACATCGGTATCTTTGCCAATATACTTGCAAAGCTCTGTCATGAAGCTCTGGCAGAAACGCATCACTTCGGCATCCGACTTTCCTTTGGGATCGAAATCGGAGCCGCCCTTGCCGCCGCCGATCGGAAGACCGGTCAGGCTGTTCTTGAAAATCTGCTCAAAGCCGAGGAATTTCAGAATGGACTGGTTAACGGAAGGATGGAAGCGCAGACCTCCCTTGTACGGTCCGATTGCCGAATTGAACTGTACTCTGTAACCGAGGTTTACATGCGGCTTTCCCTGATCATCCACCCACGGAACGCGGAAAGTGATGATTCTTTCGGGTTCTACAAGTCTTTCCAGAAGAGCCGCGCTTCTGTACTTCTCCTCATGAGCGCTTACGATCGGCTCCAGAGAATCCAGTACGCGTTTCGCGGCTTCGAGAAACTCGGGTTCATTCGGATGCTTGGCCACAAGGCCGGCATACACTTCCTCAACATATGACATAGTTCCTTCCTCCTTGATCGTAATGATCTTTCTGCAAAGGTTTGTATAACTGTATACAAAAACATATTATATAGAATGCGCGATCAAAGAACAAGAAACTTTTTAAAGAAGATGAATGCCGTTTTTCTCGCACGCGGCCGTGACCTCATCCGGCCAGACAGAACACTGCACTTCGCCGATATGCGCCTTGCGCAGGAAAAACATACAGATCCTCGACTGTCCGATGCCGCCGCCGATCGTGTAAGGCAGTTCACCGTTTAATACCGCTTTCTGGAACGGCAGCTGCGCACGGTCTTCGCACCCTGCCTTCTTCAGCTGCTCTGCCAGAGACTTTTCATCTACGCGGATACCCATCGAGGAAAGCTCGAGCGCGATGTCCAGCGGAGGATAATAGACAAGAATGTCGGCGTTGAGCGCCCAGTCATCATAGTCCGGTGCCCTGCCGTCGTGCGGCTTGCCGTTTTCAAGCTGATCGCCGATCTGCATCAGGCAGACGGCGCCTTTTGCCTGTGTAATATAGTATTCCCGCTCCTTGGGCGTGTTGTCCGGGAACATCTCCTCCAGCTCCTTCGTTGTTATGAAGAAAATGTCGTGCGGCAGAATCTCTTCAATATAGTCGTAGCGGATGGACATGTACTTTTCTGTTTTGCGCAGAACACGGTAGACGCTGCGGACGACATCCTGCAGTGTCTCCATGTTGCGGTCCTCCTTGCGGATAACCTTCTCCCAATCCCACTGGTCAACATAGATCGAGTGAATATTGTCCGTGATTTCATCGCGGCGGATTGCGCTCATATCCGTGTAAAGGCCTTCCCCTACGCCGAAGCCGTACTTCTTAAGCGCGTAGCGCTTCCACTTCGCGAGGGACTGAACGACCTCGGCTTCCCGGCCGTTCTGCTCCTTGATATCAAACGCGACCGGGCGCTCCACACCGTTCAGATTGTCGTTGAGTCCGGATTTGGGATCAACGAACAGAGGAGCCGATACACGCAGAAGATTCAGACGCTCGGCCAGAAGATTCTGAAAGAAATCCTTGACAACTTTAATCGCCACCTGCGTCTCATGCAGGTTTAAAGCGGATTCATACCCTTTGGGAATGGTAAGATGTTCCATGTGCACCCTCGTTTCTAATACTGGTTTCCTGATAAACGGATCCGATACCTAACACATTAAATCGCATTTATATGCTGTTTTCAAGTCAAAACTGACGATAACGGGGCCTTCACGCAAAGCCTTCAAGGCAAACATGTACAATGGTTTTATAAATCGATAATAATTCTTGTCGAAAACACGGCTTTACAAAGAAAAGAAAACCGATATAATGTGAAACACGATTGAAAACCATTTCATTCCATGCGAAGTGCCCGCGCTGCGGCGCGGTGCAGCTTCGTGTACAGAACTTCAGGAAAGGAAGGACTGCATGAGAACAATCAGAAATATCAGACTGACTCCGGAACAGGCACCTGAATTTGTACGTGCCGCGGCCGGCTGCAATTTTGACGTAGATATCGCGGGAAGACACAGAACCCGCTGCACGGTGGACGCGAAATCCATACTCGGCGTCATGGGACTGGATTTCAAGGATACCCTTGTTGTTTCCTACAGCGGACACAGCGATGCCTTTGAGAAAAGGCTCCGGGAATTCGCGGCAGCATACTGAAGAGAATTGCTGATGCGGACGGACCGGTTTCGCTGTACAATGTTCCTATGTACACGGAAATCACAATTTCGGTCCGGAATCTGGTAGAGTTTCTACTGCGTTCCGGCAACCTCGACAATCGAACTGCCGGCGCGCCGTCCGACGCAATGCTCGAAGGCTCGCGCATGCACCGCCAGATCCAGAAGTCTGCCGGCGAAGGCTATCAGGCCGAAGTACCTTTGAAAATCGCCTGGCAGTTCGAGAAGAGAGTGGACGGTGAAAGGCAGGGACAGGCAGGACGCCTTCCGGACAAAGAGAAAGGCGCGGTGCCCGCAAAGCCGTATCTGGACGATGCGACGATCGTCGTCGAAGGGCGTGCGGATGGCATTTATTATGGCAGTATTCCGCCGCGTTTCCGCGAAGGCGATGCGGAAAGCGCCTGGACCATTGATGAAATTAAAACAACGTATCGTAAGCTCCGCGGCATGCGCAGACCTGAGCCGGTGCATCTGGCGCAGGCAAAATGTTATGCCTTCATGTACGCGGCACTTCATGATCTTGACCATATCAATATCCGGATGACCTATGTCAATCTGTTCAGCGGCACGATCCGGTATTTCTATGAGGCGCACACAGTGGATTCACTGCGCGCCTTTTTCTCATCCCTGATGGAAGAATACCGCAAATGGGCGGAATACATGTTCCTGTGGCAGCTTCGCAGGACAAAGTCGATCCGGGATCTTGCTTTTCCATTTCCTTACAGAAAAGGACAAAAGGAGCTGGCGGCTGACGTCTACCGCACGATTGTGCATGGGCGCAAGCTGTTTCTCGAAGCGCCGACCGGCACCGGCAAAACAATCACGACCCTTTTCCCTGCTATCAAAGCCATGGGCGAAGGTAAGGCAGAGAAGATTTTCTATCTGACCGCCAAAACAGTCACGAGAGCAGGAACCGCCGACACCATAGACCTCTTGCGGGAGAACGGACTGCTCTTCAAGAGCGTTGTTTTGACCGCGAAAGACAAAATCTGCATACTTGACAAGCCGGACTGCAATCCGGAAGCCTGCCCGCGGGCGAAAGGCCATTTCGACCGCGTGAACGAGGCCATGTTCGAACTGCTCACTACAACGGATAATTATTCACGGGACAAGCTCGAAAAATGCGCCGAAAAGTATCAGGTATGTCCGTTCGAGCTGTCGCTTGACATGAGTCTTTTCGCGGATGCGGTCATCGGGGACTATAACTATGTTTTCGATCCGCATGTGAAGCTGAAGCGTTTTTTCACGGAGGGAAGAAAACGGGAGTATCTCTTCCTCATTGATGAGGCGCACAATCTCGTGGAGCGCGGCCGGGATATGTACAGCGCGTCTGTTGCAAAAGAAGACCTGCTTTCGGCGAGGCGTCTCGTGACCGGTATCTATCCTTCACTGGAGAAGAAACTCTCGAAAGCAAATAAAGTTATGCTGGAATACCGCAAACGCACAGAGGAGGCCGGCGGTTTTCTGGTGATGCCGGAAATTGACCGGCTCTCCGACGCTGTCCGCGAGCTGGATCTGGAACTTGGAAACATACTTGCGCAGGAACGGATACAGCAGCAGAACGGACAGGCGCGGCAGGACCCGCTGCGGCGCAGAAAAAAAGAAATACATGATGATCTGTTAAACTTTTATTTTCTGATCGACCATTTTGTGCTGATTCTGGAGAAGCGGGATCAGCATTATGTGACTTACGCATCTGTTGAGGAAGAGGGTCAACAAGATGACAAACAAGCCGATGGAAAAGGAAGGTTTATTGTCCGGCTGTTCTGCGTTGATCCCGGGAAGAACCTGAAAGAATGCATGGATCCGGGGCGTGCCTCGATCCTTTTCTCGGCGACCTTTCTTCCGATTCAGTATTATAAGAAGCTTCTCGGCGGAACGCCGGAGGACTATGAAGTGTACGCGGGATCAGTTTTTGATCCGGAGAAACGAGCGCTCTTTGTCATCAGGGACGTGACAAGCAGGTATAAGGAGCGTTCACCCGGACAATACGAAAAAATCGCGGACTGCATTCATAATTTCACCGGCCAGCGCCATGGCAACTATATGATCTTTTTCCCGTCGTATCAGTTCATGAAGTCGGTGGCGGACATTTTCGAGCGCAAATATCTGGGAATCACACCGCAGGAGGAAAGTGCCGTGATACCGGCGTCCGGCAGAAGATCGGGGCTTTTCGGCGGCGCTCCTGTCTTTGAAAGCACACAGTATACACAACTGACCCTGGCAGGCCTTTTCCCGGATCATTCGGTGCCGGCGGCGGATATCTCCTGCATCCGGCAGAGAAGCGGCATGAACGAGCTGCAAAGAGAGCAGTTTCTGTCGATGTTTCAGGAGCCGCGCAGTGACAGGAGTCTTCTGGGGTTCTGCATTCTCGGCGGAATTTTCAGCGAGGGCATCGATCTTCGCGGAGATTCTCTGATCGGCGCCATGATCGTCGGAACAGGTTTGCCGCAGGTTTCACCGGAGAGAGAACTTCTGAGGAAATATTTTGACAGGGCAGGAGAGTCCGGCTTTGACTTTGCTTACCGGTTTCCGGGGATGAATAAGGTTCTGCAGGCCGCGGGGCGCGTCATCCGGACCGCGGACGATGTCGGCGCGATCGGGCTTCTCGACGGGCGGTTTGTAACGCCCCCTTACCGGCGTCTGTTTCCTCTCGAATGGGACAATGCCAGGGAGACGACGGCGGCGGAGCTGCCGGAGCTTCTGGAAAAGTTCTGGAATGAGTGGCTCTGAGAGCAAGGATTCAGGCATTGACCGGAAAGTTTGTGATTTGCTGCTCCCCGGACGCCGTTTTCACTGCCGGGACGGCCTTCGAAATGCAACGAAAATGTGGATAACTCTGTGGAAACTGTGGATTTCGTGTGACGATTGACTCAAAAGTTTTATTTTTTGCGTGAAAATTCATGACTTCTAAAAAGAAATGACGTTGTCAGAATAGATGTACAATAACCCGGACGGTCAAATGGTTGACCGGATGCGGACCGGCGGGGGAGCGTCTGTTTTGACAATTGACCGGATAAGAAAATGACAGCCGGAGTGTCGCGCCGTAGTATAATACTTGCTATATACAGGAGGTAAGTGTTATGTGGGCAGAAGAAAGCGTAATGTATCAGATTTATCCGCTCGGCATGTGCGGGGCACCGTTTGAGAACGACGGTATCCTGACGCACAGAATCCTGAAAGTGGTGGACTGGATTGACCATCTGCAGAAGCTTCATGTTAACGCGGTCTATTTCGGGCCGGTATTTGAGTCGGACACACATGGGTATAATACAAGAGATTATAAGAAGATCGACACGCGACTTGGAACGAACGAAGATTTCAGAACAGTCTGTGACGCACTGCACGCAGCCGGCATCCGAATTTATCTGGACGGCGTCTTCAATCATGCCGGCCGCGGATTCACGCAGTTTCAGGATGTCTTGAAGAACCGGTTTGATTCTCCTTATAAAGACTGGTTTTACATAAACTTTGACGGGAACGACGCCTTTCATGACGGCCTCTGGTATGAAGGCTGGGAAGGCAACTACGACCTTGTGAAGCTGAACCTCGACAATCCCGCTGTCTGCGATTATCTGATCGATGCCGTCAACTACTGGATTGATTATTTCGGCATCGACGGGCTGCGGCTTGACGTTGCGTACATGGTGAACCGGAACTTTTTAAAGCGCCTGCGCAGCTTCACGGACGCGAAGAAAAAGGACTTTTACCTGATCGGCGAGATTCTGGGCGGCGACTACCGGCAGATCATGAATGATGAAATGTGCCATAGCGTAACGAATTATGAATGTTATAAAGGCATGTATTCAAGCTTCAACAGCCTGAACATGTTTGAGATCGAGTATTCGCTGAACCGGCAGTTCGGTCAGGACCCGTGGTGCCTTTATACCGGAAAGCATCTGATGAACTTCGTGGACAACCATGACGTCAACCGGATCGCGAGCACGCTGACCTGCGGGGAGCATCTGAAGCTGATTTACGCGATGCTTTTCGGGATTCCCGGAATTCCGTGCATTTATTATGGAAGCGAGTTTGGCGCGCGGGGGAGAAAGGAAGACGAAGGCCACGACCTTGCTCTGCGGGCTGCCTTTGACAAGCCGCAGTGGAACGAACTGACAGGGTATATCGCGGCGCTTGCGAAGGTAAAGAGGGAATCCGAAGCACTCAATTACGGCAGTTACCGGAAAGTGCTTCTGACGAACCGCCAGATCATCTTCGAAAGAAAGAGTGAGCATGAACGCGTGCTTGTGGCGATCAACGCGGATGCGTCGGATTATACCGCGCATTTTGACGCGGGGTGCGGGCAGGCGGTTGACCTCATTACCGGGAAGCTGCATGATTTTGGCGGCGGATCGCTTCTGCCGGCGTATTCTGCGAGTTACTGGAAGATGGAGCGGTAACGGTGCGCGGCCGGGTGCGGTCAGCAGCGGTACCCCGTCCGGGCGCAGACCGGAGGTTTGCGGGAACACGCCGGGACCGGATGGAAGTGAAACTGTCATAGTCTGAGGCTATGACAAACCAATATAATTTTGTTGTTGACTTGCGGACTGTTTTGCAATAGTATTCCTATAAATCAACTAGGCAATAGCTGAATATCAGCTGAAAGGATAACAAAGGTCAGGAACCCGCCATGAGAGAACACACGAATTCCGACAACAGAATCATCCGCTGTTTCCGGAACCGAATGTGCATGTGCTGCAGATCGGTTTTATAGTTGTGCGCGGGTCCGCGAGATCTTTTTTACACAGAAGGAACTGTTTGTGTATAATGTGGGGCAGGTGCATAGAACAATGTACCTGCTCTTTCTATGTATGAACGGCAGGGCGGTTTGAAAAATCAGCCACGCAGGGAGTGTCATACGGGAACAGGCAGGGGAAAGGAACACATGCCTATTATTGAAGTAAAAAATCTCTCCAAAACATTTGAGACCAAAGAGGGCAAAGTCGAGGCGCTCAAGGATATCAATCTTGCTGTTGAGCAGGGAGATATCTTCGGCATCATCGGAATGTCCGGCGCCGGCAAGAGCACGCTGGTCCGCTGCCTGAATTATCTGGAGGTTCCGACGCATGGAACAGTGACGGTCGAAGGGCGGGAGCTTGGAAACCTGTCCGGGAAGGAGCTCCGGGATCTTCGAAGCAGCATCGGCATGATTTTCCAGAGCTTCAATCTTCTGATGCAGAGGAATGTGCTGGACAATGTCTGTTTTCCGCTGCAGATTCACGGAACACCGAAAGCGGACTCGGTAAAGCGCGCCAGAGAACTGCTGGTGACGGTCGGGCTTGCGGATAAGGAAAAGGCTTATCCGGCGCAGCTTTCCGGCGGACAAAGGCAGAGAGTCGCGATCGCGAGAGCGCTTGCCTGCAATCCGAAGATCCTTCTGTGCGACGAGGCGACGAGCGCGCTCGATCCGCAGACCACACAGTCGATTCTCGACCTTCTCCGGAAAATCAACAAAGAGACAGGCATTACGATCATTATCATTACGCATCAGATGTCCGTTGTCCGTGAAATCTGCCGGCATGTAGCGATCGTCGAGAACGGCCGGATCGTAGAGGAGGGACTTGTAGAGGACATTTTCACGCACCCGAAGTCCAGAGCCGCGAGACAGCTGATTATCGAAGGAAAAGATCCGGACGAGTGGGAGAAGGAACAGGAAGAGATCAAGCAGGAACGCGCGGCCGGCATCATTCCGATTCTGCACGAAAACAGACGGATCCGGATTGTTTTCTCCAGCAACTCCTCGTTTGAGCCTGTTGTCGCGAACATGATCCTGAAATTCGGCGAGCCGGTCAACATTCTGCGGGCAGACACCAAAGATGTAAACGGAACTGCCAGAGGCGAGATGATTCTGGGACTTCTGGGAGAAGCGTCCGTTCAGGAGAAGATGATCGGCTACCTTGAAGAAAGAGGGCTGGCAGTGGAAGATATCACGGATTCGCTCTCTTCAAATAAGAAGGAGGAACAGTGATATGGATTCGCAGACGATACTGATGATTGCGGAAGGCATTCGCGATTCGCTGTATATGACCGTTGTTTCGACGCTGGTCGGATACCTGATCGGACTGCCGTGGGGCATTGTCCTCGCGGTCTGTGACCGGGAGGGAATCAAACCGAACGCGGCGGTTTACCGGGTTCTGGATGTGATCACGAACATCATGCGAAGCATTCCGTTCCTGATTCTGCTTATATTAGTTATTCCGATTACAAGAGCGATTGTAGGAAAGAGTTACGGCTCGACTGCAACGATTGTACCGCTTGTCATTTCCGCAGCTCCTTTTATCGCACGTATGGTGGAATCCTCGCTCAAAGAAGTTGATCACGGCGTCATTGAGGCGGCCGAATCGATGGGTGCGGGAACCATGCAGATTATCTGGCATGTGCTTCTGACGGAAGCCAGAGTATCCCTGATTTCGGGCGCGACGATCACAACGGCAACCATTCTCGGCTATTCGGCAATGGCCGGCGTCATCGGCGGCGGCGGACTGGGCGACATCGCGATCCGTTATGGCTACTATCGCTATCAGGCCAACATTTTGTGGACAACCGTTGTTCTGCTGGTATTGCTGGTTCAGATTTTCCAGGCAGCCGGCACGTGGATTTCGGCGAAGGCGGACAAGAGACGCGTCTGACGGACGCAAACCGCGGCTTTTGCGGAATCCGCCCGGCGCGCCGGACGGATCAAATGTATACGCTGCGCCCATGGCAGGGCTTGCGATGAGCGCTTTGTATAAACGCCTGCAGGCGGCTTCGCCTGCGTGAATTCACGTCCCTCAGGGCGTGACCTTGAAAGAATTTCAAGGAGGAAAGAGCGGAACCTTTCAGGAAGGTTACCGCATACATCTTCAGAAGATGTAAGAGAGGAGTAACATATTATGAAAAACAACAAAATTCTGGCAGTAGTTTCCGCAGCCGTTCTGGCAGCAGGAGTTCTTGCAGGATGCGGAAGCTCGAAGAAGGCTGACACGGCGGCTTCTTCTGCTGCAGCTGCAACGAGCGCAGCTACGGAAGCAGATGCAGCGGCAACACAGGCGGCAACTGCCGATGCTGCGAAGGATGGCGCCGGCGAAAAGATTACGGTTGCGGCAAGCGTAACACCGCACGCTGAAATCCTCGCTAAGGCAAAAGAAATCCTCGCAGGACAGGGATATGATCTCGAAGTCAAGGAGTTCGAGGACTATGTTCAGCCGAACAATGTTGTCGAGTCCGGCGAGTTTGACGCAAACTATTTCCAGCATGTCAATTATCTGAATTCCTTCAATGAGGAGAACGGCACGCATCTTACAATCGCCGAGAACGGCAAGATTCACTATGAGCCTTTCGGAATTTACGGCGGAACAAAGAAGTCTCTCGACGAAGTTGCGGACGGCGATGCGATCGCAGTTCCCAACGATACGACAAATGAGGCAAGAGCGCTGCTTCTTCTGCAGCAGGAAGGCCTGATCAAGCTCAAAGACGGCGCCGGTATCACAGCTACTGTTAACGATATTGCCGAGAATCCGCACAACTTGAAGATTGTCGAGATTGAGGCGGCACAGGTTTCCAAACAGCTTCCGGATGTCGCTTACGCGGTTATCAACGGCAACTATGCAATGCAGGCAGGCCTCTCTGTTGAGAAGGACGCGCTTGCGGTAGAGTCTGCGGACGGCGACGCAATTCAGCAGTATGTCAATGTCATCGCGGTTAAGGAAGGCAATGAGTCCCTGCCGAAGATCAAGGCTTTGACGGATGTCCTTCACTCTGATGAGATCAAGCAGTTCATCAAAGATACTTATAAGGGATCGGTTGTTCCTTACGAAGGCGAGCAGTAAATCACAGCAATCATAAAGATAAGCCGGGCAGCCGCGCGAATGGACGTTAGTCCGTTCACGCGGCTGCCTTTTGCGTGGAAATTGTGGTGCGGGCTTCCCGCCGTGCGGTGATGCGGACGGCGGGCCGGAGAATGCCGCCGGGCGTGCAAGTAGTTGCCTTGCACGCCCGGAGGCGGTATTATAATCGATAATAAATAACAGCCATCGTTTTGCGTGAAGCTCAATAAGAGCGCGAGAAAGAGGTGACAAATGTTCTATCTGATTGTCGGCATGCTGCCGGCCATCCTGCTGATCATATATATTTATAAGATCGATTCCGTTGAGAAGGAGCCTTTCCTGCTTCTTCTTTCCCTGTTCCTGCTCGGCGGCTTTTCCACGATCGCGGCAAGCCTTCTGGAAGAGGCCGGAAGCTTTATCGCTACAGGACTGATCCGGGATCAGCGTTCGGTTCTGTTTCAGTGCGTGATGAATTTCCTGATCGTCGGCGTATCCGAAGAGGGCGTGAAGTATCTGGTTCTTCGGAAGAGAACATGGTACCGGCCGGAATTCAATTTCCGGTTTGACGCGGTTGTTTATTCCGTCTCGGTTTCTCTGGGTTTTGCCGCGTTTGAAAATGTTCTTTATATTATGAACTTCGGCCTTGGCGTCGCGCCGATCCGCGCGGTGACAGCGATCCCGATGCACTGTATAACGGGTATTTTCATGGGACACTATTACGGACAGGCCAAATACTGCGAGTTCCGGCACGAATGGACAAAGATGAGCATTTATAACATAACTGCTTATGTTGTCCCGGTGCTTTTGCATGGCTTCTATGACTTCGCAGCAGGGAGCGAGAGCAATCTGCTGGCGGGGATTTTCCTTGCGTACGTAGTCATTGTAGACCTCCTCGCGTTCTATTCGGTCCGCAAGTATGCGAGGGAAGACGCGCCGGTGTGATCCTGCAGATTTATGAAAGGAGCGTAGAAGATGTTATCTGTTTTTGCGACACAGGGAATAGACGGTTCCTATAATCTTACACAGGCCGGGTATCTGCTGGTTATCGCGGTCATCATCGCGGCAATGCTTCTGATCTGTCTGATCCGTAAACCGGATGAGAGTGGAACGCTGGGAACCAGAAAGCTTGTCTTTTCCGCCATGGCGATCGCACTTGCAACAGCTGCATCCATGATCAAGCTTTTTCACCTGCCGATGGGAGGCAGCATCACCTTTTTCTCCATGCTGCTGGTCTCGGTCGTCGGCTACTGGTACGGCCCGGGAACCGGTATGTTCGCGGGACTTGCCTACGGACTTCTGCAGCTGATCATCGACCCTTATATTATTTCGCTGCCGCAGATGCTGGTGGATTATGTTTTCGCGTTTACGGCGCTCGGACTTTCCGGATTCTTCCGGAACGCAAAACACGGTCTGATCAAGGGATACCTGCTGGGCGTCATCGGACGTTATTTCTTCGCTGTACTTTCGGGGTATATCTTCTTCGGAAGCTACAGCAGCGAGTACGGGATGTCGGCGCTTGCTTATTCGCTTGCGTATAACGGCATATACATTTTCACCGAGTGCGGACTGACGGCCGGCATCCTTCTGATTCCGGCGGTCAGTAAGGCGATGCAGCAGGTTAAGAAGATGGCTGTCTCGGGGAACGGAAGAGCGGCGGTCAGCGGGCGCGGCTGAGCGCCGCCCGCTTTGACGGCAAAACATACGCAGGCGGTACTATTTTTTTAAAAATACTGTTTGACAAGCGTAAAACTTTATAGTAGTATAACTCTTGCGTCACGGAGAGCAGGTTCTGCTCATTTGAACGCGACCGCAAATGCGATAGTAGCTTAGTTGGTAAAGCGCCACCTTGCCAAGGTGGAGACCACGAGTTCGAGTCTCGCCTGTCGCTCGATGGAAGGATACAGGAAGTTTCCTTGACAATCTTTCCGTATTTCAGTAATATAATTTTATATTGATGCGATAGTAGCTTAGTTGGTAAAGCGCCACCTTGCCAAGGTGGAGACCACGAGTTCGAGTCTCGCCTGTCGCTCGATGCAAAAGGCTGTGGATAATCTGAGTCGGTTATCCGCAGTCTTTTTTGTGTTTACGGACGCGCGCATCTCCGGCCGGATGACCCCGCAAGCGAATAGGATGGATTTGTGAAAAGTTTGTGATTTTTTAGTCAAATTACGCATTGACCGTAGATAGGGGCTCTTGTAATATATTCATGTCAAGCTGAAAATTTGTGGTTTTTCAGCATCCATTCTACGCAGGAGGTAATATGAAAAAGAACAGCGAAATCGTTCAAAAGCTATGCGTTGCCGGCTCCATTGCAGCGATTGTCGTTGCCGGTATCGCAGCGTCGCTTCCGAAGAAGGTTTCGGTAGACGGACTTCCGAAAGACGCGGTTACCGCGACGGGTACGGCGAAAGGCATGGACGGCGATGTGACAGTAGAAGTCACTGCTACCAAGGATAAAATCTACGCGATCAACGTTACGGATCAGCATGAGACAGAAGGTATCGGTACGACCGCGGTTGACCAGCTTCCGCAGAAGCTGCTGGATTCCCAGAACCTCAATATCGACGGCATCTCCGGCGCAACCGTAACTTCGGACGCGATCAAGCAGGCGATCCGCAATGCTCTTGAAAGCGCCGGTATTGACGCGTCGGCGTTTGAAGGAAGCGCGGACGCGGGTACCGCGGCAAAAAAGGAAATCTCTTATACGCCGGGTACATATACCGGAAAGGCGCGCGGATACAACGGAGAAGTCGCCCTCGATGTAACTTTCTCGGATAACGCGATCAAGGACATCAAGGTCAATGCCTCCAACGAGACAAACCACGTGGGCACGCCGGCCTATGACATTATGTTCAAGGACGCGATCGATGCAAACGGTTCCGGCATTGATTCTGTTTCCGGCGCGACGTTTACGTCGGCAGCCGTCAAGGCGGCGCTGAACGACGCGGCGGAGCAGGCGAAGGCTTCGGATCTGGATGCTTTCAAGAGCAATACCGTTCAGCATGAGGCGCAGAAACCGATTGAAGAGACTTATGATGTCGTTGTTGTCGGTGCCGGCGGCGCGGGTATGGGCGCGGCGGTACAGGCTGCACAGAACGGCGAGAAGGTTCTTGTTATGGAAGAGAACGCGGAGATCGGCGGCAATACGCTGGTGTCCGGCGGCGCTTTCCAGTCGGTCATGCCTTATCTGGTATGGGATCCGAAGGATCCGGACGCGAAGACCGCTGTCTGGGATTACAACGGACAGACCTATGACAAGGTGATGTCCACACAGGGCTGCATCGACACTCTCAAGATTATCGAGAACTGGTCCGAGAAGCCGTTCGACGCGGACTATTACAAGACACACGATTATGTCGCGGGCGATATCGAAGAGCTTTCCAGGCACGGCGTGCATGAAGAGTATCTTCCTACGCTGCAGGCACTGAAGAAAGAGATCAAGGCGTATCTTGACTGGGCGCAGCCGCAGCTTGATGCGGGCAAGCCGGAAAATGAGATCACCCTGTTTTCCACTGTGAACCTGCATATCTTCCAGACCTATTACGGAGGTCTTCGCCAGAGCGCAGACAAGTCAGAATGGATCTACGGCAATTATGATCTGGTTTCCCAGTTCATCAACGACGGACAGGGACTTAAGGAATGGCTCGAAGATCAGGGCGCAATGTTTGATGATGCAAGTCAGCCCACGCTGATCGGCGCGCTCTGGTACAGAGAAAACCAGTTTGGCGGCGGAGACCTTGACGGCGACGGCAAGGCGGAGGTCCCGGCGCAGTGGGGCACGTATTTCGCGACGACCGAGAATACGCTGCTCAAGAAGGCGCCGACAGCAAAGGACAACAAGATCATGCTCAGAACCAAAGCGGAGAGCCTGATCGTGGAAGACGGCAAGGTAACCGGCGTTGCCGGAAAGCAGTATGACGGCACGGAAGTGAAGATCCACGCGAAGAAAGGCGTGATTCTCGCGACCGGCGGTTACGCGGCCAATATTCAGATGGTCAGGGATACCAATAAATACTGGGATCCCAAGTACATCACAGACAATACAAAGACGACCAACCGCAGCTCGCTGCAGGGTGACGGAATCAAGATGGGGGAAGAGGCCGGCGCTTCCACGGAAGGCACCGGCTGGACACAGATGATGCCGATCTCCTGGATCGACAATGGAAATCTGGCATTCGGCGCAGGCACTTACGCGGTCTACATCAACCCGACCACAGGTAAGAGATTCGTCAATGAGTCGGCGGAGCGTGATGTTCTGTCGCTCGGCGAATTTGAAAACGGCATCGAAGTCAACGGAGCGCAGGGCGTGTTCCTTGAGATCTCCAATGCCGATGTCATGGTCGGACGCCCGTATCCTTATGATGACTACAAGAACAATGTATCCGGCAAGGAGACGGTTGACGGAAGAGTTTATTTCGCGAGCAGCAGGGAAGAGCTCGGAAAGGTCCTCGACAATTTCGGCATGAAGGCGGATCCCGCGGTCATCTACGATACGATCGAACAGTATGACAGGGCGATTATGGCGGGCAAGCAGCCGCCGGAAGTAAAGAAGTCTCAGGCTTCCAACATTATCGGCGCCGCGGACAAAGATTCGAAGGACAATTATGACGCATCCACGTACAAGCTGGACGGCGTTAAGCTCCGCATACGTGTTATGGCTCCTTCCACGCATCACACGATGGGCGGACTTTCGATTGACAAGGACCGCCATGTTCTGACTGCGGACGGCAAAAAGATCGCAGGGCTCTATGCGGCAGGTGAGGTAACCGGAGGCATTCACGGCGGCAACAGACTCGGCGGCAACGCGATCGTCGAAATCTTTGTTTCCGGCCGTACGGCGGCAAATGCCATCGAGGCAGATTACAGCGAACAGGTTACAAATGCAAAGCCCGTAACTTTCAAGGCCGGAGAATATGAAGGCTCCGCGCAGGGAAAAGACGGTAACGTTAAAGTAAAGGTTACACTTTCGGACAAGGCGATTGAAAAGGTTGAAGTAACCGAGCAGCAGGAGACGCAGGGAATTGCCGATCCCGCACTTGAAAAGATTCCCGCTGCAATTGTCAGTCAGCAGTCGACGGATGTTGACAGCATCAGCGGCGCGACGATCACTTCGGACGCGATCAAGGCGGCAGCTGCGGCGGCGCTTACAAGCGCCGGCGTTGACGTCGATTCGCTGAATCTTGCTGCGGCAGCGGCCGGCAGCAAAACAGCGCAGAAGAAAGAAGACGCCACATATGACACGGACGTTGTCATCGTAGGCGCAGGCGGCGCAGGCATGACAGCCGCGATCGAAGCTTCGGATGCCGGTAAGAAGGTCCTGATTCTTGAGAGTCAGGCTATGGTCGGCGGCAACTCCAACCGCGCGGAAGGCGGCATGAACGCGGCCGGCACAAAGGAGCAGCAGAAGAACAAGTTCGAGGCGGCAAGCGGCGTTGAGAAGCAGCTGCAGACCGCGAAGGAAAACTGGTCGGACAACAAGACGATCACAGATCTTGCGGCTACGGTGCAGAAGCAGTGGGACGCGTATCAGAAGAATCCGGAAGGATATTTTGACACACCCGAGCTCATGGAACTGGATACCATGATCGGCGGTCACGGGATCAATGATCCCGCGCTTGTCAAGACGCTTTCGGAGAACAGCGCGGACGGTATCCGCTGGCTGGATTCGATCGGCGCTTCGCTTCCTTCGGTCGGACAGGCGGGCGGCGCTTCGGTTATGCGTATTCACAGGCCTCTTGATAAAGACGGTCAGATTATTTCGGTCGGAAGCTATATTGTACCGATTCTCAAGAAGAATGTCGACGAGCGCGGCATCACGGTGCTGACCGAGACGACAGCGGACAAGATTCTGACGGACAAGGATGGAAAGGCAGTCGGTGTGGAAGCCAAAGGTTCGACCGGTGAAAAGGTTACGGTCAACGCGAAAGCGGTTGTCATAACGACCGGCGGCTTTGGCGCGAACTCCAAGATGGTTGCCAAGTACAAGCCCGAATACGAAACATTTATGACGACCAATGCTCCCGGAGCGCAGGGTCAGGGCATTGACATGGCGACAGCTGTCGGCGCGGACACGGTTGATATGGATCAGATCCAGATTCATCCGACCGTGCTTTACGGCAGCGGCGGAACACTTGTTACCGAAGGCCTGCGCGGCGACGGCGCGATCCTCGTCAATCAGAAGGGCGAACGCTTTACTGATGAAGTCGGCACAAGAGACGTCGTTTCGAAGGCGGAAATCGAACAGGAAGGCGGCTACGCGTATCTGATCGTAGACCAGAAGATGGCGGACGCTTCCAAGATCATCAAGAGATTCATCGAGTCCGGGGATGCAGTCAAGGGTGATTCGTTGGAGGATCTTGCAGGCGCTATCGGCGCGGATAAGGAGACACTTGCGGCAACCCTCGATAAGTGGAACGGCTATGTCAAGGACAAGAAGGATCCTGACTTCGGACGGACAAGCTTCACCGAGCCTCTCGCTACGGCTCCTTACTACGCACTCAAGGTAACACCCGGCGTTCATCATACGATGGGCGGTCTGAGAATTGATACAAAAGCGCAGGTCCTGAAGAAGGACGGCAAGCCGATCCCGGGACTTTTCGCTGCAGGCGAAGTTACGGGCGGCGTGCATGGCGGCAACAGACTCGGCGGCACAGCCGTTACCGACTTTACGGTATTCGGACGGATTGCCGGAAAGAGCGCCGCGGCGTATGTGAAGTAAGCTTTTACGGCAAAACAGCACGGGAATAAAAATTCCTGAAAACTCATCATGGCAGAACCCGTGCCGCGCGAAAGATACCGCGCGGCGCGGGTTCTGTTTTCGTTCTGCCGGAAAAAGGTGTGGTACAATGGAACGTATATTTGAAGAGGAGGAAAGCATCATGCCTTGTACAACAATACTTGCAGGAAAAAACGCAACTTACGACGGCTCGACCTTCATGGCGAGAAACGAAGATTCGGGCGGCGGAGAGTTTACCGCTAAGAAATTCATCGTCGTGCAGCCGCAGGATCAGCCGCGGCACTATAAATCTGTCATCTCCAAAGTGGAAATCGATCTTCCGGACAACCCGATGCGGTATACGGCGGTTCCCAATGCCCTGAAAAACGAGGGAATCTGGGGGGAAGCCGGCATTAACGACGCGAATGTCGCGATGACCGCGACCGAGACAATCACGTCCAATGAGCGGGTTCTCGGCGCGGATCCTCTGGTCAAAGGCGGCATCGGCGAGGAAGATCTTCTGACAATCACACTGCCGTATATCCGGAGCGCGAGAGAAGGCGTGAAGCGCCTCGGCATGCTGCATGAAAAATACGGCACATATGAGATGAACGGCGTCGGCTTCCAGGATGTGAACGAGGTCTGGTGGTTTGAGACGGTCGGCGGGCACGGCTGGATGGCACGGCGCGTGCCGGACGATGCGTATGTCGTCATGCCGAATCAGCTGGGGATTGATTGCCTGGATTTCGAAGACGCCTATGGGAAACAGGAAAACTTCATGTGTGCGGAGTGGCTGCAGGATTTTGTCATAGAGAATCATCTTGACCTGTCGCAGGACGGCACGTTTGATCCCCGCGCGGCCTTCGGAAGCCATGCTGACTCTGACCATGTATATAATACGCCAAGAGCATGGTTCATGCTCCGCACGCTGAATCCGCACACCTATGTCTGGAACGGCCCGGACGCGGACTATACGCCGGAATCCGACGACCTTCCGTGGTGCCTTGTGCCGGAGAAGAAGCTGACGCCGGAAGACGTGAAATACGTGCTTTCGGGGCATTTTCAGGGTACTCCCTATGACCCCTACGCAAAGTACGGTGATCTGTCGCAGTGCGGCAAGTACCGCCCGATCGGCATCAACCGTAACAATTTTGTCGCGCTTACGCAGATCCGCCCGTATAAGTCAGAAGAAATCCGCTCGATCCAGTGGATGGCCATGGGCTCGAACGTTTTCAACGCGTTTGTGCCGTTTTATACCAATGTGGACAAAACACCTGCTTACCTTTCAGGGACCGGGAAGAAGGTGGATACGAATAACTTCTACTGGGCGAACCGTCTGATCGGCGCGCTTGCGGATCACAGCTGGAATATGTGCGCTTCGCATATCGAACGGTATCAGCTTGCGGTGCAGCGGCAGGGACATGAATTTGTTAACCGTTATGACACAGCCTATGAAAAGGGCGAAGGCAGGGAGAACGTACAGCGCTTTTTGCAGGACGCCAATCAGTCGATTGCGGATATGGCAAGAAAGGAGACCGACAGCGTTCTGGACAAGGTGCTGTATGAGTCTTCCAATGAGATGAGAAACCGCTTCAACCGTTCGGACGCGTAAATGGAGAATGCATGGACAAGAAAGCAATCAGCAGAATCAAAAAGGCGCTGACGAAGAACAACTGTGCCGTGGATAAGGTGCGGGGATGTTTTGTCGACGAGCACGGGAATATCGTGGCGCAGCTGACAGAGCCGTTCCTTGCGATGCCGGAGGAGGACGCGGACAAGTACTGTGAAATCTTCCGCAAAACGCTGAGCGGGAAGCCCGGCAAAACATTGTACAGCATGGAATTTCCGCTTGCCGAGGAGACGGACGGCGGCAGGCAGGTGCAGCTTTACCGCCTGCTCCGCTCGGACTTTACAAGCGAAGAGCAGCTGGAGATCTTCTTCAGGCGGATCATCGATCATCTGGAGTTTGACGGGAAATATCTGATTACACTCGCGCACGGCGCATACGACCTGCCCGGCGTCGCGAGGGACGGCAGTGAGATGGAGGACGCATCCGAGCTGGTTTACCAGTTTCTTCTGTGCAGCATCTGTCCGGTGAAGGAAATCAAGGAAGGCCTGTATTTTGACGCGGCGAGCATGAATTTTATCGCAAAACATGACGCACTCGGTGTGCAGGCACCCGAGATCGGATTCCTGTTTCCCGCGATCACCGACAACACGCCGGACATCCACGCGGCGCTGTATTTTGCGCGGCATGAGGATAACCGGCATCCCGAATTCATGGATGAAATGCTGGGCGGCGACATGCCGGTTTCAGGCAAGGATCAAAATACACTTTTTACGGAAATCGTAGAGCAGACGCTCGGGCGCGACTGCGATTTTGAGACTGTCAAGGCCGTGACAGATACAGTGAATGAGCTGGTAAAACAGAAGGAAGACGAGCCGGAACCGACCGAACTGGGCAGGCATGAACTGTACAATCTGCTGGATGAGAGCGGCGTCCCGAGAGACGCGCTCGAAAAGCGGTTTCAGGAAGTGTTTGACAATACGGTCGGAGAGGGCAACACGATTACTGCCCAGAATATTGCCGGCCGCTCGGTCATGGAGATCAAATCACCGAGTGTGAAGATCTCCGTGAAGACAGAAGCGTCCGGCATGATTTCGACAAGAGTTATTGACGGCAGAGAGTATCTCCTGATTCCGATCCAGGATGATATTGAACTCAACGGCATCCGGCTTCTGACGAAAAGAAAGCCGGGGCACGGTGAAATGCTGGGAGCAGGAGAAACGGCTGCAGATCCGTCCTGTTAATCCGTAAGAGGCTCTACTTCCTCCCGGTATACTTTGCGGAAGAAAATGAGTGAAAGCGTAAGGGAAACACCCTCGGCGATCAGGAATGACCACCATACGTTATTAACGTTTCCGGTCAGCGACAGCAGGTAGGCAACGGGAATCAGAACAACCAGCTGCCGCCCGACAGAAACGAGCAGAGCGTAGAAACTTCTGCTGAACGCCTGGAAAATCGAACCCAGGACGATGCCCACGGCAGCGACAGGATAGTGCAGCGCGATAATCCGCAGCGCCGGCACACCCAGCGCGTGCATGGCGTCAGAGGCGTTGAACAGCTCGAGAAGAAGGCCCGGAATGAGTTCAAACGTAAGGGTTCCGCAGACCATAATGCAGAAGGCGAGAAGAATCGCAAAACGAAGCGCTTCGTCGATTCTTGCCTTTTGCCGGGCGCCGTAATTGTAGGCGAGCACCGGAATCAGACCATTGTTCAGACCGAAGACCGGCATGAAGAAGAACGACTGGAGCTTGAAGTAAACGCCGAAGACGGCTGCCGCTGTGGAAGAGAAACCGATCAGAATCAGGTTCATCAGGTAGGTCATGACGGAGCCGATGGACATCATCAGGATGGACGGGATGCCGACCTTATAGATTTTTGCGGCCGTCGCGCCCTCCGGGTGCAGAACCCGGCGCAGCGAAAAGTGAATTTCCCGGTTGACTGTGAAATTCATCAACAGGCCTGTCACGGCGGCAATGCTTTGTCCGATCACGGTCGCGTAGGCGGCTCCGGCCACACCGAGCGCGGGGCAGCCCAGAAGACCGAAGATCATGACAGGATCCAGAATGATGTTGATAACGGCGCCGGTGATCTGGGAAATCATGCTGTACATCGTAAGACCGGTGGACTGCAGCAGACGTTCGAAGGTCATCTGGAAGAACAGACCTGCGGAGAGCATCGTGACAATCCGCAGATAGGTTATTGCGTAACCGGCAATTTCCGTGTCTGTTGACTGCGTGTGTATGAAAGGACCGGCGGCAGCCGCGCCGAGCAGCACAAAGAGCAGGAAGTTGATGAAGGACAGGAACAGGCCGGTGTTCGCAGCGCTGTCCGAGCGGTCAAAGTTTTTCTCGCCAAGAGATCTGGACAGCAGCGCGTTGATGCCGACGCCGGTTCCGGAACCGACCGCGATCATCAGGTTCTGCAGAGGGAAAGCGAGTGTAACCGCAGTCAGCGCGTTTTCCGAGATCTGCGCAACGAAGATGCTGTCGACAACATTGTAAAGAGCCTGCACCAGCATGGAAATCATCATCGGAAGGGACATGTTGATGATCAGCTTCTTTACGGGCATGGTGCCCATTTTGTTTTCCTTCATAACTAATTCACCTCAAAAAAAATAGTTGTTTTTCAGCCTGCACAGCAAATTTTCTCTACCATAATACAGAATAATATGATATATTTCGTTCGTGCTTTATTCATAGAACGTTCACATCTGCGCATTCAGACACCATAGTAATATAGCACGTATCGCATAACCGGGTAAACTCCGGGTCAGATCATTTAAAAAGCTGCAGGGAAAAGGAAAAACAATGGAAGATAAGACTGCCCTTTCCGGGAATGAAAGTGCCGTACTTGAGGCTGTAAAGGAAATGATGGAAGGCTTTGCCGCTTTCATCGGTACCGGCGCGGAACTTATACTTTACAGTCTTTCTGACCGGGATCATTCGGTACTGCATACGGTCAATAACTGGCACTCCGGCGTATCCAACGGCGATCCGATGCCGGAGATTCTGAGGATCAAGATTGATGAGCTGATCGCCGAGAGCCTGAACGGGGTAACGCCGTACAGCAGAAGAACATTTTATTTTACAACACGCACAGGACCTGACAAGGAAAAGGTTGTGCTGGTTCCTGTACGGTGCGGAAGCAACATTATTGCGGTTCTCATGGTCGGGTACTATCTGAATACGCCGATTCAGTCATTTTTAAACGCCATGAGTCCGAATGAAAATGACGGAAATCCGCATGACGCAATAGACATTACAGAGGAGTACATAACAAAAGCGGTTGTTGAGGCGAGGGAAAGAGTAGATCAGGACTCTGCGGTGACGCGTTCGAACTATATCCGGTCCATCGTGGAGCTTCTGGATAAGGACGGCATTTTCCGGATAAAAAGTGCAGTCCGCATCGTCGCGAAGACGCTGCATATTTCACCGAATACGATCTATATGCATCTGCGGTGGCTGCGGAGACGCTGAACTGCCGGCTGCCCTGCAGAAACCGAACTGCCGCGGACGAAGCAGGATGATAAAAATATGAAGAGAATACTGGTAATTGACGCCCAGGGAGGCGGAATCGGCAGACAGCTGATTACGGGTATTAAAAATGAGATCAGGGACTGCGAGGTTACGGCGGTCGGGACCAACAGCGCCGCAACAGCCGCGATGCGGAAGGCCGGCGCGGATTACTGCGCAACCGGTGAGAATTCTGTCATAGTTGCGTGCCGCAGGGCGGATGTGATCATCGGCCCGATCGGCATTGTGATCGCGGATGCAATGCTCGGTGAAATAACGCCGGCGATGGCGAAGGCTGTGGCCCAGGCGGACGCGATGCGGATTTTCATTCCGTTCAGCAGCTGCGCGAATTATATCGCGGGCGTCGATGACTTTTCGACGGGACATTTGATTGAGAATGCACTGCGTCACTTGAAAAATAATCTGGAATAAGGTATTCTATTCTGGTACGTGGTTCAGGTATGTTCTGCCGCGGCAGGAAGCCGCGCGGGATGCAGAAGCATCCGGTTCAGGCTCCGGCTGCCCGTACGGACGAAATAAACGGAATTTGTGCTATGAAGGCGCATTGTCTCCAGGAGGAGGCGGTGCGTCTTTTTGATTACAAAAATATTTCGGGGGTATCTCATGAACAACACACGTAAGATGATCACAACAGCTTTCTTCATCGCGCTCGGCCTGATTCTGCCGATGATTACGGGACATGTGCCCGCGATCGGCAAAATGCTGCTGCCGATGCATATCCCGGTACTTCTGTGCGGCATGATTGTCGGCTGGCAGTACGGTCTGGCGGCAGGCTTCATTACGCCGCTTCTTAGAAGCTTTCTGTTCGGTATGCCGCCGCTGATGCCTGTTGCCGCGGGAATGGCTTTCGAGCTTGCAGCCTATGGCGCAGTCGCTGGCCTGATTTACAGCAAAGTCCGCAAGAATACTGCGGGTACATATCTTGCTCTGATCGTCTCGATGCTGGCGGGACGCGTCGTATGGGGGCTGGTCAGCGTTGTTTTGTACGGCATCCAGGGAAACGCGTTCTCCATGCAGATGTTCCTTGCCGGCGCGTTTCTGAATGCGGTTCCGGGTATTGTCATTCAGCTGCTTCTGATCCCCGCGCTGATGGCGGCACTTCGCCATGCGAAGGTCCCTGCGGCCGTGCAGGAAGCCTGAACAGCCGCGCAGCGATGCGGCTTTCACCGTGACATGCAATCGGCGGAGGTTCTATGACAGCAGTGCATACACCACAGCAGCTGGACAGTATGGTCCGCGGCTCGATGGACGACGGGATCATGCTTGTCAGTATCGACGGTCCCTGCGGCAGCGGCAAAACAACGCTGTCCGAGACTCTTTTCACCTCTTTCGGCTGGCAGATTATCCATATGGATGACTACTATCTGCCCTGGAATCAGAGGCCGGACGACTGGCAGGAGAGAATTGCGGGCAACATGGATCTGGCGCGTATCGAAGAGGAGCTGCTGCAGCCTTTATCGGAAAACAAAAGTGCCCGGTACAGGGTTTATGACTGCAGAAACGGTGTTTTTACAAAGAGCAGTGCGATCCCTGCAAGAGGCATAATTGCGGTCGAAGGCAATTATTCGCAGATGCCGCGGCTTCGCAGGTATTTCCGCCGGTCTGTGTATGTAACCCTGCCGCGGAGCCTGCGGCTTCAGAGACTGAAAGCGAGGGAGGGATCCTATTACGCTGTTTTTGAAAAGGTCTGGGAGCCGCTGGATCAGCGCTATCAGAGAACAATGCGTATCCGTGAGCAAGCTGATATTTTATATCAGGAAATGTTATAACAAACAACAAAATATTGCAAACATATCGCGGATCCGGCGGAAAAACGCCGGATTCTTTTATTTTATCAATTCGTATTGATATATCACATAACAAGTGCTATGCTTGGCCTTAAATAAGGAGGTATGGCATGAATATTCTTTCGAAGGAAAAGCTCTCGGAGCTGGTTTCCTACAACCGGAAAAAACTGGGGAAGACGCAGCAGCAGGTTGCCGAGGCAACCGGTATTAACCGCACGATGCTCAGTCACATCGAGAGCGGCGAGTACGTGCCTTCCATTGCGCAGCTGGAAGCGCTGTCCGCGGAGCTTTTGTTTGATCCGACCGATGTATTTGTAAGTGAAGGCAGCGGCAGCAGCCTCCCTCCGGTGTCACCGAAGAAAATTGCGGTCGCGGGAACAGGCTATGTCGGCCTTTCGATCGCAACGCTCCTTTCGCAGCACAATCATGTGACGGCCGTCGATATTCTTCCGGAGAAGGTGGACCTGATCAACAAACGGAAATCTCCGATTCAGGATGAATACATTGAAAAATATCTCGCAGAGAAGGAACTGGATCTGACGGCGACACTGGACGGCGCTTCGGCTTACAGGGATGCGGATTTTGTAGTCATCGCCGCGCCGACCAACTATGATCCGAAGAAGAATTATTTTGATACCTCGGCAGTCGAAGCGGTGATCGAACTGGTTTTATCGGTCAATCCGGAAGCCGTGATGGTGATCAAATCGACGATCCCGGTCGGTTATACCGAAGCTGTACGGAAGAAATACCACACTTCGAAAATCCTGTTCAGTCCGGAGTTCCTGCGCGAGTCCAAGGCGCTGTACGACAATCTGTATCCTTCAAGGATCATTGTCGGTACCGACCTTTCGGATGAGAAGCAGGTGGAAGACGCACACTGTTTTGCCTCCCTCCTGCAGGAAGGCGCGCTGAAGAAAAACATTGATACACTGTTCATGGGATTTACGGAAGCAGAGGCCGTCAAGCTCTTTGCCAACACGTATTTGGCGCTCCGCGTTTCCTATTTCAATGAGCTGGATACCTATGCCGAGTCCAAGGGCCTGAAGACCAGAGACATCATTGACGGTGTCTGCCTGGATCCCAGAATCGGAACGCAGTACAACAATCCTTCGTTCGGCTATGGCGGCTACTGCCTTCCGAAGGACACGAAGCAGCTTCTGGCCAATTATCAGGATGTGCCGGAAAACCTGATTCAGGCAATCGTGGAATCGAACAGGACACGCAAGGATTTCATCGCGGACCGTGTGCTGGAGCTTGCTGGCGCCTATGGAAATTCCGAGGAGTTTTCAGAGTCGCGTGAGCACAAGGTGGTTATCGGCGTATTCCGTCTGACCATGAAATCGAATTCCGACAATTTCCGACAGTCATCGATTCAGGGTGTCATGAAGAGGATCAAGGCGAAAGGAGCGACGGTTATTGTCTATGAGCCGACACTGAAGGACGGAGAGACATTCTTCGGCAGTCCTGTCGTTAACGATCTTTCGAAATTTAAAGCCATGAGTCAGGCGATTATCGCGAACCGCTACAGTTCCTGCCTGGACGATGTAAAGGACAAGGTCTACACAAGGGATCTGTTCGGCAGGGATTAATGCCGTACGGATGGAAGCACGTTTCGTACAGGAATACAAACAATCCGGACAAGCAGTATCTGCACAGGGAGCCATGCACCGGCTCCCTGTTTATTTTAAACAATAGTGAAAAAATTCTATACAAAATTAAAAAAACCACAGGAATTATGAAATCTGTGTGAAAAAGTTTAGCAAAAAAAGGGAGAAAGTATTGTAACCATAGCGCCGCTATGATACAATCCGATACGTTTCACAGAACGCTTTGGCCAGGCGGAGGGGTATCGCCTGACCGTTTTTTTAGTAAGGAAGATATGACATTTAAAGAATTGAATCTTGACCGCGAGATTACGAGCGCGGTCTCAAAGGCAGGTTATGAAGAACCGACGCCGATCCAGGAAAAGGCGATCCCGGAAATTTTAAAGGGACATGATCTGATTGCCTGCGCGCAGACAGGAACCGGAAAGACAGCGGCGTTTGCACTGCCGATCCTGTCCATGCTCAAGGATAAGAAGCCGAGGCGCATCCGCGCGCTTATCATTACGCCGACCAGAGAGCTGGCGATCCAGATTTTTGATAACTTCAAGAAATACGGCAGATATCTGAAGCTGCGCGCTGTCTGCATCTACGGCGGAGCCAAACAGGGACCGCAGATTGACGCGCTCCTTTCGGGCGGCGACATTCTCATCGCGACGCCCGGACGGCTTCTGGACTTTATGGGAAGCGGGTACATCAATCTTTCGCAGGTTGAAACCTTTGTTCTGGATGAAGCGGACCGCATGCTTGACATGGGATTTATCGGTGACGTCAGGAAAATCGTAAAGTTTATGCCGCAGCAGCGGCAGACACTGATGTTTTCCGCAACGATGCCGAAGGAAATCGAGCTTCTCGCACAGGAGCTTCTGACAGATCCCGTAACAATCAAGGTCGCGCCGCCGGCGAGTCCCGCGGAAACCGTGGATCAGAAGCTCTGCTTCGTTGACCGCGCTGACAAGAACGCGCTGCTCATCCGGTTTTTACAAAGCGGCGAAGTCAGAAGAACGATTGTCTTCACAAGGACGAAGTACGGAGCAGACAAGCTGGTACGGGCGCTCTCGAAAGCGCAGATTCCGGCGGCTGCCATTCACGGCGACAAGACGCAGGGACAGCGGCAGAACGCGCTCGAGCGGTTCAAAGCCGGTCAGTACAATGTTCTTGTCGCGACGGATGTCGCATCCAGAGGCATTGATGTGCCGAAGCTGAGCCACGTTTTCAATTATGAGCTTCCGGACGAGCCGGAATCCTATATCCACAGGATCGGCCGCGCGGGAAGGGCCGGAGAAAGCGGCATTTCAATCTCTTTCTGCTCCGGCGAAGAGCTCGAAAAGCTTCGCGACATAGAAAAGATGTTGAAGAAGGAAATTCCGCTTCTGGAAACCGAATATTCCGCGCCGCTCGTGCGGATGCCGGCAGCAAAAGCGGCGTCAGGAAAATCTTCCGGCCGCGCCGGTCAGGTAAGACGTGACAGCCGCACAAGCCGTTCCGTCAGAACAGGGCGCAGCAGCCGCGCCGGATATACCGGCCGGGATGGCCGCGCGGATGCAGGATCGCATGCCGGAAGAGCCCGGCACACAAAATCCCGTATGTATTCCTCCGCCACTTCCGGCGGCGGATTTACATAATACAGTTATTCACATTACAGGAGGAGACATAATATGAAGAAGAAAACTTACGCGGCAGTGATCGCGGCGGTCGTTCTTGGTGCGAGCATTACAGCTTGCGGTTCCAAGGCATCTACGGCTGCTTCCACAGCAGCAACGACTGCAGCGACCGAAGCAGCGACCGAAGCAGCGACTGAGGCTTCCACAGAAGCTGCAGCTGCTGCAACAACCGAGCTGAGCGGCCCGCAGGACGCGGAGTACACAGTTTACAACTCCACCGGCGAGAAGGTAACCGAGCTCTATCTGTATGAGAACGGTTCTTCCGACAAGGGCGAGAACTACGCGAAGGACGGTCTGGCTGACGGCGCATCTGTTGTTATCGACAGAACAGAAGACGCTTCTGTCATCAAGACAATTTCCTATACGCTTGAGTACACAACAGAGAGCGGCCGCAACGCTTCCTTCACAACACTTCATTTCGAGACAGTTCCGATCAACCTGCTCGCGGAAGATGCTATGACAGGCGCTACACCGCTGCAGTTCGCTATTCCGGAGAAGTAATCCGGCAAACAGCACTGCACCACAGACAGTATGGTACATGAAAAAGGAGCTCCGGATACGGGGCTCCTTTTTACGTACCGCGCGAGGACGTGCATTCCGATGTGCGGGGCGATGGGTTCGGGAAGTATGGCGGGCGCGCACGCGCTCCCGGTTCCGGCGCGCTGCCGGCAGGCGGAGGCTCGGTGGAGGTTTTTGCCGGTTCGCGCTATAATAGGTTTTAAGAATCGTACAGAGCGGGAAAGGCGGAAGAAGATATGGGTGGCACCCGGGAAAAAACGGCGCAGGAGACACTGCCCGGCAGACCGCGGCTGAGGCGCCTGCAGCGGACACTCGCCTGCCGGGGCAGTGTCGTGGATCTTTACAAAGATACAATGCAGCTGCCGGACGGAAAACTGGCGGAATATGACTATGTCCATCATAAAAAGGGCGGCGGCGCCTGCGTCGTTCCGGTTCTTCCGGACGGAAGAATTCTTCTGGTCCGCCAATACCGCCCGGCGGTGGAAGCGGATACGCTGGAGCTGCCCGCAGGCGCGAGGGAGATGGTTTCTTCCGGCGGAATAAACGGCGGAACACCCGGCGGAAAAAACTGCGGTGCGCCGGAAGATACACGTGTTACCGCCGAACGGGAACTGCGCGAGGAAACCGGATACCGTGCCGGAAAGCTGACTTTTCTTCTGTCGATCCTTTCCGCGCCCGCCTACTGTAATGAGTTTACAGACATTTATCTCGCGGAAGATCTCGTGAAGGAAGGCAGCCAGCAGCTGGATGAAGCGGAGGAGATCCGACTGGAGGCCCGTTCTCTGGATGAGCTTCTTCACCTGATTTCCGCCGGGAAGCTCCGGGACGCGAAGACGGCGGCCGGGATTCTGGCATACGCGTTTCACAGGAAGACACAGTAACCAGACGCCGCGTACGGGAGCCGGAAGGACACCGGCAAGGCAGTTCAGGCAGGAAGGAGCGACAGCATGAGTACAGAACCGAACAGAGCAACATATGAAAAGAAGAAAGAAAACCGCAACGGTGTACTGCGCATGGGCTTTACGATTCTTTCGATCTTTCTGGAAGTCGTCCTGATTATCTCTCTGTTTACCAGTCTGAATGACTACGCGGAATGGATCAATGTCGGAACCCGGGTTCTTGCGACGCTGATGGTGCTGGTGATCTACGGGCAGCATAAAACATCGTCGATGAAGATGCCGTGGATCATTCTGATTCTGGTTTTTCCGGTTGTGGGACTTACGCTGTATTTTCTGATCGGACTGAATTATTCCACGCGTAAAATGCGCAGGCGCTATGAAGATATTGACAGCGTGCTGCTTCCGCTTCTGCCGGAAAACCGGGAAGTGGCGGAGGAGCTGCACCGGGAGACGCCGGATAAAGCCGCCGCCTCGGACTATCTCTGGAGAAACGCGCACTATCCTGTCTATTCGAATACGGACGTCGTTTATTATGATGAAGCAGCCAAGGGGCTTGCGGCGCAGCTGCAGGATCTTGCGAAAGCGGAAAGCTTCATCTTCATGGAATATCACGCGATCGAGGATGCGGAGTCCTGGAAAAGGATTGAGGATGTCCTGGTTGAACGCGTCAAGGCGGGCGTTGAAGTCCGCGTGTTCTATGATGACATGGGCAGCATCGGCTTTGTGACAACATCGTTCGCAAAACATCTGCAGTCGGAGGGTATCCAGTGCCGCGTCTTCAATCCGTTTATGCCGGGGCTCAATGTTTTTCTGAATAACAGGGATCACAGAAAGCTTACGATTATTGACGGCAGGGTCGGTTTTACCGGCGGATATAATCTCGCAAATGAATATTTCAACGTGACGCATCCTTACGGCATCTGGAAAGACACCGGCATCCGCATCGAAGGCGACGCGGTGCGGAGTCTTACGATTACATTCCTCGAGATGTGGAATGCCGTGAAAAACAGCGATAAAGACGATGTCGACTTCCTGCATTACCTGCCGGAATATCCATATCAGGCGAAGGAAACCGGCTTCGTTCAGCCGTACGCGGACAGTCCGATGGATGATGAGCATGTCGGTGAAGAAGTATATATCACAATGGCGGACAAGGCGAACCGCTATGTCTATTACATTACGCCTTATCTGATTATCACGGACGAAATGATGCACGCGCTCTGTCTTGCGGCAAAGCGGGGCGTGGATGTGCGGATCATCACGCCGGGCATTCCGGACAAGCGGCTGGTTTACGGCGTTACGAGGTCGTTCTACAACCGGCTTGTAAGAAACGGCGTGCGGATCTATGAATGGACGCCGGGCTTCTGCCACGCGAAGATGAGCGTTTCGGATGATCTTGCCGCGACCTGCGGTACCATCAATCTGGATTACAGGAGCCTGTATCATCACTTTGAAAACGGCTGCTACATGGTCGGGTGCGACGCGGTGCACAGAATCAAGCAGGATTTTGACACGATGTTTCCGCAGTGCCGGGATGTAACGGAAAAATACAGGAGCGGACGAAGCAATGTCATGCGCTTGTGGCAGCTGTTCCTTCGTCTGTTTGCAGAGTTAATGTAAGTAGCAGACCCGCGCGCCGCGCGGTGTCACCAGTATAAGCACACAATAACAGGCGGCTGATACCGCCGGAAAGGCGACCGGAAAAAAGAAGAAATGAAACGCAGATTTTTTAAGTATGTCATCCCGTCGATTTTTGCCATGTGGATTTATTCGCTGTATACCATGGTCGACGGGATTTTTGTGTCCCACGGCGTCGGCGAGGCGGCTCTTGCCGCAGTCAATCTTGCCATGCCGTATGTGTGGTTTATTTTCGCGGCCGGTATTCTGATTGCAGCCGGCATTTCGACGATGATCAGCACCGCTCTCGGAAGCGGCCATACGGACCGGGCGAACCAGCTGTTCTCAATGAACTTCGCGGTGGCGGCAGGCGCGGGACTTCTGATTACGGTACTTACACTGATTTTCCTGAACCCGTTGACAAGGCTTCTCGGCGCAACGCCGGATACCTTCGTCTATGTGCGGGAGTATGTCGGGACCGTGGGATGTTTTGCGGTCTTTTTCATCGTTTCCTACAACATGGAACTGCTCGTCAAAACAGACGGATCCCCGATGACCGCTACAGTCAGCGTACTTGCGTGCGGGCTGACCAACGCACTTCTGGATTATGTGTTTGTTATGCGGCTTTCGATGGGCGTCTTTGGCGCGGCACTCGCGACAGGGCTTGCGCAGGTGGCTTCCACACTTGTCTTCACGATTTATTTCCGCTTCTTTGCAAAACGTCTGCGCCTTGTTCCGTTCCGGCCGGATCTGCATGTATATCCGTATGTCGCAAGACTGGGAAGCGCGGCTGCGCTGACGGAGCTCTCCGGCGGCATCGTTGTTTTTCTGTATAATCATGTGATTCTGTCAGTGCTCGGAGAGAACGCGCTTGTCAGTTATACAGTCATTTCTTATCTGAATACACTGGTTTTAAGTACGATGGGAGGCGTCGCGCAAGGCATGCAGCCGCTGGTCAGTTACCACTACGGCGCCGGTGAAATCCAAAAAAGCAGGCAGTATCTGCGGTATGCTCTCGAAATGACCTTTGCGCTTTCTGCCGTTTTCTTTACGATCTGCGAGCTGGCGCCCGGCAGTATCACAGGGCTGTTCCTCTCCGCGGCCGACGGCGGTACATATCAATATACGATTTACGCGATCAAAATGTATGCCGCTGCCTTTCTGTTTCTCGGCACCGGTTCTGTCACCGCGGCATATTTCACATCGGTTCTGCAGCCGGGACGTTCCCTCGTTCTTTCCATGCTGCGGGCACTGATTCTGCCGCTGATCGTCCTGCCTCTTTCGGCGTATCTTTGCGGCGAAAAGGGAATCTGGCTTTCCGCGGCTGTTTCCGAGGGCGTAACGGCAGCACTGGCGCTGCTTATGCTGCTCCGTCAGCGGGCATCTTTTAAAAAGCCTCCGAAAAGCTGATACAGCGATTCCGCACTTTGCGTCAGCTCCTGCGATCTTCGCCGGACAAGGCAGATGCTGCTCGTTAAAGACGGCTCGCTAAGAGGAAGACTGCGCGTGTCCTGACGGTAATTTGCAATCGAGGCGGGCAGCAGGCAGATGCCGATACCTGCCGACGCAAAAGAAAGACCGGTTCTCGCGTCGTCGCAGGTACAGATGAGTTCGGGCTCTATACCTTCTCTTTCAAATGCCTCGCGCAGGATCTTTTCCCAGCGGCGGTAGATGATCAGAGGAATGCCGGCAAAATCTTTCAGGCGGAGCGCGGCGGGCTCGTCCGGGAACAGGGTGGACATCAATTCCCTGTTCCCGGCGGCGCACATCGGATCGGTCTGCAGAACAAGTTTTTTCAGATCGCTTTCGGGGAAAGGAGTCCGGATGACTGCCAGCTCGATTTTTCCCTTTTTCAGATCTTCCAGCAGTTCATAGGTATTGCCCTCGAACACTTTGAAATCGATATCCGGATGCTCCGCGTGAAAACGATGCAGGCCGCTGTAAAGCCGCGGCGAATCCGCGGAAGAGATGAGCCCCATGCGGATACTGCCTTTCCTGCATAATCGGAGATTTTGAAGATCCTCGGCGGCAGCGTTCTCAAGCGTAAGAATTTCACAGGCATAGCGGTACAGCATTTTGCCGGCGTCCGTCAGTGAAATCTGCCGGGAGCCTCTTTCAAAAAGGGTAACGCCGTACTCCGCTTCCAGAAGGCGCAGCTGCGTAGAAAGGGGCGGCTGTGAAATATGAAGCTTTCTGGCGGCAGCGGAAATCGTTCCTTCCTCGACTGTCGTGACAAAGTACCGGAGCTGACGGATGTCCATTGCCATGATCCTTTCCCGGAAACGCAGCCTGAATTTTATGTTCCTTCCGGCCGGTTCTGTGTTATGATATCTTCGTTTATCGGCTTTGTCCGCGCGGACAGAGCCGTTTTCTAATTATAGCAGTGCAAAAAGCTGCAGTTGATTTTTTTTTCATCAGGGGGATGGATTTATGGAACGTTCTGCCGGCATCTTGCTGCCTGTGTCATCACTGCCGTCGAAGTACGGGATCGGGTGTTTTTCCCGCGAAGCTTATGAATTTGTGGATTTTCTCTCGAAAGCCGGACAGAGCTACTGGCAGGTGCTGCCGCTTGGACCGACCGGATTTGGAAATTCACCTTATCAGCCGCTGTCTTCCTTTGCGGGCAACCCGTACTTTATTGATCCCGAAGCGCTCGTGCAGGAGGGACTCCTTACGTATGAAGAGTGCGGAAGGTTTTATTTCGGCCCGGATGAGGAGCGCGTGGACTACGGCGCGCTGTATGAAAATCGTGACAAGCTGCTTTCGATCGCCGGCGGGAGGTTTTTCGAAAGCGGCAGGGAGAGAGAAGAGTATCAGAAATTCAAAGAGGAGAATGCGTACTGGCTTCCTGACTATGCGCTCTTTATGGCCGTCAAAACAGCGCACAACGGTCAAAGCTGGCTCCGGTTTGACAATGCGCTGAAAAAGCGGGACCCCGCGGCGCTTTCGAAAGCCCGGGAGGAGTACAGAGACGAAATCGCGCAGATCTGTTTTGAACAGTATGAATTCGACAGACAGTGGAAGAAGCTGCGCGCTTACGCTCTGCAGCAGGGTGTCCGGATCATCGGCGATATGCCTTACTATGCGGCAATGGACAGCGCGGATGTGTGGGCGCATCCGGAAGCGTTCGATTTTGACGAAAACATCGAACCGGTTTCTGTGGCGGGCTGCCCTCCGGACGCGTTTTCAAGGACCGGGCAGCTGTGGGGGAATCCTGTCTATGACTGGACCGCGCAGAAGAAAACGCACTATGCCTTCTGGATTTCCCGTCTGCAAAGAGGACTGTATTTGTATGATGTGATCCGGATTGACCATTTCATCGGCTTTTCGGGATTCTATGCGTTTCCGTATGGCGCGGAATCCGCCGAAGACGGCGGGGAGTACAGAAAAGGACCGGGCATGGCGTTTTTCCGCGAGGTGAATAAACAGCTCGGAGAAGTACCTCTGATTGCCGAAGACCTCGGAACGGTTACGAAGGAGACCGAAAAACTGCTTGCGGACGCCGGAATTCCCGGTATGAAGGTGCTCGAGTTCGCCTTCGACTGGTCGGAATACAGCAGCTATATGACGCACAATCATACGCGGAACTGCGTTGTCTACACCGGCACGCATGACAATCTGCCGGTGCGGGCATGGATCGAGTCATTAAATGACCATGACCGCGACCTGGCACGCCGCTATATTCACTCGGAGAATACGGATTACAATACTTTTACCTGGGATTTTATCCGTGAGGCATACCGCTCCAGTGCGGATCTGTGCGTGATTCCGCTGCAGGATTATCTGGTCAAAGGCACGGAGAGCAGAATCAACACACCCGGGACGCAGGAAGGAAACTGGCAGTGGCGGTTGAAACCGCATTTCCTGTCCTATGATCTTGCGATGAGCATCCATGCGCTTTCCAAGCTCTACTGCCGTCTGCCGCTGCCGGAAGAAAAGCGGACAAAGGAGTCATAAAGACAGGAAGCTTATCTTCCGGTATCCTGCAGCGGCCTCAAGGTGAGCAGACCGGATTCCCGGAATTCCCGGGGAGACATGCGCATCCTCTCCCGAAAGGCCCGGTTGAAGGTCCGCTGGCTTTCAAAGCCTGCGTCTTCATAGATTTCCGTTACGGATTTGTCCGTTCTTCGAAGCATTTCACAGACATATTCCACCCGGATATCATTCAGATATCCGTTGAAATTGGTCCGGAAAGCAGACGAGAAGATCCGGGACACACTGTAAGGACTGACATACAACGCTCTGGCAAGCGAGGATAACGTAATATTCTCTTTAAAATGGTCTTCAAGGTAGGACGATACCCGGGCGGCCAGATCCATGCCCGGAGAATCTTCCCTGTCTTTCAGCATAAGAAGCGGCAGTGCCCGGCAAAGAAGCAGCTGAATGAACGCCGCGTGAATCGTGGAACGGATTCCGGTATCCGCCGCGGCGGCCGGCTTCGGGCCGGACGACCCGGCGGCCTTTGCGGCCTCCTGCTCCGCTGCAGGCGTCTCCGGGCCGGCAGAACCGGAAACCTTTCCCGTAAGGCGCTCCGAAGCCGTTTGATCACGATACAGTGCGTGCAGCGCGTACCGGATGTCTTCGTGGACATCACAGGCTTTGATCAGGGGAGAGACCGGCACCTTCGTCTTTAATACTTCCTGAAAACTGCCAGCAAGCTGCGGCGGTGCGAGCAGGTACATGCTCGCGCAGTTTTCCGGGTCGTCAAAAACCTGCGTATGGTGAATCTGCCCCGGAAAGATCACGGCAAAATCGCCTTTCTCCATCTGGAACAGTTCTGTTCCGATTCCAAGCGCAAGGGTCCCGTAAAGAATATAGACAAACTCGATCTGCTGATGAAGATTCGGAGAAATATGCCCGGATTTGCGGTAATAGATATCGAGACTGTCCGGATTTTTCGAAAATAGTGGGAACATAAGCACATCTCCGCAAGATTTGGCTGATAAACTGATGTATCTGGCAAGTATTTTACGCAGGGAATGCGTAGAATACAAGCATAACAAGAACAAACAAACGAACAGAATAAGCAGAAAGCTTTTACCCTCCCTGTTCGGTTTACCGGTCGCTCCTTGCAGCCAAACCCTTCATTTATTCATGTAACCCCCCTAAAAGAAGGAACGACCAATCTGATGTCCTGTTCCCCCAAGCAGGACCTGATCCGGCCGATATCGTGTCAACCCCCAATCCCGCACGATATCAGGGCCGGATTTTTTATGTTCCGGAAGTTTATTCCTGCTGCGGATGATGTTGTATAATAATACAATCCGTGTTGTTTTGACAAAACAGAAAAGAGGTCAGGTATATGAGTTTTAAAGATTCGAAAATTGTGATTGTCGGAACCGGGAATGTCGGCGCTACGACTGCTTTCAGCATCATCAATCAGGGGCTGTGCGAGCGGCTTGTTTTAATAGACATGAATCAGGAAAAAGCTTACGGTGAGATGCTTGATCTTCAGCACTCGGTCCATTTCATGAACCGCAATATCAAAGTGCAGGTCGGCGATTACAGGGACTGCGCCGACGCGGATGTGGTGATCATCACCGCCGCGGCGCCGATGGATCCGAACGCGACAGACCGTCTGACGATGCTGGCACCGTCGAAGAAGGTCATGAAGAGCATCATTCATCCGATTATGGAAAGCGGGTTTAACGGCATCCTTGTTGTGATCTCGAACCCGGTGGATATCATGACCTATTACGCTTGGAAGCTTTCGGGTCTTCCGAAAAAGCAGGTCATCGGCAGCGGTACCACGCTGGACAGCGCCCGTCTGGCCTGCTCTCTGGCAAAGCTGTATGACCTTGATTCCAAGAGCGTAGAAGCGTTTGTTATGGGCGAGCACGGCGACAGTGAGATTGTCGCATGGTCAACGGCGACGATCGGAGGAAAAAACGTGGCTGATGTCATGTCGGACAACGCTGCCAGAACGAAGGATGAGACTTTTGAGAAACTTCGTAAGGAGACGATTCAGTCCGGCTGGGAGATTTTCAGCCGCAAGCACAATACATCCTATGGCATTGCGGCCTCGGTAACCGCGATTGTCAAGTCGATCATGTTCAACGAGAACCGGATCCTTCCGGTCAGCGTCTATCTGGACGGACAGTACGGCCTGCGGGACCTGTTCATTTCGGTTCCGACGATTATCAATAAAGAAGGCGCGAAGGAAATCGTGGAGATCCGTCTGGATCCGGATGAGAGAAAAGCGCTGGAACATTCCGCGTCGATCGTGAGATCGTACTATGACGCACTGCAGGATGTGTAAACGGATGGAGAAAATATACTTAACAAATATATCTTATTAACATATCTATATATTTCGTATGCCTTAACCGTGTTATGATGGTTAAGGCATTTTTTGGCGGAAAAGGAAAGGATGCCGGAAGACACCCGGCAATTCCAGGGAGAACATCATGAAAAAACTATCTGTCTATCTTGAAGGCTACCGGCGGCAGTCGGTCCTTGCGCCGCTGTTCAAGCTGCTCGAAGCTCTGATGGATCTGTTCGTGCCGATTGTCGTCGCGAACATGATTGATATCGGCATCAGGGGAAATGTCAAAGCGGTCATCACGAAGGACTTCCTGCTCATGATCGCCCTTGCAGCAGCCGGCCTTCTGTTCAGTATCACAGCGCAGTACTTTGCGGCAAGCGCAAGCGTCGGCTTTGCGTCCAATCTGCGGCAGGCGCTGTTCGATCACGTACAGAGCCTTTCGTATAAAGAGCTTGACACGCTGGGAACGAATACCTTGATTACGCGGATGACCAGCGACGTACAGCAGGTGCAGAATGGCCTGAATCTGGCACTGCGGCTATTGCTGCGGAGTCCTTTCATCGTATTCGGCTCCATGATCATGGCGTTTACAATCGATGTCCGCTGCGCTCTGATTTTTGTGGTCGCGATTCCGGTGCTTTCGGTTGTAGTCTTCGGCATCATGCTGGTCAGCATTCCGCTGTTTCGAAAGGTGCAGGCCGCGCTGGACAAGGTCCTCGGCTTGACGCGGGAAAATCTGACCGGCGTCCGTGTGATCAGAGCTTTCTGCAAAGAAGACAAGGAAGTCGAAAAGTTTGACGAAGCCAATGATGCTCTGACAAAAATCAACCTGTTTGTCGGACGGATTTCGGCGTTCATGAATCCCGCAACGTATTTCCTGATCAACCTCGCAACGATCTTCCTGATCCGGGAAGGCGCTGTCCGCGTGAATATGGGCGGCATTCAGCAGGGGCAGGTCGTTGCTCTGTACAACTACATGGCGCAGATGATTATCGAGCTGATCAAGCTGGCCTCACTGATAATCAGCATCAACAAGGCACTTGCCTGCGCGGACCGTATCGGGAACATTCTGGAAGTAAAGCCCGGTATGGATTATCCGCAGGGTGGTTCCGTTCTTTCAGCAGACGGGAAAACTGCCGTTGAAGCGGCCGCAGAGGACCCGCAGAAAGGCTCTGCGGAGGCTCCTGCCGTGGAATTCCGCGATGTGACATTTACTTATGAAGGGAGCGGCGCGCCAGCGCTCGAAGGCATTACTTTTACCGTGCGCAAAGGACAGACCGTCGGCATCATCGGCGGCACCGGCAGCGGCAAAACAACACTCGTCAACCTGATTCCCAGATTTTACGATGTTTCGGAAGGCGCTGTTCTGGTGGACGGCAAAGACGTCCGCAGCTTCCGCGAAGGCGAACTGACCGGTAAGATCGGCGTTGTTCCGCAGAAAGCGGTTTTGTTTGAAGGAACCATCCGGGACAACATGCGTTTCGGCAATCCCGACGCTTCGGATGAGGAAATCTGGAAAGCGCTGGAGACCGCGCAGGCAAAAGAGGTTGTGGAAGGTAAGGAAGGTCAGCTGGATGCGCCGGTCGAACAGAACGGACGCAACTTCTCCGGAGGACAGAAGCAAAGACTCACGATTGCCCGCGCGATCGTCCGCCAACCGGAAATCCTGATTATGGACGACAGTGCAAGTGCACTGGATTTTGCAACAGACGCGCGGCTCCGGCAGGCGGTCCGGAATCTGGAAGGCAGTATGACGGTGTTCCTTGTTTCCCAGCGTACATCTAGTATCCGCAATGCCGATCTCATTCTTGTTCTGGATGACGGCGCGGCTGTAGGGCAGGGAACGCATGACGAGCTGATGCGAAGCTGTGAAACCTACCGTGAAATCTATTATTCGCAGTTCCCCGAAGAACGGCCGGAGAACAAGGCGAAAGCAGCCGGCAATACGGCTGGAAAGGAGGCACTCGCATGAGTATTTTGAAAAAGAAAACCGCGCCGCAGAAAGAACGAAAAAGCGGCGATGTTACGATGAGCAGCTCCGAGGCGCTGAAAAAGGTCCTGGCTTTTATTGGTGGCTACCGGTTTTTACTGCTTGCGAGTATTCTTCTGGCCGGACTTACGGTTGTGCTGCAGCTTTATGTTCCGATTCTGTTCGGAGACGCGATTGACAGCATCACCGGTAAGGGGCAGGTCGATTTTTCCGCGGTACAGATCAGGCTTGCAAAAATCTTCGGTATGATTATCATCTGTGCGGGCGGGACGTTCGTCATGAACATGATCAATAACCGGATGGCGTATAAGATTGTGCAGGACATCCGGGCAAAAGCCATCCGGCACATCCAGGTCCTGCCGCTTTCCTATCTGGACGCGCATTCGACAGGAGATATTGTCGGGCGTATCATCGCGGATGTCGATCAGATTTCGGACGGACTGCTGCTCGGGTTTACCCAGCTGTTTTCCGGGATCATCACAATCGTCGTGACGCTGGTTTTCATGTTCAGCAAAAGTGTGCTGATTACGCTCCTTGTGCTTGTGCTGACACCGGTCAGCTTTCTGGTCGCAAGATTTATCTCGACCCGTTCTTTCAAGATGTTCCGGAAGATGACGGACGCGAGGGGCAGACAGACGGCGCTCATCGAGGAAATGGTCGGGAATGAGAAAGTCGTCAAGGCATTTGGTTATGAAGATAAAGCCTCCGCACGTTTTGCCGTCATCAATAAAGAATTGCAGGATTATTCGCAGAAAGCTGTTTTCTTCAGCTCTATTACAAATCCTTCAACCAGAGCGGTCAACAGTGTGATTTATGCGGTTGTTGCGCTTTCCGGCGCATTTCTGATCCTTCGCGGAAGGTTGAGCGTCGGCGGACTGTCTGTTCTGCTCTCCTACGCGAACCAGTACATGAAACCGTTCAACGATATCAGCAGCGTTATCACGGAGCTGCAGAACGCACTTGCCTGTGCGGCGCGTGTTTTCACATTGATTGAGGAGAAGCCCCAGTCAAAGGATCCCGCGGCGCAGCTGCCTCCCGCGAAAGGCGAGGTCGTCATTACCGATGTGGCGTTCAGCTATGATAAGAGCCGGCCGCTGATCAGCCGTTTTAATCTGCATACCCGTCCGGGCATGAAGGTCGCGATTGTCGGCCCTACCGGCTGCGGAAAAACAACATTCATCAACCTCCTCATGCGTTTCTACGATGTGGATGGCGGCAACATCAGCATCGACGGACACGGCATCTATGATTATTCAAGGCAGAGCCTTCGCCGCAATTACGGTATGGTGCTGCAGGATACCTGGCTGATGAACGGAACCGTCCGGGAAAACATCGCCTTTGGCAAACCGGACGCTTCGGAGGAAGAGATTGTTGCGGCCGCCAAAGAGGCGCACAGCTGGGAATTTATCAGGAGAATGCCGGAAGGTCTGGACACTGTGATCAATGATGACAGCCTGAGCCAGGGACAGAAGCAGCTCCTGTGCATCACAAGAGTCATGCTGTGTCTGCCTCCGATGCTGATCCTTGACGAGGCGACGTCCAGTATTGATACCAGAACCGAAATTCAGATTCAGCAGGCGTTTGACAACCTCATGGTAGGCAGAACAAGCTTTATCGTCGCCCATCGTCTGTCCACGATCCGCAGCGCGGACGTGATTCTTGTCATGAAAGACGGGAAGATTATCGAGCAGGGGAATCATGAAGAGCTGATGCGCAGGAACGGGTTCTATACGAATCTTTACAATTCGCAGTTTGCGAAGGTGTGAGGCAAGCCGCGCGGCGGAGCACTCGGTTCTCCGGAAGCGCTGCCGCGCGGGAAAGAATTGTACGCGCAGGCTTAGTGCTCCGCTGCGCACCTTGTCTTAATCCAATAAGCTCCCATCGACTGCCCGGGCTGCCCGGTCACATCATCTGATAAATACGCTTTGAGATCGTCAGCAGAGGGATCATACATATTCGCCGCATCCTCACTGTCAAACTCGATTTCCGCGTACCAGAACTCTGTAGGGAGACCTTCATCTACATGATTAACTTCCAGTGAAAGCCCGGAGGGAAGTTTGTATGTTCTGCGGATCTTGGGAATCAGGGGAAGTGCGATCAGATCTTCGAGCTGCAGAAACTTCTCGCGGGAAATTTCAATTTCAATCTCTTTTCTTGTCAGCAGTCCTTTTGATTTAAAGCACAGGATACAGGCCGTCGCTCCGCCTTTAACAGATTCTTCCCGGATTCTGACCGTTGGTTCGACGGTGATATAACCTTGCCGCATACTTTCTTCTTTCAGTACCGGAAGCGGCGGCGTCGTTTCCGGCCAGCCGTTCACCATCCATTTCCGCTCGATTTCGAGCGGACTGCTTGTGCCGGATGTGGAATCTACCTGTGAGCCACTTTGGTTTGTCATAAACAGATTATCCTTTCTATAATTTTACGATTACAGTTCAATTTTATCACGAGTACCGTAAAAACAAAGAACGGCGCCGGCCTGAACAAAACTCGGACAAGGATATTACTTGCAATATCGTAGCAGAATACATAATAAGACATGAATTATACACGAAACGGATATAATATTATGTCATTTAATTGTGCTATATGCTCGTTTATCTGATCTTTCGTGATATAATCACCGTATTAGTTAAGTCTTCAGGACGAATGAGAGGGGGATAACATGAAATTGAAAGGAAAACGGTTCCTGAATATGTGCCTTGGTATAGCGCTAAGTTGTCTGCTTATTGCAACTGCTGTCCCGGTGACAACAAGAGCAGAAGAAACAACACCTGTGGAACCGGCTGAAAATATTGTGACTTCTTCAGAGGCATCCGGAAATTTGGATATTACTTCTGATGAAGAAAAGTCTGTACCAGAAGTGCCTGAAACAGGATCGGATACCGGTGCGTCTGACAATACTACAGGCAAAACAGACGCAGCGCCGTCAGATGATCCGGCAGCAGGTGAACCGTCGTCTGATGATTCAAAAGCGTCGGAGTCCATGGCAGAGATTGACGATCAGATAAACGGAGATGCTCTCACAGATGAAACGACTCCGGCGTCCGCAAAGGCTTCTGTCGTTGATCCGACGGAGAAACCGGAGCAGGCAGATGAAGCAGACCCGGAAACGGAAAAAACGGAAGAAGCATCCGCGGCAAATATCTCCAATGAAACATTTGCCGAATACCCTGCCGCGCAGTGGGATTACAAAAAGTCTATCCGTGCATCACAGATGGGTGAACAGTATGAGACAAATGTGACATTGACGCTCCCTTCAGCGGAGGTGAAGCTTGCAAGCGAAGTCTGTTTTGTCTTGGATAAATCCAGTTTTTCCGATACAAAGGAAAAGGCAATGAGCCTGCTTGCTGAACTGAAAACTGCTGCCGAGAAGACCGGAGCCGGTGTGCAGGTCGATATTATTGAGTTTAACCGCACAGGACACGATCACGGATCCTTTGATCTTGCCACACAGTATGACGAGATTCAGAAAGAATTTGCCAAGCAGAATGGCGGCGGTACAAATCTGCATGCCGGCCTTCTGGCGGCAAAGGAAGTTCTTGCACGCAATACAGATATTCCTGACAGCCGCAAGTACATGATCCTTGTATCAGATGGAGACACATATCTCCACTGCAAGAATGATGATTACACCGTGGCGTATTCCCGTTCGTTTATTCCTGTTCAAAATGCCGGGGGAAACGCTTATGGTGGATTTTATGATGAGAGCTGGTATAAGCCAAGCACACCCTATGACAACAATGTGGGAAGACCTGTAACAAGTGATCAGGATTCCTGGAATGCATACTTAAAGGATGTTGCCGCCAGGAACACCGAAAGCAATGGCGATGCCTATGACTTTGAATGGAAGTATTATGATGACTGGCAAAGCATGACACCAGACCAGATTGCGAATGACGGGTTCAAGACCATGCCAGGAGAACCAAGGACCGCCAGCAATATTGATATGGCTTTCCTGCAAGCCGCAAACACCTACCATGAACTGGCTTCGAAATATCACTGTTATTCCGTGGCGGTGCAGAGCCTGAATCAATCCGATGGTGGTCATCCGGCCTTTATGAAATATTTGAATGGAAGTGCTGCAGCGGACTTTGACCGCATCAAAAATCAGCTTGTCTATATGCTTGGGAAAGGCAGCACGATCGAAGACGCTATAGGTTTTGTCGATAATGACTATGATTTCGATTTGAAAAAGCCAGAAGACATGACCATGGTTGTGTTGGATGCAAATGGAAATGAGCAGACACTGACGGCGGAGAAAATCACAGATAACCATTTCGGCTTCGGGAAAAAGAATGATGGTACTTACCGTTTTGAGGTAACCTATGTTCCGGGCGAGAAAAAGGCAGACGAGCACTTTACGTGGAAAACAAATGAAAACGTAACCAATTTTGAACGTCTCCGCCTGAATTACAGACTAACACTTGTAAATCCGAAATCAGCCGCCGGCACCTACGGTGAGTATGATGAATTCGGAGAACAAGGGAAGGAAGCCTTACGTGTAACAACAAAGACAGTACTCCACCCGGTGGATTCCAACGGCATAACAGAATCTGATGAGGATTTTCTTCGGCCGACGGTTAGTTACAGCGTTAAGGTGGCAGAAACAAAGCCTTCTGAGAGTACTTCCCAGGATAGTCCGGTATCATCTAATCCGGAAAAGGTTATTATACCCACAGTAAAACCGGAAATATCAGCTCCGGCAGCCTCAGTTCCGACAGCAACTGAAAGCGTTGCACCGGCAAGTCCTGCCCGCATACAGACCGGCGATAAGAGCAATATGATGCTCTGGCTTCTTCTGATGGCAGCGGCTGCCGGTGGAACAGGAATCCTGATCCTTAAGTACAGGGTGGCAGAAAAAAACAGATAATCATGAAAACTCTGGCTGATTATTATTAGAAACTTTGATCGGAGAGGGAACGGAGGTGCCTGAAAGCGGTACTTCCGTTCCTTCCCTTTTGGCATATTACCAAGATCATACACTATCTATTGTTTACAGAATAAGCCATAATATTACGAATAAACAGACAATACATATTTAGAAATGAAATATATTGACAATATGTCTGCCCGCTGATATATTAAAGTCAAGAAAAGGAAATACCAATCGTAAATCCAAAGGTTCCTCCTCTTCTGACGAGAAAGGAAGCAGGAGAGATACAGAAGAAAGGATGGTAAACTCCAATCGGCTAGGTAAGTTCCACAGATCTACAAAGACGAAGATGGAGAATCTGCAGGAAGGGGGTACACTCCAACAAAGACTTGAGGTCCAAAGATCCATAATCCGGTAAATGAAGAAGCAGCTGAATTCGACGAGAAACGAAGGTAAGATCGAACAGAGTCATACCGAAAGGCATCATCCGTGAGGGATATGCAGAAGGCATTGACGAGGCTGGCAGCAGGTACAGAAAGGACCTGCAAGGTACAACTGAATAGATTTTAGGAAAGAGAGGTTCAGTCCATTGGAAATTTCGCATAGATAGGGACTTCAGATCCGTCGGATGATCGGTCTGAAGTCCTTATTTTTATGGTGCGCCCGGCGGCGCACGTTTCTAACCGGTGAAAGTCCGGAATCCGCCCGGTAGTGGGAAGGATACAGCCGAAGGCAAGGGTGTCCATCGTGAGGTGGAATCTGAAGGAAGCCGGATTCGGGGAACCTACTAACCCGAGGGCAAACCTCCGGCCTGACGTACAGAAATCTCATATAAGGTATTCGCTGAGGGTGAGACTGCCATACAAGCCGAAGCCCGATAACTACACGGAACCAGCGGGCATAGATGAGACAGGCAGATGGAGGGAAAGAAACGTGTGGTACCCGGGGAGACCTGTGCGGTACGCTCTGAAAGGAGTAAACACCGCCAAAAGCAGTGCTGAACGCACAGGAGTCAGCAGAGGCCATAGTAGCGGCATGGCCGTGAAGGGCTGAATCAACAGGAGTTCCAAGTACGACCCGGAAAGGAGGAAAGAGCGAATGGGTACAGAAAACGTCAGCAATGACGGCTGCTCACAAAGAGATAGCGCGGAACGCAAAGGGCATGTGAGAGCGCACCGCTCTTTCAACCGGATATGGAAGGAAAGGAACAGTGCAGAGCCGGACATTCTCGGAAGGATACTGGATAAGGATAACCTTAACCGTGCCTACAAGAGAGTGAAGGCAAATAAGGGGGCGCCCGGAGTCGATGGGATGACCATAGAGGGCGCGCTTCCATGGCTGAAGGAACATCAGAGCGAACTTATAGCGAGGATAAGGAGCGGCCATTACGCTCCGTCACCCGTGAGACGCAAAGAGATCCCAAAGCCGGACGGCGGAGTACGTAAGCTTGGTATTCCGACGGTGATCGACCGTATCATCCAGCAGGCAATAGCACAGCAGCTGATGCCCATCTATGAACCGCTGTTCTCAGACGGAAGCTACGGCTACCGTCCGGGAAGAAGTGCGAAGGATGCCATTCGGAAGATAAAGGAGTATGCGGAACAGGGATACACAAGGGCAGTTGTTCTTGACCTCTCCAAATATTTCGACACGATCAACCATGTGAAACTGCTCAATCTTCTGAGACAGAGCGTCAAAGACGAGAGGGTAATCCAGCTGATCAAGCGTTATCTGAAGAGTGGAGTAATGGAAGACGGTGTTGTAGTTCCGACAGAAGAAGGTTCCCCGCAGGGCGGAAATCTTTCGCCATTGCTCGCGAACGTCTATCTGAACGAATTTGACCAGGAATTCAGAAGACGAGGGGTGCCATGCATCCGCTACGCAGACGACATCGTGCTGCTGGCAAAGAGTGAACGGGCATCGCAGAGGCTTTTGGAATCCAGCGTGAAGTATCTTGAAGGAACCTTGAAATTGAAGGTGAATCGGGAGAAAAGCAGAACGGTCAGCGTGTTTGCGATCCGAAATTTTAAGTACCTTGGCTTCTGTTTCGGGAAAGGCAAGAACGGAGTATACGTTCGTGTCCATGCGAAGTCATGGAAGAAGTTCAAGGAGAAACTGCGTATGCTCACTTCCCGGAGTAAATGCGGAAGCATAGTAGCGGCTATGAAGCGAATAGAAGTTTCTGCGCGCGGATGGCTGAATTACTACGGTATAGCAGACATGAAGAGAAACATCGCCGACCTGAACGGCTGGCTGTACAGACGCGTACGGATGTGCATCTGGAAACAGTGGAAACTGCCACGGACGCGCAAACGCAAGCTGATGGGGCTGGGCCTGCCCGAATGGGCAGCCTGTGTAGGCGCCTACAGCCGGAAAGCATACTGGCGAATGGCGAACACAGGTGTGGTTAAGACAGCCTTAACAAAAGAAAGACTGATACGCTGGGGCTTTTGTGATCTAGCCGCAGCATATCAGTCTGTGCACGTCAACTGTTGAAACCGCCGTGTACCGAACGGTACGCACGGTGGTGT
>JAQXUQ010000001.1 GCA_029224465.1 Bacillota bacterium | reverse complement strand
ACTGATACACTGGGGCTTTTTCGATTTAGCCACAGCATACCAGTCTGTGCACGTCAACTGTTGAAACCGCCGTGTACCGAACGGTACGCACGGTGGTGTGAGAGGACGGCGGCTAATCACCGCCTCCTACTCGATTCTGTTTCTATTCCGTTCTGTTATCTGTTCAGTTCATCCGACTGCCCCTTCGCCTTATGTCCGCGGATGATTCTGTCAATCTCCTTCAGATCGGACAGCGGCAGGTCGCCGGTAATCGTGCATTTGGTCGAAGAGGTCGCGTTGCCATACTCCAGAGCCTTCTGCGGATCACCGTACCGGAGCAGTCCGTATAACGCGCCCGCGACATATGCGTCGCCGGAGCCGATACGGTCGACGACATCGATATCATTGTAAGGCATTTCCGAATAGAACTCTCCGGTTCCGCTGCTGTAAATCATCGAGGTAAAGTCATGCACCTTCGGAGACTTCACTTTCCGCTGCGTCGTGCACACATAACGAATGCCCGGATAATCTCTGACATACCCCCGCATGATCTCCATCAAAGAATCTTCCTTTCTCTGCATCATGCGTCTGGATGTCTCCTCGGAGACAAACAGAATATCAACATAGGGTAAGATGCTGTAAATTGTCTCCCGGGCTTTCTCTTCTCCCCAGAGGTTCGCGCGGTAGTTGCAGTCAAAGGATATCATCGCTCCCGCATCCTTGAATCTTCGGATCAGTTCGATCGCCGTATCACGGGTATTATCGCATAAAGCAAGCGTAATGCCGCTCGTATGAAACATTCTGGTATAGGAGTAGACACTCTCCGGAATCTCGTCAATCCGGATTCTTGTAAACGAAGAATTCCGGCGGTCATAAACAACTGTTGGCTTCCGCGGCGCCGCGCCGTACTCATAATAATAGATACCCAGCCTTGCCTCTTCCGAAGAATCGTAGATCAGATAATCGTCCGATACACCTTCAAAGCGGATTTCATTTTTAATATATCTTCCCAGATCATTGTCCGGGAGTTTCGTGATAATGCCGGTACGGATTCCTAAAAGCGCGGCTCCTGCAGCCACGTTGAGTTCCGAACCGCCGGCGTTCTTGTCAAACGTCGCGCAGCTCGAAAGTCTGTCATACCCCTGCGGCGAAAGGCGCAGCATGACTTCTCCCATCGTGATCAGATCAAATTTAGACATAGCATCTCACCTCGTGAAAAACAAAACCGGACCGGTAAACAGACCGCCCGCCACTCATCGGATATCCTCAATGTTGTACGGTGTAGCCTGATATACATAGTAGTTGATCCAGTTGGAATACAGCAGACTCGCCGTGCTCCTCCACTGGAGCGGCGGCTTCTGCTGCGGATCGTTGCACGGGAAATATCCCTCCGGCAGATCCGGATGCAGACCTTCCTTCAGATCCCGCAGATACTCGTCGCGCAGCGTATATCGGTCGTACTCTCCATGTCCGAAAATGAAGACCTGCCGGCCTTCCTTCGCAATGCAAAGAAGGACGCCCGCCTTTGGAGATTCCGCAAGCACTTTCAGCTGTTCGCAGCGGTGGATGTCCTCCGCAGGAACTTCCGTATACCTGCTGTGCGGAATCAGAAAATAATCATCACAGCCGCGAACAAGAGGCTCTCTCCTGTGCAGTACGCGGTGAGAGTAGACACCGCAGAGCTTTTTCGGCAGCATCCGCTTCTGCAGCCCGTAGTGATAGTAAAGGCCGGCCTGTGCCGCCCAGCAGATGTGAAAAGTGGACTGGACATGTGTTTTGCTCCATGCAAAGATACCGCAAAGCTCCTGCCAGTAATCGACTTGCTCATACTCGAGCTTCTCAACCGGCGCTCCGGTAATGATTAAACCATCGAAGTACCTGTCCCTGATCTGATCAAAAGAGTAATAAAACTGCTGCAGATGGTTCTGCGAAGTGTGGACCGCCTGATGGGATGACATCCGCAGAAACGTGATGTCGAGCTGCAGCGGTGTATTGGAGAGCATCCGCAGCAACTGCAGCTCCGTATCTTCTTTCTTCGGCATCAGGTTCAGAATGCACAGTTCCAGCGGCCGGATATCCTGATGAGCCGCCCTGTTTTCGTCCACGACGAACAGATTTTCATTCTCGAGTATTTCCTTGACCGGAAGGTCATTCTGAACTTTAATCGGCATTACTTACTGGTTCCCTTTCCCGCTGCAAAGCTCTATGAACTGATCCTCTGAAATGACCGGAATACCGAGCATCGCAGCCTTCTGATTCTTCCCGGAAGTGGAAGCGGCATCATTATTGATCAGATACGACGTTTTCTTCGAAACACTTCCGGACACTTTTCCGCCAAGACTCTCAATATACGCCTTCAGTGCGTCTCTGTTCTCATAGTGATGCACCGCGCCTGTAATGACAAAGGTCTTCCCGCTAGCAAACGAAGTCTGCGCGGCTGCAGGTGCACTCTTTTGAATCCGGAGCTCTGAAAGGAGCCTGTCCAGCATTTCACGATTCTTCTCATCCGCGAAGTACGAAGCCGCGTTCTGTGCGAGAACCGGCCCGATCCCGTCAATCAGCGAAAGTTCATCGGCTCCCGCCTTCCGGACCGCCTGCAAATCATCCTGGTAATGCTCACACAGAAGCTTCGCGCCCGATGAGCCGATTCCGGGAATACCAAGCGCGGTCAAAACCCGCCTCGCGGTCGTATCTCTCGAAGCTTCAATCGAGGCGGCTAAATTGTCATACGATTTCTTTCCGAACCCTTCCATCTGCATGATCTCGCCGGCATGGCGGTCCAGATGGTAGATGTCCGCGAATTCCCGGATAAAACCACGCCCGATCAGCTTTTCGAGCGTCATCTCGGAAAGCCCGTCAATATTCATCGCGTTTCTGGATACGAAGAGGTCGAAAGCCTTAATCTTCTTTGCGGGACACTCCGGATTTGTGCAAAACAGAGACTGCGCGTCATTCATCGCCCTGACCTCCGTTCTGCCCCCGCAGACAGGACAGACAGCCGGGATCTCCAGCGTGTCCGACTTCGTCAGATTCTCCGCGATCTGCGGGATAATCATGTTGGCCTTGAAGACAAGGATGCGGTCGCCGATTCCAAGTCTGAGCTGCCGGACGATACTGACATTATGTACACTTGCCCGCCGGACCGTCGTCCCTTCCAGCTCCACCGGATCGAAGATCGCTACCGGATTGATCAGGCCGGTCCGCGACGCGCTCCACTCCACTTCCCGGAGCGTCGTCTCCTGCGTGTCATCCGCCCATTTAAAAGCGATGGCATTCCGTGGGAACTTGGCTGTCGTGCCAAGAGAGTCTCCGTAGGCAATATCATCAAGAAGAAGCACCAGTCCGTCGGAAGGAATATCGTAGGTCTTGATTTTCTCTTCGAAGTACGAAATCCGGTCCATGATCGTCTTCCGCGTTACTCTATGGTATTCAACAACATCGAACCCCTGTTGTTTCAGGAAAAGAAACTGCTGTTCGCGGCTGTTATGAAAATCAACCTGCCGCGCTGCCCCCGCGGAAGAATCCCCTTCCTGTACCGGCAGGAGCGCCGAGACCAGAGAAAAGGCAAAGAAATTGACATGCCTCTTTGCGGTTACCGCGCTGGAAAGCTGCCGCACGGAACCGGAACAGAGGTTCCTCGGATTCTTATAACGCACATCTTCGAGATTTCCTGCCTCGACCGCCTCCTCTTCGAGCTTTTCGTTGATTTTCTCAAAATCGGAGTAGCGGATGACAGCCTCACCGCGAAGGATCAGTTCTCCCTGAAACGGAATCGTGAGCGGGATATTTTCGAAGACTTTCGCGTTCTGCGTGATGACTTCGCCGACTTCACCGTTGCCGCGCGTGACTGCCTCGAACAGCTTCCCTTCCCTATAGGTCAGGACAACGGTCAGACCATCTAACTTAAAGGACAGCAGCCCTTCCTGATTTCCCAGCCAGTCGCGCAGTTCTTCTCTGGATTTGGTCTTGTCCAGAGAAAGCATCGGCTTCTCATGTCTGCGCTTCGGCAACTCGTCGACCGAGGCGTAGCCGACATGGACGGTCGGCGAATTGGTCAGTGTAACGCCGGTCTTCTTCTCGAGCGATACAAGCTCGTCATAGAGCTTATCGTACTCGAAATTGGACATAATTTCCTCGTCCTTTGCATAATACGCTTCGGACGCTTTATTTAACAGCGCGACAAGCTCTTTCATGCGCGCGTTCGGATCTGCCGCGGCAGCGGCGCTATTCTTGATTTCCGAAGGATCTATACTCATACACCTGCTCCATCCGGCGCAGTTACTGTGCCTGCTGCCCCGCAAGCCCCGCTTCTTTATAAAGCTGCGCCAGCTCGCTTCCCGTGATTTCGCGCTGCGTACCCGGCCGCAGTCCCTTCGCTGTGATATTCAAAACGCGCACCCGTTTCAGCGATTTGACTTCGCTTCCCACAGCTGCGCACATCCGCCGGATCTGGCGGTTCAGCCCCTGCGTCAGAACAATTCGGAAAGTATACTCTCCAAGCCGCTCTATCCGGCACGGTCTTGTCCGGACGTTCAGCTCTTTCAGGTAAATGCCTTCGCGCATTCGAAAAAGCGCCTGATCACTGATTTTTGACCTTGTTCGGACAATGTATTCCTTTTCGTGCCCGGCCGCTCCGCGCATCATTGCTTCAATCAGGTCCCCATCATTCGTCATAAGAAGCAGGCCTTCGGAATCCCGGTCGAGTCTTCCTGCATAGGTAAGACGTATCGGATAATGAAAAACATCTTCCAGCGTAACAGACGCATGCGGATCGCGGCTCGTTGTCGTGACACCGACCGGCTTGTAGAACGCGACGACGATCTTCCTGTCCGCACCGCGGACAATCCGGTCTCCAACCTTGATTTTCTCTCTTCCGCTGACCATGAAGCCGGGCGATACCGTCTTTCCGTCGACGGTCACTTCCCCCTGTTCGATCAGCCGGTCGGCTTCTCTTCTCGAGCAGATGCCGGACTGCGACAGATACTTATTCAGGCGGATAAATCCGCCAGCTGCTGCGCTGCCTTTTCCCTCAGAATGCACTTTCCATGCTCCTTGATATATGCTATGCGGCCTTCGCTGTTCTGCGCAAGCGTCCCGAACTCATTGAGTGAGAGCACGATTCTGCGGAACTGGGCTCCGCTTTCGTCTTTCGTTTCAACGATAAAATCGTATTCTCCGGTCTCTTCATCATAATAAAGAGAGGATGCGAATTCCTCCGCGGACTGCGCCGTCATGCCTCTGGAGCACAGAATTGCCTCCTCCATCGAATGCAGGGCAAAACAGAACTCCTTCTCCTGCGGCTCCTTCTTATCGGACTTTTCCGAAGCAGCCGGGGTATACGGCTGATCATAAGGAATATGTTCCTTCTTCGCGGTCTTCTCCGCGGGTTTTCCGCCTTCGGTAAGCGTCAGCGAAATCGAATGATCAGGCAGGATCGAAATGCGCATGGAACTGTACTGGCTTTCAAGATTAAAGTGTTCCCTGCGCGCGGCTTCCACGATGGTCTCCCGCAGATAATTCATTGCCTCTTCCTTGCGCTCCAGAAGGTCATCAATCCTGATGCCTCTGGAGCGCAGATCTTCCGGAGAAATGATGCAGTTGATCGTTGTATCATTGATTCTTCTGAATGTCATTGGATTCCTCTTCCTTTACTGGCACAGGGTTTCCGGCCGCTTTTCCGGACGGATTTTCCTGTACCGAACAGTATAACACGAAAGGCGGCCTGCCACAATTTGCAGCAGGCCGCCCTGAATATTCTGATGATCAAGAAGAGTGTTTCTTATAAGGAGAAATTATTTCTCAGCAGCCTTTGCCTGTGCCATAACTTCTTCCGCAAAGTTCTCTTCTCTGTGCTCCATTCCTTCGCCGGTCTCGAAACGTACAAACTTCTTCAGAGTGATCGCTGCGCCGTTCTTTTTGCCGATCTGCGCGATGTACTGGGAAACCGTCTGCTTGCCGTCTTCCGCCTTTACATAAACCTGGTCATTGAGGCATACTTCCTTGAATTCCTTGGTCAGTCTGCCCTGTACCATCTTCTCGATAATATTCTGCGGCTTGTTTGCATTCTTGGGGTCGTTCTTGGCCTGCTCAACGAGGATTGCCAGCTCATGATCTCTGACTTCCTGCGGAATCTCATTCTCGGAAACATACTTGGGAGCAAGCGCAGCGACCTGCATTGCAACGTTTCTGACTGCTTCCTTGATTTCATCGTTTACAACATCTGTATCCGCTTCCACGATAACGGCGATTCTGCCGCCGCCATGGACATAGGATGCCACAATACCGTTCTGCGCGGAAACCTTCTCGAATCTTCTGATGGACAGCTTCTCGGAGATAACGCCGATGAGCTCTGTCAGGGCCTCGTCAACCGTCTGCTCCGGATTTGCGACCCACTTTTCCTTCTTGAGTTCGTCAACGGTCTTCGCGTCGGAAGCAAGAACCTGCTTCGCTACGTTGTTTACAAATTCCTTGAATTTCTCGTTGTTTGCTACGAAGTCTGTCTCGGAATTAACCTCTACAACAACAGCGGTCTTGTCGCCGTCCTGCGCCGCGATGGAAAGTCCTTCTGCCGCTATACGGGAAGCCTTCTTCTCAACCTTCGCACCGGCAACCTTTCTGAGTTCCTCAACAGCTGCGTCCATGTCGCCGTTTGTCTTTGTCAGGGCCTTCTTGCAGTCCATGATGCCGGCGCCTGTCATCTCTCTGAGCTGTTTAACCTGTGCTGCTGTAATTGCCATTCTTTTATCCTCCATCTGTTCATCTTCTCTATTACCTGAAAAAAGCGGGGACTGTACTGTCAACCACGGCACAGCCCTCGCGTAACATTGTCCTGAAGCGGGAATTAAAGTGTTCCCTCGGCTGCCTGCTCGGCTTCGCTTGCTGCAGACTCCGCTGCAAGAGCATCCTGCTCCTCCGCATTCCCGGAAGTAACATTCTCCTCGCCCTGCTTCGCCTCGATGACAGCGTCTGCCATCTTGCTGCACAGAAGCTTGACGGCGCGGATCGCGTCATCGTTGCCGGGGATAATGTAATCAAGCTCATCGGGATCGCTGTTGGTATCCGCGATGCCGATCAGTGTGATTCCAAGAGCCTGTGCCTCACGAACGCAGATCTTCTCCTTCTTGGGATCTACTACAAAGATCGCGTCCGGGATGTGCTTCATATTCTTGATGCCGCCGATGTTCTTCTCGAGCTTTTCGCGCTCTTTCTCGAACTCCGCGACTTCCTTCTTTGTATACGCGTCATAGGAACCGTCCTGGCTCATCTGTGTCAGCTTGTTCAGACGGTCGATTCTGGACTGGATGGTCTTGAAGTTTGTCAGCATGCCGCCAAGCCATCTCTGGTTTACATAGTACATGCCGCATCTCTCGGCCTCGGTCTTGACCGCGTCCTGCGCCTGCTTCTTGGTTCCTACGAAAAGGATAGTGCCGCCCTGCTCGGCGATTTCAAATACGGCCTTGTAAGCCTCGTCAACCTTTACAACCGACTTCGAAAGGTCGATGATGTGGATGCCGTTTCTCTCCGTAAAGATGTACGGAGCCATCTTGGGGTTCCAGCGTCTTGTCTGGTGTCCAAAGTGTACGCCTGCCTCAAGCAGTTCCTTCATAGATACAACGCTCATTTCTGATCCTCCTTGGATTTGTTCGTGACACGCGGCGCGTGAACCGCCTGTCCTTCTGCATTCCCGTTCGCAGCTCAGCGCGCAGCGCCTAGGACTGTACCACCCCCGAAGGAGCACCGGTACCTGCCGGAAATGCATGCTTTATCGTAGTCCGAAACAAGGCCCGCAGTGCATAACACCACAAGCCTTGTTATTCTATCATATGAAGTTTCTTCGCGCAAGAGCCGGTATAAAAAAGCTCTTACGCCCGGGAAGGCATCAGAGGTTACGCCGTGACCTTCTCTTTCATATCGTCAAGTTCCTTATAAACCGCATCATTGAGAACCTTGATATAGGTTCCCTTCATGCCGGACGAGCGAGACTCGATCACGCCTGCAGATTCGAATTTACGAAGAGCATTGACAATGACCGAGCGGGTGATACCTGCCTTGTCCGCGATTTTGCTCGCAACGAGAATTCCTTCTTTCTTGCCTTCCATCTCTTCGAAGATATGCAGAATCGCCTGAATTTCCGTATAGCTGAGTGTGCTGATCGCGGATTTAACGATCGTGGTCTTTCTGTTTTCCTCCGCGGATTCCTCCGAAACCGCGCGCAGCATCTCAAGGCCTACAACCGTCGTGCCGTACTCGCAGATAATGATGTCATCAATATCATACGCCTCATTCTGATTGTAGATAAAAACAGTACCGAGGCGCTCCCCCGCGATTTCAATCGGACTGATGATCGCGTTGTGCTCGGAGTCTTCCTGATCGAAGCCGAGCGTCGCGAGCATCACGTTTTCATTCGTCGAAAGAATCGTTAAAAGTCTTTCATTGAGATCCGCGTCGATGAAATCTCCGATTCTGTCCTTCATCATTTCCTTGATCGGTTTGATTACGGAAGCGGGCTTTTCGGCAACTCCCAGTACCTTGCCCTTGCGCGAAAGAACCAGAACATCCGAAGCAAGAATCTCGCTCATGACCGTACAGATGTCGTTGAAAACGACTTTGCCGGTGCTGTTGTTGTGGAGTAGTTTCTCAATCTTTCTCGTCTTGTCCAGTAGTTCCACGTTGTTCGTATTCCTGCTCACTGTTCTTTGTCCTTTCTGGTTGTGATGTACCCGCAGTCCTTGTTGTAGCAGACAAGCTTATTGCCTTTCTCAAGAAGGACACTCCCACAGCGGGGGCATTTCTCGGCAGAGGGTCTCTGCCATGTCATAAAATCACACTCCGGATTGCCGAGGCATCCGTAGTATTTTCTGCCTTTCATTGTTTTCTTGATTACGATATCCTTGCCGCATTTCGGACACGCAACGCCGATCTTTTCAAAATAAGGTTTTGTATTGCGGCACTCGGGAAATCCGGGACACGCCAGGAATTTGCCGTGCGGACCGTATTTGATGACCATGTGCCGGCCGCACTTCTCGCAGATTTCATCTGTAACCTCGTCCTGAATCGTAACCTTTTCCAGTTCCTTCTGCGCCTTTTTGACAGCCTCATCCAGATCCGGATAGAAGTTCTCGATGATGGTCTTCCAGCGGACCTTTCCTTCGGCCACGCCGTCCAGAAGGCTTTCGAGATTCGCGGTGAACTTGAGATCAACAATCTCCGGGAACTGGCTTTTCATGATGTTGTTGACGGCTTCGCCCATCTCCGTCATATACAGGTTCTTCTTCTCGCGCGTGATGTAATGCCTTGCAAGGATCGTCGTAATCGTCGGCGCGTAAGTTGAAGGACGGCCGATCCCCTGCTCTTCCATCGCGTGGACGAGAGAAGCTTCTGTAAAGTGCGGCACGGGCTGTGTGAAATGCTGCTTCGGGTCGAGTTTTCCGAGCGACAGAACAGACGTCTCCGTCAATCCTTTCATCAGCGTTCCCTCGCTCTTTTCCTCGTCGGACGGCGAATACACTTTCAAAAAACCGTCAAAGGCGACCTTGGAGCAGGGCATCGTGAACAGATACTCCTGCGCCGGAAGATCTCCGGCTGCCGGCGCCTCCGCTTTGATGCGCACCTGTGTCTGCTCGATTTTCGCGGCCGCCATCCTGCTTGCCGTAAAGCGGTCCCAGATCAGGCGGTACAGCCTGTACTGGTCGCGGTCCAGCGAATCCCTGACCGATTCCGGCGTCCTTTCGATATCGGTCGGACGGATCGCCTCATGCGCGTCCTGAATCTTGGCGCTGCTCTTTTTCTGCTCTTTGGTATTGAGGTATTCCTTTCCGAATTCCTTTTCAATATAAGCGGCGGACATAGCCATCGCCTCATCCGATACGCGCGTCGAATCCGTACGAAGGTAGGTGATGATGCCGACCTGTCCGCTGCCCTTCAGCTCTACGCCCTCATACAGCTGCTGCGCCACGCGCATGGTCTTCTGCGTCGAAAAATTCAGCACCTTGCTGGCTTCCTGCTGCATGGTGGATGTTGTAAAGGGAAGCGGAGAACGGCGCTCCCGGACCGTCTTTTTGATCTCCTGCACCTGATAGGAGGCTTTCTCCAGCTGCGAAGCAAGCGCCCGCGTTTCCTGCTGCGTATGCAGCTCCGCCTTTTTCTCGCCGTTTCCAAGCGGCCCGTAGAAATGCGCGATCAGAGGCTTCTTCTCTCCCTCCACGGACAGAACGGCGTCGATGGTCCAGTATTCTTCGGGAATAAACGAATTGATTTCGTCTTCCCGGTCGGCAATCATACGGAGCGCCACGGACTGTACGCGCCCTGCGGAGAGGCCTCTCTTGACCTTTGCCCACAGGAGCGGAGAGATCTCATAACCGACCATACGGTCCAGAACTCTTCTTGCCTGCTGCGCGTCGACCAGATTCATGTCGATGCCCCGCGGATGCCGGAAGGATTCCGTGACCGCGCTCTTTGTGATTTCATTGAAAGTCACACGGCTGACGTCCTTGTCCGAAAGATTCAGTGCTGCCATCAGATGCCAGGAAATCGCCTCTCCCTCACGGTCAGGGTCCGTCGCGAGATAAACTTTATCTGCCTTTTTAACCCGTTTTCGAAGGTCCGCGAGAAGTTCTCCCTTTCCGCGGATCGTTATATATTTCGGTTCAAAATCATGCTCGATGTCAATGCCCATCTGGCTTTTGGGCAGGTCTCTGACATGCCCCTGGCTGGCGGCTACATCGTATCTGGAACCGAGAAATTTTCTGATCGTCTTTACCTTTGCAGGCGACTCCACGATCACAAGATATTTTGCCATGTACTACAGCTCCTTTATCAAAAGTTGCCGGAAGGCTAACAATATGACAATATAAACCAATGGAGACAAAAGCGCAAGAATTAAAAACAGACAATTTGCCGCAATCTATTCGAATTTTGGCAAATTGTCTGTTTAGCTGATAAATTCTTCGGGTGGTTCTGTTTTGCACGCGGTGCGCTCTCTCAGACACCGCCGAGCAGCCCGCGGTAAAGCTCCCGTTTTCTTCGGATCATCTCGTCCGTGTGCGCGATATAGGATGCGACATCTTTTGGATTGTCACTTCGTTCGATTCTGCTGCCTCCCTGCCCCGGCACGACGATCTTCGAGATGCTGCCGGCGCCAAGCGCCAGAATCGACTGCTTCTCCTCCATAATCAGAATGTTGTAGATTCCGTATTTGGATGGTTTTGCGTAACCGGTATTCTCGAAGTTGCCGGACATGTTCTTCTGACGGTACAGATAGTACGGCTCCATGCCCATCCGCGCGGCCCCCTGTGCCGCGGTCCGCATTGTCTCATCCGTGTTGACAAGCGTCGGGTAACCGTTCTCATCAATGATGCGGCGAAGCCTGGAAGCACGCTTGACCGCGAGCGAGTGTACGGTCAGGGAATCCGGTGAAAGCTTTTCGATTTCCGCCACCGTATGCCGCACATCTTCCCCGTTCTCCGCAGGGAGCCCCAGAATAATGTCCATGTTGATGTTGTCAAAGCCGAGGTCCCTTGCCATGAAATACGTGTCGATCACCTGCTGCACGCTGTGATGGCGGCCGATGATCCGCAGCGTCTCGTCCTTCATGGTCTGCGGATTCACGGAGATCCTGGAAATCCCGTTTTCCTTCAATACCTGCAGCTTGTCTTTGGTAATACTGTCCGGGCGTCCCGCTTCGACGGTGAACTCCAGAAGGCGGCTTGTATCGAAATTCCGACGGATCGCAGCGATCAGCCGCTCCAGCTGCGCGGGTGAAAGCGTCGTCGGCGTTCCACCGCCGATATAAACCGTATCCAGAATCTTACCGGCGAACAGATCCGCGCAGGCTTCCATTTCCTTCTCAAGGGCAGCAAGATAGTCGTCCACGTGCTCTTTCCAGAGCGCCACATTGAATGAAGGGAATGAACAGTACAGACAGGTTGTCGGGCAGAACGGAATACCGATATAAAGGCTGTATCCGTTTTTATAATGAAGCTTTGAGAGAACCCGGGATTCCCGCTGCGCGATATCCACAGCCAGCGCCGCCTTTTCCGCGCTGACATAATGTTCGTTTTCAAGAAAACGCCGCGCCTCTTCCGGCGTACTGCCGTCCTCCATCATAGTCATCGGAATCTTGGTCGGACGGATGCCGATCAGATCCCCCCATGGGAGCTTCTGCCCTGTAAATTCCGTGAGGGTGTTGTAAAGAAAGTGTTTGAGCGCTGTTTTGCAGGCGGGACTTTTCCGCGCGAAATTTTCATCATCTCCCGCGGCCGTCTTCGAGACAGTCTCCTCGCCGCCCCTGCGGATGATCAGCGTAATACCGTTCTCCTCCATGAAAACATGCATGAACGTTTCCGCCGCCTCATCCTCGAGCTTGCGCGCTTTTTCGCTTCCGTCAACAACAACCCGGACATCCTCCTGCGGGTAGAAGGCCTTTACAAGGGAATGAATCTCATAACGGTACAGATCTTGGTTTTCAGCTATCAGCATCATATCAGTCAAACAAAGTAATTGTATTTCTTTTCGTGTCCGATTGTTGTAAAGTCCATGTGTCCCGGATAAACTCTCGTCTCATCCGGCAGGACAAAAAGCTTCTCGCGGATGGAACGCACGAGCGCGCTCTGGGAACCGGTCGGCATATCCGTTCTCCCGCAGGACTCCAGAAACAGCGTATCACCGCAAAACAGCATCGGCTTCCCGTCGCCTGTCCCCTGCCCGCCGTTTTCATCAACATAATAGCAGCAGCTGCCTTCCGTATGCCCCGGCGTCGAAATCACGCGGAACGTGATATCCGCCTCTGTAAAAACATCTCCGTCGCGTACGTAAACATCCGGCGAAATCGTGACCGGAGTATGGTAATCCGCCGACAGATTTGCCTGCGGATCCCTGGAAAGTGTCGTTTCCAGCTCCGACAGATAAACCTTTGCGCCGGAAAGACTCTTCAGCTTCGAAACGCCGCCGATATGATCAAAATGCGCGTGTGTCAGAAGAATCGCACTGACCCGCAGTCCCTGGGACGTCAGGACTTCAAAAATCCGTTCTCCGTCCGCCGCGGGGTCAATGACCACCGCTTCATGTCCGCCGTCTCTGTGCAGACTGTATACATTCGTGCCGATCGGTCCCAGTATGAATCTAGATACAATCATTCGTGGCATATCTGTCTCCTGTTGTCTTCCGGTGTCACCGTCTTGAAATATCAATGACATCCTGTATCTGCCGCAGCTGCGCGATCACGTCGGTCAGCTCCTGCGTGCCGCTGATCCGGAAGGAAATATTCATTGTTGCGTACCCCTGCCGGTTTGTTCTTGTATTGATGCCGAGGATATTGATATTGCGGCCGGTAAAGACTCTGGAAACATCGCCGAGGAGTCCCTCGCGGTCGGTCGCGTAAATCGAAATTTCCGCTTCGAAAGCACTCTTTCCTTCCGTGTCCACACCGTCCGCCCACTCGGCGTCGATCAGCCGGTTGCGGTCGATTTCGGGAATATTCATCATGTTGATACAGTCGCGCCTGTGAATCGTCACGCCGCGGCCTCTTGTCACATAACCGACAATATCGTCTCCGGGCACCGGATTGCAGCAGCGTCCGAAATGCACATCCACGTCGTGTATGCCATGGACGGTGATCGCGCCTTTGGACTTTACGTTCGGACGGCTCGCGTTTTCCTCGACCTGCGCGAGGATCTCCTCGTCGGTCAGATGCGCCGCGTGGTCTTTTTCATACAGCTCCTGCAGCTTATTGGCAACCTGCCCTTCCTTGAGACCGCCATGACCGATCGCAGCCATAACCGCGTCCCATTCGCGGAAGCCGTATTTGCGCAGCACTGCCGACATATACTCCGGCTTCATGAGCTGTTCCTGATTCAGCCCTTTGGTACGGCAGTAGGCGTCAAACTGATCCTTGCCGCGGACGATATTTTCTTCTTTCTGATTTTTCTTGAACCACTGGTTGATCTTGTTTTTCGCTGAAGCGCTTTTGCAGATATTCAGCCAGTCCAGACTCGGCCCCTTGGAGTTGGTCGAAGTGATGACTTCCACGCGGTCGCCGTTCTGAATCTTATAATCGATATTGACGAGCTTTCCGTTGACCCGCGCGCCGACCATGCGGTTGCCGACCGCCGAGTGAATCGCGTAGGCAAAGTCAATCGGCGTCGAGCCGGCCGGAAGGTTTTTCACTTCTCCGTTCGGCGTAAAACAATACACGCTGTCCGAAAACAGATCCAGATCGCTCTTGAGCAGCTGCATGAACTCGCGGTTGTCGGACATGTTCTGCTGCCATTCGAGGATCTGACGGAGCCAGGACAGCTTCTCCTGTTCGGAATCATCAATCTTCTTGCCGTCGGAAGCCACCTTGTACTTCCAGTGCGCGGCAATACCGTATTCCGCCTCGCGGTGCATCTCAAAAGTCCGGATCTGGATTTCGAACGGCTGTCCGGACTTGCCGATCAGCGTCGTGTGCAGCGACTGATATCCGTTCGGCTTGGGCATCGCGATGTAGTCCTTGAATCTGCCGGGAATCGGCCGGTACATCTCATGAATGACACCGAGCGCCGCGTAACAGTCCTTGACCGTATTCACGATGATACGGACCGCGAACAGGTCATAAATCTGATCCAGCGACTTCCCCTGATTCACCATCTTGCGGTAAATACTGAAGAAATGTTTGACGCGGCCATCGACCTTTCCGTCTATGCCGGCTTCTTTGATATGCTCGCGGACTTCCTGCGCGATCTGCTGTACGTACTGCTCCCGTTCGAGTTTTCTCTCGTTGACCTTGCTGACAAGCTCCTTGTAGACATCCGGCTTCAAGTATTCCAGCGAAAGGTCGTCAAGCTCCACCTTGATCTTGCTGATGCCCAGGCGCCCGGCAATCGGAGAATAGATGTCCAGCGTTTCCTGCGCGATGCGCTTCTGCTTGTACTCCGGCTGATACTGGAGCGTACGCATGTTGTGGAGACGGTCCGCCAGCTTGATAATGATGACGCGGATATCCTTGACCATGGCAAGAAACATCTTGCGCAGGTTTTCCGCCTGCATTTCCTGCTGCGCCTGTGTTTTGTCCGAATAGTCGCCGGAAAGCTTCAATTTCTGCAGCTTGGTGACGCCGTCGACCAGATTCGCGACGTCGTCTCCGAACATTTCCGCAAGCTCTTCCTTGGTGTAAATCGTATCCTCGACCACGTCGTGCAGAAGACCTGCAGCAATAGTCTCCTGATCCATTTCAAGATCCGCCAGAATGATCGCCACATCCAGAGGATGAATGATGTAAGGTTCCCCGGACTTTCTCTTCTGCGTCTCGTGTGCCTTTGCGGCAAGCGCGTATGCCCTTTCAACAAGCGAGATATCATCGGAAGGATGATATCTGCGGATGCGTTCGATCAGATCCTTATACAGAACCTCCGGGCTCAGAAAGTCCTCGATGTGCTCGATTCTTCCGTCGTCCAGGCCTTTTTCGATTTTCTTCATATCTTCAGACATACGGCTCTCCGGGAAATAAACTCCAATTACAAAATTATCCTTAATATTAGCACAAATAAACGCGCTTATACAAGAAAGCACGGAGGCGCAAAAAAAGAGGGCCTTCCGGCCCTCTTTTCACAGTCTGTTATACGGTTGATCAATACATGCCGCCTGCCTGCGGATTCTGCGCCGCGGGATTGACAGGCTCTTTGATTGTTGCAACGGCAGCTTCTGTTGTCAGGAAGCTCGAAGCTACGGATGTAGCGTTCTGCAGTGCGCTTCTTGTAACCTTGACAGGATCCAGTACGCCGTCTTCCATCATGTCAACGTACTCTTCCTTGTAAGCATCGAAGCCGACACCGACCTTGGATTCCTTCACCTTGTTAACGATGACAGAACCGTCAAGGCCTGCGTTTGCCGCGATCTGGAACAGCGGAGCTTCCAGAGCCTTCAAAACAATGCGGGCACCGGTCTTCTCATCGCCGGAAAGTTCCTTCGTTGCTTCCAGGACTGCCTTCTGCGCATGGATGTAAGCAGAGCCGCCGCCGAAGATGACGCCTTCCTCAACCGCTGCCTTGGTAGCGTTGAGAGCATCTTCCATGCGGTACTTCGCTTCCTTCATCTCTGTCTCGGTAGCCGCGCCGACTCTGATGACACCGACACCGCCGGAGAGCTTCGCGAGACGCTCCTGAAGCTTTTCTCTGTCAAAATCCGACTTTGTATCCGCAATCTGTTTCTTGATCTGTTCCTTTCTCGCGTCCAGAGCAGCCTTGTCGCCGAGGCCGTCAACGATGGTCGTGTTCTCCTTGTCAACCTTGACAGATTTCGCGCGGCCGAGCATATCGATCGTCGCGTCCTTGAGTTCCAGTCCGACATCGGAAGAAATCACCTGACCGCCGGTCAGAATCGCGATATCCTCGAGCATAGCCTTTCTTCTGTCGCCGTAGCCGGGAGCCTTGACAGCGACAACATCAAATGTACCGCGGAGCTTGTTGACAATCAGCGTTGTAAGAGCTTCGCCTTCTACATCTTCCGCGATGATCAGGAGCTTTGCGCCGGTCTTTACGATCTGCTCCAGAAGAGGCAGGATATCCTGAATGTTGGAAATCTTCTTATCGGTAATCAGAATGTAAGGATCTTCCAGGTTCGCGACCATCTTCTCTGTGTCGTTGACCATGTAAGCGGAAACATAGCCGCGGTCAAACTGCATGCCTTCGACAAGATCCAGCTCTGTCTGCATGGTCTTGGACTCTTCAATTGTGATTACGCCGTCCTTGGAAACCTTCTCCATGGCATCCGCGATCATCTTGCCGACTTCCGGATCAGACGAGGAAATGGTTGCAACCTTCTCGATGTCGTCTTTGCCCTTGACCTTGGTAGCCATTGCCTTAATGGACTCAACAGCAGCGTCCGTAGCTTTCTTCATACCTTTGCGGAGCACGATCGGATTAGCGCCTGCTGCCAGGTTCTTCATGCCTTCGTTGATCATTGCCTGCGCGAGAACCGTAGCGGTTGTTGTGCCGTCGCCCGCGACATCATTTGTCTTGGAAGCCGCTTCACGGATCAGCTGCGCGCCCATATTCTCGAAGTTGTCCTCGAGCTCGATTTCCTTCGCGATTGTAACACCGTCGTTTGTAATGACCGGTGTTCCGTAGGTCTTGTCCAGAACAACGTTTCTGCCCTTCGGTCCGAGTGTGATCTTAACAGTATCCGCAAGTTTGTTGACGCCTTCCGCGAGAGCGACTCTCGCGTCTGTGCCCATCTTTAAATCTTTAGCCATAATTCCATTCCTCCAGAATGAATCTTAATTTCGTAATTGCCTGTTCGCCTTCGTATTGTGTGTTACTTGATAATCGCGAGGATGTCGGACTGCTTCACAATAACATAGTCCACATCGTCAATCTTGACTTCGGTTCCGGAATACTTGGAGTAAACAACCTTATCGCCGACCGCGACTTCCATCGGGATTTTCTTTCCGTCGTCGCCTGTCTTTCCGGGGCCTACGGCAAGAACTTCTGCCTGCTGCGGTTTCTCCTTCTCCTTGCCGGGAATGACGATACCGGATGCTGTTGTAGTTTCAGCTTCCAGCTGCTTCAAAACAACTCTGTCCTCTAACGGTGCTAAATTCATGGTAAATGCCTCCTGCATTAAATGTAACTTCATCAATAAGGAACTTATCGAATCCGGTTTGTTAGCACTCATCATCATTGAGTGCTAACACTATAGTATAATAATGTCTTCCTGACAGGATTGCAACTGTTTTGCCATAAAAAATTGTTAAAATTCATATAAACTCCGCAGCAGCCGGTTGAATCCGTTAAAAGCATCCTATGCTATACTGGAACATAGCGGCAGACATATCCGCCGTTCTACATTTTTCTTCTAGGGAGGTTTTCTTATGACATACAAAGAGCTTCTGGATCAGGCAAGGCCGAACGTCGGTCCTTACTGTAAAGCCTGCCCTGTCTGCAACGGCAGAGCGTGCGGCAATCAGGTGCCGGGCCCCGGCGCGAAGGGGAGCGGCGACGTCGCGGTCCGCAACTTTGAAGCCTGGCAGAAAATCAGGGTCAACATGAACACGATCGCGGAAAACATCACACCCGATACCTCGTTTTCCTTCTTCGGGCTGAATATGAAATATCCCGTTTTCGCAGGTCCTGTAGGCGCGGTCAATCTGCATTACGGCGACAAGCTGAACGACATTGCATATAATGATATTCTTGTTTCCGCCGCCGCGCAGGCAGGCATTGCAGCTTTCACGGGAGACGGCACGAACGCGGAAGTCATGAAGGCAGCTACAAAAGCGGTACAGAAGGCCGGTGGTATCGGCATTCCGACCGTAAAGCCCTGGGACATCAACACACTCGGGGAGAAGTTCGCGCTTGTGAAGGCCTCGGGCTGTTTTGCGGTTGCCATGGACGTTGACGCGGCCGGACTTCCGTTCCTGCAGGGACTGACACCGCCCGCGGGATCCAAGACAGTGACAGAGCTTCGGGATGTCATCAAAGAGTCCGGCAAGCCGTTTATCATCAAAGGCATTATGACAGTCAAGGGCGCACTGGACGCAAAGGAAGCCGGCGCTTCCGCGATCGTCGTCTCCAACCATGGCGGCCGCGTACAGGATCAGACGCCTTCGACCGCGGAAGTTCTTGAAGAGATCGCGGATGCCGTAGGCGGTGACATGATGATCCTTGTCGGTGGCGGCATCCGTTCCGGCGCCGATGTATTCAAGGCGCTCGCGCTCGGCGCGGATGCGGTTCTGATCGCCCGTCCGTATGTTACCGCGGTTTACGGCGGCGGCGAAGAAGGCGTAAAGCTTTACACCGAGAAAATCGGCAAAGAGCTGGCGGATACCATGAAGATGTGCGGCGTCGCGAAGCTTTCCGATATTTCCAAAGATCATCTGTTCAAGCCGTCTTCAGCATATGTGCGGTTCTGAAGAATGAAAAATTCGTGAAATGCGGACCAGACTATTGCGTTCGATACAGTCATGATATATATTGTATGTAGTATTAATTACTACGTTATGAATTCCCGGAGGTATCTATCATGACCGTTAAAGAGTTGCAGCAGTATTTCAAAGAGCACCTTGTACCGAAGAATCTTTACAAGCTGGACGGCAATCACCGCGGCAGGATCTGCATGGAGCACCAGGGAGACAGCTGGAATGTATATTTCAGTGACCGCAGAGAAAAGGTCGGTTTACTGCGTTTTGCGAGCGAATCCGAAGCCTGCGCCGCTATGAAGCAGCAGATTGAAAAGCTGATGGAGGCGGTTTACGGACTTGCTTTTGTCGCGCACGTCTGAACCGATCGTTCCGTCAACAGAATAGTTTTTATGTTAAAGCGCTGCGGCGCCGGAATTCCTTCTCCCGGCGCCGCAGCGCTTGATTGATTATCTTATGAAAATCTGTTTCAGGATCACGCCTTGCCATGCTTGATCGCGGCCTGCGCGGCAGCAAGTCTTGCGATCGGCACACGGAACGGTGAGCAGGATACATAGGTCAGACCGACCTTGTCGCAGAACTCAATCGACGCGGGATCGCCTCCGTGCTCGCCGCAGATGCCGAGGTGAATATCCGGACGGGTCGCCCTGCCCTTCTCCACTGCGATCTGAATCAGCTGGCCGACGCCGTTCTGATCCAGGTGCGCGAACGGATCCTGCTCGAAGATTTTGGACTTATAGTAGTCCTGCAGGAATTTGCCGGCATCGTCACGGGAGAAGCCGAAGGTCATCTGTGTCAGATCGTTTGTACCGAAGCTGAAGAACTCCGCCTCCTTCGCGATCTGATCGGCCATCAGTGCGGCACGCGGAATCTCGATCATGGTGCCGATGTGATAGCGGATATCGGAGTTTCTCTCCGCCTTGACTTTCTCTGCCGTCTCGATAATCGTCTTCTTTACAAAAGCGAGCTCCTTGACATCACCGACAAGAGGTACCATGATTTCGGGCTCGATATTATAGCCGTCTTCTGCATGGACTTCGATCGCCGCCTCAATGACCGCTCTTGTCTGCATTCTCGCGATTTCCGGGAAGGTAACCGACAGCCTGCAGCCGCGGTGACCCATCATCGGGTTGAACTCGTGCAGGTCGTCGCATCTCTTGCGGACTTCAGCCACCGTAAGACCCATATCATCCGCAAGCTGTTTGATTTCAGGCTCTGTCGTCGGAACGAATTCGTGCAGCGGCGGATCAAGGAACCGGATCGTGACCGGTCTGCCTTCCATCGCCTTGTAAATTCCCTTGAAATCTTCCTTCTGGAACGGGATCAGCTCATTTAATGCCGCCTCTCTTTCCTCGGTCGTATCCGAAAGAATCATCTTTCTGATCTTCGGAATTCTTTCCGGGTTGAAGAACATATGCTCGGTTCTGCAGAGGCCGATACCTTCAGCGCCAAGGCGTACCGCGTTCTGCGCGTCCGCGGGCGTATCCGCGTTCGTGCGGACCTGCAGCTTTCTGTATTTGTCCGCCCAGTCCATGATCCGCTGGAAGTTGCCTGTAATGACAGCCTCGACAGTCGGTATGTCTCCAAGGTAAATCTTGCCGGTGGAACCGTCCAGAGAGATGTAATCTCCTTCGTGGATTTCATGGCCGCCCAGCTCAAAATACTTCTCGGCTTCATGCACGTGCATGTCACCGCAGCCGGAAACGCAGCAGGTTCCCATGCCTCGCGCAACAACAGCCGCGTGGGAAGTCATGCCGCCGCGCATCGTAAGAACGCCGGCTGCCGCGTGCATGCCGTCGATATCTTCGGGCGATGTCTCCTGACGGACAAGGATAACCCTGTTGCCCGCCGCGTGAGCCGCGACCGCGTCCTCGGCATTGAAGTATACGCGGCCCGCCGCGGCTCCCGGAGAAGCGGGAAGCGCCTGTCCGATTTCTCTTGAGAGTTTGAGCTTGGCAGGATCAAAGCCCGGATGCAGCAGCTGATCCAGCGACTGCGGCTCGATTCTGGTCACCGCTGTCTTCTCGTCAATCATGCCCTCATCCACAAGGTCACAGGCGATCTGAATCGCGGCCTGCGCGGTTCTTTTGCCGTTTCTTGTCTGCAGGAAATAGAGCTTTCCTTCCTCAATCGTGAATTCCATATCCTGCATGTCACGGTAATGCTGTTCCAGATTATTGGCCAGCTCCATGAACTGTTTGTAACACTCGGGAAGATCGTTCGCGAGCTTTGTGATCGGCTGCGGCGTACGGATACCGGCAACAACGTCCTCACCCTGCGCGTTGATCAGGTACTCGCCGAAAATGCCCTTGGCTCCGGTCGCGGGATTGCGCGTAAACGCAACTCCGGTGCCCGAAGTATTGCCCATATTGCCGAAGACCATCGACTGTACATTGACTGCCGTTCCGAGCTCATACGGAATATCGTACATTCTTCTGTACGAATTCGCTCTGGGATTGTCCCAGCTGCGGAATACCGCTTTTATAGCCTCCATCAGCTGTACTTTCGGATCCTGCGGGAATTCCTCCCCCTGCTGCTTCCTGTACAGTTCCTTGTACTTGGCAATGACTTCCTGCAGACCTTCCGCTGTCAGTTCCGTATCGTAAACAGCGCCGTTCTTTTTCTTGACATCTTCCAGAATCGCGTCAAAGAGCGTCTTCGGCTGTCCCATAACAACATCCGAGAACATCTGGATGAATCTTCTGTAAGAATCATACGCGAATCTGGGATTGCCGGTCTTTCTGGCAAAACCCTTGACGGATTCATCATTCAGTCCGAGGTTCAGGATGGTGTCCATCATGCCGGGCATCGAAACCGGCGCTCCGGAACGCACGGAAACAAGAAGCGGATCCTCCATGTCGCCGAACTTCTTGCCGCGGACGCCTTCCAGCCATGAAAGAGCGTCGAAAATCTGTTTCGTCGTCTCCTCGTTTATGGTCTTGCCATCGTTGTAATAGTCCGTGCAGGCCTCTGTGGAAATTGTGAATCCGGGCGGCACCGGCATGCCCAGATTTGTCATTTCCGCAAGGTTTGCGCCCTTGCCCCCGAGCAGATTCCGCTGTGATGCGGAACCTTCCTCAAACTTGTAAACCCTCTTGTTCATTCTGCTTCCTCCTTTTTGCCTGCCGGAGATGCCATAACCGCATGCTCCGGTACACTGCTACAGTTTATATCCAACCCCTCGAGGCCCTGCGCGCAGCCATAACCGCTGAACCTATAACCTGCCGGGATCAAAACTGTCAAAAATAAACGCGTCGAAATGAGGCTTCGCCTCCTTGAAATCCCTGCCGCTCTTTATGGTATATGCCGCGCTCTTCCCCCCGAAAAGCCGGCGGATCAGTCGTCTTGAAATATTTTTCCCGTAGCGGCAGTTGTATGCGATAAAATCCGGTCTTGCAAGAAAATCCAGCATCATGTTCTGCAGCGCCAGGCACGGCAGAACCAGCCGCGCTTTCCTGTACTGCGGCTGCGCGAGAAACCGGTCGGAAAGCTGTCCCCGCAGGATCTGCGGATGGTGCCTCCGGTACCATAAAAGTACCAGAGGATTGAATGATTCAATACAGTAGATTCCCTGATAAGCCCGCAGAAGAGCGTCCGCCTTCCGGCAGACCTCCATGTTGGTATCCTCGGATTTGATTTCCACAAGAAGCGGCGTTTTCCCGTGCACCAGATCCAGCACATCGGAAAACAAAGGAATGGTATAAGAAGTAGAATCAAGACATAAGCCCGAAAGTTCCTCTGCCGTGTAGTCACACACGCGCCCCGGCCTTCCGGTCATGCGTTTCAATGTAAAATCATGAAAAACAACGGGAACCCCGTCTTTCGACAGCTGTACATCCAGCTCGATACAGTACCCGGCATCGACAGCCCTTCGGAATGCCGGCATCGAATTCTCGGGAATTCCCTTCCCTGTATCAAAGAAACCGCGGTGTGCAAACAGAGCCCCGCGGAATGCAGACTGATCCGGCCGGCCGAAAATCCGCGGCATGATCATGTAGATATATAATATGAAAAGAACAGCGGCAAGGAGCAGCAGCCGCAATAAAATCTGTACCACAGGCATTTCTCCGGAAAACCGCAGCGCGGTTTATCAAAGACAAGGCAAAACAGGCGCCATAGCCATGTTTTGTCCAAATGATCGCTCTGTAACAGGATACCACTTTCCGCTGCCGTTTTCCACTGCCATAAATAAACAAGGTAGTCTTTATACCTTCCGGAAACGCGCGTCAATCTTCGCTTTCGTTTCCAGCACCTGTCCTGCCAGCTCCCGGATTCTGTCATTGTCCATGCGTACAATCGGCACGGAAATACTGAACGCGTAGAGGCCGTCGACACCGGGCAGTTCCAGCGCAGCTGCGATGCAGCGGACACCGGTTTCATTTTCCTCGTTATCGAGCGCGTATCCTTTACGCCTGGTTTCCTCCAGTGCCTCCATAAATTCACCAAAATCCGTGATCGTGTACGGCGTCATCCGCTCGATCCGGCACATGTTCCACAGGGTCCGGACCTCTTCGCGGCTCATATGCGCGGCAAGCGCTTTTCCGACCGCGGATCTGTAAAACGGAATGCTGCTGCCGATGCGCGATGCCATCCGGAAATTATAATGATATGCTTCCACCTTGTCGACGTAGATTACATCCGCGCCTTCCATCTTGACAAGGTGCACGGTTTCGCCGCACTGCTCCATCAGCTCCTTCAGATACGGACGCACGAGCTCGATAATATCCAGCTTCTGCAGCACCCGGCCTGCCAGATCCACGATCTTGAACGTCGCCTCGTACCTGCCGGTCAATTCGTTCTGCCGTACATATCCCATGTATTCAAGCGAGCAAAGGACTCTGCGCGTTGTACTCTTGTTCAGGCCGAGTGCAGCGGATATTTCCATCAGACCTGCCGTCCCCGCGGAAGTCAGATACTCCAGAGCGCCGAAAACTCTGCCTGCGACCTGAATCGGGTTCTTGTCCGCCACGCGGGCAGCGCTTTGTGTTCGGTCATTTTCCTTCGTTTCTCCGGTGCTGCCGTCCATGACTGTCTGTGCGTTTGATGTCAAATCTGCCATAAGTTACACTCGCCTTTCATAGTTCCACTATATGAAACATGTTAGCACAATGTGAAACTGTTTTCAAGAAACTCTTGACATCAGGGATGTTTTTTATATAATGAAAAGTGTAACGAATACCACATTATGAAATTGTGTTTCACATTGTGAAACCGCCTTCCGGTTTCCCGGGCAGGAAGCCGGAAGGTTAAAATCAGAATTTAACAGCAAAAACGGAAAGGGGTACACGATGGATTTAAATCTCAAAGATCCGAAAGAATGCAGGTATGACGCGGTTTCCCTCGGCGAGGTAATGCTGCGTCTGGATCCGGGCGAAGGCAGAATCAGAACCGCGAGAAGCTTCCGCGCCTGGGAGGGCGGCGGTGAATACAATGTTATCCGTGGTCTTCACAAATGCTTTGGCATGAACACAGCTGTTCTGACAGCATTCGCGGACAACGAAGTCGGCAGACTCATGAAGGATTTCATCGAGCAGGGCGGCGTCGACACTTCCCTGATCTGCTGGAAGAAGACAGACGGCATCGGCCGGATCTGCCGTAACGGCCTCAACTTCACGGAAAGAGGCTTCGGCGTCCGCGGCGCGGTCGGCTGCTCCGACAGATATAATACCGCGATCTCGAAGGCAACACCGGAAGACCTGAATTTCGAGCATGTTTTCGGAGAGCTCGGCGTACGCTGGCTGCACACCGGCGGCATTTATGCTGCTCTTTCCGAGCAGTCCTGCGAGACCGTCATTGAAGCAATCAAGACCGCCAAGAAATACGGCACGGTTGTTTCCTATGACCTGAACTACCGTCCTTCGATGTGGTCCGCAATCGGCGGCCTTGAAAAGTGCCAGGAAGTCAATAAGGAAATCGCCAAGTACGTCGATGTCATGATCGGCAATGAAGAAGATTTCACCGCCTGCCTGGGTCTGCAGATCGAAGGCCAGGATGCCGGCCTCAAGAAGCTGAACATCGACGGCTACAAGAAGATGATCGATCACGCGGCAGAGCTGTATCCGAACTTCAAGGCAATCGCTACTACCCTGCGCACAGTTAAGACAGCAACGGTCAATGACTGGAAGGCAATCTGCTGGGCAGACGGCCAGATCTATCAGTCCAAGGAGTACAACGGTCTTGAAATCATGGACCGTGTCGGCGGCGGCGACTCCTTCGCTTCCGGCCTTGTCTATGGTCTCATGACAACCGGCGATCCCGAGAAGGCAGTCAACTACGGTGCTGCACACGGTGCTCTTGCAATGACGACCCCCGGAGATACTTCGATGGCTTCGGTAGACGAAGTGGAAGGCCTGATGGGCGGTGCCGGTGCACGTGTCAAGAGATAACGGAAGCAATCCACATAAATTCTAATCACGTTTACGATATAACCTAGAAGGAGAAAGATATGTCTGCTAAAGCGAATACCCCGAAAGTTCAGGCTGTTCTGGACAGATTCACACAGATCGGCATTATTCCTGTTGTCGTTCTCAATGACGCGAAAGACGCGGAGCCTCTTGGAAAGGCTCTGATGGAGGGCGGCCTTCCGGCAGCCGAGGTTACATTCCGTACGGACGCTGCCGAGGAATCCATCCGCATTATGGCTGAGAAGTTTCCTGACATGCTGGTCGGTGCCGGAACCGTTCTTTCGGTAGAACAGGTAGAACGCGCGGTAAAGGCCGGTGCGAAGTTCATCGTATCCCCCGGCTTCGATCCTGTTGTCGTAAAGTACTGTGTTGACAATGACATTCCTGTCTGCCCCGGCACTGCAACTGCTTCCGAGATGATCGGTGCCATGAATCTCGGTCTTGATCACGTAAAGTTCTTCCCCGCTGAGCTCAACGGCGGTCTCAAGAAGATCAAGGCCATTACGGCAGCGCTTGTTAATCTCAAGATCATGCCGACAGGCGGCATCAATGCCGAGAACGTGGTTGAATACCTGAAGAACGATCACATCTTCTGCGCCGGCGGTTCCTGGATGGTCAAGGGAGATCTGATCAAGGCAGGCAAGTTTGACGAGATCAAGGCCAAGGTTGCCGAGGCCGCGGAAATTGTAAGGAAGGTAAAGGCAGGCGAAATCTGATTGTCAGCAGGATTCCCTGCCGGGAAGTTTCTCTTTCCTTTTCTGTACTGCCATAGTTGGTCCGGGTACCTGCGGATTGCCGCGGGTGCCCGGACCTGTTGTTTATTCCGGCGTTATTTGTTTATACTTGCAAAAAACATTTCTTCCTATATAATGCTTTAAGGAACATGACACCTTACAGGCCTTGAAAATAAAGGAGTTTTCTATGATCGAAGCCAATGGCGTAACTTACAGAGTCGGCAAAAAAGCTCTGTTCGAAGATGTAAATATTAAGTTCACGGAGGGCAACTGCTACGGCATCATCGGCGCGAACGGCGCCGGCAAGTCGACCTTCCTTAAAATTCTGTCCGGACAGCTCGATACGACAAACGGCACGATCAACATGACGCCCGGACAGCGCCTCTCCTTCCTCGAACAGGATCAGGAGAAATACAATGATCAGGTTGTTCTGGACACTGTCATCCAGGGAAACCGCCATCTGTATGAAATCGGGAAGGAAAAGGATGCTCTGTACGCAAAGCCGGATTTCTCGGATGCGGACGGAATCCGCGCGGCGGAGCTGGAAAGCGAATACGCGGAAATGGGCGGCTACGAATCGGAATCCGACGCCGAGTCACTGCTGAACGGCCTTGGTATCGCGGACGAATTCCATTACCTGAAAATGAACGAGCTAAACGGTGCGCAGAAGGTCAAGGTACTGCTTGCGAGAGCGCTTTTCGGAAACCCCGACATTCTGCTTCTGGATGAGCCGACCAACCACCTCGATCTGGACGCGATTGCCTGGCTTGAGGAATTCCTGATTAATTTCCCGAATACGGTCATTGTCGTTTCGCATGACCGGTATTTTCTGAACAAGGTCTGCACCGATATTGCCGATATTGATTACGGGAAAATCACACTTTATGCCGGCAACTATGATTTCTGGTATGAATCGTCCCAGCTGATGGTCCGCCAGATGAAGGAAGCCAACAAGAAGAAAGAGGAAAAAATCAAAGAACTCAAGGAGTTCATCTCCCGCTTTTCCGCGAACGCGTCGAAGTCCAAGCAGGCTACTTCCAGAAAGCGTGCGCTCGAAAAGATCCAGCTCGACGACATCAAGCCTTCGAGCCGCAAATATCCGTTCATAGATTTCCGCCCGGACCGCGAAATCGGAAACGAAGTTCTCACCGTTGAACATCTTTCCAAGACAGTGAACGGCCGCAAAGTCCTCGACGATGTTTCCTTTGTCATGAAACGCACAGACAAGATTGCTTTTGTCGGCTCGCAGGAGCTGGCCAAGTCCGTTCTGTTCGAAATCCTGATGGGCAATATGGAGCCGGATGAAGGAAGCTTCAAGTGGGGCGTTACAACTTCGCAGGCTTATTTCAAGAAAAACAACACCGACCTGTTCGACACCGACGAAGACATCACACAGTGGCTGCAGGCGCGCTCTCCGATCAAGGATGTCACCTATGTCCGCGGCTTCCTCGGCCGCATGCTCTTCCGCGGCGAAGACGGCGTCAAGAAAGTACGCGTCCTCTCCGGCGGCGAGAAAGTACGCTGCCAGCTTTCCGCGATGATGATCAGCGGCGCGAACTGCCTGATCTTCGATGAGCCGACAAACCATCTGGACATGGAGTCCATTTCCGCGCTCAACGACGGCATGATCCGTTTCCCCGGCGTGGAGCTGATTGCCTGCAGAGACCATCAGGTCGTGCAGACAACCGCCAACCGGATTATCGAGATTCTGCCGGACGGCAAAATCATCGACAAGGAGACAACCTACGACGATTATCTCGAGCAGGATCAGGATGCGCGTAAGCGTACCGTTTATGTTGCAGATACTTCCGCGGATGAAGACGAAGCACAGGACGAAGACTGATCTTTCAGAGACGTAAAGGAGTGCTCATGGCGAATCAGGAAAGGCCTGTTGACCTCCACTGCCATTCCACCTGTTCCGACGGTACCTTAACACCAGAGGAGCTGGTGAAACTGGCGGTTTCCAAGGGGCTCGGTGCGATCGCTCTCACCGATCATGACAGCGTGAACGGAATCCCCGAGGCGCTTGCCGCCGCGCGCGGAACAGATCTCGAAGTCATCCCCGGCATCGAATTTTCAACAGAATATCAGGGGAAGGATGTTCATATCGTAGGTCTTTACTACGACTGCAACGACCCTCTCTTTCAGGAAAAGGTGAAAGAATTTACCGATGAAAGGGAGCGCAGAAACCGGAAAATGTGCGCGCTGATGTGCGCGGACGGAATCGACATTCCGTATGAGAAACTGACCGCGGCATTTCCGGGAGCTGTGATTACGCGCGCGAATTTCGCGCGCTATCTTCTGGATCATAACGTTGTCTCCAGCATAAAGGAAGCCTTCGATAACTATGTCGGCGACAACTGCCGGTATTTCATCCCAAGGGAAAAGATTTCACCGGAAAAGGCCATTGCGTTTACAAGGCAGTTCCATGGTTTTCCGGTTCTCGCGCATCCGTTTCAGTATAATCTCGGAAAGGAAGGGCTGGATGCCCTCGTTTCAAGGCTGACAGACGCGGGGCTCCTCGGCATCGAAGCCTATTACAACAACCATACGCCGGAAATGACGCAGGAAATCAAAGATCTCGCGGCCAGGTACGGGCTGCTTCTCTCCGGCGGATCGGATTTCCATGGAAGCAACAAGCCGGGTCTGGAACTCGGTACCGGGTACGGCCGCCTGCAGGTTCCGGGAGAACTGCTGACAAAGATCAAGCACCGGCTGCATGCGGTGACCGATGAGACGAAGATCTTTTTCTGCGATTTTGACGGAACGCTTGCTTCTTCGGATAAAACAATTACGCCTGCCACCAGAAAAGCGCTCGATGATTTTGCGGCGCGCGGAAATGTGTTTGTTTTGTCTTCCGGCCGTTCGATTTATGATGTGCGCGGCATCGCGCAGAAGAACGGCCTGCGCTATCCCGGCATGTTCCTGTCCGGTTACAACGGAGCCGAAATCTTTTCCTGCGACGCCAAAACAACCTGCCTGCGCAGGTCTCTTCCGCTCTCCGTTGTAAAGCGCCTGTTGGAGATGGCAAAGGAAGATCACATTTACATCCAGTCCTATGACCATGAATATATTGTGACAGAAAGAATTACAGAGGAAACCGGATACTATACCCGCTACGTAAAGATGCCGGTCCGGGTCGCCGCGGATGTGCCGGCTTCTCTTTCCGAGGAGCCCTGCAAATGCCTTGCGCTTGATCTTGAGAATCCAAAGACCGGCCGGCTGGACCGCTTCCTGCGGCGGATCAACACAGAGCTGGAAGGAAGGGTTCACGCCTTCTTCTCGAATCCGTACTATCTGGAAATCGTCCCCGCGGACGCCGATAAGGGAAGCGCGCTTTTATGGCTTGCCCGGTATCTTGGCGTATCTGTCCGCAATACGATAGCCGCGGGCGACGCGCAGAATGACATTCCGATGATCCGGGCTGCCGGTCTTGGCATCGTCATGAAAAATGCCCTTGCCGATGTACCGTCCATGCAGGAAATTGCGGATATCATCACAGAGCAGGACAATGATCATGACGGGCTTGCTCCGATACTGAATCGCCTGTAATAGTGAAGCTGCCGCATAAGCCTATTTCGGCTTATGCGGCAGCTTTTTTGTGAGCGGGCCGGGCGGTGCGCGCTGCCCGGCGCCGCCCGCGTTGTTTCGGCGGACGGTTCTATGTAATATCGGCGCGGCTCGCTCTTTTGCATAGATTTTTAAAGACAAATTTGCAGCGCGGGCGCGTATTGCATAGATTTTGCCGTTTTTCAGGCAATATGCCCGCGTCGCACGATTTCGTCTTGGATTTTCTATGCAGTACGCGCTTTCCCGCTCGTATTGCATGAAAGCGGGCGCGCTGCGCCCGCGCCGGATATCGGCGCGCCACCACAGAAGGGCTGACACGCGAACCCGCGCGGCAGCCCTTCTTCTCAATCTCCTGTCTCTTCCACATGCTCCTCGGGAACAAACAGTCTCGACTTATGCAGCTCTTCCTGCATCTTCTTCGCGGCAAGCACCGCCTCGTTGCAGAAAATCAGCTGGGAGTTTACTTTTTCCTTTCCGCGGCGGTCTACCTTTTCATAGGTTCCGTCCGGGCGCAGAATGCTGGCCTGCTCGGTGTCCTGCAATTCGACATCCAGAATATGCAGCGCCTTCGCGCGGACCGTTTCATCTTCGAGCGGGAAAACAATCTCCACACGTCTGTCCAGATTCCGCGGCATCCAGTCCGCGGAACCGGCGTAAATTTCCGGCTTTCCCCCGTTCTCAAAATAGAAGATTCTGGAATGCTCGAGGAAATTGCCGACAATACTGCGTACCGTAATATTGTCGGAGACACCGCGGATACCCACTTTAAGGCAGCAGATACCACGCACAATCAGCTGGATCTGCACGCCGGCTGCCGAGGCTTTATATAGTGCCTCGATAATGTCCGGATCGCATAGGGAATTCATCTTGGCCTTGATCTGCGCGCGCTCTCCGCGTTTCGCGTATTCCGCTTCCCTGCCGATCATATACAGAAAGCGGTCTTTCAGCCAGAGCGGCGCGAGAATCAGTTTATTCCAGGATCTGGGCTCCGAATATCCGGACAGCATGTTGAAGACCGCTGTCGCATCCTCTCCGAACGGTTCCTTGCAGGTGAACAAGCCTACATCCGTATAAAGTCTTGCTGTCGTATCATTATAGTTTCCGGTCGCAAGATGCACATACCTGCGGATACCGTCTTCTTCCCTGCGCACAACCAGCGTGATTTTCGAATGCGTCTTCAGTCCTACAAGACCGTAAATGACGTGGCAGCCTGCCTTCTCCAGCATCTTGGCCCAGCCGATATTGTTTTCCTCATCAAATCTGGCCTTGAGTTCGACCAGCACGGTTACCTGCTTTCCGTTTTCGGCAGCCCTCGCAAGTGCGGCGACAATCGGGGAATTTCCGCTCACACGGTACAGTGTCTGCTTGATTGCAAGCACATCCGGATCGGCAGCCGCCTTCGCGACAAAATCAACAACCGGCTGAAATGTCTCATAAGGATGATGCAGGAAAATATCACCTTTCCGGATCTGCGCGAAAAGATCACACCCTTCGGGCAGCTCCGGCACCGGCTGCGGCGCGCTGTAGCGGTGCTCGAACAGCCGGTCAAAGCCCTCGAGCTTACGCACCTTGGACAGAAACGTCAGATCGAGCGGCCCGTCGATTTCAAAGATTTCATCCTCGGACAGCTGCAGCTCCTCTACAAGGATGTTCAGAAGTCTCCTGTCGATGCCGCTTTCCACTTCCAGCCGGATCGCGTCGCCGTGACGGCGCTGCTTCAGAGACTTTTCGATTTCCTTTAACAGATCTTCCGCCTCGTCCTCGTCAATATCCATGTCCGCGCTCCGCATAATCCGGAACGGATAAGCGCAGACAATATCGTAGCTCTGGAAGAGGCTCGCCATATTCTCACGGATCACGGTTTCGAGCAGAATGATCCTCGCGCGCCCCTGCGTCTCCTCTCCCTGCGCGGCAGGAAGACGGATGACTCTCGGCAAAACAGACGGCACCTGCACCGTCGCGAACTCCAGATTTTCAGTTTCGGACCGGAGCTGTTTCTTCGCTTTCTTCGTGCGCCCCAAAATCCCCGGCCCCGCGTTTTTCTTGCGGCTGAGCAGAACACCCAGATTCAGCGATTTATTGCGGATCAGAGGAAACGGACGGCTCGCGTCCGAGGCCATCGGTGTAACGACCGGGTAAATTTCGGTTTCAAACAGCTCATCCAGATACTGTTTTTCCTCTTTCGTAAGACCTTCATAACCGGCAATCAGTGTAATTCCTTCCTGCGAAAGCGCAGGAACCAGGGACCGGTTATAGGTTGAATACTGCAGGTCCACGAACGCATGCGCCTCTTTAAGAATCGCGGAGAGCTGTTCGCCGGCTGTCATACCGGCTATGTCCCGTTTCGTATACCCGCCCTTTGCCATGTCCTGAATCGAAGCGACCCGGACCATGAAGAACTCGTCCAGATTCGATGCCGTAATCGAAAGAAAGTTCAGCCGCTCCATTAAGGGATTTTCGCGGCTTCTGGCTTCCATCAGGCACCGTCTGTCAAACTGCAGCCAGGAAAGCTCCCGGTTGATATAAAAGGATGGATTGCGGAAGAAATTGTCTCCGCTGTCCTTTGTTTTTTTGTTGTCGCTGCCAGCCATATTCCCCTCACTTCTTCTGTCGGATTACCGGACGGATACCGAAAATTTCCTCGAAAAAGTCCGCCCTGTGAGCAAACATACCCTTTTCCAGCGTAATATCCACACCGGGCCGGATATTGATCTGCAGACGGTCCGGTTTGAGTGTCAGTCCGAAGTCCTCGAACTTTCGCTTGTGGGAACGGTCCATGCCATTGGCGAGCCGCAGAATCGCGGTCAGCCGGCCGATCATCAGATACGCGTCGAGATCGAGATCGGACATGTTCTGCTGCTCTTCGTAATAGACAAACTCCGAGTGATTAAACCGCACGACATTCGCGACCACTTCGCGCTCGATATGGGAGAGTCCGATAATCTCGGTCGACATAATGATGTTATAGGAGCACTCCGCAAGGTTCGTTATACTGATGTATTTTCCGCAGTCATGCAGAATCGCGCAGATCCGCAGCAGGAGCCGCTCTCTTTTTGAAAGCCCGTATTGTTTTCTGAGCGCATCGAAGATCCGCAGCGCGATGGTCTCGATGGTTTCGCCTCTTGTTTCATCGCCCATATAACGGCGGCTGATATTGTGCGCGCAGGCGATGATGTCTTCATCAAAATTATGCGAAGGCGGAAGAATCTTCTGCTTCTCCGCGAACTCATACGCGATGCCGTCGCAGAGTGTGATTCCGGGTGCCCAGATATGCTCTGTTCCAAACGCCTCGATGATGCACTCCATCAGAACACCGGAAATATATAAAAGAGGCACATTGTCGTCCGCCATCTGCACGCGCCGCGCAATCTCGGGAACGCTCATGTCTCTGGCTATCCCGACATATTCGGTAAATTCGCCGGCGGAAACATCCTCCATCTTTCTGGACTGCATCAGCGCGGAGATATAGTCGTCCACAATGATCAGATTCCGGACTTTCCGGTTGTTCAGGTAAAGCTTCTGAAAAACTTCCAGCTGCGAATCCACCATTTCCCGGATCATGGCGTCTCTCTGGAATTCTCTCGCGTCAATGGTGCGGATCTGCTCGTACAGCCGCAGAATGCCGAGCCGCAGATTCTGCGTCGCGCCGAGTTTCCCGTCGCTGAACAGTGAAATCTGAATACTTCCGCCGCCGATATCCACGATCGCGCAGCTGTCACTGATGATGCTGTCAAAATCGCCGATTTTCGCTGCGGCCGACTTATAATCCAGAAAACGCTGTTCGGAGTTGGACAAAACACCGACGTGTATGCCCGATCTCTGTTCCCATAATGAGAGCACCATGGAAGCATTGTCCATCTCGCGGATCGCGGATGTGCCGTACGCCTTGTATTCGGTCACGCGGTAATTGTTCATGACTTCCCGGAATTCCCGCAGGATATCTCCCACTTCACGTACATTCCCGCTCCGGATCTTTCCGGTCTGATAGGTATCGCTGCCAAGATCCACCCGCCGCACCAGACTGTCGACCGGCCGGATTCCGCGGGCTTTGGAGACCTCGAAAATCTTCAGCTCCTGTTCATAGCTTCCGACGTCAATCGCCCCGAATGTATGAATTGTCATTGACCGCCCCCTTGCCGCCGTTTTCAGCGGCCTGACCGGAGACTGCGGCAGCATCCGCAAGCTCCGTTCCCAGAAGATAATTGATAAACTGCTGCGCGGTTCTGCCGGAAAGTCCGCCATTCGTCATTTCCCAGCGCGTCGCTTCTTTGCGCAGCTGTTCCTGATCCATCGCAATGCCGTTTCGCCGTGCAAGCGAAAGTACGATTTCCTGATACTCTTCGAAGGTCGGTGCTCCGTAATAGATGCTGACACCGAAACGGTTCGCGAGCGAAAGCTTTTCCTGCACGGTGTCCCCGTGATGCTTGTCTCCGATTTCCGCTCCGTCTCTGTCACTGAAGCTCTCGCGGATCAGATGCCTTCGGTTACTCGTCGCGTAGATCAGCACGTTGGACGGCCGCTTCTCCAGCCCGCCCTCGATGACCGCCTTCAGGTACTTGTACTCGGTCTCGAACTCTTCAAACGAAAGATCGTCCATATACAGGATGAACTTGTACCCTCTGTTCTTGATCTGCGATATGACATCGTTCAGATCCTGAAACTGATAACGGTAAATCTCGATGACCCGCAGGCCCCTGGAGTAAAACTCGTTCGCGACCGCCTTGATGCTGGAGGATTTTCCGGTTCCGGCTTCGCCGTACAGCAGCACATTGTTGCAGGGCCGCCCCTCCACAAAGGCTTCCGTATTTTCGATCAGTTTCTGTTTTGCCCGCTCATAGCCGACAAGATCCCTGAAATACACGTGCCGGATGTTCAGAATCGGATCAATATAGACGCCGGAGGAATCATGCGTAACGCGGAACGCTTTATGCAGTCCGAACTTGCCGACGCCATATTCGGCGTAAAACTGCGTCAGAAGGTCCTTCATCTGCTCCGCGTTATCCGACTGCTCGAACCGCTGCGCAAGATCGCAGATTCTGTCGCGGATCCTGGTGTTGTATATCTTGCTGCCTTCTCCGGACGGCTTGTAATCCAGAACATATAGGAGTGCGTCGATATGAAGCCGTTCCGTCAGTTCCGTAAAATCATAGTCAAAGTATTCCTTGAAAATCTGAATATCATGCAGAACAGCTTCATTGATCGTACCCTGAATACCGCCTCTCATCTCGCAGGCGCGGCTGTAGGAATTCTCGTCGTTGACAAGAATGTTCGCAAGGTAACAGTGCCAGAGATTTCCGTAAAACCCGTTTCTGCCTGCTCTGTCCAGCAGCATGGCAATGCACTCGTAGACTTCCTGCACAATGTGCGCGTCATCATCGCGGTCAAGATCATGGTCCATCACCCTCGACATCCTGCTGAACAGGTTTCTCGAAGCGCAGTTTCTGTAAACAATCAGCTCGTCTTTTCTCATTCCTTTGTGCCTCAGTAGTTTCCAAGAATTTTCAGGCTCTTCGCTTCATCCCGCAGTCCCCGCAAGGCGTTGCGCACGGCGCTGTCCCCGAGGTTTCCCTCAAAGTCAATAAAAAACCTGTATTCCCAGTCCTTATCCTCGATCGGTCTTGATTCGATCTTGGTCATGTTAAGATCATTATAAATGAAATGGGACAGAATACGATACAAAGAACCGCTTTCATGCGCAATTTCAAGGCACAGGCTGATCTTCTTCGCGTCTTTCCTGAAAATTTTCTGATTGGTCACTATAATAAAACGCGTGGAGTTGGATTCGGACTGATTGATGCCTTCCCGGAGAATCTGCAGGCCGTAACAGGACGCGGCATACCGGCTGGCAATGGCAGCCTGCGTCGGGTCGCCGTCCTTTGCCACTTTCATGGCGGCGAAGGCGTTGTTTTTCATGCTGATCTGCTGCCACTGCGGATGCGCCGAAAGAAACCGCTCGCTCTGCATGAGCGACTGGGCATGGGAATAGACCGTTCTGATCCTAGTTTCGTCAGCCCCCGGAACGCCCAGCAGGCAATGCCGGATCGGAATAATCTGTTCCCCTACGATGTAATTTTCAAACGCGAAAAGAAGATCATAGATTTCACTGACAATGCCGGCAGTCGAATTCTCGATCGGCAGAACCGCGTAGTCGGCAGCGCCTTCTTCAATCGCCGTCATCGCGTCGCGAAACGTCGCTGTACAGAAGCTCTGCACGTTTTCACCGAAAAACTGCCTCATCGCCGCTTCCGAATAGGAGCCCGGCGCACCTTGATATACAACTTTTGTAGCTTCGTCTATGAGATGGTCAACCGCGATGAACGGCAGATTATGCAGCGCGCCGGCCTCGTCCATCAGCTGGTACTGGCGTTTCCTGCTGATCGCCATGATCTGCTCGTAGAGCTCCCGGACCGCGCGTTTATTGAAGCCGCCTTCGGTCATGGACATGACCGCATCCAGCTTCTGTGCCTCCCTTTCCCTGTCCAGCACGCGCCTGCCGTTCTCGATCTTGTACCGCGCGACATCCTGTGCGATCTGCATTCTTCTGTTAAACAGGGAAACGATACCTTCGTCAATCTCGTCCAGCTGTTCCCGGCATTCCTTCAGATCCACTTGTTGTCCCTCCGCTCTTTTTCTTCCGTGCCGTATTTCTTTCGAGGCTGCACCGTAAAAAGGCTGCTGCCTCAGGTCTGCCCCATCCGCAGGAGCTTGGCCTGCTGATCCGCGGTAGTTAAGGCGTCTATGATTTCATCGAGATGTCCGTTCATGATCTCATCCAGATTATAGAGCGTCAGCTTGATCCGGTGGTCCGTGACCCGGCTCTGCGGGAAATTATACGTGCGGATTTTCTCCGAACGGTCGCCGGTTCCGATCTGGCTGCGGCGCAGATCCGCTTCGGCGTCATGCCTTTTCTGCAGCTCCAGGTCGTAGAGCTTGGAGCGCAGAAGCGCGAAGGCTTTGTTTTTATTCTGCAGCTGGGACCGCTCGGTCTGGGAATAGATGACAATACCGGTCGGCAAATGTGTCAGCCGTACCGCGGAGTCCGTCGTATTGACGCCCTGGCCGCCGTTGCCGGATGCTCTTGTGATATCTATTCTGATGTCTTCCGGCGGAATGTCGATCTTTACGTCATCTTCAACTTCCGGCATGACCGCGACTGTGCAGGTCGAGGTATGAATCCGTCCGCCGCTCTCGGTTACAGGCACCCGCTGTACCCTGTGCACGCCGGACTCATATTTGAGCTTCGAATAAGCGCCGTTTCCTTCCACAATGAATTCCACATATTTCATGCCGCCAATGCCGATTTCCTCGGTATTCACGACATCGCACTTCCAGCCTTTCATTTCGGCGTAGCGGGCATACATGCGGAAAATTTCCGCCGCAAAAAGCGCCGCCTCGTCTCCGCCGGCGCCGGCGCGGATTTCGACGATCACGTTCCTGTCGTCATTCGGGTCCTTCGGGATCAGGAGAATCCGGATCCGGTGCGAAAGTTCTTCCTGTCTCTGTTTCGCGCACGCGTATTCCTCGCGCGCCATTTCCTTCATCTCCGCGTCCGTTTCTCCGTCCATAAGATCCAGCGCGTCCTGCATATCTTTTCCGGCTTTCCGGTATTCTTTGTATGTATCGACAAGCGGTGTAAGATCGCTCTGCTCCTTCATGAGCTTCTTGAAGCGGTCCATGTTTTCCGATGCTGTCCCGGAGGACAGTTCCCTGGAAATGTCCTCGTAGCGAAGCAGCACATCTTCTAATTTTTCAAACATTTTTCTCTCCGATGACAACTCTGTCTCTGTGTCCGTAATCCTGCAGCACACGGACACCGTCAAAGCCCGCGGCTGCAAATAGTTCCCGCACAGCTTCTCCCTGATCGTAACCGATCTCGGCGATCAGGCGGCCATGATTTTTAAGGGCCGCTCCCGCGCCTGCCGCGATTCTTCTGTAAAATGCTAGTCCGTCCGCTCCTCCGTCCAGCGCCATATACGGCTCGCGGCCGGCGACTTCCTCCCGGAGCGTTCCGATGACGTCCGTTCTGATATAGGGCGGATTCGAAATCAGAAGGTCAAAACATCCCTCTTCCTCCTTCTTCACGACATCAAACAGATCTCCCTGCCGGAACGAAACCTCTTCCGAAAGAGAAAGCGCCGCGGCATTTCGCCGCGCGACGGAAAGCGCTTTTTCCGAAAGGTCGCCCGCGACCGCTTGCGCACTTCGGAATGTTTTTCCGTTATGGCTCTCATTATACAGCTTTAACAGGCTGAGCACGAGACATCCCGATCCGGTACACAGATCCAGAACAAGCCCTCCCCGGAAGACAGAAAGCGCAGTCTCCACAAGAATCTCGCTGTCCTGCTCCGGGATCAGAACGTCTCCGGTGACGATGAACGGAAGGCCCATAAATTCTGTTCTTCCCAGAATATACGCGGTCGGCTCGTGATCCGCGCGCCTATTGACAAGCTCCATGTACCTTGCCGCCTGCTCCTGACTGACGGGCGTTTCCGGATATACAAGAAGAGTCTGCAGACCGGTGCCGCAGACTTCTTCCAGAAGGAGCCTCGCATCGAGCTTTGCGTCCTCATCCTCTTTAAGAGCGAGGACGCCCTGACGGTACAGGTCCCCATAGGTATACATTTGATCAGCCACGGTCCATCTCCTGCAGCTCGCGCTCATCGTATCCGAATTCGCGGACCAGATATGCCCGCCAGTCAAAGACCGCTTCCACCGCCGCGATCGCGACCTCGCACATGGAAGCATCCGGCTCCCTCGTCGTGATCCGCTGCAGCCAGAGGCCGGGAGCGGAAAGGATGCTGACAAAAGTGCTGCTGCTCCTTCCCGCGAGCCGGATGATTTCGTAGGAAATTCCGGAGATCACCGGGATCAGGAGAATACGGAACAGAATCCGCAGAAACGGCGAGTTCACGCGGATAAAGAAAAACAAAACAACGCTCACCAGCATGACAAGAAACAGGAAGCTGGTTCCGCACCGCTTGTGGAAGCGCCGGCTGTCCATGACATAGTGAACAGTCAGAGGCTTTCCTCTCTCAATGCAGTTGATGCATTTATGTTCCGCGCCGTGGTACTGGAAGAGCCTGCGGATGTCCTTCATCATCGAAATTCCGACAAGGTACAGGATAAAAATCGCGATCCGGATCAGTCCTTCGATCAGAGACAGCACGGATTTATTCCGCAGAAATCCTTCCAGCAGCGACGTGAGAAGATATGGAAGAATCATAAACAGGAAGACGGCAATCACAAGCGATAGGACCGTTGTCACTGCCATGACCGCTTTGTCTTTGTTTTTCCGTTTCTCTTCCTCTTTCCTGCTTCTTGATGTGATGTCGTCTTCATCATAAAAGGACGATGAAAAGTTAAGACTCCGGATACCGAGAATAAGAGAATCCAGAAAGACAAAAAAGCCTCTGACAAACGGCAGTTTTGTCCATACCGTGTTCTCCAGGACCGCGTGATGCTCATCAATTTCAACTTCGATCTGCCGGTCGGGCTTCCTGACACCGACGGCAACCATACTGCCGTTTTTCATCATGATTCCTTCCAGCACGGCCTGTCCGCCGATGCCGGAGTAATGCTGTACTTTCTGTTTGGCCATATTGATCCCCGATTCCTGCCGCATTATAGAAAAAAGGTCAGAGCAGTCACCCGCTCTGGCCTTTCACTCCTGTAAAAATTCCGATTATTGAAGACCGTATTTCTTGTTGAACTTATCGATACGACCCTTCGCGGAAGAAGCTCTCTGCTGTCCTGTGTAGAAAGGATGGCATTTGGAGCAAACTTCGACGTGAATTTCAGGCTTTGTAGAACCGGTTACAAATGTGTTACCGCAGTTGCAGGTAACAGTAGCCTGGTAATACTTGGGTTGAATTTCGTTTCTCATCGTTCAGACTCCTCCTTCGTGCAAGCGCTGTCATGAATGATCTATCATTCATTTCACATGCATTGAATGGCTACACTTCCGCCTTACATACATCGCGTCGTGCATATATGCAGTCATGTCTGTTCCGTAGAACAGCTATATGAGTATAGCATTTTGATGTTTTGAAAGCAAGCATTTCCTGCCTTTTTCTTAATCGGATTCTTCTGCGGAAGAGGTTCCGTCCGTCATGATAATATGCGTCAGAGCACCCTGTACAACAAAATTGTAGACGTGTCCGGTCCCCCAGCAGGTCGAGAGCGTCACAAGGTTCGGACGCAGCGTAAAATCTGTCTTCTGCAGAAAATCTCCCTGATTTCCGGACAGTGCCTTCTGCACGTAGCGGTCATAAGCGTCATCTCCGCTGAACGGATTGTATAAAGAATCACTCGTGGGAACCGTTCTGTAGGAAAAGATGTTGTACTTATAAACCCGGTCCTTTGTATAGAAGTAGAAATACGGATCGTTCTCCGCAAGAGCGCTGTCTTTCGAAAAGTGCTTGAGCGATCCGAACATCGTTTCATTCTTCATGTTGTGACCATAGATGAACGTATTGTTGTCCGAAAAATCCGCGCTGTTGTCCTTGTCCATGAAAATACAGCCGGACGGATTGCTCTTTCCCTCAAACGTTCTGTGCAGATATTCCGCATTGTCTTTGGAGTGCGCGACCGGATATTTCAAATCGAGCGCCGGGATATAGAGGACACCGATAAAATCCTGATTGATTTCCCGGAGCTTCTCAAAGTCGATATGCAGCGCGGGATAATATTCGGGATCATCGATGGGATTCTCCTGCGTGTCCGCCGTGGCTGCTTCTTCCGGCTGCCCGGCCTCCGACTCCTCTATATACGTATCCAGCTTCCTGTATTCATCTCCGGCCGCCTTGTAGGTCAGAAACTCCTTCAGAAAATTGTATCCGGAAAAGACAAAAACAAACAGAAGCACCGCAAGAATCAGGTAAGAGAGAATGCTGTGCGGCTTTTTCCCGCGGCGCGGCGCATCGCCCTGCATTTCGCTTCGCTCTTCCTCCATGCCGTAATCATCCCAGTTCTCTTCCGCATCGTTATAACGGTCTGTCATATCGTTCAGTCACTTTCTGTTATTCATCCGTGTGTTTTGCGAGGAAATCCCTCTGCCGCGAAAAGACAAAGGAAAGCCGCGGCGCAAAGAAATGCCATCCATCCCGGTTTTGTAAAAAGGCCGGATAAACCGCCGTACGAAACGGCAAGCGCCGACAGATTGACCGCGGCATGCATGCAGAAAATCAACGGGAAACTGCGGCTTTCTTCGTATGCCTCACAGAATACCATACTCATGCAGAAAGCGTAAATCCCCTGCGGCAGATTCCCGTGATACAGGCCGAATAAGACGGAAGCTGTCAGCATGGCTGCCGGCTTTCGATAGTTTTTCAGCCGCAGGCCGGAATATGTGAGCCCACGGAAGATGAGTTCTTCCGCAAAAGGCGTTACAATTCCGTAAAGGAGCGCCGCCGCAAAAACAGGCGCTGCGGTTACAGCAGCCGCTGCCTTTGTTCCTTCCTGCGATCTTCCGACTGCTCCTGTGGAAATCAGCAAGCCGTTCAGAAGCAGGGCCAGTGCTGCGGCGCCGAAAATACCGCAGACAGCTTTTACGCTGCGCGGTATCTCTTCTTCCCCTTTTACCGCGTTGTCTTTGTCTTCTGTTGTTTTCCAGAGAGAAATCTGCCGTTTTGCCGGCCGTAAAAAGACAGCACCGGCAGCGGTTACGGACAGTGCTGTGATCAGGGCGTTCAGGAGTCCCGCAGAAACATGCAGCAATCCGTGCGAAGCCGCGGCGTCCGCCGCCAGATGAAGGAATGCGTTAAAAATCTCCGAAAGCAGCGTAAACAGCAGGGCCGGAAGCGCCGCAGCAGCAAAACCATATACATTCGTCATAGCAGTCCGATGATAATAATCGCAAGAATCAGGAGCGGCAGCACCCATGTGGAGAAAGGCCGCATCCATCCGCGCACCTTGATTCCCCTGCCGGTATCCGCTTCCCGGGTAAAGTTATCCCAGCCCCAGCCGGCTTTTCTCGTACAGAATAATACGTAAAGCAGCGCGCCGGCGGGCAGCAGCAGATTACTGACAAGAAAGTCCCAGAGGTCCATGACCGTCGTCCCCTTCCCCAGAGGCTGAATAAACGAAAGGACATTGAACCCGAGCGCGCAGGGAAGAGACAGCACAAAAACGAGCACCAGATTCACGGCGGCACTCCTCTTTCTGCTCCAGCCGGAAAGATCCATCGTCATCGCCAGTATGTTTTCGAACACCGCGAGCACCGTGGAAAACGCCGCGAATGACATGAACACAAAGAACAATGACCCGAAAACCCTGCCAAACGGCATGTGGTTGAAGATGTTCGGCAGGGTTTTGAAGATCAGAGAAGGACCGGAATCCGGCTGAACCCCGTAGGCAAAACATGCCGGAAAGATGATCAGTCCAGACGTAAACGCAACAAACGTATCGAGCAGAGCAACATTGACGGCTTCGCCCATGAGCGCATGTTCCTTGCCGATGTAGCTGCCGAAAATCGCCATGGCGCCGATGCCGATACTGAGCGTAAAGAACGCCTGATTCATCGCGTTTACAATGACTTGCAAAAGTCCTGCGCGCCGCACTTCTTCAAGATTCGGCATCAGATAAAACCGGAGTCCCTCGCCGGAACCCGGCATGAAAATGCTGTTCACCGCGAGAATCAGCATAATGCATAAAAGCGCGGTCATCATGACTTTTGTGACGCGTTCCAGGCCCTTCTGCAGGCCAATCGCGCAGACGCCGAAGCCCGCTGCGACAATGATTCCCATAAAGCCGGCCTGCAGGGCAGGGCTCGCCAGCATCTCGTTAAATTTACTGTCAATTTCCGCCGCGTCAAGCCCTTCAAAGCCGCCGCCTGCCGTCGCGAAAAAGTACTGCAGCATCCAGCCCGCGACTGTTGTATAAAACATCATCAGAAGATAGTTCCCCGCAAGAGACGCGTATCCGTGAATGTGCCACTTCGTTCCGGCCGGCTCCAGTTTCTGATACATTCTTACCGGACTGACCTGCGCCGCCCGCCCCATCGCGAACTCCATTGTCATAACCGGAATCCCCATCAGGAGCAGGAAGATCAGGTAGATCAAAACAAACGCGCCGCCGCCATACTGACCGACCAGCCACGGAAATTTCCAGACATTGCCAATCCCGATCGCGCAGCCCGCGCTGAGTAGAATAAATCCCAGTCTGCTTCCCAAATGTTCTCTCTCGTTCATATATTTCACGCTCCATTCGCCAATCAGTATAACATGCCGTCCCATGTGCGTGATGATTTTTGCGGTCACTGTGGCAGATCCCGCTGATATCCGGCAGAAAACAACGCCTTTGTCCGAATACCCGCCGTCCTTCTTGTAAGTACCGCACTTATGTAGTAAGATGGCATTTGCGCTGCGCGGAAGCGTTAAAGCGTCTATGCGCCAGCGCATTACAGCAATATTCACAGGATTCTGGGGGGTATTATGGAACGGGAACATCTGGGGAGCCGGCTCGGCTTCATCCTTCTGAGTGCCGGCTGCGCAATCGGGATTGGCAATGTCTGGAAATTTCCATGGCTGGTTGGTCAGTACGGAGGGGGAGCCTTCGTTCTGATGTATCTTGTTTTTCTTCTTCTGATGGGCGTGCCCGTCATGACAATGGAATTTGCAATGGGCCGCGCTTCCAGACAAAGCCCCGTGCGGTTTTACTATACACTGGAGCCTGCGGGCACAAAGTGGCACATCCACGGTTATATCGCTTTTATCGGAAATTATATTCTGATGATGTTTTACACCGTTGTCTGCGGCTGGATGCTCCGGTATTTCATTGAGACCGTGAAAGGCACATTCGCAGGCATGGACACGCAGGCAATTTCAGCACAGTTTGACGCGATGCAGAAGGGTGCTGCAGGTCAGTGGCTGTTCATGGCAGTTTCTGTCCTTGCCGGGTTTTTCATTTTAAGCCTGGGACTGCAAAGCGGCCTCGAGCGCGTAACGAAGTTCATGATGACAGCGCTGCTTGCGGTCATGCTGCTGCTTGCGCTCAATTCGGTCTTTATGCAGGACGGAAACGCCGGCCTGTCTTTTTATCTCCTGCCGGACTTTGGCAGAATGAAAGAGCACGGCGCGTTTAAAGCGGTGCAGGCCGCCATGAACCAGGCTTTCTTTACACTCAGCATCGGCATGGGCGGTATGGCCATCTTCGGCAGCTATATCGGGAAGGAGCGCGCGCTTCTGGGCGAGTCTGTCCGGGTAGCCGCACTGGACACCATGGTCGCGTTCACGTCAGGGCTGATTATTTTCCCCGCCTGTTTTGCCTACGGTGTAGAGCCGGATGCCGGTCCTGCCCTGATCTTCAAAACATTGCCGGGCATCTTCAACCACATGCCATACGGCAGGGTTTTCGGCTCGCTCTTTTTCATCTTCATGACGTTTGCCGCGTTCTCGACGGTTCTCGGCGTTTTCGAGAATATCACGGCCATGTTCATGGAACTGACCGGTATGTCCCGCAGAAAGGCCTGTCTTGTCAATGCGGCCTTGATGCTCGTTCTCGCAACGCCATGCGCCCTCGGTCCGAATCTGCTGTCCTCGTTTCATCCTCTCGGCGGCAGTTCTACAGTCATGGATCTGGAAGACTTCATCGTGAGCAACCTCGTTCTCCCCATCGGTTCCGTCATCTTCTGCATTTTCTGCACGAGGAAATCCGGTTGGGGCTGGGATAATTTTATGATGGAAGCCAACGCCGGCAAGGGGATCAAAGTGCCGCGCCGGGCAAGGTTATATCTGACCTATGTTCTTCCTGTGCTGTTCGTCATTGTATTTGTCATGGGACTTGCGGATGCCCTGTAAAATCTTCACTGAAAAACCGTCCGGGATGTCTTCCTTCCCGGGCGGTTTTTCGTTTCCGTCTGTAACCGTTCTTATTATTCCAGCATATGCAGCTGGACATCGATAGACGTCACCTTGTCTTCGAGCTCGCTCTTTCTCGTGTTGACCTCATTCAGGGCAATACAGATCTTTTTCGGCTCTTCATCGTCAAACCGGAGGAACCCTTTCAGTACTGCGGCAGGCAGCACGAACTTCTTCGTAACGCCGTCAAACTCGACCTGGAGATATCTGCCGTCCTGCCCGATGATCGTGCCTTCTCCGAAAGACGGGTGCAGCGCGGTCCTGCCTTGAAGAGACGGGATCCTCGCGTCTTTTTCCATCGCCTTGATCTCGTCAAAACTGTCCACGCACTCCTCTCTTTCATCAATCAGCTCCGCTCTTCTGCGTGTTCTGTCAATCTTTCGCTGGGCAACGGTGCTGATCTTGGATTTTCTGTTCGCGCTTTTCTCCGCGTAGAAGTTAAAGCGGTAAGCCGAATCAATGAGATCAAAGACCAGAATATGTCTTGCCGCGTCAACGTCTGCGAGGCCTTCCATGCCAAGCTGCTCTCCTTTTTCACGAAGGCCTTTGTCAATGAGTTTCAGGAAGTCTTCGTGCTGCAGAAGAAGGTCCAGAGTATCATCGCACATATTGTAATAATTCTGAAGCTTTAATAGGCGGTCGTACCCGATATCATCCTCATAGTCAATGTAGCCTTCAAACGCAGCCGCCGCGGACGCGCGCAGCATGTAGTTGTCCGCCGGCCGGATGAGTCCCAGGTATTTGATAACCGTACGTATCTTCTGGTGCAGCTTCCAGCATCCCTGCTCCTGCTGATCCAGCAGTGAATTGATCTTCTCCGTAAACGCGCGGACACGCTGCTGGCGCTGCGCAATATCGCCGCCGTCACGCTGCAGAAGATCCGCGAACGCTTCCCGGACTTCTTCGGTCCTGCCGCCGCGGCAGAGCATCACAATCCCGTCAGTTGGACGCACCTCTCCATGATTAAGAAGAAACTCCGCATCTTTCATCGAAGCCTCGAACATCGCCCCGAAATCTTCCGCCTTGATATCCCAGTTCTTCAGGCACGTATAAACGGCTACCCATTTGTCTCTTACGTCAAACCTGCCTTGTGTAAGATCCTGATATTTCTCCTTGTAAATATTGATCAGGACTTTCACGCGGTCACTATTCATGATCAGCTGCCTCCCTCTGACTGTACTGAAATCTGAAATACCCCTGCCTTCATTATTTATAATTATAGCTGTTTTTCTTTAAAATGTCACAATTATCTATGTCATTTCCGATTATTTGCGATATAATCAATCATTTGATTGTCACATATTTTATTTTTTGTCCAATGCTTTTAAGAATTCGCTGCGATAGAATACATCATGAAGTGAATTGATATGTTTTGACGGAGGTATAAAATGGCAGGAGTTCAGGATATCAAGCATTCCGCTGAACGTGCGGCCATGGGCGCACTGATTGACGGTTTTCTGAAGAATTTAAAGAGCAAGGATGACAGAACCGAGACTTATCTCAAGATCGTGGATCTCGCGGAGAAATTCTACGGCTCCGGCGCAAACAAGGATACCATCGCGGCAGTCCGTGCATATGTAAAGAATCCCGATAACCGCTGGATGCGCTTTATCAACCGCGTTGTCGACGAGACAGATCCGCATTACGCGAAGATGATGCTGCTTAACCTCGGCTATGAGGCGTTTTTCCGCGGCACCAAGATGATCCGTGAGAACAGAAAGAAATATAACTGCAATATTCCGTGGCTGATCCTCTTTGATCCGACCATGGCCTGCAACATGCACTGCGTAGGCTGCTGGTCCGGCACATACGGTCACAAGTCCAACCTTTCCTATGAGGATATGGACAAGATCGTAACCGAAGGTAAGGAGCTTGGCGCTCATCTTTACATGATGACCGGCGGCGAGCCGACCGTACGCATGAACGATATCTTCAAGCTTGCGGAGAAGCACAACGACTGCTTCTTCGGGCTCTACTCCAACTCGACGCTGATCACCGACGAGCTGGCAGAGCGCGTCAGAGAGCTCGGCAATATCACTTTCATGCTTTCGATCGAAGGAACACCGGATACCAATGACGCGAGACGCGGCGAAGGCCACTACGCAAAGGTTATGAACGCGATGGATATTCTGAAGAAGCACGGCATTGTCTTCGGAACCTCCATCTGCTATACAAGAGCGAATATCGAAGCTGTTACCAGCGACGACTTCTTCCACCTTCTCGAGGAAAAGGGCGCACGCTTTGGTTTCTACTTCCATCTGATGCCGGTCGGCAACAATGCTGCTCCGGAGCTGATGCCTACCGTAGAACAGCGTGAGAAGATGATCGAGAGAATCCGTTTCATCCGTTCCCCGAAATCGAATATCGAGTTCTTCCCGATGGATTTCCAGAACGACGGTGAATATGTCGGCGGCTGCATTGCCGGAGGCCGGAACTACTTCCACATTAACTCGAACGGCGACGCGGAGCCCTGCGTATTCATTCACTTCTCGAATACGAACATCCACAACAATACGATTCTCGAGATGCTGCAGAGTCCTCTGTTCATGGCATATCATGAAGGTCAGCCGTTCAACAGAAACCAGCTCCGTCCCTGCCCTATGCTGGAGAACCCGCAGCTGCTGCGCGAGATGGTAAAGGCTACCGGCGCGCATCAGACCAATCAGGAATCTCCGGAAGACGTCGAGCATCTGTGCGCGAAGTGTGACGACTACGCAAAGGAATGGGCTCCTGTCGCCGACAGAATCTGGGCGGAGGAAACGCATAAGAAGCCTGCCTATGAGAACTATACGCAGGAGAAGCGTGAGCACCCCGAACTTGCCGCATTTGAACACGCGGACGGCACGAACAAGATTATTCTGTAATTCTCCGTTCGGGTTCCTTCCGATTTACATCTGTTAACGCAGAAGACTTTCAGACCTGCAATCCCCGGGTTATCCGGCCGGCTGGTCTGAAAGTCTTTTTTGTTGTCTTTATGCAAATTCCGCGCAGCTTCTATGCGGCTTCGTGCGTCAGCAGCAGAAACAGCTTCTTTCCGCCATACTCGGAAATCCGGAAGATCTTCGTATCCGTCAACACCTTTCTTCCATCGGTCAGATGAAAAACATGCCGCAGCGGCCCGATACCGGCAGATGCTTCCTCTGCCTGCATTATCTCTTCGCGCAGCTTCTCTTTCGGCAAATCCATTCTGTCAAACAGTTTTTTTCTGCCCGCAGTGTCATCCCTGCGGATTCCTGTCAGCCGGCAGTATTCATCGTTCATCTGGATCAGTTCCATCGAGTCGTCCGAGAGCTCCACCACCGCGGCAGCTCCCAGCATCTTCCCGAGAACATCATCCTCGAGAAGCCCCTGATTTAACAGATCCCGCACATTGAGCCTGCTGATTCGGGACGGCGCGTAAGAAACGATTTTTCTCTGGACATTTTCCTCGTTCTTAATAAGTTCTGTGAACTGTCCGCGCGGCATTGCCTTGTAAAAATAATAACCTTGCGCGTAATTGCATCCGTGCGAAAGCAGAAAATCCACCTGCTCCTTCGTCTCGACGCCCTCCGCGATAACGCGGATGTCCATCATGTGCGCCATATTGATGACGGAGTCGATGATGCTCAGATCCTTTCCGCCGCTCTTTAAATTCTGCAGAAACTCCCTGTCGATCTTGATGACGTCGACCCGAAGGTCCCGAAGTGCCATGAGAGAGGAATATCCGACGCCAAAATCGTCCATCAGGATCATATGACCCGCACTGCGGAGCCGGTCCACATTGTCCTGAATCGACCTGCCGCTGTCATCGGCGTAAGCGCTTTCCGTAATTTCAATCTGTATATAATATGGATCCAGTTCATACCTTCGCATCAGTTCCGCAAAATGCCGTGCTACATCGGTGAAATAGAAATCCGCACGTGATACATTGACGGAAACAGGGAGCGGCCGGATGCCGCTTTCCAGAAGACTTTTCTGATAAGCGCAAACCCCGTTCCAGACATACCGGTCCAGAACGTAAATGTACCCGGACTGCTCGAGATCGCCGATAAAATGCTGCGGTGTGACAGCTGTATCTCCTCTGAGCCAGCGTACCAGCGCCTCCGCAGAAGAAATCCTGCCGCTGTTCATATCCACCTTCGGCTGCAGATAAAAATCGAAATTTCCGGCGTTCAGATCCCGTAAAACATTGGAGAGCATTATCTGCCGGTCCCGGAACACCTGATAACGCCTGTTATCAAAAATTCTGGTATGCTCGGTATAATTCCCCTTAATTTCCGTAAGGGCTGTCAGTGCTCTCTCATACAGTTCGGAAAACGGCCTCGTACGGTCTGTCGTCACATAGATGCCGCATGCAGGAGCAAATCCTTTTCTGTCCAGAAAACGGTCGATATCCTTTTCAATCTTCTCTCTGGCTGTATTTACACCGCCAACAGATCCGGTTCCGAATACAAGCGCAAAATTGTCTCCGCCAAAGTAACCCGCAATCCCGTTCGTACGTTCCGCGAAATCTCCGATCGCGGTCGACATATGCTGCAGCAGCCGGCTTCCGGCTTTCCACCCGTATACGTCGTTATAAAGCCTGAAATAATTGATATCGATCGCGGCAACGGCGATTTCACGCTCACAGCATTGATCCAGCCAGGCCGTATACAATTTCAGCATTTCCGGATGATCCGGAAGCCTGCTCCTGATACCCTTTCTTCCGGCGTCCGCGCCGGCGCGCAAAAGTCTTCTTTCCCCGGTTTCCGGAACATGCGTAAAGGATAATATTACCGTTGATTGTTCATCTTCCGCAGCAAGGACTACATGCTCTCTGACCAGTTCGTAACCTGTGCCGTTCTTCTGCCGGTATGTAAGAACAAGGCCTCCCTGATTACCCTGTTCCCGCAATTCTCCGGCAATACGTTCTGTCTTCCAGAAATCCAGGAACTTCTGCCGGTCTGCGGGATGAACCTGCGTATCGGCCACTGTCCTGATCTTCCCGGAAAAACAGCCGCCGCTGCCAGGAATACTGTGATCAGTATCATGAATATAGACCGTCTGGTATTCGTCCGTCTCCGGATAGATTGCAAGAATCCGGATCAAAGTGGGTGAAGCCGGGCGGGTGACCTGTGCTGCGTTTTTCCTCATCTGTGTATTCATGCATTACTCCCATCTTTGCATGAGGACTTGAAAAAACGGTCCAGCCATTCGGTTCATTTATAATGTATCACAAATTGCAATACGTAAAGAGACCATTTTCAGATCGTTGTTACGCGCGTTTATCAGTATTTACACAGAACATTCGTTTGTTATCGGCGATATGATTATTAAGAAAAATTTTCATAATTCCGATATTACCCGAATTCGGTTACCGGTTCTCCGATGTAAAACCGCCCGCCGGGAAATAAAATTCCGGGCGGGCGGTTCGAAATATACATGATTGTCAGATCTGCTGATTCTGCGCAGCCTTCTGATTTGCCTGCATTTTCAGGTAAGCATTGATGAAACGGTCGATATTGCCATCCAGAACACCCTGCGCGTCTGATGTCTCTTCCTCCGTTCTGGTGTCCTTCACAAGTGTGTACGGCTGCAGAACATAGGAACGGATCTGGGAGCCCCAGGCAATTTCCTTTGTATCGCCGCGGATACCGTTCAGCATATCCTCCTCTTCCTGCTTCTTGCGAAGATACAGTTTGGCGCGCAGTTCCTCAAACGCTTTCTCCTTGTTCTGGAACTGGGAACGCTCATTCTGGCAGGTTACGACAATTCCGGTCGGGAAATGCGTGATCCGGATCGCCGAAGAAGTCTTGTTGATGTGCTGACCGCCGGCGCCGCTGGAACGGTAATAGTCAATCCGGATATCATCGGGATTGATATCGATCTGTACACTGGTATCCAGCTGCGGCATAACTTCGCAGGAGACGAAGGATGTCTGCCTCTTTCCCTGCGCGTTAAAAGGGCTCATCCGCACAAGGCGGTGCACACCGTGTTCGGAGCGAAGGAAACCGTAGGCATTCTCGCCGGTAATCTGGAAGTCAACGGATTTGATGCCGGCTTCATCGCCATCAACGATATTCATCGTATCGACGCTGAATCCCTTTTTATCCGCCCACTTGCAGTACATTCTGTACAGCATGGAGCACCAGTCGCAGGACTCTGTTCCGCCTGCGCCGGCATTCAGGGAGATCATCGCGTTGTTGGCGTCGTATTCTCCTGTCAGAAGCGTCGATAAACGGAGTGCTTCCAGCTTGTTCTCGAAATCATCCAGGTCCGCCCGGATATCAGGGACAACCGAAGCGTCTTCCTCTTCGTTACCGATCTCGATCAGATCCATGATATCGTTGTACTGCGCGGAAAGTCCGTCCGCGTCCGCAACGGTCTTCTGCGCGTCCTTGAGCTCCTTCATCTTGGCGTTTGCCTTGTCCGTATCATTCCAGAAATCCGGCGCTTCCATTTCACGGGAGAGTTCTTCAATCCTCTGCTTCTTATACGGCAGATTCAGAGAATCTCTTCCCTCCCGAAGCGCGTCAGAGAGCCCGGACAATTCAATTTTCATCTGATCTAGTTCCAGCATACTTTCACCTGATAATTCTGTTTCGTCTGCGATTATACAATGCCGCGGCCATGACAGTTCTTGTACTTCTTGCCGCTCCCGCAAGGGCAGGGATCATTCGGATAAATCTTCTTCTCCATGCGCCTTACAGGCTCTTTAACTGCTGTATCGTCTTTGTTGGTTCCGGTCACCTTGGCTACCTGCTCACGTTCCACCTTCTCCTCTACGCGGACGTGGTACATCGCGCGGACGGTATCCTCCTCGATGGATTCCGTCATGGCATTGAACATGTCATAGCCGGCAATCTTATATTCCACAAGCGGATCTCTCTGACCGTAAGCCTGCAGACCGATCGTCTGGCGGAGCTGTTCCATATCGTCAATATGGCTCATCCACTTGGAGTCTATGACACGGAGAAGAATAACCCGTTCAACTTCACGAATCTGCTCGGGCTCCGCGAATTCCGCTTCCTTGCTCTCGTATAATTTGACTGCCTCTTCCTTGAGCTGCTGCTTGAGGCCGTCCCTGGTCTTCTCGTCGATTCTGCCGCGGTTTACTCTCTTTAAAGGAATGACCGGCAGCAGAAGCTCATTGAGCTCTTCGAGATTCCAGTCGTCGGAGCTGCTGTCCTCGGCAATCGCCGTATCCACCGCATTCTCGACAATATCGCCGATCATCTTGTAGATGGTGTCACGCATGGACTCGCCGTCCAGTACCTGCCTTCTCTCCTTATAGATGATCTCCCTCTGCTCGTTCATGACCTGATCGTAGTCGAGAAGGTTCTTACGGATGCCGAAGTTATTCAGCTCGATCTTCTTCTGGGCTGATTCAATCGCATGCGAAAGCGACTTGTGGGTGATCTCCTGCCCTTCCGGAATTCCAAGCGCGTTGAACATGCTGATCATACGCTCGGAACCGAACAGGCGCATCAGATCATCTTCCAGTGAGATATAAAATCTGGATTTGCCGGGATCGCCCTGGCGGCCGGAACGGCCGCGCAGCTGATTATCAATACGCCTGGACTCATGGCGCTCCGTACCGATGACAAACAGACCGCCGGCAGCCTTGGACTGCTCGTCGAGCTTGATATCGGTACCACGACCTGCCATGTTCGTCGCGATTGTCACAGCGCCGTGCTCGCCGGCATGAGAAATGATCTCCGCTTCAATTTCATGGTACTTCGCGTTCAGAACATTGTGCTGGATTCCGGCCTTCCGGAGCATGCGGGAAAGCAGCTCCGATGTCTCAATCGTGATCGTACCGACCAGAACCGGCTGCCCCTTGGCGTGCGCTTCCTTGACGGCTTCGACAACCGCGTCGAACTTTTCCTTCTTCGTCTTGTAAACGGCATCCTGCAAATCTACTCTCGCGACAGGCTTGTTCGTCGGGATTTCGATAACGTCCATGCCGTAGATTTCACGGAATTCCTTTTCCTCGGTCAGCGCCGTACCGGTCATGCCGCACTTCTTGTCAAATTTGTTGAAGAAGTTCTGGAAGGTGATCGTCGCAAGAGTCTTCGATTCTCTCTTGACCTTGACATGCTCCTTCGCCTCTATTGCCTGATGCAGACCGTCCGAGTAACGTCTGCCGGGCATGACACGGCCTGTGAATTCATCGACAATCAGGACCTCGTCGTCCTTGACAATATAGTCGTGATCCTTCGCCATCAGATTGTTCGCGCGGAGCGCGAGAATGATACAGTGCTGGATCTCGAGGTTCTGCGGATCCGCGAGGTTGTTCAGATGGAAAAATCTCTCCACCTTCGTCACGCCCTGCGCCGTCAGGTTTACAATCTTGTCTTTTTCATTAACGATAAAGTCGCCGGTCTCCTCCTGTTCAATGCCCATGATCGCATCGATCTTGGAAAGATCGTCCATGTCCTTGCCGCGCGTCATCTGCTTGGCGAGAATATCGCAGGCTTCATAGATCTTTGTGGATTTATCCGACTGACCGGAAATAATCAGAGGCGTACGCGCCTCATCAATCAGGATCGAGTCAACTTCATCAATGATCGCGTAATGGAGGCCCCGCAGAACCAGCTGGTTCTTGTAGATGGCCATATTGTCACGCAGATAGTCAAAGCCCAGCTCGTTGTTCGTCACATAGGTGATGTCACAGGCATAGGCAGACTGCCTCTCTTCGGATGTCATCTGGTTGAGGACGACGCCGCAGGTAAGTCCCATAAAGCGGTATACCTGTCCCATCCACTCCGCATCACGCTTGGCAAGATAATCATTCACCGTGACGACCATGGCGCCTTTGCCTTCGAGCGCGTTCAAATATGTCGGAAGCGTCGCCACAAGCGTCTTGCCTTCACCGGTCTTCATCTCCGCGATTCTGCCCTGATGAAGAATAATGCCGCCGATCAGCTGCACGCGGAAAGGCTCCATTCCGATCGCGCGCTTCGCGCCTTCCCTTACGGCCGCAAAAGCCTCCGGGAGAATATCGTCCAGCGTTTCTCCTTTGGAAAGTCGTTCCTTAAACTCCCGCGTCTTGTCCGCAAGCGCCTCGTCCGAAAGTGCCTGCATTTCCGGGCGCAGAGCCTCGATCCTGTTAACAATCGGCTGAATCCGTTTCAGCTCCCTCTGGGAGTGAGTTCCAAAAATCTTATCCGTGATAGCTGACATAGATGATCCCTTTGTGCTTCCTGTAAAATAGCATTATGGCGTGCAGCCTATGCCACACGCCATAACATGATATCACAGATATACGAAGCTGTGTATGAACAAAATCTTAACAAATCAATAAATCTTTGCTTCTTCCTCGCCGGTCATAACACGAAGACCGCCCTGCGCAAGCGCCAGAAGCTCCGCTTCGCCGCCATATACCGTAACCGGGGCGATGTGCTGTACTCTTTCGGTGATCTGTTCCGTCACGTACTTACCATAAGCAATGCCGCCTGTCAGGATGATCTGATCGACCTTTCCCTTCAAAACAGCGCCCATCGCGCCGATATTCTTGGAAACCTGATAGATGAACGCGTCCAGAACAAGCTGTGCCTTTGCATCGCCGGCTTCCGCTCTTGCCTGCACCTCTCTCGCGTCGTTTGTTCCAAGGTATGCATTGAAGCCGCCGTTTCCGACGATCTTCCTGCGCATCTGCGCTTCCGTATACTTGCCGGAGAAGCACAGCTTGATGAGCGCTCCGGACGGAAGGCCGCCCGCTCTTTCCGGAGAGAAGCACCCGTCGCCGTCAAGCGCGTTAAAGATATCAATCATCTGTCCATGCTCATGCGCGCCGACCGAAACGCCGCCGCCCATATGCGCGACGATTACGTTGACATCCTGATATTTCTTGCCGATCGTCTTTGCCCATCTTCTGGCCATCGCCTTCTGGTTCAGCGGATGCCCGATCGAAACGCGTTCGATTTCCGGCATACCGGAAATTCTTGCTACCGGCGCGAGCTCATCAACAACGACCGGGTCCACGATATAAGAGGGAACGCCGATTGCATCGCCGATTTCTCTTGCGAGAATGCCGCCGAGGTTGCTGGCATGCTGTCCCTGTACGCCGCTCTTTAAATCTTCGAGAAGCCTGTCATTAACAGTGTACGTGCCGCCCGGGATCGCGCGGACAAGTCCGCCTCTGCCGACGATGAAGTCCATGGAGTGAACGTCAATGTTCTCCTCTTTCAGCGCGTCCAGAACGAGTTTCTTTCTGAAATCCTTTTGCGCGTAAATACTCGGATACGCCGCGATCTCTTCGGTGGAATGTCTCAATGTCTTGTCGAGGATCTGCGTCTCATCCTCAAACACACCGATCTTTGTGGATGTGGATCCCGGGTTGATAATTAAACTGCGAAGTGCCATGCCTTGTGTTTTCTCCTTCTCTGTCCGCATAAAGCCCGCAGGGCTTTTCATCAGAATCCCTGTCCGTTCAGATGATGTGCAACGACTGCTGCAAGAGCGATCGAATTGATCTTCGTCTCCTTGGAATCAGAACGGGAAGTTAAGATCGCGGGAGCCTTGGTTCCCATAAGTATGCAGCCGTTCTTGAATTCGGTCATGCGGACGATCGTCTTGTAAACAAGGTTGCCGGCATGAATATCCGGGAACAGAAGCACGTCCGCGTCGCCGACAATCCTGCGGTTCTGCGCGCCGGCTTTATGTTTGGCCGCTTCGGGATCAATCGCGAGGTCCATGGAGAGCGGACCGTCCACAATGCAGCCTTTGATGCGGCCTTCCTCGTTCCACTTCGTCAGCTGATCGGCCTCGACCGTTACCGGCATCTTCGGATTAACGACTTCCACGGCCGCGAGAGGTGCAACCTTCGGATTCTGAACGCCGCAGGCATTGCACACCTTAACGACGTAGTTGATGATCTGCTCTTTGTCTTCGAGCGTCGGATAGGGCAGGAAAGCCACATCTGTCAGGAACAGAAGACGGTCAATGCCTTTGATCTGAAAAACACAGACGTGGCTGAGCATCTTGCCGGTACGAAGCCCGACCTCTTTGTTCAGTACGCTGCGAAGAAACGTCTTGGATTCCAGAAGCCCCTTCATATACATGTCCGCTTCCCCGTCATGCACGAGCTTGACCGCAGCAAGCGCAGCCTGCTCCACATCCGGCTCATTGATGACGCGGATGCCGCAAGCGTCCAGGTCCCAGCCGATCTGCGAAGCGATCTCACGGATCTTCGCTTCATCACCTGTCAGGATCGGAACCGCGATTTTCCGGTCGTACGCTTCCTTTACGGCTTCCATGACCGGCAGGTCCTGCGCGGCCGCAACAGAAAGTTTCTTTGTGGGAATCTGACTTACCTGTTCCAAAATTTCATCAAAAGAAGCACTCATAATTTCCTCCTGCAGAAATGAATCAAAGGATTTCTCCTGTCACAACAATTTTGCTTCCCGCAAACTGTTAATATTTTAACACACTATGAGGCGCTCTTCAACGAAAAGACAGGTACTTTTCATCTTACAGACGGCTGTATCCGTATCCGTTCGCGATCGCGTCAACCGGAACGCCTTCTTTACAAAGGCTGCACTCTTCCGCCTTCCATGTCCTGTACTCCGGAATATCCTGCTTGGTGAACAAGGCGTTGATCGGGCAGCCGCAGACCTTGCTGGCAGCCGAGAAGATCGCGGAAACACCGGAAATGGTGCCGCCATAATACCGGATTGATTCGATTGCTCTCGCAACCGTCCGTCCGGTTGTTGTGGAAGCCAGAAGAATCAGAACGCTCTTGCCGCGGATCATCATCTGTACGTTCTCGCGGAAAATCATCTGTCCTGATGTATCAAATTCCGGTGTCATGATATACATGGTCCTGTGCGCGTTCTTGGACAAAACGCCGGCCTTCGTCAGTGCTTCCCCAAGAAAAGCGCCGATCACTTCCGTGCCGTCCAGACAAATGATCGTATCTACAACGGTTGTCGCGACATACGCTTCCGAAAGGGCCTCCGCTGCATTCTTGGCCTCCGTAAGACGCGTACGCATCGTCGTCATGTCGATGTAATAATTAATGTGAGAGTTCGGTGTAACAAAGTGCCCCGGAATCACTTTGATGAAAACATCCGGAAATCTTCTGGAATAGAGCTTGGAATAATTCTGCATAAGATATCCCCCTGTTATAAATTTTTGCGTGAAATCTGTCCGGAAGCCGGCTTTATTATCAGACTTCTTCCTATGTTTGATTATAACACGGGTTCACTTGATTGTGCGGCGGCAATTCTTCATTGCCTCTAAAGACTTCGAAAAAGCGGGAACCTGCGGCCTGAAGCCGCGGATGCCCGCTTTTTCTCCGGCGCCGCGCCTTACGTGCGGCGGCACCTGTGCACTTTTTACTTTGCGATTTTAAAACCCGCTTTAAACGCCTTTGACGCGAACGCGGCCTCATAGTCTTTGAGATCATGCCACTGCGCCTGCGGAAGCCGGATCAGCCCGCGCTGCAGCAGGTTTAACGCCGGCTCGAACGGACCGCACCTGCTCCCCTTGATCGTGATTTCATTAACCACAAAGTGGCTCATATCAAGAGAAAGCTTTCCGGCATACGTGCTCTTTAACACAATTGTTCCCTGCCGCCGGATAATTCTGGATGCCAGCATAAGTCCCGAAGGAGAACCGCTCGCCTCGACAATCACTTCATATGTGTCTTCCTCAATTCTGTCCATCGGAGGCTCATCGATGCCGTCTTCGGCGTGTCCGAAATGAAAGCTGTCAACCAGACGTGTCTGCGCAAATGGTTCAAATGCGGCAAGCTTTTCCTCGTGCTTTCCGATGACCGTGAGCGGCGCTCCCGAAAGCGAAAGCACCTGCGCGATCATAAAGGCAAGTCTCCCGTCTCCGATCACGGCTGTCTTTTTCGCGGGATCGATGTGCACCATCGACGGAATTTCGAGCGCCGCCGCCAGAGGTTCCGTATACACCGCTTTTTCCGGCGGCAGCCCTTCCGGGACCGGGTGGATCAGATGATCCGCGAGGGTCATATATTCGGCGAAGCACCCGTCTTTGGACAGGCCGATCACCTTCCGCTCCGGGCAGTGTTTTTCCCGGCCGCTCCTGCAGTACAGGCAATGGCCGCACCCCTCGTTCAGCTCTCCTGTCACGAGGCGTCCCTGCAGTGAAGGCAGCGCTGTTTTGTCAACAATGCCGACAAACTCATGACCCATGATGCCCTGAAAGTCCGGGCGGTAGCCGCGCAGAATTTCCTTGTCCGTACTGCAGATGTTCGCGTACAGAATCCGGATTCTGCTGTGCCCGTCTTCCGGCTCCGGCACGGGAAGATCTTCTCTGTAGACCGCTTTTGTCCCGTCATAGTAGATGCCGCGCATCATTTCAGCGTTTTGATTTGTCATAAACTTCTCCGAGCGCTCTCGGCGCATGTGTATTCTTGGAAAGGAAAATCAGCAGGAACAGCGTCAGCACATACGGCAGGATCATAACAAGGTCCGAATACGCGCTCGGCATGCCCAGAAGCTGTACAATCTGATATCCCGCGCTTCTTGCCATGCCGAAAATCAGGCAGGCGCCGAGACTGGGCAGAAGATTCCAGTTGCCGAAAATGTAGCCGGCAATCGCAAGATATCCGTAGCCCATATAGATGTCGCCCGAAAACTTCGCGGAAATGGAATAGGCAAAACAAATGCCGGCGAGTCCCGACAGCGCGCCCGAAACCACAACTGCGATAAACCTTGTTCCGGCGACATTTCCGCCGGCCGCGTCTACCGCATGCGGATTGTCGCCGCAGGCGCGAAGACGCAGGCCAAAAGGTGTTCTGTACAGGAAATACCACGCGATCACGGCAATGATCACGATAATGAATTCAAACGGATAAACCTTCGTAAAGAAGGCGCCGAGCACCGGTATCCGGCTAAGGACCGGAATGGTCAGCCGTCTGGACACGCCGAGGTCGAATTTATCGGACGCCGCGCCGAATACGTTACGGTTAATGGTCTTCGTCAGGAAGGTTGTAAGCGCCATGGCAAGGATATTGACCACGACACCGCTGATCACCTGATTTGCCTTGAAGCGGATGCACAGAAGCGCATGCAGCATCGAATAGACCGCGCCGCCGAGCATCGCGCACAGGATTGCCACATAATACGGCGCCTGCGAATTCGGTCCGATGGACCTTGCGAGCGTGTAAGCGGCAAGCGCGCCGGTAAACGCGCCCATGCCCTGCAGACCTTCGAGTGCGAGGTTGGTAATGCCCGAGCGCTCGGAATAAATGCCGCCGATCGCCATAATGAAAAGAGGCAGGGCAAAGCTCATGCCGTCGATAATAATCGTATTGATCGTATTCATCCCTGCTCTCCTTTCCGGCTGCCGCTCTCTTCCTTCCTTCTGCGAAGCTCCTTCTTTGCGGCTTCCCTTCTGTCAAGCCGGCTCATGAAGAAAGCATTGCATGCGGAAGCAAGAAGGATCAGGCCCGTGATAACCGACGCGATCTCCGACTGCAGACCTGCCTGCGAGCTCATGTAGGTCGATCCCTTGCCGATGATTTCAATCAGGAAAGACGCGGCCAGGATGCCGACCGGATCATTGTTACCGAGCAGTCCCACCGCGATCGCGTCATACCCCGTCGATACCAGAACACGCGGCTGGATTGATGCGAAATAGCCGAGGTAATATGTAACGCCTGCCAGTCCCGCGAGCGCGCCGGAAATGGTCATCGAAAGGACAAGGTTTCTGCCGACATGGATACCGGCATAGCGCGCCGCCGTCGGATTCAGGCCGACTGCCCGCAGCTCATATCCGAGGACCGTTCTGTCAAAAACAAACTTGAGCACAAACACTGCAATAAGCGCCAGTGCAAAGCCGATCGGAATATCATACTTATATCCGCCAATGACAATCTGATGCAGCGTCAGTCTTGCGGCATCCGATATGTTTCTGGACTGGCGGGACACGGGATCCACATATTTCACATGGATGAAAAAGCTGATGACGTACTCCGCGATATAATTCAGCATAATCGAAGAGACAACTTCGTTGATGTTGAACCGGTATTTGAAGAAGCCGATCAGCGCGCCGACCGCCATACCACTGACAATGCCAATCAGAAGAACCAGAGGCTTCGCGACAGGCGCGGAAAGTGTGCTGTAGCCGATCGTAATGGACGAAATGAAGCCCGCGACAAGCATCTGGCCGGAAATACCGATATTAAAGAGTCCCGCGCGCATCGCGACCGCGTAGGATAGCGCCGCGAACAGCATCGGCGTCAGGTAGTCGATGTAACTGGAAAGATCCGTGAACATCGATTTGCCGCCGGCATACTTGGCCTTTGGCGCAAGTCCGCATCCCTGCAGCAGATTATAGTAAGCGCTCAGAGGATTCTTTCCGAGAATCAGAATGACGACTGCGCCGGCAAGCAGCGACACAAGGACAGATAAAACAGCGATTTTCAAATATTTCTTCCGATAACTCATGACCGTTTTACCCCCATCATGTACTCGCCGACTTCCGAGGTGGTAAAGTCTGCGGCGGGCGCTGTTTTGCGCAGTTCGCCGTTATAAATGACGCCGATCGTATCCGCCAGCTGCATGACTTCATCCAGCTCCAGAGAGATCAGAAGGACGGCTTTTCCTTTGTCCCGTTCTTCGAGAATCTGGCGGTGGATGTTTTCGATCGCACCGATGTCGAGGCCGCGCGTCGGCTGCACAAAGATGGTCAGAGGCGCGTCCTGTTCGATTTCCCTGCCGACAATGGCTTTCTGCTGATTGCCGCCGGACATGGAACGCACAATTGTGGCGTTGCCGGAAGCCGAGCGGATATCGTACTTGCCGATCAGACGGTTGCCGTAATCCTCAAAGGTCTTTTTCTGCAGAACACTCTTTTTTGCGAACGGCGACTCATAATAATTGCGGAGCGCGAGATCCTCCGCGAGATTGAAATCCAGAATCAGTCCGACGCTCTGTCTGTCTTCGGGAATATAGGAAATTCCGGTTCTTGTCCGTTCCCGGATCGTGAAACTGCTGATCTCCCTGCCGAGTATCCGGATACTGCCCTGCGTCGTCCGCAGGAGCCCCGCAATCGCGTCGGCAATCTCGGTCTGTCCGTTTCCGGATACGCCCGCAATCGCGAAAATCTCGCCGGCATGGATTTGGAAGCTGACGCCCTTGACGACCTCGAAATGGTCCGCGTTCTCCACATGGAGATTTTCCACATCAAGAACAACATCACCGAAATGCGCCGGATTCTTCTGAAGCGTGAGTTCCACTTCCCGGCCGACCATCAGGTTCGCCATTTCCTTCGTATTCATCGAAGGCACGTCATAGACGCCAATGAGCCTGCCTCTGCGGAGAATTGCGCAGCGGTCGGCGACGCGTTTGATCTCCTCGAGTTTATGTGTAATCAGGATGATCGTCTTTCCGCCGTCCCGCAGGTTTTTGATGATCTTCAGCAGGGAATCGATCTCCTGCGGTGTCAGAACCGCTGTCGGTTCGTCGAAAATCAGGATTTCCGCCTGCCGGTACAGCATCTTCAGTATTTCCACGCGCTGTCTTGTGGAAACGTTCACGTCTTCGATGACATCCGTCGGGTTCACTTCGAGCCCGTACTGCTCCGAGAGCTTCCGGATTCTGTCATTTGCGGACTTTATGTCAACATAGGGAAACAGACCGAAGGCTTTTCGTACCGGTTCGTTTCCAAGGATTATATTCTCTGCGATTGTATAATTTGATACGAGTTTGAAATGCTGATGCACCATGCCGATATTCAGGCCGGCCGCATAGCTGGGAGATGTGATCTTCTCTTCCTTCCCGCGCACAATGATCTGCCCTTCATCCGGCTCATACATGCCGAACAGCATGCTCATGAGCGTCGATTTCCCGGCCCCATTCTCACCCAGAAGGGCGTAGATTTCCCCTTTCCGGATCTTCACCGTTACATCATCATTCGCGACAATGCCGGGAAAGCGCTTCGTGATATGGTTCATTTCAACGATGTACTGATCGTCTGCCATTGGTATTCCTCTTTTTCATTGACCGGACGGCTGTCCGGACCGCGGATATCTGAAAAAGGAGGCAGGAACCGCCGTCCTGCCTCCTTGCAGTCAGATAAAATAATCAAAGACCCTTGAAGTTATCCGGCGTCTCATCATTGAAGTTTGCCGCAGGCACAACCTCACCGGATTTCACCTTCGCGAAAGCTTCGTCAATCTTCTGGATCGCGTCCGAAGAGAGCTGCTGTCTGCCTTCCGCAGATACATAACCAGTGGAATCCGTGTCAGCGCCAAGCAGATTGTTGCCGCCCTTGAACGTGCCGTTCGCGATGTTCTCAAGCTGCAGCTTCACGTTCTTGTCCATGATCTTGAGGCCGGACGTCAGAACGACGTTGGAGCTGCCGTTTGCGCCGTCGTCATACTGGTCAACATCGCAGCCGATGACATAAGCGTCCTTTGCTTCCTTGACGGCCGTGAAAACACCGTTGCCCGAAGCGCCTGCCGCAACAAAGATCACATCGCAGCCCTCGTTCAGAAGCGCCTGGCCTACAACCTTGCCAGTTGCCTCATCCGCGAAAGAGCCGACATAGTTGCCGCCGACATTGTTTCCGTTGACATCGGTTCCCGCGTAGGAAGGAAGCTCAACACATTCTGCCTTTGTGCCATAGTACTTGTTGGCATAATTCACGCCGCTCATGAAGCCGTACTGATAGTTGACGTTGGAAGGATAAGCGATACCGTTGACAACAGCGACCTTTCCGGTCTTGGTCGTAAGCGCTGCCGCAAGGCCTGCCGGGAATCCGGACTCCTGTTCCTTGAAGGTCATCGCGTAGATGTTGGGCTCTTCTACTTCCTTTCCTTCCGCGTCTGTAGGGTTCGAGTCAACCAGAATGAACTTCACATCCGGGTTTTCCTCCGCTACAGGGCCGATGCCCGCGAACTGGAAGCCGCAGCATACGATGACATCATAGTCCGCGACGATATCCGAAACGGTCTGAATGCAGGCTGCAACGTCGCCGGTCTCTTCCTTGACAGGCGTTACCGTGCTGTTCGGCGCTTCCTTGATGAAATCGAGAATACCGTTATAGTTGTTCTCGTTGAAGGAGCCGTCATCCACACCGGACGGCGAGGATACGATGGCAATCTTGAGTGCCGCATCCTGTACCTTTCCGGAAGCTTCCGCCTGCGTAGCAGCCTCAGCCGCTTCTGTGGAAGCAGCGGGAGCCTCTGTCGCCGCGGCTGCCGCCTCGGTTGCAGCGGAATCTGCTGTCGACGCCTTGTCCACAGGCGCGCCGCAGCCGGCAAGAAGTGCTGCCGTCATGACCGCGGCCATAACCGTGCCAAGTAACTTTTTCTTCATAACATCCTCCTCTATGGATAATGTAAACCGGCCGCTCCTGAAGGAGCGGCATGTACAACCCGATTATTACACAAATTTACATAAAATTAAAGCTACGCCGTTCCCGAATTTGCCGGGTTTGCTTGTATGCGATTTAATAGCGTGGTAACATTACTTCGTATAATAACGGAGGTCTTACGATATGACTGTAGACAAATACGCGAGCCTGAAACTGGAGAATCAGCTTTGTTTTCCCCTCTACGCGGTCAGCAAGGAAATCATCCGCCGTTACAAGCCTTCGCTTGACAAGCTGGATTTAACTTATACGCAGTATATTACGATGATGGTCATGTGGGAGAAGAAGCAGGTGAACGTCAAGGAGCTTGGCGAAAAGCTGCTTCTGGATTCCGGCACGCTGACACCGGTACTCAAGAAGCTGGAACACAAGGGATATATCACAAGGGAACGCTCCAGAGCGGACGAACGCAACCTGATCGTCCGGGTTACGGACAAAGGTATGGCGCTGGAAGACGAGGCGCTCTTTGTGCCAAAACAAATGGCATGCAGCCTTGCGCTCAGCAGGGAGGAGGCTGAAACGCTCTATACGCTGCTGCACAAACTTCTTGCGCATATGGAAGAAAACAATCCATCCGGGAACTGACTACTGCTGTATGTCCTCCCCATGAATCGGCGTACCGAACGCGATCGCGCGGCCTGCCTTTTTTCCGTTTATCAGTTCTTCATAATATCTGGGGTGCAGGCCGCCCGAAGGACGGATGCACCGGATATTGTCCTTTGTGAACGCTTCTCCCGCCGCGATATCTTTCACGGCGTAAATGCTCCGGCGGAGGGAATAGCTCTGTGCTTCTTCCGCGGAAGGTCCGTAGGAGACGCCGCCGGAAGGACTTCCATTTCCAAGCGCCTTCTCCGTGTTCCGCACGGCCTGCACCATCTGCGCGAACTCTTCCTTGGAAAGCGAAAACGCGCTGTCCACCGTATTGTCCTGCCTGGAGATGCAGAAATGCTTTTCAATCACCTGCGCGCCGAGAGCCGCTGCCGCGATATCGGCCGTTGTTCCGATCGAATGATCCGAGAGCCCTACCGGCACGCCGAATCTTTCCTTCATATCCGTGATTGTGCGCAGATGCATGGTTTCATAATCGGTCGGATACGCACTGCAGCACTTGAGCAGCACAACCTGCCCGCTGCCCGCGCTCTTCGCGGCATCCACCGCCTCCTGAATTTCTTCGGGGGTTCCCATGCCGCATGAAATAATCAGCGGTTTCCCGGTCGAAGCCGCCTTTTTAATCAGCGGAATATCAACGAGCTCAAAGCTCGCTATCTTGTAAAACTCCTCTCCGATTCCCTCGAGGAAATCGACGGCTGTATCATCAAACGGCGTAGACAGAAAATCCATTCCGAGCGCTTCCGCCTCTTTCTTGATCACCGGCATCCATTCCCAGGGTGTTCCTGCCTTCTGGTACAGGTCATACAGATACTGCCTGTCCCAGAGGCCGTCCCGCAGAAGAAACGGCTCCGTATGCGCATTGATCGTCAGCGTATCCGCAGTGTATGTCTGCGTTTTCAGGCAGTCCGCGCCGGCCTTCGCGGCGGCACGCACGATTTCGATCGCCTTTTCCAGACTGCCGCCGTGATTGCCGCTCATCTCGGCGATAATGTAGATTTTTCCTTCTTCCAGATATTTATTTAATTTCATTGTCTGTTTCCCGTGTGATCGTCCGCCGCCTGCGCGCCGCTCTTCCATTCCCCGATCTTCCTCCGGAGATAATCCGTCCACGCATCAAAACCTTCTCCTGTCTTTGCCGAAACAAAGAAGATTTCCGCGTCCGGATTCCGGAGACGGATATTCGCTGCCGCCTTTTCCCGGTCGAAGTCAAAATACGCTTCCGCGTCGATTTTATTGATCAGAACCGCGTCGCAGACTTCGAACATCAGCGGATACTTGAGCGGCTTGTCGTCTCCCTCCGGTACGGAGAGAATGTTGATCCGGCATGCCGCGCCGACATCTTCTTCGGCAGGGCAGACCAGATTGCCGACATTCTCCAGTACAAGAAGATCCAGATCTTTCGTATCAAAAGCCTGCAGCGCGTCCCTTGTCATAACCGCGTCCATCGCGCAGGCGCCGCCCGTATGGACCTGAATCGTCCGAACACCCGCATCCTGCATCCTGTCCGCATCCACCGTGGCGTCAATATCCGCTTCCATGACGCCGCACGAATACGCATCCCGCAGAGCCTTGAAAGTACGAAGGAGCGTCGTTGTTTTGCCGGCGCCGGGAGATGCCATCAGATTTACCATAAAGGTCCCCTGCGCTTTCAAAAGACGCCTTGTTTCCCGCGCGATCCTGTCTTTTTCCGCAAAAACAGACTCGTGCACCTCAATTACCCGCACTGCCATCTGTCTGCCTCCCGGGAAAGATACGCGCACCACTCGTCCATCCCGGTTCCCTCCTTTGCGGAAACCGGAATGATCCTGCAGTGTGCATTGCGGCGGCGGATCCATTTCTCCGCCTTCTTCATGTCAAAGTCAAACGCCGGCGCCGCGTCCGTCTTGGTGATCAGAACGACATCTGCCTTTTCGAACATCAGAGGATATTTACGCGGCTTATCGTCTCCTTCCGGCACGGATAAAAGGACCGCGTTCCTGCTGCAGCCGGTGTCAAATTCCGCGGGGCAGACCAGATTTCCGACATTTTCCAGAATCACAAGATCAAGGGAAGAAGCGTCCACTGCCGAAAGTCCCTGCCTTGTCATCTGCGCGTCCAGATGGCACATGCCGCCGGTATGCAGCTGAACTGCCCTCGTGCCCTCGTCCAGCACGGCCTGCGCATCCACTGCGGAATCGATATCCGCTTCCATAACGCCGATCCGGTACCGCTCTTTGAGTCTTTTGATTGTTGCGAGTATCAGCGTTGTTTTGCCGGACCCCGGAGAGGACATGACGTTCAGCGTGAAAATCTTACGCTTTCGCAGCTCCGCCCGCAGCGCATCCGCGTCCGCGTCATTGTTCTCCAGAATCGACTCTTTTAACTGAATGATTTTAACAGCTTCCATTTACCTGCACCGTCCGGGTTAGTCTTTCAGCCTGTTTCCGCACTGCGGGCAGAACTTCGGCGGATTTGAAGGGTCCGGAATAGGAGCGCCGCAGTTCGGGCAGAAAGAAAGCTTTACTTCCGGCTTCTTCGTTCCGCAGTTCGTGCAGAAATTGCCGGTATTGGAAGCGCCGCACTGCGGACAGGTCCACTGCTGCCCCTGCGGCGCCTGTCCCTGCGGGACTTTCTCCTTATCCTTCTCCGCTGCCTGCGCGAACAGCTGCGCCGCGCTCGTGCCATCCGCGTTCTGTGCCATCTGCATGCCCATGAATGCCATCGCCGCGCCGTTTTCGTTCTTTGCGGCATCCTGCATTGCCTGCGCCTTCGCGCCGACAAGTGTTGCCGCCGCAAGGCTCTGATTTGTCAGCGCCGCGTTCCGCTGCATCTGTTTGATCATCTGTTCGTCTTCGTCCGACGCTTTCACAGAGGATACGCCGAAGGAAACCATCTCGATGCCGCGCAGCTCCTTCCATTTCTTCGAAAGAATCTCGTAGAGCGCGGCCGACATCTCTTCGGTATGCCCGGGGAGCGCGGAGTAGCGGATTCCTTCCGCGGAAATCTTCGCGAACGCGGGCTGCAGCGCCGTCAGAAGCTCTGTCCGGAGCTGGCCGTCCAGGTCATCTCTTCTGTAGCTTTCGGCCGCGTTGCCGCAGACATTTGTATAGAAAAGCACCGGATCTGTAATCCGGTAGCTGTACTCCCCATAGCAGCGGACCGAAATGTCCAGATCAATTCCTGCTCTTTCATCTACAACACGGTACGGCACCGGGTTCGGCGTTCCGTACTTGTTGCCGATGATTTCCTTTGTATTGATATAGTAGACTCTCTGGTCCTTCGGAGCTTCCCCGCCGAACGTGAATCTTTTTCCGATGGAAGCGAACGTATTCTTTACGGCTGATCCGAGATCTCCTGTAAAAACCGACGGCTCGCTGCCCGCGTCATAGATAAATTCGCCGGGCTGGGCGCAAACTTCGGTTACCTTCCCCTGATCGACAAGGAGCATGCACTGCCCGTCCGCCACAGCAATGACAGATCCGTTCGAAATAATGTTGTCACTGCCATAGACATTTGCCGATCTGCCGGATACCTTTTTCTTACCCTTGACCATCAGCATGTCCGAAGTGAGCGCTTCACTGTAGAAGTACTCTTTCCACTGATCGGCCATTACGCCGCCAGCCGCGCCAAGTGCTGCCCTGATTAATCCCATAATCCGCCTCCCGTATCCATCTGCCGCGGAAAGGCAGGCTCTGCTCTCTCCGCGAAACCGCATATCTTTTAACTATTACAGAATAGCGTATTTCGCGGCGCTTGTACATTCCTTCCAAAGCCTCCTTATCTTTCCCCTTGGCAATTAAATTGCATACAATTTTATATTTTTTTAAGAAATTGCTTGACAAGGTTATTCATGGCTAACTATAATGCAGCATAGTTAGTCTATTCTAACATCAACACCAATGCCGCGCGATTACCGCGGCCGCATTTGAAAGGAGCGTGCATGATGCCTTTGAATCTGGCGGATATCGGAGAACAGCAGATCATCAGGAAGATCGGCGGGAATCAGGAAGTGAAACAGCACCTCGAAAATCTGGGCTTTCACGTAGGCGGTGAGATCTGTGTCGTGAATGTCCTCTGCGGCAACTTAATTGTAAAGGTCAAAGAAAGCCGTGTCGCTCTCAGCAGCGGGCTTGCGGCAAAGATCATGGTATAAATGAGGAGGAACAGAGAGTGAAAACATTAAAAGACGCGAAGATCGGCGAAACCGTGACTGTTGTAAAGCTCCACGGCGAAGGCGCCGTAAAGCGCAGAATCATGGACATGGGACTGACGAAGCACACGCCGGTGCATGTCATGAAGGTTGCGCCGCTTGGCGATCCGATCGAGGTAACCGTACGGAATTATGAACTGTCCATACGAAAGGCCGACGCCGAAATGGTCGAGGTGGAATGATCCGGGCTTTGCCCTTATTTTTTTCAGGTTGTGGTTTGTTTAAACTAACATCTCAGAGCTCGCACGAGCAGAAAGGAAGTCATTTTTATGAGTATACGGATTGCGCTTGCCGGAAACCCGAACAGCGGCAAAACAACACTGTTCAACGCCCTGACGGGTTCCAACCAGTTTGTAGGCAACTGGCCGGGCGTTACGGTAGATAAAAAGGAAGGAAAGCTGAAAAAGCACGAAGATGTCATCATTACGGACCTTCCGGGCATCTACTCCCTCTCCCCTTATACGCTGGAGGAGGTCGTCGCAAGAAATTATCTGATTGATGAGCGCCCCGACGCGATTCTGAACATTATCGATGGAACAAATCTCGAAAGAAACCTCTATCTGACAACCCAGTTCACGGAACTCGGAATTCCCGTGGTCGTCGCGATCAACATGATGGACCTTGTCCGCAAAAGCGGTGACAAAATCAACACGCAGGAACTTTCAAGGCAGCTCGGATGCCCTGTTGTCGAAATCTCCGCCCTCAAGGGGACCGGAGTCATGGAAGCTGCCGATACTGCGGTAAATGCCGCGCATCATGGCAAGACAGTTCCCATGCATACTTTCTCGGGGCCGGTGGAACACGCACTGGCCCATATTGAAGAGGCAGCGGTTCACAGCATGCCCGAAGAGCAGCAAAGATGGTACGCGGTCAAGGTCTTCGAGCGCGACGACAAGGTTCTCGAAAAGCTGCAGATTTCAAAGGACACGATGGCGCATATCGAGAATGATATCCGCGCCGCCGAAAAAGAACTCGACGATGACGCGGAAAGCATCATTACCAATGAGCGGTATACCTATATCGCGGAGATCATCAAGGCCTGCTATAAAAAGAAAGGTGCGAATAAGCTCTCCGTTTCTGATAAAATCGACCGTGTCGTTACAAACCGCTGGCTCGGGCTTCCGATCTTCGCGGCCGTTATGTTCCTTGTCTACTGGATTTCGATGGTGGGCATCGGCGCCGCGGCTACAGATTTTACCAACGACCATATCTTCGGCGACGGCTTCCACCTGATCACCGACGGCGGCTATTCTGAGGTTGCCGAAGAGTATTCGACTGCTTCCGCGATTGCGGACGGCTATGACACTTATGTCAAAGAGCACGGTGGCGCGCCCTCCGGTGAATTTCCTTATACCATCGAAGACGATGAAACGCTGGAGACAACAACAGAAACAGCGACTCCTGCGGATTATGCGGCAGCGGAAAAGACGCTGGCAGCAATCGGCGGTGAACCGGATCCTGCTGATTATGGCATCTGGATCCCCGGTATCCCTGCTCTCGTTGAAAAAGTTCTTGACGCGGCCGGCGCGGCCGGATGGCTCAAAGGTCTCATTCTGGACGGTATTGTCGCCGGTGTCGGCGCCGTTCTCGGGTTCGTGCCGCAGATGCTGGTATTGTTTTTCCTGCTTGCGTTCCTCGAAGCATGCGGCTATATGTCACGCATCGCGTTCGTTCTGGACCGCGTGTTCCGTAAGTTCGGCCTTTCCGGAAAATCCTTCATCCCCATGCTGATCGGCACCGGCTGCGGCGTCCCCGGCGTCATGGCGAGCCGTACGATTGAAAACGAGCGCGACAGAAGGATGACGATCATGACAACAACCTTCATTCCCTGCGGTGCGAAGGTTCCGTTTATCTCGATGATCGCAGGCGCCATTTTCGGCGGTTCCTCTCTCGTTGCAACCTCCGCATACTTCGTTGGAATGGCAGCAATCATCATTTCCGGCATCATGCTCAAGAAGACAAAGATGTTCTCCGGAGATCCGGCTCCGTTTGTCATGGAGCTTCCTGCCTACCACTGGCCGACCATCGGCAATGTGCTCCGTTCCATGTGGGAGCGCGGCTGGTCATTCATCAAGAAAGCTGGAACCGTCATCATGCTCTCCACGATCGTCATCTGGTTCCTCTCCTACTTCGGATTCACACAGGACGGCTTCCGTATGCTCTCCTCCGATGAGCTGCAGTATTCGATTCTGGCTTTCCTCGGCAACGCAATCGCATGGATTTTCATCCCGCTCGGCTTTGGCAACTGGCAGGCCGCGGTCGCGACAATTACCGGTCTTGTAGCAAAGGAAAACATCGTCGGAACCATGGGTATTCTCTACGGCGGCGGCGATCAGACCGTATGGCAGGCGCTTGCACAGGCTTTCAACGGAATCACCGGTTACTCCTTCCTTGTGTTCAACCTGCTCTGCGCTCCGTGCTTTGCCGCGATCGGCGCGATCAGGCGGGAAATGAACAGCGCGAAATGGACATGGTTCGCGATTTCCTACCAGTGCGGTTTTGCCTACATTGTGGCCCTGATGATCAATCAGTTCGGCGCGCTCTTTACAGGTCACGGAAACGTCCCCGGTGCCATCGCGGCTTCGGCAGCACTGCTCCTGATCATTTACATGCTGTTCTTCAAGAAGTACAAAGAGGCGACAACATTAAAGACAATGCCTCTTAAACAGAGAGCATAAGCGCATAGGAGCATGGAAAATGGTTAAAACAGTTTTAAAAATTGACGGTATGATGTGTGGTATGTGCGAAGCGCATATCTGCGACGCGATTCGTGAGGCAGTACCTTCCGCAAGGAAGGTAACTGCCTCGCGCAGCAAAAAGACCGCTTCTTTCCTTACGGAAGAAACGGTCTCTGCGGAACTGATTAAATCGGCGGTTGACGCAACAGGCTATCAGTGCCTGGAGGTCAGGTCAGTACCTTATAACAGGAAGAAACTTTTCGGTATCATTTAAACTGCCGCATGGCTTCTTCCAGGCTCATGCCGCCTTCCACCGCTTCTTTTCTTCTGGCATTGACCTCCTGCACTTCCCGCATCTTTTCACCTGTCAGGATATACCCCTTCATGGCAAGAAGTGTTACCGCCCACGCGATCATGGGAATGACGCAGAACAGTACAATAACAACGCCGCTCATTCCCTTCGTGTAGGGCGTATCTCCGCCCGGCAGTGTCGATAAGCCGATCGACGCAACCGCAAAGCCCACAACCGTGGAACTCAGGGACGAAACCAGCTTGTCCACCAGACTGAACAGGGTTCCCAGAATGCCCGGAATAAATCTGCCCGAACGGTACGTCTCGTAGTCCGAGCAGTCCGCCACCATCGGGATCGGCATATCCGCGGTCGCGTAATACGCGCCGTACCCGATTCCGAAGAAAACAAGAAACAGAATCGTGTACAGATTCAATGTCAGATGGAAGCCGCCTTCCATGCTGTAGAGCGAAAGATTCACACCCGGAATACCCTGTTTCCAGAGGAGCAGCAGCACCAGAACACCGGCATACATGACAAGCGCAATACTGACGTAACGCATCAGAGACGCTTTCTGCCCCTTCTTCTGACTCGTTCTCACGGATAAAAGGAAAAACGGTGCGGAGAACACGTACCCTGCAATCATCATCGGCAGATACAGTCCGTTGTAATTGCCCATCATGCCGCCGTACAGCATGCACAGAACCGTCCCGTTCGTCGCGATCGCGAGCGCGAGCTTGCAGCCGGCACCGGCTACCATCAGGCGCCGGAGAGGGGAATTGTTTTTCAGGATCTCCAGATACTCGCTGATCCTGACCTTCTGCGCAGCGCTGCCGGCAATGCCGAAGTATTCCGGCCGGTCCTTTTCCCAGATGCCAATCACCGCAAGCAGCGTCAGAAATGCGGATACTAGTACCGCAATCGGAATGATGATGTCAAAGAACTGCGGCGTTGTATAATCGCCGTATTTCGCGCGGATAATCGGCGCGAAGAACTGGATGGATCCCATACCGATCATGCTGGCGATCAGATTGAAAATCGTAAACAGCGGACGCTGCTCCGGATCATTGGTAAGCACCGTCTGTCCGGACCTTGTGACCGATGTCTGGAACGTATAACCGATCACGTAAACCGCGTAGATGACGACGTACGCGATGTAGCGAAGGGACATCATGCTTTCCGGAATCCAGCGGGTCGCGAAATACAGAAGGAACGCCGAAACAGCCATGACGATGTTGCCCAGAATCATATACGGGCGGAATTTTCCGAATCTGCCGTTTGTTTTATCGATCAGGGCGCCGATGATCGGATCTGTAACGGCGTCAAATAAACGCATGACCGTCACCATCGTCGTCGCGAACATCAGCGCGAGTCCTAAAACACCGTTTCCGTAATAAGCAATATAAGTAGCAGTCAAAATATAATAAACATTCGTCGCGCCGTTATTGAACGGAAACAGGATCAGCTGATAAGGTTTGGCCCGGTTCAGCGAAGTACTTTCTTTTTCTTTATGATCATTTCTGCTCATGCATTTCCTCCCCTCAGACCCAGTTATTCTTCTTTCCGGATTTCTTCACTTTGTAAGCCGGATCAGGCTTTGCCGCTCTAATAAAGACCGCTTCATCGGAAACAGTTGATTCCGGCAGAGATTCCTGCTGCGCAGGGCCTGCTTCCACACGGATCTTTGTTCTGCTTCCCGTTTCGCCGAGCGGAATCCGGAACGTAAAGACCTTGTCCGCAATTTCCGTGGCGAACTTTTTACCGCCGGCGTATAATGTAACGCTCTGCTGATTGGTATAGACTTTGACCGTTATGTTTTTCTGTGTCCTCTTGCGGAAACGGCTGGAACAGATATGTACAAACGGCTCGTCTTCGTTCCAGTACGCTTTATAGAGGTAGAAGCTGTCTTTCTTCGTCTTTCTGTCGAATGTGATGAGCCCTTTATGGTTCATTCCGGGCTCACCGCCCTGATCCCTCGCATCCGCCGCAAAATCGAACATGTTCCAGACGTGCGTCGCCCACATCCACGGATGCCGCTGAAAGCACCGGAGCATGAATTCATGATATTTTGCCTGGTACTCTTCGGACTGATCGCCGCGCCTTGGATGCGCGGAATGGATATCGGGCATACCCTCCGCGCCGTATTCGGAAAAGCCGAGTGCCCGCTTCGGATACAGAAAATGGAAAAACGCAATCCACAGGTCATTCAGAAACAGTCCCGGCACATACCAGCCAAGATAGAGGTTCCAGCTGACCGCGTCCGTGATGTGCGCGACCGGGTTCCATGGCGTACACATGGCATAGCAGGCAAGCACGGTCGGTCTCGTCCTGTCCATCTCATGGCAGATTTTCTGCAGGAGTCTGTGATTCTCCAGCATGCCTTTCCTGTCTTTCGTGGAGATTGTGATTTCGTTTGAAATCCCCCAGACGCAGATCGAAGCATGGTTGTAATTCTGCGTGATCAGCTCCCGCATCTGGCTGATAGTGTTGTTTTTCCCAAAAGGCAGATGCTCGCTGATGTACGGAATCTCGGCCCAGACAACAAGTCCCGCCTCGTCGCACAGATCATAGAAGTGCTGTGCATGCTGATAGTGTGCAAGCCGTACCGTATTCGCGCCGCACTCCAGAATCAGCCGGATATCTTCTTCGTGCATTTCACGGGTCAGCGCGTTGCCGCACCCCTTGCGGTCCTGATGTCTGCTGACGCCATGCAGCGGATAATTTCTACCGTTCAGGTAAAAGCCCTTCCGCGCGTCAATCCTGATACAGCGGATGCCGAATCTGGTCTGCACTTCATCCAGCACTTCTTTCGTGGAAGGATCCAGAAGTCTGGCGCAGGCTGTATACAGATAAGGGGCCCGGACGCCATTCCAAAGATGCGCGTTTTCGATCGGAAGCGTTAGATTCTCGCCGCTTCCTTCCGCGGCGACAGTTCCCTGCGCGTCCAGAATCGTCACCTGTACAATGCCGTCCCCCGCGATCTCGGATTCCACCTGCACGGATGCATTTTCCGCAGTCAGGCCGGACGGAGCTTCGCGGATCTGATCCTCTTCCACCTGCGGTGTCACGAAAAGGCCGTTTCCGCCGAGATGATTTAACAGAAAATGGGTTTTGGAAACAACGAGAAGGCTGACATCTCTGTAGATGCCGCCATAGAACGTAAAATCCGCTTTCTGCGGATAGACGCTGTCGCTCCGGCTGTTGTCCGCCTTTACGGTCAAAACAGCTTCGCGTGAAGCTCTCTCACCGCTTTCCGCATCACGTTCCCTGTCCTTCCAGTCCGCTTCCGGCAGAAGTTCTGTAATATTGCAGCGGAACGTGGAATATCCGCCTTCGTGGTGTGCAACTTTCGTTCCGTTCACGTAAACGTCCGCGACGGAATTCACCCCGTCAAACTGGAGCCACACTTCTTCCCTGTCCCTGTCAAATGCCGGAACTTCCAGAGGGCGTTCATAGGTGCAGGTGCCCCTCCAGTAGTCGTTTCCGCCGTCCGCGCCGTCCTGCGCGTTCCAGGTGTGCGGCAGATCCACGCGGACAGGATCCGTGCCCGGCTTTGTGAACAGCCAGCCTTTATTTAAATTCGTAATTTTTCTCATAACCTTCCTTCACCGCAATGCGTATTGATGCAGCCTGTAAACGCATTTTAGTAAGGAAAACCCCGGCCTTTCAATAGGCCGGGGAAAACTGGTATGACTGAATGAAGATTAGGCCGGAGAAGCCTTCACACAACAGGAATGACGATTCTGTAGGTAAACACGCCGTTCTTTTCCTCACAGTTGAGAAGACCGTCATAGCGGCGCAGAATCTCGCGGACCGCCTTTATGTTGTAATTGACATAAGAAGCGCTCTCGTTCCGGGGAACGGGCAGGCCGTCCTTGAATTTCACGGCCTGAAAGATCGGATGCAGGATATTGATGACAAGAAATTTCTGCCTCGTATGCACTAAAATGTCTATGCTGCGCCGGCTGGTATCCTGAAACAGGCTGACCGCGTCAATACAGTCATCGAGGATGTTGTTGAAAATTGTAAAGATATCCACGGCATCGAGGAAAGCAAGACTCTGCCCGTCGGCGACACAGCTGATTTTGATTCCTTTCGATTCACAGACAAGACTTTTATCTGTCAGAACCGTGTCGAGCACGTCACTGCCTGTTTTGACGACAGAATCATAGATACCGGCGGCTTCCTGCACCTTTTCGAGCACTTCCACCGTCTTCCGGTCCTGCCGGTCATTTTCGAGATCGCTGATCAGAAGCTTTAAATCATGTACTCTCCGGTTGATCAGCTGAATATTCTGACGCGCAATTTCATACTGCTGCTTTCTCTTGTAGAGAAGCGCGTTCACCGCTTCCATTTCCTTTTTCATCGCACTTTTCTTGAACAGCTCGTTTTGCAGATAAAGGATGATCAGGCAGTACCCCTGCGCGAAAACCAGCACCAGAAGATACGGCCAGGGAAGAAGCGTCATCCAGTTGGTCGTCATCAGATAGCTGAAAATTCCGACATGCAGGAGCGCGATTGTAACCGCGCTTGTAAACTGTCTCGGGCCGGTCCTGTAAACGCCGCTTTGCGGCATCGTGACCGCTGCTGTCTTCCAGATGATAACAAGAACCGCTGCCGTAAATGCGGCTCGAAAAACAAGATACAACGCGGTTGAATAAGCGTCCGAAAGTCTCGGAAAGCGAAGGATCAGAAGCGGCAGCTCATGCAGAAACTCCGCGGTCATGATGCTCCAGATGGCGGTATAAAAAGAGCCAAGCCAGCCGGAACCGATACAGGAATGCGCGGCAAAACCCAGCGCCGTGATCTTCGCAGCTTCACAGAGCGCCGTGAAAATCACCGGGTACGCTTTGTCAAGAACGATCGCTTCTACGCGTACTGCGGCGCAGAGAAGGACAAGCGCGGACATCAGAAACAGGGCATAATTCTTTCTGCTGCCATGTTTCAGCTTTGCCGTGAAAACATACACAGCCGCGAAATCTCCGGCAATATTGATTGCTCCCAGTAAAAATTCCATGGATTCTCCTGCGAGGACGCCGTCAGTTAATGCTTCCCAGATATTCCGACAGTGCTTCCAGAAACGGCGTTTTGTTCCTGCGGCTCATAAACAGTTCCTCTCCGTCCACCGTTACAACGTTGTCCTGTACGCCGTTTACATACGAAAGATTCACAAGATAACACTGATTGCACTTGGCGAAGTGCCCCCGCCGGAGTGATTTTTCCACTTCTTTCATGGACATCCGGCTTGTATACACCTTGCCGCCCGCATGGCAGTAGAGCATGCGGCTGCCGGTTTCGAAATACCGGATTTCACCGATCGGAATCAGCTGCATGCCGCCGGAGGTCGGAAACGAAATGCATACATCGGTGCGCTCTTTGACTCTCTCCACCATCCTGTCGAGGCGCATGCTGAACGGAAAATATTCGACCGGCTTTAAGATAAAGTCAAGCGCGTTGACTTCATAGCCGCGGATCGCGTACTGCGCCATATTTGTAATGAATGAAAGCACCACCTTCTTATCCTTGTCCCGGATTCGTGCCGCGGCGTCCATGCCGTTCGTCTGCTGCATTTCTATATCCAGAAGGACAATGTCAAACGGGTTTTTCTCTCCGCTTTCATAGACTGCCGCAATCTCTTCTCCATCGGGAAACCACCGGCACTCGGTTTCCAGCTGATGTTCCTGCGCGTATCTCCGGATCATCTCCCGCACTTCCCGCGCGGTCTGTTCGTGGTCTTCCACAATCGCAATTTTCAGCATCGCAGTATTCCTTATACGTAAAAAACAGCAAAGCGGCGCATGTTACTGCTCCGCCTTACTGTTTACTATAGACTCTGCTGTTTCAATTATCCGCAGTACTTTTCAAGTGTCGCACGTACCGCTCCGGCGCCTGCAAGCTCTTCACGGAAGTCGCGGATGACTTCGTCCGCAAGGCCTGCCTCTTCAAGGTCAACACCGAAGACCTGCGCGTTCTTCAGAAGAGGAAGAACCTTCTCTCTGGTTTCTTCTTCGGACGGAACGGTTCCGAGCTTGAAGTCCGCAACATACTTCTGCGCATCCTCAAGAAGCGGATCCGGTGAAGGCTCGAACGCCTTGCCCTGATCGTCTACCGCCATCAGGTAACGCAGCCAGCCTGCCTGTACAAGCGGAATCATATGCAGATCGGAAGTCTTTCTCTGCGGATCCGCGATGTAGGACTTGATGGTCTCGCCATAACGGATCGCGAGCTTCTGGGAAGTATCGGTTGCAATTCTCTGCGGCGTATCCGGCATGAAAGGATTCGGAATACGTACGTTCAGTACGGTATCAATGAATTCCTTCGGGTCAAGAACACCGGGATTGACAACAACCGGAAGTCCTTCCTTGTAACCGAGGGTATGCACAAGGTTGACCAGCTGCTGATCCTTCATTTCATCGGAAATCTTCGTGTATCCGAGAAGGCAGCCATAGACAGCGAGCGCCGTGTGCAGCGGGTTCAGGCAGGTCGTAACCTTCATGCGCTCAACCTTATTAACCGTATCACGATCCGTGAAGATAACGCCGGTCTTCTCAAGAGCGGGACGGCCGTTCGGGAACTTGTCCTCGATAACGAGATACTCGGTCTCTTCCGCGTTAACAAAAGGAGCAACCCAGGTCTTCTTCGCCGTAACAACCGGATCCAGATCTTCCAGTCCGTCTTTACGAAGGATTTCTTCTACGGAAGCATCCGGGCGGGGTGTGATCTTGTCGATCATGGACCAGGGGAAGGAAACCAGTGTCTCGTCGTTCAGATAATCAACGAAGCCTGCTTCCGCTTTTCCGTTCGCAGCCCAGGCCTTTGCAAAAGCAATCACCGCGTTGTAAAGCTTCTCGCCGTTGTGAGAGCAGTTATCTGTGGAAACCATGGCAATCTTCTTTTTGCCGGCAAGATATCTTGTATACAGAAGAGAAACGACCTTGCCGATATAGCTCTGCGGCTTTTCCGGACCTGCCGCGAAGTCCGCTGTTACAGCGGGAAGCTGCTCGCCTCTGCCGTTTACAAGGCTGTATCCCTTTTCGGTTACGGTAAATGTGCAGAGCTGCAGAGAATCCGCGGAAAAGATCTCCTTCAGTCTTGCGAATTCCTTCTCATTTTCGGAATCCAGAATTGTCGACTCGCCGATCGAACCGATCACGGTCTTCTCGATGCTTCCGTCCGCCTTGAGCGTTACCAGAACGGAGAGATCATCGTGCGGACGGTATTGTTTTTCCACGATTTCATAATCGAAGCCTTCGCATACGGTAATACCGCTCGTCATCACGCCGCTCTCCAGAGCCTTTTGCGCGAGATTTGCATGGAAAGCGCGGAAAATATTGCCGGCGCCGAAATGAACCCAGACCGGATTCTCATGCGTCTTTCTGATCATCTCCGCGCGGTCAAATGCCGGCAGCTGATATCCTTTGGAAAGCCATTCCTGTCTGTTCTGTAATCCCTGATCACTTAACTTCATTTTCTATACCTCCCTGTATATAAAATTTACTTCCTTTGTACATGAAGATCAATAGGTAAGCTTCTTTGCGCCGTCTCGTGACTCTGCCTTGTCAATCGATTCCCAGAGTCCGCAGATATACGCGGCGCCAAGCGCTCTGTCATACAGGCCGTAACCGGGCATTGCCTTCTCGCCCCAGATCATGCGGCCATGGTCCGGACGGATCGGTCCGTCAAAGCCGATGTCATACAGCGCCTTGACAATCTCATACATATCGAAGGTGCCGTCTGTGGACAGGTGCGCGGATTCCTCGAAGTTTGTCGGGGAATGGAAGAAAAGATTGCGCACATGTGCAAAATGAATGCGGCCCGGGATGCTGCGGATCAGATCCGGCAGGTCGTTGGAGAGGTTGGTTCCAAGCGAGCCTGTGCAGAGTGTCACGCCGTTGTGCGGGTTGTCTACCGCCTTGAGCATCTTCTGGATATTCGCCTTGTTTGTGATGATTCTGGGAAGGCCGAATACGCTCCATGCGGGATCGTCCGGGTGAATCGCCATGTTGATGTTGTACTTGTCGCAGACCGGCATAATAGCATTCAGGAAGTAAACAAGGTTCTCGAAAAGTTTGTTCTCGTCCACATCCTTATAGAGCTCGAACAGCTCCTTGACATGTGCCATACGTTCCGGTTCCCAGCCGGGCATTACCGATCCGTTCATGTTGCCCTTGATGGAATCGAACATCTCTTCGGGCTTGATCGCGTCAACGGCTTCCTGCGTATATGCAAGGACAGTGGAGCCGTCCGGTCTTACTCTTGCCAGCTCGGTTCTGGTCCAGTCAAAAACCGGCATGAAGTTGTAGCAGACCGTATGAATGTCTTCCTTGCCCAGATTCTCAAGGCATTTGATGTAAGTGTCGATATCCTTGTCGCGGTCTTTGCTGCCCGTCTTGATGGCATCCGAAACGTTGACGGATTCAATACCGGAAATATGAAGTCCCGCTGCCTCGACCTCTTCCTTCAGCGCGTGAATCTCTTCCTGTGTCCAGAGATCTCCGGGCTGCTTGTCATAGAGCATTGTGATAACGCCCTTGACATATGCAGTCTGACGGATCTGCTCCAGCGTCACCGTGTCATAGTTTTTCGTGTACCAGCGCATTGTCATTTCCATAGCTTTATTACCCCCGTGGTATAAATCTGCCAGTGTTCAAACGTGCCTGTCAGCACATCTTTGTCACTATTATTAAAACATAGAACCATACCATGAAACGATTGTCATCTTTGCTGTTAACATTGCAAAAGTTGCTATACGCAGGTAGAATCCATTTGTAAGCTTTTCATATTCTTTCAGGCACTCATGAGAGACCGGATACAATGAGAAAAAATCTTCGCTCCGCATTCAATACCCGCCAGTACATGCTCTCGCGGGACTTCGAAATCTATTATTACAGCGACCTGAATTTCAAGGCCGTCGAACCGCACAGGCACACCTACTATGAGTTTTATATTCTTCTGGAAGGCAGGGTGTATCTTGAAATCGAAGGCAGAAAAATCCCCTTGCAGAAAGGCAGCATCGCCCTGCTCCCGCCCGGCGTTATGCACAGAAGCGTCCTGACGGATCCGGAGACGCCCTACCGGCGTTTTGTTTTCTGGATCAGTGAGGAATACTGCAATGAGTTCCTGCGGCAGTCTCCGGATTATATGTATCTGTTCCAGCAGGCCGCGGCGCAGCACCGGTATCTGTTTCCCTGCACCACAGACGGCTTTTATCTGGTGCAGTCCAAAGTCCTGCGTCTGCTGGAAGAAGTCAACGGCAGCCGCTACGGGCGCAACGCCTGCATCCATCTGTCTGTCAGCGACCTTGTTCTAACCATGAACCGCGTTGTCTACGAACAGGAACACACGGCGGAGAAAGACCAGAATGAAGATCTGTTCCAGAACGTTCTGTCCTATCTGGATACGCATCTCGAAGAAAATCTGTCGCTGGAATCGCTCGCGAACCAGTTCTTCGTCAGTAAATACTATATCGCGCACCTGTTCAAAGACACGCTCGGCATTTCGGTCCATCAGTATCTGATCCGGAAGCGTCTGGAACGCTGCCATACCAGAATCGTGGCGGGTGATGACATCACGAAGATCTATTCGGAATATGGCTTTTCGGATTATTCGAGTTTCTACCGCGCTTTCCGCAAGGAGTACGGCATGTCGCCGAAAGAGTCACGAAAGGCGCAGCATTTGCAATCTTATAATGAACCGCGGCGCCTGCCCGGAAAATAAGGCGAGCGCCGCGGTTGCAGCTTTAGATATTACGCATCAGGATCGTCCCGATCTGATTTTCTGAAGAATAATGATTGCATCCGCAAGTCCGGCAGCCGCAAAAAGTCCGGCCCACAAAGACAGACTCGAAGAATCGCCTGTATACGGAATCGGGCGGCTGTTCTTATTTACAATCTCTTCCGCCTCCGCTCCATTTTTCCCTGCGTGGTTCTCTGCTGCCGCTCCGGTCATCACCCCGGCCGGCGCCGCGTTCATCATTTCCGGTTCGGGGTGATTTTCAGAAGAACTGCCCGGTGCAGCGTTGGCGTCATGCTTTTCCGGGGCTGTATATCGATTGGAGAATACAATATCATCTGTAATCGCATTTTCCCTTCGATAAGTTCTCGTAACCGACAGCCGATCCCAGTCTCTTACTACCTCATAAGTCACCGTGTAAACGGCAGAATCATAAGTATAACCCTGCTCGCTGGTGTTTTCTTCACGGACTTCGTAAACATACGTTCCGGGCTTCCAAAAGTATAGATAACCGAACTCTGCAGAACCTTCGCCTTGAATCGTCACAGTCTTCGTGTCCCCGTCGGAGCCTTCGGGCATCGGCATATCCACACCGGCTGATGTGGATTTCGCCTGCAGAACAAATGCAAACCGGGTTCTCAAAGATGCGCTCCGCGTTAAAAAATACGAATTTGGATTACGTTTAGAAAAGGAATTATTCCTTCGGTGCAGCGAAAGAACTTACAATCAGAAGAATCACTGCCAGCAGAAGGCAGATAACAGCAGCTGCTGTTACGTAAAACACCTGCCATCCGGCTGCGTTCTGTGAATTATAGGTAAATAATCCCGAGATCAAAAGGATTCTCTCATTGATCAGTTTACCGATTGCGAACATGAAAGCGATAATCGCTGCAAGCACCGGAAATATGCCATAGCTCTTCTTCGCATCCTGCCGGCTGCCAAGAGCAATTCCGGCAACTGTCAGAACCGTGCCCAGAAGCTCCAGAACGAAAATGGCAGGAAGAGTGCTGAGTGCGTATGCTGTATTCATAAAACTGCAGATCATCGTCGCGATGATGCCTGCCGCACTGATGATCACTGCAAGACATCCGGTTATTCCGACTGCTCCTTGTTTCAATATAGCCGACATCTTACTGTGCCTCCTTTGCTGTTCTGTTCTTTCTGATAGAAAGCAGCGCGAATAATATCATCAGAACTGCACTTACCGATCCGATTCCGATATACAGTCCTCTCCACCAGGTCATGTTCTGTTTGATTCTGGTTGTTGCGTTATACCGGTTCATCAGGTTGGAACGGCTGAGCGCATAAAGCACATTGTGAACAGACTCTTTGATATGCGCCTGCGCATTCGCGTCCTTCTTGAACAGATCCGCACTGACATGCGAACCGTCAACCTGATTCATCAGATTGGCTGTACTTTCCAGTCTTGTCGTACCGTGGAATCCGGAAAGGCCTCTCATGTCATAGTTTGTCGCTCCGGATGTCAAAACAGCACCATAAAGGTCTGTATCATCATAAATATCTGTTACCGCGTAGCCGTGGAATCCGAATTCCTTCTGCAGAATTTCTGTCATGAGTCCGGTCGAAACTGTACATTCAACCGGTCCGATCTTGGAGAAGGAAATCATCAGGCCGTTCATGCCGACGTTGTTATCGGCGGTATCATATTTGCTTGCTTCAAACGCGATCTGATATGCGCGGAGCTCAATCTCACGCGCTCTCTGCTCTGTCATCCAGGGCGAAACACCGGATCTGTTCGTCTCCTGGTCGTTGAACGCATAGTGCTTGGGTGCCGCGATCAGACCATACGCCTGCGCGCCGATTGCAAATTCCATTGCCGTATATCCGGAAAGAATCGGGTCCTCCGAATAATACTCACCGTTTCGGCCGTTGTAAGCATGGCGGTGTGTGTTCAGTCCGGGACCCCAGAGAATCGGTATGCCGACAAACAGGGACTCTGTACCGATAAACTCACCAAGTCTGTGGCTCAGATCAGGGTTGAAGGATGCCGCGACAACCGGCGAGCTTGCGAACACCTGCGGATGCCAGTTCCCGTTCGGATCATCTGCCTGAATTGACCACGGAGCATTCGTGTCTGTTGACGAAGCGAGATTGACATCAATACCGTTTCCGCAGTTCTCCGCCAGCTTCGCTTCCACCATTCCAAGCTTTTCAATGCCGGGCATATCCGGTCCGCCGTACGTGGCCAGATACTGCGCGTCTTCGAGTGAAATGCTGTTCAGGAGTTTTTCCCAGCGTGGATCATCATATGCCGCGCCGGCCATCTCATAAAACTTGATATCGCTGTTCTGATCCCAGAGAATACTGCTGGTGTCATCGTCTGTGTGGATGGTGTAATACTTACCGTTCAGATCATCAATCAGTTCCCTGGAGGTAAGCGTCAGCTTGTCATAGGTCTTCGGCCATGTAGCATCCCAGTCCGCGCGGGAAAGATATATAACTTCGCCCGGCTGGAAATGGTTCCAGTCCGCATATTCCAGCTGATTATGAATGGCCGCTCCGTTTTTGGAAACGGAGAAAGCCGTTTGCGAAATCTGATCTTCGGTGATGTCGACTGCGACTGCCGCTGTTTTGTCGGCTTCTCCGGTGAGCTTGTCTTCTTTTGTACCCTGCAGCGACATCATGTTGTTCAGTGCAAGGTGTGCTCCGTTGCCTGCCGCGAAGTAGTATTTGCCGGGATCCAGTATATAAGTTCCTGTCGTTCCGTCCTCATTCGCGTGCGTGCTGTCATAGCTTGCGATATACTGCAGATCCGCTTTGACAGGTACGACCTGAGATTCGCCCGGCTGCAGAACCTGCGTTTTATCGTAGTTCAGAAGCTGAACGGCCGACTTCTCCACACCGCCTTCTGTATACGGAGCCTGTCCGTAAATCTGAACGGATGTTTTGCCTGCTGTTTTGCCCGTGTTCGTAACCTTTACATTAAACACTGCGTAGGCATCTACCGATCCGTTCTCGTTTTTCGTGATGGAAAACTCCGGTTTTCCTTCCATGTCAAAATCGAACGTTGTGTAAGAAAGTCCGTAGCCGAAGCCGTAAACAACTTCGTCGTCATAATTCCACGACTTCTCTCCGGCGTAGGCACCTTTTGCGGAATCGGCATTTCCGTTGCCGTTCACAAGATCGTAGTACCTTGTCTCATAATAGCGGTATCCGGTATAAAGCCCTTCGGCCTCCATAATGTAGGTTCCGACTTTACCTCCAAACTGGCCACCGCCTCTGGTAATCAGATCTTCCGCGTTCGTATACTGGAAATCTCCCATGTTCTGCATGGCGGGAGCGGACATATTGTAGGTCGGATAGATGTCCGGAAGTCCGCCCGAAGGAGAAACCTTTCCGGAGAGGATATCCGCAACGCCGAGATTTCCGTAAGAACCCGGCGCCCCGATCCAGAGGATCGCACTGATTTCGTCGTCATTTTCCAGATCGGAAACCTCGATCGGCGACGCGCTGTCCAGGAGAACAATGACATTGTCGGAAGCTTCTTTCGCGAGCGCTATCTGTTCCTTCTCGTTTGCAGTAAGGGCTAACGGCTCTTTCGCTCCGGTTCCCTTTGCGACGCCTCCCGGAAGATAGTCGGTCGACTCCGCGCTCGGACGCGCGATTACGACAATGGCCGCATCCTGATAGTCCTTGAAGCTGTCCCTGAAATCCGATTTTACCTGTTCCATTTCCTTTACGGAAGGTTCCCCGGGATCAAATTCATTGGTCGGCTGCTCATTGTTCGCGTGATGATATTTATCGTCGTTGAGCTTCTGGTAAATGTCCGGCAGCACAGGATTCACTTTAAATCCGGCACCGTCAAAATCAAACTCATCCCCATGCCAGCCGTCTTTGAGCGTGGAACCCAGCTCGACTTTGTGGGTTTTCCAGTTCTGCGAAAGGCTGGTTGCAATCGTATCGGCAAAATCCGTTCTGTTGCCTTCCAGCGCCTGCCGGAGTGAAATATACCCGCCCTGCGCCTTTACGCCAAAGCCGGATCCCAGCAGATTCATCTGCGAATGAATTCCCAGAAGCGATACTGCCGAACCCTTTGCAAGCGGAAGACCTTTGCCGTCTTCTGTCCTGTTTTTCAGCAGTACGGCTCCCTCCTGAAGCTGTTCGCGGTTTAAGTCAATCGCTTTCTGAATCAGCGCATGGGAATCACCCGTGCCGTCTTCATGCAGCACATCCTGCGACGGCTTGAACTTACTGTAGAGCGGATCATCTTTTGTACTCGTGGAAACAAAGCTTTCGCTTTTTGTTCCAAGTGCCGTATCAATCGTGGAGCTATACCCTTCCGCGATACTTCCGGCAGCAAAGGATAATCCGAAGACTGCTGCCATGATGGATGAAAGTCCACGCAGCGCATACCCTTTTTTCACAACCAATCCTCCTTCATATGAAAATCAACCCTTCGGTTTTCTGGATACAGTTGAATTGTATGAAAACAGGATAACCGCCGCAATGGCATTTGTATAACTGGTTTGCAGTGAACGAAAAGTGGTCAGCCCGGCAGCTGCGCCCGGAACCTGATACTATGATCCCCTTCTTTCATCGCGTGAATGTTCCCTCCGTGCCTTTTGCAGATTGCTCTGGCCGCCGAGAGTCCGATCCCGAAGCCGCCGCTCTCCCGGCTCCTTGATGCGTCCGCGCGGTAAAACCTGTCGAACAGCCGGTCGAGGTTTCCTTCCGGCAGCTCGTCGCAGGTGTTGATGACTTCGAGCAGAATTTTGTTTTTGCTCTTTTGAAGAGAAAGCCGCACGTTCCCACCCTCATTCGAATATTTCATCGCATTGTCGAGCAGGAGACTGCAGAGCTGCAGAAGCGATTTCCGGTCGCCGGTCATAAAGATTCCGTCCTGAATATCCATCGTGTAGGCGCGGTTTTTCGCCGCGGCGACCGGCACATAATTCTGCGCGGCTTCCTGTACGCAGCGGGACAGATCGACATCGGTAAACACTTCCTGCACACTGTCTTCTTCCATTCTTGAGAGCGTCAGCAGGTTGTTTACAAGTTCCGTCATCCGCCGGACCTGTCCCCGGATGGACCCTGTCCACTCGTTCCTGACGCCGGTCATCTCGAGCACATCGACATTGGCTGAAATAATGGTCAGCGGTGTCTTGAGTTCATGGCCTGCATCAGATATGAACTTCTTCTGTTTTTCCAGAGATTCTATGACAGGCGAAGCAGCCAGACCGGACAGCATAAATACGAGAATGAACATGGAAATCAGCGCCGCGGCTCCGATATACATCGTATTGCAGAAAAGGGAAAATGCCTGCGAAAGTCTCGATGAACGGTCTACAAAGACAACCAGGGTTGCACCGTTCTCCGTCCTGCCTGTTCCATACCGGTAAGTGCCGATGCTGCCTTTTGTTTTGCCCTGTGAAACGATCCCTGCGGCATACGAGTCCGCATCCTCCTTGGAAACAGCAGCGACATGTCCTGTATCCGTATTCAGAATCGTCCCGTCTTCCGCTACCGTTACCGTGAAATATCTGGTCTCGAACGGAGCTTCCATTCTGTGCGTACGCTCGAAATCCTGCGGCGGTCCGGGCATGACAGATTTTTCCTGCGGAAACCTGCCGCCGCCGGCCAGGAGCGTCTGCACAATCTCGTCCGTGCGGGATTCGATCTGATGATAGTTCAGAAGATTAATAAATCCGAGGATCAGAATCAGAATGATCAGAAGCGCTCCCATAGCCGTCAGGACAAACTTTTTCCGGAGCTTACGGATCATCGGTGACTCGTATCTTCGGCGATGTTGATTGGTCATGTCTGTTTTCCTTTCACCCGCGGCAAAACAATTCCCCTCCTGCCATCAACGCGTTCCACCCGCGTTCGGAAGCGCGCCCAGAGAATACCCAAGTCCCCTCGTTGAGCGGATTTCGATATCGGCATCCAGCGTTTTGAGCTTCCTGCGGAGATTCGAAATATAAACCCAGACGACATTGACATCGGCTTCCCCGTCTGCCCAGATCGAATCCATGAACGTTTCGACAGAGATGACTCTTCCGGGTGCTTCCATCAGCATCTCCATCATCTGGAACTCTTTTCCGGAAAGGCGGCACGGTTCATGATCGTTTGTCCGCAGCTCGCAAAGCAGGCGGACCAGAGAAACATTGCCGAAAGTCAGCTCTGCGGGCCGGAACTCTTCCCTGCGCCGCAGCATCGCGCGGATTCTCGCAAGCAGTTCATTCATGTCAAACGATTTGGTCAGATAGTCGTCCGCGCCGAGGTCAAGTCCTCTGACCCGGTCGTTCACTTCCTGCCGCGCCGTCAGAAAAAGCGCCGGCATCGTCTTTCCCTCCATGCGCAGCGTTTTCAGCACTTCCATTCCGTCCATTCCCGGCATCATTATATCGAGGATCAGCCCGTCATAGGAGCCGACCCTCGCGTATTCATATGCATCCCTGCCGTTGTACACTGCGTCAACGCTGTATCCCGCGTGCTTGAGAATCGCGCACAGTGCGTTGGACAGTTCCACTTCATCTTCCGCAAGAAGCAGTTTCATTATTCGTTTCCTTCTTTATTGTCCGGCATCCGTCCGGCCGCAGAGGCTGCTCCTGCCGTAACGGAAACACTGTCAACTGTGATTGTGTCCATTATATCACCGGCGGTGATGGTATAACTTCCTGCACGCAGAGAACTGCTGCTGAAAATCACGGACTGGAAATCTTTCTCCGGCGTCATCGTAAGGATCACATTTCCGTCGCTGTCTTTGAGCGTTACCATCGTCCCGGCCTTCTGCACCTCGTCGAAATTGTACATAACCGAGTACTGCGAAGAACTGTCATCGAAGGTTACAGCCATGCCGGATGATCCCGCGATCCTGACACTTCCTCCGGTAATCTGCGCCGCCGCATCACTCCCGTCTCCGATATCAATTGCCCCGTTTCCATTGTTCGTCGGTCCGTAAACGGTAAAGTCGCCGCCGTCAACATATAAAGAGCCGTTGGAATCTATGCCGTCGCCGTCCGCGTTAACAACAATCGTTCCGCCACTGATCCTGATATATGCGTACGGATCCGAGTGCATTCCGCGGCCGCCGGAAGGTCTTCCGCCATCGACAGGCTTTTCTCCATTGGCAGGTTTTTCGCCGTCAGAAGGCTTTTCTCCGTCTGCAGGTTTTTCCGGCATGCCTTGGGCGCTGCGATCGGAAGGTTCCTGCGGCGCGCCGGCAGTGTCTTCGGCAGAATTGCTCTGCGATGCGTCCGCCGCCTCTGCTCCGAACGACTTCTGCGACGTGCCGTCCTGCTTCCGTGGCGTCGCCGATGTTACCGCATCCTCACCGCCTTCCTCCGGTCTTTTCCCGTGGTCCGCGAAATCCAGATCGTCCTGATTATCCGAAGCGCTGGCATTGGACGAAGCATTCAGCCCGTCGTCGGATGCCGCAACGTTTATTTCGCCGCCCTGGATATCCATCGTATCGCCTTCCAGCCCTTCATAAGACTTTGTCACATCAATTTCGCCTCCGGCAATGACGAGTGCCGTCGCCGCGTGAATTCCGTCGTCTCCGGAAGAAAGCTTCAAGGTGCCGCCTTCGATATAGATATAGCCTTTTCCTTCCGTGTCATCCTTGCTCGTATGGATCGCGTCATCCTCCGCCGTGATATTCATCTCGCCTTCTTTGATCCGGATCGAGTCGTTTGCAGAAATTCCTTTACCCGCAGAGGTTATATTGTACGTGCCATCCGTAATCACAAGATCATCCTTGCAGACAATGCCGTGCTTATAGCCTGCCGTGACATTCAGTGTCCCGCTGCCGTTCAATGTCAGATCACAGACAGAGAAAACAACACCGTCCACCGTATTCTCCATATCCTCCGGCTGGACATATTCCTGTGCGCTGTCCGCCAGCGTATTGGTCGACCCGGCCGCGAGTGTCAGAAATACCTTATCGGCATTTTTCATCAGAATCGCTGCATTCTCGTCCGCGGTGATCGATGCGTTGTCCAGAACCAGCTGCACTTTGTCTGTATCCGCGGCATCGACGACAATCTGTCCTTTGTTCAGTGTCCCGGAAATGACATAAGTACCTGCGGCTGTTATCGTCACGACACCGTTTTCTGCGGAAGCGCCTTCCCCTGTAACATCCGCGCTGTCTCCGTTCAGCGATATTTTAACTGCTGTTGATTCGTCATAAGAGGAATCCAGATCGCGATCCGAGAACTGGTCTGTCAGATCCAGATCTTCAAGCTTGACAAGAAGTCCCTCCGTACTCTCTTCTGCGGTGCCGTCTTCTGTGCTGCTGCCCTCGGATGATTCCGCGTCTGCAGACATTGTTTCCGTATCCCCTGCAGACGTTTCCGTCTCCGCTTCCGCTGTCACTGTGGTCTTGTTTCCTGCAGCCGCGTTTGTTACCGCGCAGCCTGTCACTGTTAGGGATGCCGCCATCATCGCGGCAAGTAGTTTTAATACAACTTGTTTTTTCATCTTCGCTCCTTCTTTGTATGTTTATCAAAGCTCCTCGGTTCTGGCATGGACTTCCCTTGAGCAGGCAATCTCAAGGTTGCCGTTTCTTGTCCTCATTTCGTCGATCATGCGCTTTACGGACAAACCGTCCCGCATGACAATTCTGTAACTTAATCGGTACATGGAACCCATTCCTGCTGTACGGACATCCAGCAGTTCCGCTCCGGCGGTATACTTCGCAAAGATATCGTCAAAGATTCCTTCAAAATCCAGCGTTTCCGGAACCGTGACTTTCAATGTCCGTTCCTTTGCATTGCCGCTTCCGAATCCGGCTTTCTGCAGAAGAACATAACTTCCCAGCACAATCGCCGTAAAAACAACTGCGATCAGAAGATACCCCATCCCGGTCGCGAGTCCTGCCGCCATCGCGAGAAAGACCATCGTGATTTCCTGTCCGGTTCCCTGCGCGCTCCGGAAGCGGACCAGAGAAAATGCGCCCGCGACAGCGACGCCTGCGCCGATATTGCCGTTCACCATCATAATGACAACTTCAACAATTACCGGAAGCAGCGCCAGTGTGATGGCAAAACTTTGCGAGGACTGTTTTGACAGATGAAAACATAGCGAGATCGCAAGTCCGAGTGCCAGAGAAACAAGCGTCGCCAGAAAAAACGAAGCCGGTGTTACCGTTCCGGATACAATGATGGATGAAAAAAGCGTGTTAAGCATATTTGAATTCTCCTTCCGGGGGTATCCTCTTCTGCTGCTGGGAATACATTTCGTAGCCTCTGCCGTACTTGGAAAAGGACACCGGGTAAATCGCAAGTTCATTCAGGGTGTCCGCGATGACCGGTTTTATCGCGCCCTGTACTTTCAGCTCCATCAGGATCTGATCCTCTTCCAGAATCGGGACACCTTCTCCGGTGTCCCGGAGATCGAGATTCATCGACCACTGCAGATTTCTGTCAAATGTGATCCGAAGCTCCGGATCATATCTGCCTGCAAGAGCAATCCGTTCATACCGGATTTTCATTGCCGGAACAATCTGTCTGTAAAAGGTCAGAAAATAGTCGATCTCATCGGAAATCTGCGACCTTTGCGGAGCTTCCCTGCCATGGCAGAGATAGTCAACTGCCTGCCGGTACGTCATATCAATTCTTCGTTTATAGACGATACCCTGGTACTTCTTCTTGATCTCAACAAAAGCGGTTGTATCATCGTCCGGAATCCGGTAAGTGCGGAGCCTTAGTTTTTCCTTATAAGCCGGTTTTTCCAGCGAGCGGCGCACCAGCCGGAAATCCGGTGTGTCGAAGTAGATGTTCAGAATCTGTGTTTTGCCGTATGCGTCTTCTTCCACGTATGGCGAAAGTCTTCTGCGCAGCGCCTCATACTGTTTCCAGCCAAGAAGATATTTCACTTCCTTGCGCTCAAATGTTTCTTTGTATCCGCTCATGCCTATGTACCTCCTTTGAAACATCTGCGGGCGTTTCTTTGCTATGGAGTCAGCATACAGGGCGTACCTAAATTGAGCCTAAATGAAAAGCGGCCGGGCGAAAATTCTCACCTGACCGCTGCGCGTAGTTAAATATAGGTTTTCAAATCTGTTTTTATGAAAAGAAAAATAGATTTTACATCAGCTTCCCGTCTTCCATCTTATAAATCTTATCAGCCAGATCCAGCACACGCTCATCATGCGTCACCATCACCGCCGCCTTGTTCCTTTTGTGGACCTCCATCCGGATCATTTCAACGACATGTCTGCCTCTTTCGGAATCCAAAGACGCTGTCGGTTCATCCGCAAGAATCAGATCGGCGTCCGAGGCAAACGCTCTCGCAATCGCCACTCTCTGTCTCTCACCACCGGAAAGAGTCGCCGGATAGTGATCGATCAGATGTTCAATGTTCAGTTCCGTGAAGAGTTCCCTGACTTCCTTTTTATCCGCCTTCAGGAGGACAGACAGCTGCTCTCCCGCTTTCAGATACGGCAGCAGCTGATGATTCTGGAAGATAAATCCGATTTTGTCCCTTCGCAGCTCTGTCCACTTTCTCTTCGGAAGCGCGGATACGTTCTGGCCGCACAGGCAGATCGTTCCCGCATCCGGCGAGAGCATCATACCCGCAATGTTGAGGAGCGTACTCTTGCCGCAGCCGGACGGCCCTACTACCGCGACGAATTCGCCCGCGTTCACCGTCAGGTTCACATGGTCAAGAATTGTTCTTTTCGACTCGCCGTCCTGATAGCTCTTTACAATATCTTTCATCTGCAAAACAGCATTTGTCATTGGAAATCACCTCCGATAATCTGTGCCGGATCAATTCTGGATACACGAAGCATTGTTGCAAGACTTCCGGTGATGGAAATCAGGACAAACGCGCACAGTACAACGGCTACCTGTAAGCCGTCCAGTGTAAACGGCATCGTCGCGGGAAGCGCTGCACTCATAACGTAAACGAGGCAGGCGGCGATCACCGCGCCACAGGCCGCGATCAGAAATACCTGGCACAGAATCATCGAAGCAAGGCTTCCCATACCGGTTCCGATTGCCTTGAGTACACCGTACTCCTTTTCCTTCTGCAAATTGATCACGAAGAAGAAGATTCCGATAATCAGTGCCGTAATTACAACGAGCAGCCATTCAACCATCGTGATTGTCATCTGTTCCGCCTGATATCCGGGGATCGCTTTGATGATCTCCTGTTTCGAATAAAGCTGTGTGCCGTCGATTTCCTTGCCGGCTTCTCCCTGAATAGCCGCGGCGTGCACCGATTCCTGATACATCGGATTCACTTCTTTCATGATCGACGTGTAGGTATCGGTAGAAATGTATCCGACAGACACATGTCCGTACATCGCGTCTTTCGTAAAGCCTACTACTTTCAGCGAAATGCCGGACGCCGCATCTATAACCGTATCGCCGACGCCGATTCCCTTGCTCTCGTAGTCATCATCAAGGACGATTGTGTTAGCTTCATTGTCCAGCTTCTGTCCCTGATAAACCGCCGGATTCAGGAATCCTTCCGGATCGATTGCAAAATAAGTGACGTCGATTTTATCGCTGTCCTTGTCCTTCTGCAGATACATCCGCTGGATATCAATCGGGGTGATTCTGCTGTTATATTCATCCTGTGCTGTTTTGAACTCGTCCGCGGTCAGGTTGGAAACCGTAAGCAGCTTTTCGGAGTCGTCACTTAAAAGGAATGCGTCCGCATCCATGTGTTCAACACTGGAAGACACCGCGCTTCCAAGGCCCTTTACAAGGCCCGACAGGAAGAGCACCATAAACATCATCAGTACGACGATAATTTCGACCAGAAGATATTTCTTCCAGTTATATTTCAAATCTTTCCATGCAAGTCTCATCTTTTCTCTTGTCCTTCCAGTCACTGCCGGATGATGCCGGTATACTCTTTCTGCCGCCACCGATTATGACAGCTCTTTTCTGGTAAATTCCTCTGCCTCTTTGATCTGCCTGTCTCCGGGCTTTCCGCGGAAATAAAGCGTTTCCTCTGCTGCCTTAATTCCCCGTTTGGAAAGCTCCGAACGGATCAGATCGATCGCGTGCTTGGAAATCCAGGACGTTGAGAAGATGACCGCCTTCCGGACATTCTCCTGCTGCAGACTCCGGATATAAGTTTTCAGATGCTCGTCAATTCCGTATGCGTACAGGGCGCCTCCGATGAACAGAACATCAACGGGTTCCTGTATCGGCGCATCCTTTGCGTCTACGGAGACGGCGGTAGTACCCGCCGCCCGTGCGATTGCCTTTGCCGCTGCTTCCGTATTGCCCGATCTTGAATAATACCGCACTGCTGTCTTCATTTTCGTACCTCTCGTTTGCATTGTTACAATTTAATTGCTTACAATTTATATTTTCATTTTACCCGGAGACTGTTTTTACGCAATCAGCAAAACAGCCGCTTTCTCTCATAATGAGAGAAAGCGGCTGTTTTGTATCATTTGATTATGTCAATAAATAGGGAACCAGCGGTTCGGGAAGCGCTTTACACAGATAGCCGGGCAGATCCGCGTCCGAAAGTGTCTGCGGCTCCGCAAGGAATTCGCAAAGAAGCTGCGCGATTCCATACGCAAAGACCTTGATGCAAACGGTAAGTTCCTTCGAAAGCGTCTCTTCCCCGCGTTTGGCTGTAACCGCCTGCGTCACCAGCTGCGCATTCACCAGTGACATGTACCGGAAGAAGGAATCCTGCCCGCCGGTATTCTGCAGGAGATTTTCGATGTATTTTCGCTGACTGCACAGATAATCGCAGCCTTCCCGCATGACGGCTTCCCATGTTTTGCCGTCCGCTCCGGCGTTATCCATAATCGCGCTGCAATGTGCGCTGTAATCCCAGGCGATCAGATCATACTTGTCGCGGAACTGGCGGTAGAAGGTCGCCGGAGAATATCCGCAGTTCTGTGTAATTTCCTGTACGGTGATCCTGTCCGCCGGCCTGCTCTGCGCCAGCTCGCGGAACGACTCCGCCAGAATTTCCCTGCTCGATTTTCGCTGCATGTTTCCACCTGTCGTTCAGACTGCCGCGTTCAGATAGATTCTGATGATTTCCAGATATTCATCCGGATAAAAACCGATCTCTCCCTGAAAACGGGTCAAGGCAATCAGCCCGCCGTCGATTTCGGGGATCGATGCCAGCATCGCGGCATTATCTTTCTTGAGTCCGCCGCCGTAAACAACATCGATTCCGCCTGTTCTTTCCTTTACAAAACGGGCGATCATCGTGATGTAGTCCTTCCCGGCAGGTGTCTTCCCGGGTCCGATACTCCACACCGGTTCATAGGCGATGACAATGCTCTTTTTATCCGCACCCGCAAGTCCCTTGTCCAGCTGCGCGCCAAGCACTTCCTGCCAGCGCTCCTGTTCTTCTGAAGTCTCGCCGATGCAGTAAACAACCTTGAGTCCTCTGGCCTGCGCGCGAAGAATTTCTTCATTCAGCAGCTTATTCACGACATCCGCCGCAGCATTCCCGGTTACACCGGCCGCCGCAAGAATCTCCTTTTTATCGTTTCTCTCTTCGCAGTGTCCGATCAGAGCAGCTTTCGCGCCAAGTGCCTTGACTGCCGCCGCGGGAAGATTTGTCGTGAAGGCGCCGAAATTACCGCCCGGTGTCACATCACTTCGGAAAATACCCTGGCTGCCGATCTGCAGTGCGCTCCCTTCACAGAGCGCTTTCACGGCATTCTGAATGTGCGCCTCCGGCATAAAATCAATGAATTCCACCTCTTTCGGATCATATCCGCCGAGTTCGTCCTGCGTCTTCCTGACTATTTCACCTGCCCAGTCCGTGACAGGCGCTAGTCTGTTGACACCCCCGAGCTCCGAAGGTACATCAAAACGCTTTAAATTCAGTAAAATATGTTTCATCAGACCATATCCCCTTCCGCAGCTTCCCCGCTGCCGAATTTCGCTTCTCCGGGATGATTTCCATACGCGTCCATGCAGTCCAGGCCCGCATCTTTCATGCAAAGATGTACGGATGCTGTCTTGAATGTCCGCGGCAGTGCCAGAATATTCGGATTCGCGCCGACATATTTCTTCTTCGCGTCTTCAAGCGCTTCTTCAAACGTCGCCCGTGTCTTCAGTCCCATGCCTCTTGCGTACCCGGGCTCCTGCGCGCCGACGATGTAGATCGCGCTGGTATTCATTTCCGCGATGTGTCCGCAGCTCATCATCGAGAAACCGTGGAACGGATGGAACGCATTGGTAAAGCGGTATTTGCGGATGTACTCCTCGTTTGTCGCAAAGTATTCGCCATAGCGGTTCATATCAGGAAGCGTATTCATATGGTCCTTCTGGAACATATCGTAAAGCTCCCGCAGATACGGCCAGAGCTCGTCGTGGAAATATCCGTTGCAGGTGGACGCGCAGAGAATGACGCAGTGATCACTCATGACACGGCGGAACCGCAGAACCTGCGCGGAGAGCGCCTGCATCATCATGATCGGATTTGTCCCCATGCCGTCGCCATAGTGGAATTTCTGCGGCATACCGAAAACGAGCACGTCGTATTTCTTCTCCGCCCAGTGCACGTAAGTCCGCTTGTCCGCAATCTTCCACGACTGCGGCATCATCTCTTTCGCGTATCCCGAGAAAATCGCGATCTGCCGCGATTTTGAATCCAGAACCGCGTCGCAGCAGAAGAACGGATGTCCCATCTTCTCTTCCATGTGCATGCTGATCTCATTGAACTTATGCCGCATGAGAGAGCCGTTGTTGACCGGCGTGAAATCCGGCTGATGCATGACCGAAGGCACATGGTGCGCACCGATACATTCCCAGTCCGTAATCCCGGTCGCGCTGTGCTTGTATCCGCCCGAATATCCGCCGTAAGGATTGCCCTGCACGTGGCCGATCAGGATCGGCAGATCCGCCTCAAAAACAAACCGGTTCATGTGCACCTTGTCGCCGCGCTTCGTGGTCCCCAGATCCACCATGTGTTCCTTGTCTTCCGAATCATGGCTGATGATCTGGCCGCTGTGCCAGAATTCATTATACAGCTCCGGTCCGAAAATCGCGAGCGCGTCCTCCGGTTTGCTTCTCGGATGCAGGCCGTTGGAAATGATGAACAGGATGTCCTTCTTCTCAACGCCTGCGCTGTAGAGCTCCTCGAGAATATAGCGGATCGAAAGCTTCCTGTGACTGGTCGGCTGCTCTCCGCCTTTTACTCTGTCCGGTACGATGAATACTACTTTTGATCCCTTATGTACGAGCTCCGAAACCCTCGGCATGCCGATCGGATGCGCGAGACTTTCCTTGTACGCGGCCTCCAGCTGATCCTCCGGAATAAAAGGCGGGTCCGCCACAGTTTCTCCCGGAATAAAAACGTCCGTTGTATCCGGAAGATCCGCGCCCAGCGTTCCCTGTCCGTATTCAAATTCAAAGTGTTTCATGTAGCCCATCCTCCTGATGATTGCAAAGTCTTCACCGCATCGCCGCCAAAACATAACAGCCTGCGCTTTTCTTATATACCTGCCTTCTGATATCTCTGCGCCATTTCTTCCAGGGAAACCGGCTCAACCTGCGCCGCCTTCCCGTAACTGCCGAATTTGACGATCAGCGGCGCGAGCGCTTCTTTGACGCCGTCTTCGACGGCGCATGCAAGCCGCTGCACATCCTCGTCCTTCTCGTTTCCGTACATAACCATATCCATCAGCGGCACAAAGAAAACGCGCGGATCAAATTTCTCCGGATTTTTCATCAGAAGCTCATAGACGCCGCCGATTGACGCGCTGCCCTGCAGCGACGGATCAAGCGTGAAAAGCTCCCGCAGATTTCTTGTAACCGCAAGGCGAAGGTCCGTATCTACATTGATTTTGTTAATGCCGCAGTGAGAAACTTCCACCAGCTGATTGACATCAATGCCATAGGCATTTGTGATTTTGCCGCCGAGAGCGTTCAGCTCCGTAACGATATATTCCGGGACGGTCGAAGAGCCATGGCTTACCAGAAAGCCGTCAATATGCTCATGCCGCATGCACTCCTTGATGGCGATGACGATCTCCTTACGGATTTTCGCGTCTTTTCCCTTGTTGGCACCGTGTTTTGTCCCGTAACTGATTGCAAGCGCGTCGCATCCGGTTTTCCGGAAAAAGTCAATGGCTGTCAGAGGATTCGTATATGTCGATGTCTCCGCGAATACATCATCCTCGACACCGGCAAGAACCCCGAGTTCGCCTTCCACGGTAACGCCGCGCGCATGCGCGTATTTTACAACCTCTCTCGTAAGCTCGACATTCTCCTCGTACGGCAGTGCGCTGCCATCAATCATTACAGACGTATATCCGCCTTCCACCGCTGCCACACAGGAGTCAAAATCTCTGCCGTGATCCAGATGAATCGCAACCGGAATCCTGCTGTCCTGTCCGTATTTTCTGACGGCATCCGCGATGTTTTTCGCGCCTTTTTTCTTGTCTTCCAGCGTGGAATGCGCAAACTCCGCGCAGCCGCCCATAAAGCCGTTTGCCAGGTCCGCCCCCTGCAAAAGCGCCGGGCTTCTCAGCATCTCATGCACTTCGACCGCAGCCTTGATCTGACAGACCGCGTTAACATTGAAAGCGCCCTGCGCGTAATTTCCCTTGTCTGCCGCTTCCAGAATTGCTCTCATCGGAACAAGCATATGTAATCCTCCCTTCAGTTGAACGAAATCATCTCGCCAAGGTCTCCCCCGATCAAAGGCCTTGCCCAATCCGTGAACTGCTGTGTAACACCGTTTCCCTCCGCGTTGATATACGCGTCCGGCAGTTTCTTCTCATGCATCATGACCTCATCAATATCGATCAGAAGCGGAACTACTTTGTAAGGCTTCGTGGAGACACGGCGGAAGCCGACCATTTTGCCGGTCTTTCCCTGCAGGAGCGCCCGGCAGGCCAGTGTTCCGGCAAGCTCCGCTTCTTCAAGGTCAACCTTGCTCTGCAGCAGAACCGAACATCTTCCGAGAAGACCCGGCTTTTCGCCGCGGGCTTTGTATCCGAGCCGCCGGATCACCACATTCGCGAGGTGCGTTCCCACATCGCCGAAATACGTTGATCTTCCAACCTGAAAAACCGGTTCGACAATCGGCTTACCTTCTTTGTCTTTGAGGCCTTCGCTGGCGACCACCAGAATTCCCTTCTTGACCTTTAATAGACGGCTGACATCCTGAATAAACCGTTCCTCATCGAACGCCCGCTCCGGCAGATAGATCAGATCCGGTCCCGGCGCATTTCCATCCGCAGCAAGAGCGCTGGCTGCCGCGATCCATCCCGCGTTCCTGCCGGAAACCTCCAGCACGACGACATGAATCGGAAGACCTTTGATATCCGCTGCAAGTTCCCTCGTACTCTGCGCAATATATCTCGCTGCGCTCCCGTATCCCGGGCTGTGATCCGTAATCGCCAGGTCATTATCCATGGTCTTGGGAATTCCCATGACAAGGATGTCTTTCTGCAGCGCCCGGCAGGTTTTATGGAGCTTGCCACAGGTATCCATCGTGCCGTTGCCGCCGTTCATAAGGACGCCGCCGATCTGATGTTTTTCGAGAATCCGTACCATAGCCTCATATTCCGGTGGTTCCAGCTGATCTCTGGACGTTCCGATCGCGCTGCCCGGTGTCTTTAACAGAAGTTGCAGTCTGTCTTCCGGCACATCCGTAAGATCGATGAACTCTTCCCGCAGGAGCCCTCCGGTTCCGTTCTTCGCGGCGAGAATTCTGTAGGCGGATTTGTTTTGCCGTGCTTCCATCACCGCTCCGTAAAGAGAGGCGTTCATGACGGCTGTCGGTCCGCCGCCGTGTACAATCAGAACAGTTTCTTTCCCTGCTTCACTCATTCGCTGCGTTCCTTTCCAAAGCCTGCGCCGCTCATTTCGATTTGCCAAGTAGTTTAAACATCCGCTGTTTGTAAGCCTCTACTCCCGGCTGGTCAAACGGATTCACTCCGAGAATTCCGCACGAGAGAGCGCAGGCGAACTCAAAGAAATAAAAGAGCTGTCCGAAATGATACGCATCCGGAGCGTCTGCCGAAATTGTCATGACCGGAAGCTTTTCGCTGTGCGCCTTGATTGTCGCCTGCTGCGCGGCTTTGTTGATATTGTAAAAATCGAGGCCGTTCAGATAGTCCAGATCATCTTTGCGTGAATCCGGCTCTATGACAAAACTGTCCTGCTGCCGCCGGAAATCCAGAAATGTCTCAAATATAGCCGGCGGCCCGTCCTGAATATACTGCCCGGTCGAATGCAGCTCTTCGGAGAATTCGCCGGTGACCGGGAAAATACCTTTTCCGTCTTTACCTTCGCTTTCCGCAAACAGCTGCTTCCACCACAGATAGAAGTATCGCAGCTCCGGCTCAAAGGAAGAAAGCATCTCGATATGGTATCCGTGCCTGTCAAAGAGCCTGCGAAGGCAGGCGTACCGGTACGCAGGATTCTCCTGCGGCCCGAGCGAACGCAGCTGCATCTGCATATCATTGGCTCCTCTGACAAGCTCCTTCACATCAATACCGGCGGCAGCCATCGGAAGCAGGCCTACATTTGTGACGGCCGAGTATCTGCCGCCCACCGTCTCCGGAAAATCGAAAAAGTCATACCCTTCTTCCTGACAAAGCCGCCACAGGGAACTGCCCGGTGTTCCGGTCGCGATCACGCGCTCCGCCGCGGAAGCTCCATACCTGCTGTCCATGTACTGCCGCAGAACCCGGAACGCGGAGGCCGGCTCCAGCGTTTCGAAATTCTTCGCGATGCAGTCGATGTAAAACTCCCTGCCGTCAAGCTTTCGCAGCGTTTCCAGCAAAACGCGGGGATGCAGTGTGTTGCCGGCGTAGATAACTTCGCACACGTTTCTTTTCGCGGTCCCTTCAATGACAGCTCTCGCCGCGTTATTGGAGCCGCCGACGCCGATCAGCACAAACGCGTCCGCGTTCTCCCGGATCTGCGCCGCCTTTTTCTCTATCCGCTCCAGCTCCTTTTCACCGGCACAGATGCCGGTGTCCAGCCAGCCGAGGGAGTCTCTGTACGCAGGATCTCCCTTCTGCGTCGTTTCCAGAAGAACCGCATGCGCGTTCATCATATCCTGCAGTTCCTTCGAGAAACCTGTGATGTCGGAATTCACCTCTAATCGCAACATATCTTCATCCTGCTGTCCGTTACTGCGCTTCTTCATATACGAACTGACCATGCACCATGGTTTTCGCGACATGTCCGTTTTTCAGGACAAGAAGACTGGCTTCCTTTCCGGGATTGATGGTTCCTATCCGCTGATCGAGCCCGATCAGCTTCGCCGGATTTTCTGTCAGGGCAGGCACAAGTTCCGCCAGAGAAAACTGCGTAAAGCGGCGGAGGTTCCGCAGCGCCTGTCCTGTCGTCAGCGTGCTCCCCGCTCTCGTACCGTCACTTGCAAGCCTCGCGTCGCCCTTTTCGACTACGACGTCGTTTACGCCCAGCTTGTACCTGCCGTCCGGCAGACCCGCCGCCATAATCGAATCCGTCACGGCAACGACTCTGTCCAGTCCTTTTGCCTTGATGATGATACGGACTGTCGCGGGATGCAGGTGCCGTCCGTCACAGATCATTTCACAGTACAGATCCTGCGACTCCAGCGCCGCGCCGAAAATCGAGGGGAAATGCTGATGCAGCAGCTTCATGCCGTTTCCCGTATGCGTGGAAGCCATGGCCCCTGCCCGGATCGCTTCCATCGAAGTCTCATAACTTGCGCCGGAATGCCCAATCGCGACCTGAATGCCCATTTCCTTCAGCTTCGGAATCATCGAAATGACGCCCGGAAGCTCGGGTGCTACCGTGATATAACGAATGTTTCCTTCCGCCCGCTCCTGATACCTGCGGATCAGGTCAAGGTCCGGCATCCGCAGCAGTTTTTCGGGCATTGCCCCCTTGTAGTCCTTCGAAAGGAACGGCCCCTCGAGATGAATGCCTTCCATGACCGCTCCGTGGTGCGGCAGTTTCTGCCATCCAAGGAACGCGTCGATCGCGCGGCAGGTCGCCTCTTCTGTATCCGTCAAAACGGACCCCAGCCAGCTTGTTGTCCCCTGACTCGCAAAAAAGCGGCAGATTTTCTCCAGCTCCTCCGGCGTCGCGGCATTGACATCCGTTCCGTATGCTCCATGCGTATGAATATCGAAAAATCCGGGAATCACCCTGCTCCCCGAAAGGTCTGTAACTTCTTCCTCCGGCTCTGCCGAAAGTTCGCCATAAGAATCAATTCTGCCATCTCTAATTCGCAAATCCGCCTGAATGAAACTGTGATTCAGATAAAACTCTCCGTTTTTTAACAGCATGACTTGTAGTCCTCCTTAAAACGGCTGCTTCGCGGCGTTCGCGTTTGTGATGATCATCGCGTCCGCGTGCCGCTGCAGAAGCGTTGCCGGGAAATGTCCGCTGACTTCGCCGTAAGCAGCCTGCCGGATAACTGCGCGGTGCCAGTCGCGGAAGACGCCGATCCTGACTTTTCTGGCTGCCAGAATTTCATTGATTCCGATCGTGACAGCCTTTTTCGGCATCGCGTCAATCGCGCCGCTCCTGTCGCCGATCGCGTTGCTCGTCCTTGTTTCACGGCTGATTGTCAGCACCCTTGTCGGGAGCTTTGCGAATTCCTCTGCGGAAAGTTCGTCCTGCGCCTCATTGAACGCCAGATGCCCGTTGATGCCGATTCCGCCGAAGCAGACATCGACGCCGCCAAGGCGTGTGATAATTTCATGAATCTTTTCCGGCGCCTTCGGATCAGGGAAGATTCTCTGCTCCTGCGGCATGACAAGCTCCGGATCAATCTTTTCATAAACGGAGCGATTCATGAAGCCGCGGAAAGACAACGGGCTGTCTTCATTGATATAAGTTTCAGCGTCATTGAGATATTCATCCATGTTGATGAACCAGCAGTTCTTCAGCGACACCTTGTCGCGGTTGACCAGGCGAACGAAAATCGGATATTGTCCGACAGGTCCGACCGGACAGATAAAGACGGTATGTCTGCCGGCCTGATTGTTATTCTCGATCGTTTCCTTCATTTCAAGCGCGAGCTCATAAAAAACCTCACCGGAATCCGAAAGCTTTAAAATCGGAATTTTTGAATTCTTCCCCAGTTCTTCTGCCGAAATCTGATAGTAGTCCATGTTTTGCATTCTGTTCCCCCTGCTGTGTCAAAACAGCTTCTCCAGTCCGAGCTCCCTGATCAGCTCTACAATTTCCCTGCTTCTGCTGCAGCCGAATTTGTGCAGAAGACCTTTGATCTGCGTCTTGATCGTAACCTCTTCGACGCTTCTGATCCGGGCAATTTCCCTGATCTTTTTACCGTCCAGCAGGAGTCTTATGATCTCCCGCTCGGAATTGGTAAGATGCGATACGTTGTTGATGAAAAAGACCAGCGACTGCTCGCTTTTGCGCAGACGGTTATACTCTTTCATGATGGACTGCGACACATTGCTTTCCAGCACGGTTGTTCCATCGTATGCCCTCCGGATATGTTCCAGAAGGACTTCGTCATCGCAACCCTTGACAATGTAATCGACGGCGCCGGTTCCCATGCCGGAGTGAATCATATCGTCGGTTTCATGCGCCGTCATAAAGATAATTTTGATTCCGGGACTGCTTCTATGTATTTCCTCTGCGGCATCGATACCGGCGGTCAGCGTCTCCATTTCTATATCCATCAGGACAATATCGGGCTTCCGTTCCAGCGCGAGCTGCACGATTTCCTGACCGCTCGGCGCGCTTCCGACAATCTCCATGTCCTCCTGTTCGCCGATGATTTCACAGAAGTCTTCCCGCAGGATGTCGATGTCTTCGGCAACCATGACCCGGATCAGATATTCTCCTATCTTCTTCATGACTTTGCCTCCTGCCGGGAAGAGCGGTGTTTTCCTCCTTCTTCATCTCCGTAACGCGGAAGCATCAGAAGGAAAGTACTTCCCTTTCCTTCTTCGGAAACCGTTTTCAGGTGACCGAAATGTTTGCGCACAATTCTGCGGACATAGAAAAGTCCCATGCCCCAGTTTGTGTTTTTACTCTTACTGGTATAAAACGGCTCGAAGATTTTGCCGCGAAGCGAAGGCGGTATGCCGTTTCCGTTGTCCGTAACCTCGAAGATGGTCCACATTCTTTCCGCACGTACCGAAAGCCGCACCTGCGGCGTTCTTCCCGCGGCAGCCGCGGCCTCATACCCGTTGGTCAGAAGATTGTAAACGGCTTCGGACATTGCTGTCTTGTCGGCCAGCACCTTCCTGCGGGTGCAGATCTGCGTCTGCACCTGTCCTTCCGGATACTTCTCATGGAAGCGTTCCACGGCGAGCTCCGCGATCTGCTCCGCCGGAACCGGCACAAGGGTCAGCGCGTTGTTTCTGACCGCCGAATAGAATTCCTCCAGCCTCGTTTTCATTGTGACGTTCAGATCGCTCAGCTGCTCTTCGATGCGCCGCAGCTGTTCGATGTCCGGCTCGTCTTTGGCAAGTTCCTTTTTCATTCTTTTATGCAGAACCTGTGCCGTGAGCACCTGATTCTTCATCCCGTGCGCGAAAACAGACACGCCCATGCCCGCCAGATCAAACTGCCGTTCCAGCCGCAGGTCCTCCCGGTTCTCGGAGTACTCCACCTGCACATACCGGAAAACGCCATAAGTTCCGGCGGCCGTGGATAACAGCGTAATGATAAAGATCACAATCCAGCCACGGGAGGAAAGGGCGGAACTGATATAATTGCTGATCCCCAGCTGAATGTACTCGGAGATGAACATGTTGTAGATCTGCGACGGATCCTTTGTCGCATACAGCAGATATAAAACAGCCGCCGCGAAAAGATACAGCAGGATATAGAAAAAGTCCCTGCGGAACATCGGAATCGTCGTTCGTGCATATTCGAGAAGCAGCAGAGCGAACGAAACCGCAATAATCAGCAGAAGCCATGCGAAGACAAGCTTCATCATAACTACCTGCATTTCAAAGTGCAGCTCCGCGAACCACCGGAAGACCGGCGGATAGTAATAAGCCAGAAACAATGCCGTCGGCAGGAACGTCACCATCCGGATCAGCCGCGCGCGCCTCCGGATCATTCCGGTATTGCAGAATTCCAGCGATACCCGCAGATATAGCCACGGAAACAGCAGCCTGCATACCGCGACGGTATATCCGAGCCGGTCCAGATGAATCGGCAGCGCCCGCAGCCAGTGCTGAATGTCCGAGGAGCCGAACAGAAGTCTTACCTCCTTTGCGGCCGTACCGCCCATCATCGCGATGTAGATAATGATGCCGCCGAACATGATCGTCTCGGTGGCACTCAGAAGCAGGAGCGAAAAGGAGCGGTCACTCTTTTTGAGAATGCCGATCAGTAAGAAGATAAGGGCTGATATAGCCAGCATTAAAATCAACATGCATCCGACACCTTAAAGACCGGGGCCCTGTATCAGAGCACCCGGCCTCCCTCATTGAAGCTTTGCGGCTGCAGAGAACGGATTCGGGCATACTGTTTCAATGCTGCGTTCCTCGTGCGGCCATCCGTTATTTGGAAGCGGAATACAGATCGTATCCTTCCTTCATCACATCGTACAATACATAGGAATCCGTATCAACCTTCTCCTTGATCCGGCCGTTCGCGATGAACACATTCTGCTGGGTCTCATAAACTTTCTTGAGCGCGTCCATGTCTCCCGCGATCTTCGTGATGGTATCCCAGTCAGCTTCTTTAATCGAAGCGAGCATGGTTTCTTCGGGAGCGTCAAGATGCTTTGCAAGCGACTTTGCAGCTTCCTCGGTATGTGCCGCGCGGTAATCATGTGCCTTGTCGAGCGCTGCCGCGAAACGAACAAGCACATCGTGATTCTCATTCGCGTACTTCTCGGTCGTGATATAGCTGGACGGGAAAATCGCCTGATCAAGGAAGTCCTTGTTGCCACCAAGGGATACATAATTATCTTTCAATGCATTTTTAAGTGTAACCGTATTCGGACTCCAGGTAGCGCAGGCATCAATCTGATCCGCAACCATAGCGGTTGTCATGCCGTCTACTGCCATCTCAACGAGCTTGACATCCTTGTCTGTCAGACCGGCTTTCGCGAGTACCTGCTGCAGGATGATTTCCGAAGAAGTTCCGGACGCGACCGCGATGGTCTTTCCCTTCAGATCTTCCGGCTTCTCGATACCATGGGACTTGTTCGCGACCACTTCATCCGATAGAGAGGTAGTATGATCCATCTGGAAAATCTTCGCCTGTCCTTCGATGCAGAGTGCGTGCGCGCCGTGTCCGATCTGAGAAATGTCAATGTCGCCCGAAGCCATTGCCGTAATCTCCGCGGGGCCGCCCTGGAACTCCGCAGGCTCTACGGTGATTCCGTACTCCTCGAAATATCCCTGATCAATACCGACGAATAACGAAGCTGCGGATCCCATGTTCGGCATGTACGCAACTCTGACCGTAACGGGCTCATATTCCTTCGCAGGTGCTGCCGCTGCTGTGTCTGTTGCTGCTTCGGCGCTGTCTGTTTTCGCTTCTGTCGCAGCGGCCGGTGCTTCTGTCGCTGCTGTTGTCGCTGCCGAATCCGCCTTGGACGATGCCGCTCCGGAATTGCCGCCGCAGGCTGCAAGCATCGCAGCCATGGAAGCTGTAAGGAGAACTGCCAGTGCTCTTCTCTTCATAATGATTCCTCCTGTTGTGCTTGTTTTATCTGATCCACCTGTGTGGATATTTCTGAATTTTATTTGCGGACTGCCAGATATTCCTCATATACCTGTTTCCAGATATGATTCTTGAGCTCCAGGAATCTCGGGGACATCTTAGTCGCCTGATCTCTCGGATAAGGAATATCGATATCAACGATCTCTTTTACTCTGCCGGGCCGCGCGTGCATGACGACGACTCTCTGCGCGAGAATGATTGCCTCTTCTACATCATGCGTGATGAAGAAACAGGTCTTCTGCTCCTTTTCCCAGGTCTCCAGAAGCTCGGTCTGCAGCTGTGTTCTTGTCTGCGCATCCAGCGCGCCGAACGGTTCGTCCATCAGAAGGACTTTCGGATTTACCGCGTAGGCTCTCGCGATTGCGACTCTCTGCTTCATGCCGCCGGAAAGCTCCTTCGGATACGCTTTCGCAAACTCTTCGAGATCTACCATCTTCAGATATTTGTGAGCTGTTTCGAGCGCATCGCTGCGGTTAACGCCCTGCTGCAGAAGGCCGAACATGACGTTCTTCTCAACCGTCAGCCAGGGAAATAGTGCGTATTGCTGGAAAACAATGCCCCTCTCCGGGCTCGGCCCGTCGACCTCTTTGCCGTCTACATAGACATGTCCGTCTGTCGGCTTGTCCAGGCCTCCGATGATGTTGAGCAGCGTTGATTTTCCGCAGCCCGACGGTCCTACGACACAGACAAATTCATTTTCATGAATATCCAGATCCACGCCGTTCAGTGCTGTCATTTCTCCGTTTCGGCCGTTAAATTTCTTGACGACGTGGTCGATTTTGACTTTTACTGGACTGTTTCCTGCCATCCTGTAAACCTCCTTTCAAGGAATTTAACGATCTTTTCAAACGAGATACCGATAATACCGAGAATGATAATACCCAGAAGTACGACGTCCATCTGATAATAACCGCTGGCCTTCTGGATCATCATGCCGAGGCCTCTGTCGCCGCCGACGATTTCCGATGCCATCAGGGTCGTCAGGGAAGTCGAAAGGCCAAGTCTTGCGGCTACTAAAATGTACGGTGTCGAAGCCGGAATGATGATCTTGAAGAAGATATCCCGGTTGCCCGCGCCGAGTACTCTCGCCGCCTTGATCAGCGTCGCGTCAACACCTTTGACGCCCTGATACACGGTAACAACCTGTACGAGGAAAGACGCGATCACGATGACCGTGACTTTGCCGATATTGCCGACGCCGAGCGCTGCCGTAATCAGGAAAACATACGCAAGAGGCGGTATGTTTCTGACAAACTGTATCCACGGCTCGACGATCCTGCAGAACGGTTCGTACCATGCCATCAGGAACGCGGTCGGAATTGCCAGAACAAACGCGATGCCGAAGCCTGTCAACACTCTGGACAGGGAACCCCAGATGTGTTCCCAGAGGATCGACGAATCAATACCTTTGGAGATAAAGGCATCCAGCACCTTTTTCGGGCTGGCAAAAACAATCGGCCACCGGTAAGCAGCGAACAGCCAGAGGGCGACGGCAACGCCAAGCGATAGCAGGAGCCAGACGCCATTCGGTATTTTGTCCCATGTGCTTTTCTTTTTATTCATCGTGAACTCCTTTCCTGTGGTTCCATCATAAGCAAAGACCACAGGAAAGATAAGTATGAACTTTTTTCATACTTTTTGTGATTCATTGAATTATTTTTCAGATAGTATCAGAGAGGTGGTATTGAGGGCGTTCCGGTGCTGCATTGGGGATCTGCTCAGCGAATTGGAGATCTTTTTTCCAATTTACAGAATGCCCGGATGAAATGATCTGATTGCAATCGGACTGCGAAAAACCATATACTGGATAACAGAGAGGAAGGCAGACTATGCAGAACGAAGTATTGAAACAGCTGAAAAACAGGAAATCGGTCCGCTCCTATACCGAAAGGGATATCGAACCGGAGAAAGTGCAGGTGATACTCGAGGCCTCCACAATGGCTCCGACTGCCGGAAATCAGCAATTATACACGATTTTGAAGGTCACAGATCCGCAGGTGCAGTCGGCGCTGGCAGACGCCTGTGATCATCAGCCGTTTATCGCGCAGGCGAAGCTGGTCCTTCTGTATCTCGCCGACTGTCTGAAATGGTATGAGGCATTTAAGGCCTGCGGATGTGACCCGCGAAAGCCCGGCCCCGGGGATCTGATTCTTTCGATTGATGACGCTCTGATTGCTGCGCAGAATGCCGTTACCGCGGCGGAAAGCCTGGGCATCGGCTCCTGTTACATCGGAGATGTCATGGAAAACTGCGAAACGATCCGAAAGCTTTTGGCGCTTCCGGATTATGTTTTTCCCGCGGCGCTGCTGGTTTTCGGTTATCCGACTCCGCAGCAGATGGACCGCAGAAAGCCGGAACGTATGGACCTCAAAGACATTGTGCAGGAAAACTATTATCACCACCGGGATGCACAGGAACTGGAGTCCATGTTCCGAAAGCAGTGTGGCAACTGTGATTATACTGACTGGATGCGCGCATTCTGTAACCGCAAATATAACTCTGGTTTTTCACGGGAAATGAGCCGTTCCGTGGCGGAGTATCTGGAGCAGTACTTGCGCGGGTGACTTCTGCGAGCCATCCGCAAAATCAAAGGATCATAATGTTTGAGGACACCGTTCCGTTTATCCGGGCGGCCACTGAATTAAGATCTGCGTAAAACGCGGAGGATCTCTTCCTGCACTTGCTGCCTTTTCCGGATCTTGGACTGCACAAAAATGTCTGCCACAAATCCATCAATGAAGAAGTCGGCTAATGTCAGTAAGCCGCTGATGTCGATCAGTCCCCAGTTTCCGGCGCTTTCTCAAATCTGCCGTGAAAGTTCTCTTGCATAAATCGAGGCATACAAGTCATCCGACGACCAGCTTGTTTGTCTTCCGCAAATACTTGGCAGGAATCGGAGAATCCAACCGCCAGGTTATGTTCATCGGCTTTTCGCCTTCATGCTTAACATAGGTTGCCGTGCTAAGACAAGTGTATGCTTCTGCGCTATTTGTGATCTTGTCAGACTTAAACTCCCGTACAAAGAGAAGCACCCTGCTGCCTCTTTGTTTATGGTGAATATAGCGCTGCCCCGTCGATGAATTTGCACTCGTAGTGCTCTGGCTCTGCCAATGAAAGAGCCACTCATTAATGGAATAATCTTTATACATTGTTGTAGGGGAATAATCTTTGTCCGATTTATTCAGTGTCACAAAGAGCACATCTATCTGATGTTCCGGGAGCCATTTGACGCCTTCGCGTACTGTTGACGGTCGTAGAAAATCCAGAGCCACAAGCAGCTGATCGCGTGAATACGTGCAATACAGGTCAAGCGGGCAGTCAAACTCCGCAGCCACAGGAGCATCGATAAAGTCAATTCTGTCATACTGATACTGCAAAAGCGTAATCAGCTCTCTCAACAAAACCGGACTGTCCGCAAGCGCATAGAGATTTCCCAGAACCTCACCACTGTTCCAGTCTTCTGCCGCCTTTCCCCAGACAGTAATATAAAACATCTGCAGCATTCGTTTGTGTAGATCTGAAAGCTGATCGAAATTCACGTTATCGAGCCGCGGCAGGATGTCCAGCAGAAACGAAATCCACCTGCGCGAATCAATAACAGCCAGCTTCGGCATTGCTTTTGTCAGCGCAGCTTCCAAAGGCTCATCGAAATCTGGTATTACATCCGCTCGTGCGCATAAGCGGGAAAACATTGCGCACCGGTAAATGCTCCGAGGATCCAGATGATAGTAGGAAAGAAAGCTTTCAAGACTGAGTGTCAAGCCCGTATCTTCCTCAAAGGAAGCTATGCGTAACACTAACCCTGCTGCGTTTCCATATGTGGCACGGATGTTATCCAGAATATACTTTGCCGCTTTCTTTTCCAGTTGTATGTAACAGCCCTTCGGCGCCGATACAAAGCCCTCCTTGATTTCCCGTGTCACACTTCGAGACGTATTAGAGAGCAGTGCTGCAAATTTATCTTCAAAGTTATACTTTTTATTTGCCTGACCGATAAAATCCAATACAGTAAGGCAGTCTTTATCCGGCGAAAGACGCAGACCGCGGCCAAGCTGCTGCAGGAATACGGTCAGGGATTCCGTCGGGCGAAGAAACAGGACCGTATTGACTTCCGGAATGTCAACGCCTTCATTATAGATATCGACAACGAAAATAAAGCGTACCTTTCCGGTTATCAGATTTTCCTTCGCATTCTTCCGAACCTCAGCCGGAGACTGCCCGGTCAGAAACATGGCTGGAATTCCATGCTCATTGAAGTGGCGGCACATAAACTCTGCGTGTTCAACCGTTACACAAAAGCCAAGTCCTTTTACAGTATTGATATCCGTCACATATTTCAGAATGGAGGAAATAATCAGATCCGCACGCTGACGAGCAGCAAAACCGCTTATCGTGTAGATGTTGGAGAGTTCTGTTTTGTCATATCCGCCTGCGGTCCAGCGAAGTTTATCCAAATCTACGGTGTCCGTTACGCCAAAATACTGAAACGGACAAAGCAGTTTCCGGTCAATTGCTTCCGGCAGCCGTATTTCCGCAGCAATACGGCCATGAAAATATCCTGTGACACTCTTGCCGTCCATCCTCTCCGGCGTAGCAGTCAGGCCAAGCAAAATCTTCGGATGATAATATTCAAGCAATTTCTGATAGGACGGTGCTGCGGCATGGTGGAACTCATCCACAACAATGTAATCGTAAAAATCCGGAGTTGTTTTAGCCGGAAAATTCTGGCTGTTGAAAGTCTGAATAGACATAAACAGATAATCCGGACTGTCCGGCTTCACGCTGCCCGTAAACATTTCTCCGAAATTCGCATCCTTCAAAACAGCACGGAACGTATACATGCTCTGCCTTAAGATTTCTTCTCGGTGAGCAACAAATAATAACCGGCACGGGCTGCCGGCATTCTCCCTGCGAAAACGTTTGTAATCCAGTGCGGAAATGACAGTTTTTCCGGTACCCGTGGCAGCAACGACAAGATTCCGCGTGTATCCACGAACTGTCCGCTCGGCCTGCAGTTTGTCCAGAATTTCCTGCTGATAGGAGTAAGGACGAATATCCATGGTATAGATTTCCGGGCAGCTGCCATCCTGATATTTCTCGGCATGCAGGGCCTTGGCAAGCCGTTCCTTCTGCCCCTCATCGTAGTATTCGAATTCTCTGTCGTTCCAATAGAATTCGAAGGTTGCCGTAACCTTGTCCATAGTTTCCGGCAGATCTTTACTTGTAATTTTTGTGTTCCATTCAAGGCCGCTCGTCAGCGCCGCATTTGAGAGGTTTGATGAGCCGATGTAGGCAGTTGTAAAGCCGGTATTGCGATAAAAGATGTATGCCTTCGCATGAAGTCGGGTAATTTTTGTATTATAGCTGACTTTGATCTTTGTTCCCGGAAGCTTTCGCAGCTCTTCGATTGCTTTCACATCGGTCGCGCCCATGTAGGAAGTCGTAATAACGCGGAGCTCTCCTCCTTTTTGTGTGAATTCAATCAGCTCATCCATAAGAAGGCGAAGTCCGCTCCACTTGATGAAAGAAACCAGCATATCAATCCGGTTACAGGATAGAATCTCCTTTTTGAGCTCCGTATACATCTGTGGCTCATGAACTGCACCGGTAAAAAGGCTGGACTGCGCAATGGAGGTTTCAGGGCGCACTATTTTGGCGTGGTCGTCCACCGCCCAGATCGTATTCTGCCGGTCATACAACGCAAGAAGCTGTTCCGCGCGCTCCGCCACCGTAAGAGACCGGAAATCTTCATCCTTCGTTCTCGCACGGATCGTATTGATGATCTGATTCGTCAGAGCGACCTGGTCGTTAATATCGCCGCCGCTGTCTTTAATATTCTCAAGGCCTTCTTCTACAACTTCGGCTACATACTTGGCAAGCACCTTGGATGCCTCGGCCGAATCGATATGGGCAGTCTGGCTAAGCTTTTCGCTTTCCGAAAGCTCACTGTCCATGCCGTCATTGATAACCTGCTCATATAGTCCGTCGCTAAGCATTGGTTTCCCTCTTGGCAGCGCTTATCCCACAATATACTCCAGGCGCCGCTCTTTGGTCCTCATCCCCATCTTTTCATAGAACTTTTCTGCCGACGTGTTGCCACCCCAAACATCAAGCTGCACCTCATAGCAGCCAAGCCTCTTCGCCTCCTGCTTCACAAATTCGAACAGGCTCTCGCCGACATGCTGTCCTCTGGTCTTCTGATCAACACATAAATCGTCGATGAAAAGTGACAGGAACGGTACCATATTGTTGGAAAAAGGCTGCTGCCGGAGCTGGCAGAACGCGTATCCTTCGCAGACATCCTGCTCATCTGCCGCGATATAAATCGGGTTCTGATCGTCGTGAACCATGTCCCGAAGTTCATCGTCCGTGTACTTCGTAGTGCCCGGAATAAAAATATCCGGCCGGATGTCCGCATGGATCTGCAATACCTGCCCCAGCAGCTCATGCAGCCGCGGAATATCTTTTTCTTCTGCTCTTCTGATACGCATCGCTCATCCTCCAAAGAAACTTTCTTCTTAAATCCGCTAAAGCATCAGAAATAGCATATCATATTTTGGCGGCGGACGCCGTTAATCTCTCCGGCTTGTTCGCCGCATACAGAATGAGGCAGATCCCGGCACAAAACAATCAAAATCCCGTCAAAAACAATGTTCACGCCATTTCAGATCATCACAGGCATAGGCATACATTTTTACAGTGCGTTGATTTTTGGTTGACTTCCCCCTATTCCAAAACACAAAAAATCCCCGTACATATACGGTGAACCGCATATGTACGGGGTAATTTTCAAAACTGTTATTATCTCTTGGAGAACTGCGGAGCTCTACGAGCCTTCTTGAGACCGTACTTCTTTCTCTCCTTCATTCTCGAATCACGAGTAAGATATCCGGCTGCCTTGAGCACCGGTCTGAACTCGGCATCTGCCTCGCACAGCGCTCTCGCGATACCCTGACGGATAGCGCCAGCCTGTCCGGTTGTTCCGCCGCCCTTTACCGTAATGTAAAGATCGTACTGATCCGCTGTCTTTGTTGCTTCCAGCGGCTGATTAACGATAATCTTGAGGGTATCAAGACCAAAGTAATCATCAACTGTTCTCTTGTTGATTGTGATATTACCCTTGCCAGGTGTAAGGAAAACTCTGGCTACAGAAGATTTTCTTCTGCCTGTTCCGTAGTAAGTAACTGCCTTTGCCATCTTCGTATCCTCCTCCGATTAGAATTCCAGTACTTCAGGCTTCTGCGCTGCGTGATTGTGCTCAGGGCCTTCATATACATGAAGCTTCGTGTACATCTGATCACCAAGCTTTCCGGAAGGGAGCATTCCACGGATTGCGTGCTCAACAACCCATACAGGCTTCTTGGCAAGTGCTTCACGGAGTGTTGTCAGGTGCCATGCGTTGCCGCCGATATATGCGGAATGGCGGAAGTACAGCTTCTGCTCCATCTTCTTGCCTGTCACTTTAATCTTCTCGGCGTTGATTACGATCACATAGTCACCGCAGTCAAGGAACGGTGTATAAATGGGCTTGTTCTTGCCGCGAAGGACAGTTGCCACTTCCGAAGCAAGACGTCCGAGAGTCTTATCTGTAGCGTCTACAACATACCATTTTCTTTCAATGGATTTGGCGCTGGGAATATAGGTCTTCATTATATAGCCTCCAGTTTGTGTGAAAACATTTCCATTCATCATGTGTGATCGCACCGCGCCGCGGCACGTTTCGCAAAAACCGGGGAGTTTCGCTATCCTGCAGCCATGATCTTCCGATCAAAAGAAGGCAGAATAATGCCTTGTCGCGTCACACGGAAGACATTATAAAACTTTGAAATTGCAGTGTCAATGGATGAATCGGTAATCCGTAAGAAAAAGTCCGCAGGCCGGCGCAGTCGGCCCGGCGCACCGGCGATCTCGCGCATCCAGCATTTCTTTCACCTGATACGGCTCCCGGTTGCCCCGTCCGACATCTATCAGCGTCCCTGCAATGATGCGGACCATGTTGTACAGAAAGCCCTTGCCCTGTACGCGGATCGTGATCTCCCGCGCCTCATCCTGCTGCGCGACAGTATGGTTTTTCGTCAGCATGATGGACGGCACACTGCAGCTTTTTTCAGCAATCTCAATGGATACGACTTCCCGGACCGTTGTCGCTGCCGCGGTTGCCGGGTTGCAGAAACTCTTGAAATCATGCTCGCCGACAAGGTACTTCGCTGCCTCGCGCATCCTGTCACAGTCAAGATGAAAATGCGTATAGTAACAGTAATTCCGCCGGATGGGATCCGGCACCCGCGCGTTGTAGATCCGGTATTCGTATGTTTTGACCGTTTCCGCGTTCCTCGGATGAAAGTCCGGTTCTGTCAGTCTGGATTTCCGGACACGGATATCGGGCGGAAGCTTCGTATTCAGCGCGTCGGCGAATTTTACCGGCGGAATCCGGCTCTGCGTATCGAAAACCACATAGTTGCAGTATGCGTGCACCCCCGCGTCGGTACGGCTTGCTCCGATCACATGGATGTCTTCACCCGTCAGCTGCCGCAGCGCGTGGTTCAACGTACCCTCAATCGTGACAAGGCTTTCATCCTTCTGCATCGCGAAACCGTTGTAATTCGTGCCGTCATAGGCGATCACCAGCAGGATTCTCTGTGTCATGGCTCACATCCCCAGTACGCGCAAAACAATGCAGGACACAAAATACAGTGCCAGAAACACATACGCTGCGGCGTCCGCGCCTCTATAGACGAGCGGCTTCATTTTGGTCCGTCCCTCTCCGCCGCGGTAGCATCTTGCTTCCATCGCCATCGCCAGATCATTGGCTCTTCGGAAAGCGGAGATAAAAAGCGGAACGAGCAGAGGGACAAGGCTTTTGATTTTCTTCATGAGATTTCTGGATTCAAAGTCCGCGCCGCGTGCAATCTGCGCTTTCATGATTTTGTCGGTTTCTTCCATCAGAATCGGAATAAACCGGAGCGCGATGGACATCATCATCGAAATTTCATGTACCGGTACGTGAAGCACTTTTAACGGTCCCATCACGCTTTCCATCGCGTCCGTAAGTTCGTTCGGCGTCGTCGTCAGCGTCATCAGTGACGAGCCGAAAATCAGGAAGGTCAGGCGCACCGCCATTTTCACCGCAAAAACAATGCCCTCCCGCGTCAGCGTCAAGGGTCCGAGTGTCCAGACCGGCGTTCCCGGTGTCAGGAACAGGTTGAACAGAAGGGTGATCAGCAGAATGAACATCACCGCTTTCATTCCGCGCACAATATAGTGGAACGGAACTCTGGAAAGCGAAATGACGATGACCAGATAAAGTGCCGCGAGCGCATAACCGATCCATCCGTTCACAATGAAAAGGGAAATGATGTACGCGAGCGTTGCAATCAGTTTTACTCTGGGGTCGAGCCTGTGGATGACCGAATCTGTCTGATAGTATTGCCCGAGTGTAATTTCATTGAACATGCAGCTCTCCTCTGTGACGCAGAATCTCCTCCGCCGCCTCATCCACAGTCAGAATATCCGTCCGGACAGGAAGGCCGCACTCCTTCAGATACTGCATGATATAGGCCATCTGCGGTGCGGAAAGTCCGACGGCTTCCAGCTCTTTATAGCGCGCAAAAACCTCTTTGGGCGAGCCGTCCATCAATATTTTCGCGTCATTCATGACAATAATACGGTCCGCGTATTCAGCGACATCGTCCATACTGTGCGATACAAGAAGTATTGTCATGTGAAGCTGCTGCTTCATCCCGCGCACCATATCAAGAATCTCATCGCGTCCTTTGGGGTCCAGTCCTGCTGTCGGCTCATCAAGGATCAGGACTTTCGGCAGCATCGCAAGTACGCCCGCGATGGCCGCTCTGCGCTGCTGGCCGCCCGAAAGATCAAACGGGGACTGTTTCCAGAATTCTTCGGAAAGTCCGCTTCGTCTAAGCGCTTCCTCTGCTCTTTTCCTGCATTCTTCCTCGGAAAGTCCGAGGTTTCGCGGTCCGAACATAACATCACTGATGACATCCTGCTCGAACAGCTGGTGTTCCGGATACTGAAAAACAAGCCCGACATCCGCGCGCAGCTTCTTCCTGTCAAATCCGTCCGCATGGATATCCTGATCGTTCCAGTAAATGTGCCCTTCGGAAGGTTTCAGCAGACCGTTCAGCATCTGTACAAATGTGGACTTTCCGGAGCCTGTATGCCCTACCAAACCGATAAACTGACCATCTGGGATATCAACACTGACATGTTCCAGCGCATGCACGGACATGGCAGTGCCTTTTTCATATTCATAGCTTATATCGTCGACTCTAAGTGCCATTACTGCTCCTGTCCCGCGTTCAATGCGCCTGACGCGGAAGCGTGTTCTTCCTTGCCGGAAGTAAGCCCTAGTGCCTCCGCCAGTTCCTCTTTGGTCAGTATTCCTGCCGGAAGTTTTAATCCCCTCTTCCCCAGTTCATACGCGAGCAGTGTGACCTTCGGCACATCGAGGTGGAGCTTCTGCATCTGCTCCACATGAGAAAAGACTTCACGCGGCGTTCCCTGCAGTGCGATCTTTCCCTGATCCATGACATAAACATGATCCGCGTAAATAGCTTCTTCCATGTGATGCGTAATCAGAATAATCGTGATTTTCTCAACTTCATTGAGCGCTCTCGCAGCGCGGATAACTTCCCTCCGGCCGCCCGGATCGAGCATTGCCGTCGGCTCGTCCATGACGATGCACTTCGGATGCATCGCGATAACGCCTGCGATAGATACGCGCTGCTTCTGACCGCCTGAAAGACGGTTCGGAGACTTCTTGCGGAACTCCCACATGCCGACCGCCTTTAAAGCCTCTTCGACACGCTGCCAGATTTCCTTTGTCGGAACACCCATGTTCTCAGGGCCGAAGCCGACATCTTCCTCTACAACCTGACCAATGATCTGGTTATCGGGATTCTGAAAAATCATGCCGGCTTCCTGCCGGATATTCCAGAGTCTGGACTCGTCCTGCGTGTCCATGCCGTCCAGCCAGACGGTTCCGCCGGTAGGATACAATAGCGCGTTGATATGTTTTGCCAGGGTAGATTTTCCCGAACCGTTGTGTCCGAGTACGGCAATAAACTGTCCCGGCTGTACATCGAGGTCAACTCCGTCAACCGCACGTACCGTACCGGAAACATTGCCTTCCTCATCTCTTGTTATATAATCATGAATCAGCCCTACGGCTTTCACCATTTCCATCGATTATCCTCTATCGTCTGCTGCGGAACGTTCTTCGCATATGAAAGAAGGATAGCAGACTTTTGGTATGATGTGAAGAAAAATAAAAAAGCGGAAGGATGTCTCCACCCTCCCGCGTAAAAATATTTCAGATTTAAGCTTCTACAAACTCAAGAACAACCATCAGAGCTGCATCGCCCTTTCTCTGTCCGATCTTGACAATACGGGTATAACCACCCTTGCGTCCGGCATACTTCTTGCCGTACTCATCGAACATCTTGGCAACAAGATCAACCTTCTTGGTATTCTTCTTGCGGCCGGCAGCTGCTGTCGGAACCTCAACTACAGGATACAGAACGCGTGCGATCTGTCTTCTCGCATGAAGACGGCTCGGAGCATCCTTTGTGATCTTCTTCTCAACTTCGTCATAAACGGTAACCTTCTTGCCGTCTACGACTTCCTTGACGCGCTTGCCATCCTTGTCCCTGCGCGCAACCTTAGCCTTAACGGTTACTTCTTCGAAATTATCCTTCTCCTTGGCAGCAAGTGTTACAAGAGGCTCGACAATCTTCTGAACTTCCTTGGCTCTTGCCTCGGTTGTAACGATTTTTCCCTTGTAAACCAGCTGTGTCACCTGGTTGCGGAGAAGTGCTTTTCTAAGTTTTGTTTTCTTGCCTAATTTTCTGTACTCAGCCATTTGTCTGTCCTTTCTATGGCGGCAGCCGCGGCACCTTCGGATTTACCCGCGGCTGTCAACTGATTCTGCCATGCCCTGCATGTACCTCACAGGAATTACCATGCCGGGATTTACACGCTGCGCAGGCATTCACCCGCGAAGCAATTACTCTGCCGTGCTCTCGCCGCTGCTCTTGAATCCGAGTCCGAGCTCTTTGAGCTTCTCATGGACTTCATCAAGAGACTTCTTGCCGAGGTTCCTGACTTTCATCATCTCGTCTTCTGTCTTGTCGCACAGTTCCTGAACTGTATTGATTCCCGCGCGCTTCAGGCAATTATAGGAGCGTACGGAAAGCTCGAGCTCATCGATGCTCATCTCGAGCACCTGCGACGACTGGCTCTCTTCCTTGTCAGCCATGACAACTGCATTTTCACCGTTCTCGGAAAGATCGATGAATACGGAAAGATGCTCGGAAAGCACCTTTGCCGCAAGGCTTACAGCATCATCGGGAGCCAGTGTGCCGTTAGTTGTAACTTCGAGCGTCAGCTTGTCATAGTCTGTCTGCTGGCCGACACGGGTGTTCTCAACCGTAACATTGACTCTCTGAACAGGAGTATAGATAGAATCGATCGGAATAACGCCAATCTTGGTGTTCTCGTCCTTATTCTTATCCGCGCTAACGTAGCCTCTTCCCTTTGTAATGGTCAGCTCAATATAAAGCTTTGCCTTGCTGCCGCTGAGCGTCGCGATGACCTGGTCGGGATTCATAATCTCGATATCCTGATCCGCCTGGATATCCTTGGCATATACAACGCCTTCGCCTTCGTAATCGATATAAGCGGTTTTCGGCTCAGCGGATTCACTGTTATTCTGAATCGCAAGGCTCTTGATATTCAGGATTATATCCGAAACATCTTCCTTAACGCCGGGAATTGTACTGAACTCGTGATTTACACCGGAAATCATGATCTGGCTGACAGCTGCTCCGGGAAGCGAGGAAAGCATGATTCTGCGGAGGGAATTGCCCAGCGTGATGCCATAACCTCTTTCAAGCGGTTCCACAACGAATCTGCCATACTTCTTATCGTCTGTAATCTCAGCGATTTCAATACGGGGTCTTTCAAAGTCAAACACGCGTATACCTCCTTCATGGTTTTGTGTTTCCCTAATGCTATCAGAACATTATTTGGAATAGAGCTCGACGATCTGCATTTCGTTTACAGGAACGTCAATCTGATCTCTCTTAGGAAGTGTACTTACTGTGCCCTTGAAGTTCTCCTTGTCCACATCAACCCACTCGGGAGTAAGTCTGCCGGCGGTAACTGCAGCGATATCCTTGAATCTCTGCATCGTCTTGGATTTCTCCTTGACTTCGATTACATCGCCCGCGCTTACCTGATAAGAAGGAATATTGATGCACTTGCCGTTAACAAGAATGTGCTTGTGGTCAACGACCTGACGGGCTTCTCTTCTTGTTCTCGCAAAGCCCATGCGGAAAACAACATTATCCAGACGGCTCTCGAGCATAACCATAAGGTTATCACCGGTCATCCCCTTCATTCTGTCGGCCTTCTCATAATAGTTTCTGAAAGGTTTCTCAAGAACGCCGTAAATGAACTTTGCCTTCTGCTTCTCGCGAAGCTGTGTGCCGTATTCGGAAAGCTTTCTGCTTCTTCTTACAAGGGTTCTCTTGGACTTCTTGTCATATCCGAGGAAGGTCGGATCAAGATCAAGAGATCTGCATCTCTTCAAAACTGGTGTCTTATCTACTGCCATAATCGGCTCCTTTCGTAGTTTCCCCGCTACGGGGAGGAATTCATGCGCAGCCGCAGAGCTGCGTCTGTTGTTTACAACTGCGCCTGCTGTCTGTCAGCAGACTGCCCGCAGTCTTCTTCCAACGCCTACATTTATTGTCAGGATGCCGCAGCATCCGTAACAAACTAGACTCTTCTTCTCTTCGGAGGACGGCATCCATTGTGGGGAAGCGGAGTCACATCGATGATCTCTGTCACCTCGATGCCGCTCTGGTGAACGAAACGGATGGCGGCCTCGCGACCGTTGCCCGGACCCTTCACATATGCCTTTACTTTGCGAAGTCCAAGGTCGTAGGCTACCTTCGCACAATCCTGAGCTGCCATCTGGGCAGCATAGGGCGTGTTCTTCTTGGAGCCTCTGAAGCCCATCTTGCCGGCCGACGACCAAGAGATTACCTGACCCTGGCTGTTGGCAAGACACACAATGATGTTGTTGAAAGAGCTATGCACATGAAGCTGACCTGTTCCGTCAACCTTGACATTCCTCTTTTTTGCTGCGACTGTCTTTTTTGCCATATTGTTATTACGATATTATTTTGTAGCTTTCTTCTTGTTGGCGACTGTTTTCT